>JBHLQH010000027.1:0-46379 GCA_048884965.1 Candidatus Thorarchaeota archaeon | reverse complement strand
GAGGATTGGCGTAAGAAACGCATGTACACACCTGAACAGATTATTGAAGACATGAGATCTGGTTACCACTATTTTGGAGCTCGGCTTGAAGGAAGGATTGTGGGCTTGTACAAAGCTATCATAACAGAGAAAGGTCTCTTTGGTGAGCATCAAACCGTTAGTACGGTCTGTCGCGGAAGTGGTCTCGCATCAGCTATGTACATGCAATTCGCTGAATTTGGGAAAGACCATGGCTGCGTACGAAACTATTGTAATATCTTGGTAGGTCAAGAAGTCAGTGAAAAACTAATGAAACGATTTGGTTTTCGTCCATGGGGCGACCCTTACGAGCAATATCCTGGCATGCTTGTTCAGATGTATGAACGTCCTCTCGTTGATGAGTAATTTCTTTGCTGAAAGCGACTTACTTAATTGATTTGCAGTTTCCTTCCTTTTCTACAAAATGGCAGCGTATAGAAGAGCATCTCGTCAGGATAGCCGATTATGGCCTATTGCATATGCGGTTCAGTCACTACGTAGCAATGGACTCCATAATGCTGGCATCGCAATTATCCTCGCACTTGGTGTTTCACTTATTCCTGCCGTTATGAATTGGACATCAACTGGTATCAGAATTGAAACAAATGCCTTTGTTGATGATACAGTCTATCAAGTTGGCATGAAGCCAATCGATTATGAGGCTGAAGGGGGATACGATGAACTTCTTCAAGCCGAGGAGGTCTTTTCGAGCCATCCTTGGGTCAAGAGCATTGACAGAATGATGTCAACAATCTGTATCGTTGATGGACATATGCAAAATACCGATAGCTACCCGCTGAATCAAGATCTCTATTACGTTCAGGGCTACAAGGATGCTCGCATAATCCTTGCCAATGAGTCCACCCTTCAACGTTGGAAGCCACTCTTTGATTACTCAGGAGAGTTTCGAATTAGCTCTAATGAAATAATTGTTGGTTCTTTCTTTGTTGATTACTTGGAGCTAGCTACTGGACGCAGGATTCAGATCGGCGATTCGATAAACCTCGATATTGTACTAGGTGCACATGGCAGATTTCCTACAATGGAGGGAAATAGACGTCACACGATGATGAATCTGACGGTTGTTGGCATTTTTGATCTTGCAGCGGGTACGAGCGTATTCGGTAATGCTTTCATCTCAATGACTAGAAAACTTGTGGATCCCTTTGCCTTCCCTGAACCTGTTCTAGGGGTCTTTGATTCAGTAATTGTCAGTACTGAAACTATTCCCCCCGAAGTTATTGAGGAGGTTTCTACTAGGAGCTTCTTTTCTGTTTCAAGTCTTATTCAAGCAGATGCCGACGAGCTTCTGACAACAGGAGAATCCCTTATCCCTGAGAAACTGATGAGTTTGATGGATATAATTGGGGAACCGAGAGGTCTTGATGTGTGGGGGATTCAAGAGGTTGAGAATCTTAGAAGCCACATACAAACATACCAACAGAGTAGAATCATCATACTACTGGCGTTCCCTTCATTGTTCATTGCAATTATTATCATGATCAATGCTTCTGAGAGTGCTGTACTTCGAAGAAAGGGTGAAGCTTCTCTTCTCAGAGTGAAAGGAGCATCATATAATCAGATCCTTACAAGCTATATATGGGAATCAATCATTCTGTTTGCAATTTCGGTTTCTTTGAGTCTGCTATTATCAATCTTCTTCAGCGTCCTGATGGGTGCAAGTGAAGGAGTACTCCAGTATAACCAAGCCGATTTGATATTATTTTGGGATAATCTAGTTCCTAATTATCTTGGAATAATAATGGCAGTAATAATTGCTCTCGCGCTACCTATTACTTACCTCCTACAAATCGGTCGTTTCATCGAGGTGGAAGAGCTAGTTTTGCATTCTGAGAATCTTCAAGAATCAATTCAAATGAAGGAGAACGTTGGCAAGTTGGGCGTATTACTAATCGCTATTCTCGGTGGTATAACGCTCATGCCCTACATAATATCACCATTTGGGCTGGGAGGCATCTTACAGATTCTCTTGATTACGATATTGTTGTATATAATGGCACAATACGGAGCTCGTTTTGCCAGGCAAGTGCTCTCATCCATAAGTGAGAGTCTGGTTTTCCTTTTGGGGGAGAAGAGTCTCTATATGACAAGGAGTCTCAGAAAGAGGAAGGGTAGACTAATCCCTCTTCTTGTTATTCTAACAATAATTCTTTCGACTTCAAATATGATGTATGTACAAATGGAAGGTTTCAACCATCATCTCCAACTAGAAATTGACTACGCTATAGGAGCTGACCTTCGACTTGAATCTACTAATGCATCGATATATCTCAACGAAACCTTACGACATTATCCAGGTATACTCGAAACGATGCCAGTGATTGAATTGGATGCCCAAGTAGGAGACCATTCCTTCTATCTCGAAGCCATAGACCCGGAGAAGTATCTTCGAATTGGACATTTCCATACTGACAGCTTTATCTCGAACTCCACGGAAGCAGTGCTTGGAGTATTAGCAAATACACCTCGTGGTATCATTCTTAGTGAAACATATTCCACTCTTTGGAATAAGACTGTTGGGGATAATCTTACAGTTTCCTACTTTAGACCGCAAGTATCCCAGATTGCACTCAAGATAGTAGGATTAGTGAGAAGCGCTCCAGGATTTGGTCTGGCATCCACTCAGGACAGGTCCTCTGGTTCAGTGTCGACTGGTTTCGGATTTCAGATAGGGCGGGGTGGATTCGCGTTAGTCAACTTTGATTTTATTCAAGCAGCTACAGGCATTACAAATACAGAACTAATTTTGGCAAGTGTCCTCTCAACACAGGATATGACCGCTTTAGTTTCATCACTTGAATCGAATTACGATCTTGATGCCTATTCTCCAGAAACATCCGCCCCTAGAGAAATATCACGGGAAGTTGATCTATTCTTGAGCGGCTTCGAGAGTCTCACCGCAATTTCTGTACTTCTTCTTGGAGTAATGGGTATGTTTAGTATCCTTACTTTATTATCAGCTGCAGTGAACTCTAGAGCAAAGGAATACGCCATCCTACGAGCAGTTGGAGCCAGAAGGCAACAAATCACCTCGTTAATCTTCCAAGAGTTTGCTGGTGCAGTGTTGACTGCAATGCTGATCAGTCTGGTAGTAGGTATTACACTGGGCATAACATTGACCACTCTCTCATTGGGCATTTCTCCTCTATGGGTCAGTAGCATCTATCTTCCCTATGTCCCTCTTCTACAGCTCTCAATCTTAGTATTGATTGAGCTCGTTCTCTTGCTAGGCGCGTGTTTCATTCCTACTCGACGAGCCTTAGACACAGATCCGACCGCTCTACTACGAAATCTCTAGCATAGACAGGATTAGTCATCAAGCGAAAGACTCATAGATGCTATGAGATGACCAGCTTTGCTCACACAGCCTGAGGTAATGCCTATGGATATCTATCCAATATTGGTTGATGGAAAAGAAGTTGACACTGGAAAGTATGTGCCATTTCCTGATATGGATCGGGTAATTGCTGACCCTGGTCTGGCTATTGCACTGCAGCTTCAAAGCGCATCTTCAATGCAGAAGATGATGATTACAAGAGCACCCGGTATGATACCTGAAAGTTCTCCCGAAACTAGATACTTGAAGGACTATGTAAGGACACATGGAGTTCCCAAATACTCAAAGGATGAGATTGATGACATCGTCTACGCACACGTTTCGATTGCTAGAGATTCGGACATCAATCAAGCCTTAGACGCTGGAGTACGTGACCATCAAAAGCTGTTCAACCCATTCAGAACGATGGGACTAGGCGCGACACTAGACGATCGAGTGGATGCACTTTACCAAGCTGGTTTGGCAGTCAAAGATAGATTTGAGGAAGTACGTGACGTTTCTGTTAAGGAGGGAGTGCCCATTGGTACTTTCAACTGGACATGGAAAATGTTCACAGAGTACCTGGAGCGTGAAACTTTCGAGCTATGGGGTCAAAGTCTTGACATCATAGAAGCTCCAGGAAGTGATGGAGGGAAGAACTATCGATTTAGAGAACCCTATGGTGTTTCTTGTCTATTCACTCCCTATAACTCTCCATTGGCTTTAGGCATTCTAAGTATAACTTCTTCCATTCTGGCTGGAAATTCCACGATCCTCAAACCTCCAGCAAAAGTACCTCTGAGCACAATCCTTCTCGGTCGAATATTCATGGAGAAATTCTTAGAGCTCGACTTGCCTCCCGCTATGATTCAAGCAATAACGGGTAGTGGAAAAGGTTTGATGGACCGGTTTATGAGAGACCCTCGAGTAGGAACCATTGTATGGTATGGAGATAGTGACAGAGGCCTCGAGCTATGGTCATCTGCCATGTCACATCGGATACAGATGGCTCCAGAATTGGCTGGAAGTGATGCCAGCCTTGTATGGGGGAGTGATGTCGATCTTGATTTTGCTGCGAAGATGATTGTCAAGGGCAGATATTTGGGAAGTGGACAGGCATGCATGGCAGTCAAACGCCTTTTAGTTCAGGACTCGCTACATAATGATCTCCTGAAGCTGGTAATCGAAGAGGCAGAGAAGTTGAAGGTTGGATTACCATCGGACCCGCAAGTCACGTTGCCTCCTGTAGGAATGACTGCGTTGTATCTCCTAGTGGATCAAATGGAAGACGCTCTGGCGAAGGGTGCAAAGGTTCAGACTGGAGGATATCGAATGAATTTCCTCGGAGAGGAAGATCCTGCTGGTCTATTCTACAAGCCCACGGTCCTCACAGATATCACGCCTGATATGCGTCTGATGACCGAGGAGGTTTTTGCACCTGCCTTACCCGTCCTCAAGGTTAGTAGTGTTGAGCAGGCTCTTGCTATCGCAAACTCTTCTAGGTTTGGACTTCGTTCGTCAATATTCACGGATGACTCAAAGGTACGTATGCAATGGGTGAAAGGCATTGAGTCTGCTGGCGTGAATGTAGGTCAAGATCATCTCTATTTCGACCCTCATATGCCCCATCTAGGAGGCTACAAGGATTCAGGGATAATCGGTGGGAAGTTCTTTCCAGAGATGCTAACGAGGATGAAGTATGTACATATAGGACCAGATATTGAGTTTACGTAACTGGCGAGAAGAATGAATCGTTCGAATGATGAAGAGGACAAGAGTCGCATTGTACAAGATGCGGTATTAGGTATACTTCTCAAATATGACAAAGAACGAGCTTCATTGCGTTCTATTCTACGTACGTTTCGTCTTGAAACCTCATATACGTTGGAGATCTATTCAGAGATTCAATACATCTCCATGGGCATAATACAGCACCTGAATACAATTGATTTCATCCTTAGTCGTTCCACCAGAAGAGGTTCTTTTGGCGATATTTCTCCACGTTTTCGCGCTATGCTCCGAATCGCTCTTTTTCAATCACGATGGCAACAGATTTCCCCGGAACGTCTCATCGACTTGTTCGCAGATGAAAACAGTCAGATGCAATCCATCCTAAAAGAGGCCATCTCAAAAGATCTCGATCAGCTAATCGTTCGATTGCCTAGAAATGAAAGGACCAGCTTGAAACTCTCGCATCCAAGCTTCATTGTAGACACTCTATTTTCGAACATGAGTGAGTCGGAGGCTCTATCTTTGATGGATTCTAACAATTCTCAAGGTACTGCCTATTTACGACGTAACAGACTTCGCACAACAGCGGTGGATCCTATAGATGAGATATCATCGATTGGTGTGAATCTAGAACAAGATCGGACCGTTCCTGGTTTATTTCATGTTCTATCTGGAATGGATTTGTTGGTGCAATCTGGACCTTTTCTTAATAGCGAGGTTTTGATTCAAGATAAAGCAAGTGTGTTGACGGTTCACGCACTTTCACCTCAGCCCGAGGAAATAACTTGGGATGCCTGTGCTGCTCCTGGGATGAAGACACAGTTGATTTGGGAAATGATGCAACAGAAAGGAAAACTAATAGCAACTGAACTCAACACGAAACGATTGAATATCGCAAAAGAGCGTTCTCATGCTTTAGGCACCAACACTGTGGAATGGATGCAAGGTGATGCATCGCAATGTCCCATTACTGGAGCAAACAAAATTCTGATCGACGCACCTTGCAGCTCAACCGGAATGCTGAGGACCCACCCTTCCTACAAATGGAGACTGAATAAGAGATATCTTTTCTCAATCATGGCCATCCAGAATAAAATACTAGAAGGCATAATATCCAGATACTCGCTCCATCCCGGAACTGAAATTGTATATGCGACCTGCTCGATTCTACCGCATGAAGGAGAGAACCAAATTGATACGATTCTGAACAAGTACGACGTTGAGCTATTGGATATACCTGGAATTGAGCGAGCTGGATATCCCGATTTTGATTGTACGAAGAAGGTGCGTAGATTATTTCCTCATTCAGATAATACTGATGGATTCTTTATTGCAAAGATGAGAATCAAGCATTAAGGCGACGTTCAATCGACTCCATGACTCTTCTAGCGAATTCCTTGTCATCTTTATAGCTCCATGGGATTTGGAGAAACATCTTCTGTGCAGTGACTATGGTTTCCTTACTCCTGTCTACTAATGACTTAAAGACTAAACGAGTCCACCTAAAGCATGGGTGTCCTTGAAAATCATCCTTAACCTCTGGATTCGCAGCTGTTTTCACAAGATATGACATGCCTTCCTTGGTCTTTCCAAGCATAAGGTCTGAAAGTGCTGCCATGCACGCGAAGACAACTCCATTTCCTGGGATTCCTGAATCGAAATACTTCTGAGCTCCTTCACGGTATTCTATGGCCTTTCTCTCATAAAGTGCTCTTCCATGCGAGATAACAAGGTCTCTATCTTCCTCTGCAACTTCGGCCTTCTTTAGACTGACTCCGCCTAGAATGGATGCTTTCAGCTCTGCTTGAACCGCAGATAGAGGTGAGGTTTCAATTGGATCTTGTGAAGTATTGAGGATTCTTTTTCCCAGTGATATGAGATGCTTCTTTATCGCAGGATTACTCACTGAAGGGTCTCCCTCTATGGCCCCTGTTTCATAGATCGTTCTCCCGTAGCTGAAGAAGGAGTATGCTTTATCTACCAAGTTGTTCTTTAACGCGAAATCAACTCCGATTGATATTGCGTTTATGGAATTATCCAGTTCGCCCAGATTTTCGAATTGGCTTGCTGCATCCATCAACCAAGGAAAGGCATCTGTACTCCTTTCATTCAAGCTTTCCTTGCCTCGTGAGAGAGAGCTATAAGCATCAACACACATGACTGCTAGGTCGGTTTGGAGGCATTTCTGCGTAACTTCAGGAATAGGCAGGTTTTGGTTTCTAAGTTTACAGTAGTATCCCGCATCAACCTTCACTAGCCAATCGCAACTCGTTTCTTCCATGCTGCTCATCTCTAGGGCAATGAATACTGTCAAGTAATCCTGTTATTGAGTTAACTATTAGCACTAAAAAGGACTTCTCGTCGCATCGAGAATCTTAAGTACAGTAGGTATAGAACTGAAGCTTGAGGAACTGCCATTGAGTGATGATGATTCAGAGCTTGAGATGCTGAGACGAAAGAAAATGGCTCAACTTATAGCCCGGGAAAAGCAACTCCAACAAACAAAGGAGAAGCAAGAGAAAGTAGAAGTCGAACGAGGCAAGCTTCTCAAGCGTTTCCTTGAACCCGATGCAATGGAGTACCTAGAGAAGCTCAATCAGGTAGAACCGCCTGTTGCATCTCGAATAAGGGACATCATTCTCTATTTGGTAACATACCGTGGTATCCGACAGACTTTCTCTCAAATCGATATTCGCTATATCGAACGCCAAGTGAAAGGTGAAGAACCCAAGATTCGTGTTCAAAGGGACGGCGAAACCTCCGACTTTGGAGCCTATGTCAGAGAAGCACTCAAGAAGAATGGTAACGAATGAGCTACTGGAGGCTAATCGCTCTCGAACGCCAATCTCTAATTGTATAGCGTAATTCCTCTGCATTCCCTTCCTGTTTGTTCCAGTCTCCCGCTGTTCTTCGCATCTGGAATATCAACGCCCCTCCACGAGCAAGCTTCTGTTCAAGTATATCAACTGCCTTCTCAAGCGCTTCAACAATAGTTTCCTTCCCTTCAGCCTTCTCTACAATCTCCTCAAGGGAATCGAATATTTCAGCGGGGCGCATATCCTTCCATTTTTCATGGGGGATTGCCACTTCTCGATATTTCTTTGCTGGGACGACAGTGTTGGAATCCTTCATCTCTACTTCTCCCAATGCCTGCAGACTATCAACAGCATCGAGTACTTCTGCAGTTTCGATGAGAAGAAGAGAGGCGATCTCATCTATCTTCAGATGGCGTCTTTCCAGGATTAGATTGAATATTCGGTGTTGAATATCTCCAACGGACTTGACAACCTCCCCAAGGTTATCTAGGGCACCTTCCTGCCCAAGAAGCACTCCCGTAGCAGCTTCGGACAACTTCTTGATGTCATCCTTTAGGCGTACTATCTTCAAGTCTGCTTTCTTGAGTTCTTCTTTTGTTGTGTTATCCTCTCTTGGTTTCTGTCTTGCGAACTCTTCCGTCTTCTGCGATCGAATACCTTGCATCTCTCGTCCGACAGCATCTAGTGCTGCTTTTGTCTTTGACAATTCTGCTTGCAGTGCTTGCATCTCTGAATCCTTACTTGCCAGCTGCGTCTCAAGCGTTTGAACTTGAGTATGCAACTCAGAAGCTCTTCGCTGGGCTCCACTTAGTTGTGCCTGCATCGACTCTAAACGTTGGTTCAATTGCGTAACCTGCATGGTTTTCTCGCGAAGTCGCTCGTTGGGATCTGACATTCTTAATCAGATATGTGTCGCATCCAATAGAATTAAAGTGAATCTCTTAGGTACTCCTATTCATCAACGAGTGGTATCCATGAAACTCTTCGACGCTCACACACACATCGATATGAAGCATTTCCAGAATGATATAGAGAAAGTGATTGCTAGAGCCCAGAAACAGGGTCTCATTGGGATGGTGACCAGTTCTATTGGCACTGGTTCCTTTCGTAGAACTCTCGGAATCATACAGAAACACCGTGGATATGTTCATCATTCAGCAGGATGCTCCGTTTCTCAGCTCACACGGAATGAGGCTGATTCAATAATCTCTCTAATCCAAAAGTATAGTTCTGAAATCGTTGCTATCGGAGAGGTAGGTCTCGACTACCACTGGATAAAAGATTCTCAAGGAAGAAAGGCTCAAGAACCATTATTCAGGGATTTCATTGAGCTTGCGACTGAGTTGGATCTGCCACTTGTCATTCATTCTAGAAAAGCGGAAGCAGAGGCGACTGAGATTCTCGAACAGGCATTCTCAGGATCTGTGCTCATGCATTGTTTTGATGGCACTCCTGAAATTGCAAAGCGAATAGCTGATAATGGATGGTCTATCACTCTTCCTGCTAATTTCCAGAGGTCCAAGAATCGAGTTCAAGCTGCATCTATCTTGCCGCTTGAACAGATCATGCTGGAAACCGATGCTCCTTATCTCTCCCCCACAGACGACCGAAGGAATGAACCATCAAATGTTTCCTTTGGGTGTAGTTCTCTAGCAAACTTGCTCAATCTCCCAGAAGAGGATGTTGCAAGCACAACAACCTCCAATGCTCTCCGTTACTACAATATTTCATTCCATGACCGATAATAGCAAAAGGGTAATCGAGAAACTCATCATCTGGAATGATTCAAAATGCGTGAGCTTCGCTTTATGGATATTGATGTATCAAGTCTAAAGAGTCCTGTTGCTATCCTTGGCTTACCCGGAATTGGAAATGTTGGACGTATAGCTGTTGATGCATTGATCCAAGCTTTGGATGCGCCGCCTCTTCTTGAATTCTACAGCGAGGACTTTCCTCCGCGGATTATCGTCCGAGACGGGATATCTGAATTTCCCAAATCTACGATCCATCTATACCGAGCTGCACCTGATGAACCTCATGATTTGCTCCTACTAACTGCTGATCATCAACCTTCTTCTGGGAAAGGAGTCTTTGATTATGCTGATTATGTAGCTGGGATTTTCAATGATATGAATATCAGAGAGGTTTTTGCTCTAGCAGCTTATGAGCAAAGCTATGAGGAGTTCTTCAAAGTATATCCATCTCCGCCCCGAGTGTTCATCTCAGCGAGTTCTCAGCTTCTTCTTGAGAAGATAGCGGCATTGGATGGCACAATTCTGACACGGGAAGGAGTCATATCTGGAGCCAACGGTTTTATCCCCTCTTGGGCAGCGAAAAGATACGGTGCTGATGGAGCATGTATCTTGGGAGAAACCATGGGTGTCATCAAGGCTGACTTTCGCGCTTCAAGAGAGATTATGCAGAAGATTGCAGAATTGCTAGGATTAAAGTCCAATCTTGACTTGCTTGACGAACAGGCATCCAGAGTTGCTGATTTCATTGAGTGGGCAAAGAAGGAAATTGAGCAGAGGGCAGGATTTGCTGAAGATGGAGATAGCCCTCCTGATAGCTATATTGGTTGATTTCTATTCAACCATATCTGGACTAAGAATGTCTGTAATCCATGCTTGACTATCAATATTGATGTAAAAATAATGGTCATTATGTCGAACCTTAATCATAAAGGGAAACCGTTTTGCCTTCTCCAGAATGCCCTCAGGAACCTTTAGTACAGTTTTTTTCTCGCATACAGGACATTTCGCAAACCGTTCTAGAACCATGATATTTCATCTCATTCTACTTGGATTTGATCTTGCTACAAATACTAATCGTGACAGAGGCATTCCATTTCGTGTGGTTTTGTAAAGCATCAGTGAATTGCTTTTCGAGATCATCTGGGGATTTTTCAGCGATTTCCTTGTTATCTGTTCCAACTACTCGAATGTTCTCATATACTCCTGTTTCAGCGAGGATTCTAAATTTCAATTCGTTTGACGATGCGTTCAAAATGATAAATCTATCAAAATCCTGGAATTCATCTTTTGGTCCTCGAAGAGATGCTTTCACAGTATCTATCTTCTTGGCCTCCAATATGGGGTCCAATAAGTATGCCCTAATTATCCTATTTCCTATCTTTCTTCTGATATCGATAAATTCCTCTGTTTCGCCATTTTCCAATCGTAGCTTCCAGAAACCTCTAAAATTCACTCTAACACCGAGTCATATTCATCTAGTTTTGAAATATAGAGATTCCTTAGGTGTATTACTTCAATCTAAAAGTGCAGCATAGTTTTATTTGTCAGTTCGCACTCATGGTTTGTATCAGCGCGTAATAGGAAGAGACCATTATGCTACAGACGTTCGATATGATTATTCGTGAAGTTCACATTGGACTATGGTTCCTTGTTGTGGGTTACTATTTCCTGATATTCGTCATTCTTCTACTATTCCGATGGCGAAAGACAAGAAACCCATTCTCTCTGGCGATGGCTACTTTCTTCCTGTTATTAGCTGTTGGTAGAGTCTTCTACTTCGTAGGGGATTTCTATGCAGATGTACGTTCACTTCCTAGTTCCATCGTAGACCTTGTTCCATACTTGGGTAGCTCGGATGTGTGGATAAGAGCTGGAGGTTTCTTCCAATGGATGGCTCTAGCTGCGTTAGCGGCAACTGCAGGTTTCCTAATAATTGGTAAAAGGTGGGCAGAGATCGCCTTTTCAATACCTGCAATATTAATTGGTTTGCTTCTGGTTGTATTCCCCGGAGAGGCTACCGCATTAATCGTCGGGATTGGTGGCATTGCCTATGCTCTTTTCATTCCCTTGCTCTTCTGGTATCTTGCATGGGTTTCTGGTGGCGTCCTAAGAAAATCGAATTTCATCCTTGGTCTGGGATTCCTTATCCTATTTGCTGGGAGAGTAATTCACTCTGCGCGTTTTGCATTAGATTCAACTGGAATACTACTATACGGCGCAAGTGGTGTTATGGCTCCAGGTTTGATCGTGATTGGCCTTATTCTCATCACTGCTGGAAATGAGTGGGGTTCTGCACAATAGAATAGTCTGTGTGCGAGAGATTAGGACCTATTGTCCTATCTCTTTCCATTCAAGCATTTTCATATCTTCAAGATTATGAAGGGCCTTTTGAACGTCTTTTACTGGTTTTCCAAGCTGATCTGCAATATCCCTAACTGTCAATTTGCCTTGGCATTTCTGTCCTACATCGAAGACATCCTGTGAGATCTGACCAAGGCGCACGAGCATCGGAGAAACTTTTCCCTTTAGAATAGGTACAAGAATCTTCATTTCGGATGCTCTTCCATTCTTTGTAATGTTATCGACAATAGGTATGAACGACTCAAAAGGTTCAAGATTGCCATCCCAGTTCTGCAGAACGCCAGAGTATTTCTTGACAAACTGATTATTCACATCTGCTAATACTGCCATTGCTGCATTTCCATCATCAGTTTTGTCAACAGTTGCAGCAACGATGATGTTGTTCTTCAATGAGAGACATATATCAAAAGCACCAAAATCGATAACATGCACGCGGTTGCCAGAACTTAGCTCTTGGCCAAATGATATCAGAGCTGTAAGAAAGCCACTGATAAGATTTGGATCCATCTCTGCCTCTCCGTACTTTCTATCAAGTACACAAAGGCCGCTATCAGCAACCAGTATATAGAGCGCTTGTATCAACCTACGTCTCTCCACTTGGAATTATGAATTTCTAGCATTTCTATCTTTATATCACTTCTCGTGTCATACTCAACCGCGCATCGACGATTTTATCAAGCGGATATTGTGACAATTTAGGTGATAAATATGGACACAGCGAAGGATGCTAGAGTACTTGTGCTTGAAGACGCACTAAGACGACTCAACGAGATTGTTGGAAATAGGAAACTAAAGATGCATATTGAATATGGGAAGCTGAATGAAATCCTCAAGAAGGCAGGTAGTTTCCTTTATGAGGTGAAGTATGCATATCAGGACTCCAAATCTCTCGCATCTCTAGAAGCGACAGAGAAGCTAGTTTCCTCCATCGCAGATTTCGCACAATTGTATCGAACTGCGTTAACCTCTGGGTACAAACCAAGTACTGTAAAGGAGCAGGTCGCGCAAGCTGAGGTTGTATACTCACTCCGGGTGGTAGAATCCTTTCAAAAGAAGCTTAGGAACTTTGACGAAGAACCAGCTTTTGCTGTAGATATCCTGGCAGTGGAGGTAAGTCAGTTAGCACCAGTAAAGGATTCGACCAATCTCACAGAATGTCGATGTACTGATGGAATACGAATCTGGAAGATTATCACAAACATCTCTGGCATCAAAGAAGGAACGAAGCTTGCATGTGCGGTTCTCCCTCCAGTAGAGATGATGAATGTTCTAAGTGAAGCGATGTTCCTTGGAGGAACACCTCTTCCTGATGACACTCCATTGGGTCCTTTGACTAATCCCCCTAGTTCTGCGTTGGATCAAGCACGCGCTCAAGTATTGCACATAACGAAGAGGATGACCTAAGATGCACTTGAAGGAGATTCAGGCTAAGAAAGCTGAATTCGAAAGATCCCGGGGCTGGGATAAGTTTCACGCCTCTCAAGTATTTGTTCATCTCATAGAGGAGCTTGGGGAGATATCAAGGCATATCTCTGCTGAGGAGGGCTATAAACCAGATGGGATTGGTCACAATGCACCAACCAAAGAAGGTCTCTCAAGAGAATTTGCTCAATCCTTCTCGCTCTTTGTGCAACTAGCCAATCATTTTGGCATCGATTTGGAATCAGCTGTTCTGAAAGAGTTAGAAATTATGGAAGAGAGATTTCCAGCTTCTGAATGGAAAGAATACATGAAAGGGAAGTAGTTTCCTATTTCATTTTCCTTTGCGCTTCAAGAGCCTTCTTTGCCATATCTTCCAAATCTGTAGTAGCCGCCAGAAGCCCTCGCGCTTTGTTATAGACCTGTTTGATGTTCTTCTCTTGAGCCCATTGAGCTAAACCCGTTACAAGTGGTCCTAAGGCTGTGCGAGCTGCTTCAACTGTTCCTACGGCCTGTCCCATTAGCTCGAGTCCACGGTCTTTATCTTTCCCTGCTTCAGCAACTCTAAGCCATACCAAGGCATGAATCATATATAGTGCATCCAGCATTAGAGTTGGTGACTTAGGATTGTCTTGTACCTTCTTTAGCAGTCTCTCTTGGCGATCCATAAAGACATCCTTGAATAGTCCGAATGCTTTCTTGTCATTGCCTTTTTCAAGTTCAATTATTCCCTTCTGAAGTTTCTCGTCAGTTTCGGACAATGGTTTCATGCTCCCTAGTGCTTTGAGTAGTGTTGTAAAACGCCTATAGTGCTATTATGAGTTTCTACTATATGAAGCTAGGTAATGCCGCTCTAGTCCAGCCCCTCTTTTATGGAATCTCGTAATGTTTATTATTCGGCTATTGTCGAATACATCCTCTGCTACGGTCAATATGTGTAGGGTGCTAAGAATGGTCAAAACCACATTCACGTTCGAAGAATTAAAGAAAACGAATCATGTAGAAATAAAAGAAATGCAGGACCAAAAGTTCCGTGCGTTTATTCGATATCAGGTATGGCCTAATCATCCGTACTACAGAAAACTGTTCAAGGCGAATAATATCGACCCCTTCAATATCACATGCATCGAAGATTGGGCAAAATACAAGATACCCTTAGTGAAAAAGCTGGATTACAAAGACAACATGACACAATTCGTTCTCAATCCTTCGCAAGTGGATGGTGCCAACAGACCTGCTCCAGAAATCGTCAAGAATCTAATGACCTATGCCAAGGACTCAGGAAAGGGTGACCTCTACAAATTCATACGGAACAATGGGATCCGAGTGAAGACCAAGATTGGAAGTGCTGCTGCAATGAAGCGCCTTCAGGAGAGATTGACCTATCAATTTGCTCCACTTCAGTTCTGGCTCAGTTCCGGTCGTGCATCTGGGCTTCCGGCACCTGTATTTCTGACACGATATGACAATGAATTACTCTACAAGAATTGCGTAAAAGCTGGTCAATTGGCTGTTGATCCATGGGTAGCTGAAGGCTGGGAAATGATAAGTATGAACCTCTTTCCGTATGCACCCCATCTCGGATGGCATGCTGTCAATACGGGCTTAGGTCAGATGTCCAAGTTCTATGTTGCTACCAGTGCTGGAGGAGCAATCCCCAGTGATAAGTTAGTTGAAATCGCAGGGTCATTCAAGGCCAATGGTTTTGCGGGTATGCCTAGTTATCTCCGTAATCGATTTTTCAAAGCGATGGCTGAATCAGATTACAAAGCTCCTGAGAAGGTTGTTGTCCTACTTGCTGGAGAAAAGATTTACGAACCAGTCGCAGATGATATCGTGAATACTCTTCAAGACAAGGGTGCAAAAGAAGTTCGTATTATAGGCGGGTACGCATCCTCAGAGAGCAAAATTTCATTTGCAGCTCAATGTGATCGTCACGGTCCGTATCATAATGTTTCACCACTCATGCTAGCCTTTGAATTGGTAAAGTTCAATGACGATGGCACCTATGATTTTGTGGGGGATGACGAATCAGGACATATGACGCTGTTCCACTTAGACAGCACAGGAACCATTTTTGAGGGATTCCTCTTAGGAGATGTCGCATCTCATCAGGAACGTGGAAAATGTCCGATTTGCGGCCTAGATGGTCCATTCTTCTGGGATATCGGGCGTACAAATGATGCTGAGGCGCAGATTGAGATAATGGGTCTAAGTGAGAAGAAAATCAAAGGTGCTACAGTGAATCTTACCGCACTCAGATCTGATCTTCTTGCACTAGCGGAGATCGAGGAGCTACAAATTGAGGTGGCGAAAGAGAATATGGCCGATCCATATAGTATGGACGTCCTCAATCTCTATATAGCTCCAAAGGGACCATTAAATGCTGACTATACCTCGCTGATAGCAGAGGTCAAGAAACTTACAAAGCACAGTACTGAAGTCACACCCTCTGTTACTATGATTGCCTTCGAGGAGCTCCTGGAGAAAGCTGGCGGCATGAAGTTTATGGAGATTTCAGATATCCGTCCTAAACCCGCCTGATGGAAAGTAGGTTAGTTACCTCTTTCCTAGGAGATATTATAAGCTCTTCAGAGCGACAGGAATTGATGATTAGCAATGGCAAGAGGAAACAATCCAGATTCTATGATGAGTAAGGGTTTCTCAACCGTTGAGTTATTGACAAAGACACTTGCTCTCTGGACTCGAAATCTTAGATCCTACATTATTATTGTAGGTATGGTGCTAGCTCTATTCACCATCGTGCAAGCTGCGATTGCATATTTTCTCTATGGGCAATTTGATCTGACAATCTTTGCAGATGATATCGGTGTCTTTCTGACTCTAATCATCAATGGAACTATGTTTCCTGAGATTGCTGGTGAGTTCTACTTACTCAATCTAGGCATCTCAGTGATCTTTGTCCTTCTGGGTTTGGTCGTTACTGCGATAGTAACTGGTAGTGCCATAAGATTCGCATTGGACGATGCGACAACAGCAAAACCTGATGTAGGAGCCAGTATGTCCGTTGGGTTTAGTAAACTTGTTCCTATGCTCATCCTTCAAATTATCATTGGCCTGATAACTGGCATCCTTCTGGCTCCTGGTCAAGCATTTATGGCATATGGCTTAGTAACGAGTAACTTTGAGATGATAATAAACGGAATCTCAATCTTCATCGTGCTGGGTGTAGTCTCTTTGATCATTATCGTTCGAATCATTGCTGCTCCAGTCATTCTGGTAGTTCGCGATCAGAGTCCTTTTGAAAGCTTGAACAGCTCATTTGAACTAACCCGTGGACAAACCCTGCACATTGCTATTGGATGGATTCTTGTACTTGTTGTGACTTTCATCATTGATTTCATGATCTCATACTTCTTCTCTATCTTCGGTTTTCTGCTAGGGAACGACCTTACAGTACTTGCAGTGACTATAGTGAACAATCTCCTATTGGCTCCAATAATCTACATCTTCTACACGATAGTGTACATCGATTTGATATCACGATCTGGCATGTAGATTCAGTAATAGCGGAAAAATAGATGATGTCCGGGAAAAATCCCGGACGTGTCTTCTTATTTCAGATTGTGTTTCTTGGCAAAATCAGCAAGTACATCATCAAGATCGGGCTTTCCAATCTCCTGAAGATCATAGCGTATTCTTGTTGATGGTTTGTTTATCTTTATCAACTTTGCAAGGTCAATTGGTGTACCAATGACAATAGCATCCACATCGGCTGCGTTGATGGTCTTTTCAAGCTCTGCCATTTGCTTCTTCCCATATCCCATTGCCGGCAAGACATCTTCAAGATGATCGTACTTCTCAAAAGTATCTTCGATGCTACCTACAGCATATGGTCTGGGGTCTACAATTATCGCACCTGCCTTTCTTGCGGCGATATATCCTGCTCCGTAGGGCATACCACCATGAGTCACGGTAGGACCATCTTCAACGACGATTACTCTCTTTCCTTTGATGATACTTGAATCTTGAATACCAACGGGAGACGCACCATCAATGATGACAGCTGTTGGGTTCGCCCACATGATGCTCTCGCGAACGAATTCCACGTTTTCATAGTCTGCGGTATCGATCTTGTTTATGATGACGACATCAGCCATTCTGAGGTTTGTTTCACCTGGATAGTAGCTTATCTCATGGCCCGGTCTGTGAGGATCTGTTATCACAATGAGAAGGTCTGGTTTGTAGAATGGAAAGTCATTGTTACCTCCATCCCATGTGATCACATCAGCTTCTTGTTCAGCTTGTTCCAAGATTCTTCCATAATCCACACCCGCATAAAGAATAACTCC
This sequence comes from Candidatus Thorarchaeota archaeon, assembly GCA_048884965.1. Taxonomy (GTDB): domain Archaea; phylum Asgardarchaeota; class Thorarchaeia; order Thorarchaeales; family Thorarchaeaceae; genus MP5-2226. The sequence continues at coordinate 28,630 of JBHLQH010000027.1, read as the reverse complement.
CATGTTTATCATTGGTTCATATTCTTCTCTCTCTTCGATGGTACAATTGTATTTGTCCATATCTTCAAGTTTCTCATATCTTTGGGCAATCTGTGTAGTGAGATCCTGATCATAGGGCATTGGATGTCTGATATTCACAGGTTTGAGCCCCATCTTAACAAGGATTTCATTCACTCGTCGTGAGGTCTGGCTCTTTCCACAACCTGTTCTTACTGCACAAACAGCAACGACTGGCTTCTTGCTCTTAATCATGGTGGTGGAAGTCCCCATGAGGCGGATATCCGCTCCAAGTGAGTTCACCCATGCTATTTTATGACCTACTGTTTCATAGGATAAATCAGAATATGCAAGAATGCATTGTTCCACACCAAACTTCTCGATTAGTTCTGGTAATTGATGTTCAGGATATATCTTGATACCCTTTGGATACAGGTTTCCTGATAGCTCTGGAGGATATGTTCTATCCTCAATACCCGGAATTTGTTCCGCGGTAAAAGCAACGATTTCATAATCTTCATTATCCCTGAAAAACACATTGAAATTATGGAAGTCACGACCTGCAGCTCCCATAATTATGACTTTCTTACGGCTCATTGAATCCACCCTGTGATTACAAAGTCAAATCTGTTCTCCGCGAACTTAAGCCATGTTAAGAAATTGTCGGTGTACACATTATCCACCATACTTCCGACATGCAGACCATATTTATAGAGTACATCTCGATTTTTCGTACAAACCTATCAATAATAGCAGCTTCTGTTTTTCGACGTTATGGTTCATTTCGAAAAATCGACGACGAAAATAGGCAGATAACACAAATCATTAAATAGTACCTCTGAGAAATGATTAGAAGATTGCATAGAGGAGTCTATCATCGGAATCTGTGTGGGGTGCACTAGTGAAACTTGTTGAACTTGCTCGAAAATCCGTATCATACCTGAAAGAAGCCGGGGAAGAGGGGATTCGGAGCGACGAGCTTGCTGAAATATTGGGGGTTCCAAAGAGAAGAGTCTATGATGTTGTTGCTGTTCTTAAAGCGCTAAGTCAGGTTACAACAAATCGAAGATTCAATGGAACAACGGTTGTCTGGCTAGATAGGACAAAGAACTATGTTCAGCGAAGCGAGTATGAAGATATCAAGATGCAACTTGAAAATGAAAGATGCGAGCGAAAGGAACTTCAAACGCAGTTGGCTGAAACGAAAGAGAATCTGCGAAGGACAAAATCAAAGCTTCGTCTTGATGTTCAGCCTACTATCAGCGCAGAGAAGACAGAGTTCAATACAACTCAGCTACGCATAAGGTCTCTCTCCAGTAAAGGATTCAAGCGAGTCGCTGATTCTGGATTAGAAGTCATCATTGAAACATATGAGTCTGGGATGGTAGTCGATCCCTCAGAGATTGAGGCGGATGAGAATGAGGCTCTTCTGAAGAGCTTACAGAGGCTGTAATATCATCTTACGCATCCAGTGAAATCTTGGCTTGGCTACCTCTTCTTACACCTGTCAAGCTATCTAGCAATGATTCATCTGAGGTCACATGACCTATGACATTGACCTGACTGAATGTGGACATATCTTGAAGATAGATACAGAGCGTATCACCAAGAGGCATGTAGGCAATCTCTCCTCTCTTCACATTCTTTGTTGGCTTCAGATTTCCTTTATTTATTCCCAGAGTGATTTTCATTTCGCCCCGTAAGAAAGCAGCTTTTCCTTCCACTGGGAGCATTGATTTGATCTCCTCAATAATCAGAGGTGCTTTGACCCTGTCAAGCACCGCTTTGAGTCTAAGGTTTCCTTCGAACTCGATTATAATCGGTATATCGCTCTCACTCATAGGAATCACGCATTTCTTTGTTCAGCGGTCCCTTTAAAATGTCCTTTGTTCTTTACTCTGAAAAGGCTTAATTGCTCATAGGATTAGACAGACACGGGGTGGATAGGGATTCACACAGCTAAGATAGACGTAGCATTTGTGGTCGATACCACTGGATCAATGAAAGATGATATACGTGCAGTGAAAGACTCATTGTTCGATATTGTTGACAAGATTGTAACGAAGACTGAAGGTCTTACAATTCGTTTTGGTATTGTATCTTATAGAGATCATCCTCCGCAGGACAGGACATACGTGACTCGAGTATTCGACTTCTCTGGGCGAATTAAGGAAGTACATGATGAGATATCTCGACTGAGACCATCTGAAGGTGGTGACACACCAGAAGCTGTTGCAGATGGGTTATATGATGCTAGAACGAAGCTCTCATGGGATAAGGACGCATACAAAGTACTACTCCTGGTTGGTGATGCACCTCCCCACGGGCGACAATATAATTCTTTGAGTGACGATTACTTTCCAGATGGATGCCCAAAGGGATATGATCCTTGCAAGGAAGTACAGAATCTAGTTACTGACTTTGGTTCTACCGTTTTTGCTTTTATCATAGGATGCAATCCCCTTGTGGAAAAATCCTTCAGAAGAATAGCTGAGTCCATCGAGAATGGGAATTATTTCTCATTATCACAAGCCCATCAACTTCCAGAAGCCATTCTAAAGATATTAGAAGGCATGAGCGACTTGATTGAATCCGACCGCAGAGTGCTGGACTATTATGAGTCAAATGATGGCTCCTTTGATATTGGTACTGCTGCTTCTCAGCTCGGAATGGAACTTCGAGAGATGAAGATCTCTCTTTCAAGATTGCTTGAACTTGAGAGAATTCCACGATGGCCAAGAGGACGACCGCTCACTGCAGATAAGATCGGCATTGCGGTTTCTTTGGGAGATGTGCCTGATGCACTAATTGCTGGAAGGGCTTTCAACTATCGGCTACGTGTGAAGAATCCAAGTTCTAGTGTGATAGGAATCCGTGTGATAGTAACCCTAGCTACAGAAGATGGTGTATCCGAGATAACAAACGAGCAGCATGAGATAGGTCCGAAAGATGACCGACAGTTAGAGCTAAATCTTGTTCCAATGACAGAATCGAAGGAGAAAGCAAGCCTCAAAGTAGAGGTCTACTACGGGTCAAAGGCAGTTGCTAGCAAAATATACACAACTCGTGTGTACTAGGCGGTAATATCAAATGAAGCTTCAGGCCATAAGAGGTCGAAATCAGAGAGGCATCTCTTATGTGTCAGACAACCTTGATATGCCAACTGGGACAGTCAAGCTGATAGCTGAGAAAGCATCTGTTTTCGCAACTCTAAAGAAGAACGATCGTGTCCTTGAGGAGCAAATCATTCTTGACAAGCGTCACTTTGATTTTCTAGATCTGAAATCAGATGATCTGATCGCTATCGAAAGAGTCAAGGATGATATTCCAATATGCACGGAATTGGTGCTATCCATTTCCTCCAAGAGGGCACTTGATGCAAGTCGAATTGTTGAAGCTCTCTCTCAAAAGATCGAGGATTTGGAAGCTTATATTGATGGGCTCATTCTGGAAACAGACAAGACGTTCTACCTTGAAGAGCTTGGAGTTGCAGTCACACCTTCTGCGATGGTCCCCTTGTCAAATGACCTCAACGCAGCAAGAGTTGCATGGAGAAAGGTCATGAAAATCTATCTTCGCGCAGCACGATCTGCAGATAACTTCAATCTGTGTACACTCATGGAGATCGGTGCATCATCACAAAAAAGGGACATCTCATTGGAAAGTAATGACTCTGGTCCATCAGCTAGGTATGAAATCTCTCAGAGTTTAGTAATTGCGTTGGCTCGAGAATACACTGGCAAGAATGTTATTTTCGCGCCTCTTGCGTTTTCTACAAATGTATCAGACTTCTCAGAAGATGATACAATCATGTTGACTGATGATGTAATTGAGCAATACGAGAAATGGGTTTTGCACTGTGTAGATGATCATAAGGGGAATGCATCTGATTTGACACTGGCTTTAGAAACTGGAGTCGCAATAGCAAAGAGATCCTATGAGCGAAATCCTGTACCAACCTTCATCATTTTATTTTCCAGTGGCTCATATTCACATGGTATCAATCCAGTTCCAATTGTCAGAAACTTATTATCTGAAACTGAAGGGATATATCTTGCATGTGTTGGTATAGGATCTAGAATTGATGATTCCCTCCTCCAAGCAATTGCTGCAAACGGAAACGGGATACTAATAACGATTGATCGAGTTGCTCAACTTGATCACGCGAAAAATCAACTTGATAATTGGATAAAATCGGAGGTATAAAGTCTGTCAGAAAACTTCACTACGCGCCTTCAATCAATGTATTCGAACAATGAAGTAAAGGGATATCTTGCTGTACGAATCATTGGCAATCAACTGAAGCCCGGATGGCTAGAAACAGGGATTGTGTCAAAAGGTTTGAGTGGCTCTCTACGCTCCAAGCCAAATCAGGTTGATTACATCATTCCATTGAGTTCAACAATACGTTCAGTAATTGATAGGGGATTATCTGATAGTGGCGATTCAGGTATCATCATCTACGGTGAGTGTGGATTGTTTGAGGAGAAGTTCGTAGTCGCTTTCAAGGTCAGTAAGGAGAACGATGCTGTTGTCAGGGATTTTATAGCTTTCAGAGTCGCAGGCTATTCTCCTCATGATATCCTTCGGCTGGTGCTGAAGTACGATTTAGGAATAGAGCTTGATGGAGAATTCAGCGAGCCACAATTTGATTATATAGAGCACATCATAGAGCAAAGTGCCGATAGAGACATCTTTCATGGATTTACACTTCGAATGCCTGCGAATTGGGCAAACCCTCGGGCTTGGATTCCCGACCTGCTTAATGCAAATGATGACGAAATCCTTCTATTCAAACAAGGTGCTCTTCAAGAAAGCGTTGCTCTCTCACTTCTCTTTAGTAGCTGGGTACTGGAAATGATTGAGAATCTCCTAGTTCGAGACCCTGTTGCTGCTTGTTTTCTCCTGCGAAATGCGGTGATTGAAACCTTCCTTTGGGATGGTCCTAGGGATCTAATGACTTCTCTAATTTCTGAGGGACTGCAACTTGAGACATTTGCTACCCAAGTTCTCGTCCCATTATGGGCAAAATCTGAAGAGATAGTAGTTCCAGGAAGCAAAACCAAAGAGGTCATAGTACAAGAAGAATTCCTCCCCATTAAGGATGATGACCAAAAGAAGATCTCTTCGAAGGATAGAAAATTGCTTCAGAAGGTGGAATGGATTCTTCGAGATGTTGACGTAAATGATACAATGAGGCGAATAGAGAGGGCTGAGGCCATTTTGGGTGAACTCGAACGCCTAAGTACTAAGAAGGAAGAGGAGCCTCAGGGTAAGGCAAATCATATTGAAACCAAAGTCAAAGAAACAGTTGACCGGCTAGAGGCTTTGCATGAACGTCTAAGCCTTCTTGAGAAGAGAATTGCAAAAATCTGTGAAGAAATCGGGTGAGTACTTTGGAAACGGATATCGCGTTCTTCCTTGAGTCGTTGGAGAATCTTATAGATGTGAACAAAAGAATTCGAAAGATTGAAGGAGTTATTCTCGAAATGAGCAAGGAACGGGAAACCCTTGAAGACGATACGAATGCGAGGATTGTGAAACTACTTGATGAGATCCAGATGCTCATAGATGATGTTGAGATTCGAGCAAATGAGCTAGATGTACAACTGTCTGCCATTGAACGACTTTCCAAGCACTAAGAATGGCAAAGTTCCCGTATTTTGGATATGAGAAGACCCCGAAGATCGAATAAAGAATACTCCTTGATGAATTGGACATCGATATCTAGCATCTTCTTGATTTTTTGACGGTGTAGATTTCCAAACTGGTTTCCAATGCCAATAATGAGAAGTTTGAGATTTCTTGTCGAGTTAAGCACCTGTAAGTAAGGAGCTATATCATCGATATCATCCATTTCGGAAAGCATCAGAAGCATTAGTGTGGGTCTTTCTACTCCAAAATCCTCAGTTAATTCAGCAGCAGACCTGAAAAGTGCTTTCGAGTCAGTTGGCTCATCAGATATTTCTCCTGCGTCGATGACGGAATAAACAAGTGATTTGAATATCTCATCATTCTGCATATCTGAATTGAATTTAATGTATTCCTGAGTTTCTAGGTTCTTCTGTATTGTAAATTTATGTGGGAGTCGATCTACAAAAACGAGTCCGAATTTCCCCTCTGATTTATTGTGCTTGAAGCTATTGACCATCTCAAGGATAATCGTTGCAGCAACATTCCACCTGGATAGAGTTCCTCGTATGCCATAGAGGAAAGTGGCAATCTCTGGTAAGTCGTTGGAGAGTGTTTCCAAGGTTTTTTGAATTGCCCTCGGGTTTCGAACGCTGGCATCTCGGACCATCATTTGGTTTCCGTTGGCAGCGACCAAAATCAGATTCAGTTCATTCAGAAATTCTATTGGGAGAATCTCAACATCTGAATCTCTGGCACAAACTAGCTGACCCTTGCGAACATTCGGATCTATTCTCTTCACTTCTAGTTCGAGTCCATTCGCTGTAACAAAACGAGTTCCAATCCCTATTATTTTGCTCTGGATTGACGACTCAATCTCTCCCTTTGCCATATGCAAATAAGCAGATATCTCCGAATCCGTATACCCCGGAGTATTCCGATAAGTAAGGAGTATACTCTTACTATCTATGATTTCATCATTATACTTCACCAAATCTATCTGAGATGCATTACTTAGGCCATAGACTCGGAGTTCCGCACTAGGGAGGCCAACCGTTCTTGTAGGGCATTCAGATGTCTGAACAACCATCGCTCCCCAATAATGATCAGATTCAGCATCTAATACAGTTACAACCTCTCCTTCTTTTACGCCAATCGCTCTGATATCCTCTTGGCAAAGAGAAATCTTTCCAACCTCAAGTGAGTTCTCTTGGATTTGGTAATGTAACGATGAGATGACAGATGTAGCATCTCTTATGCCAAGGATATCCAAAACTCTCCTATTGAATGTAGAAATATGACTTGGAGCGTCCAAGGATGGCCCTCTATCAGAAGCTCGTATCTGGGTTCTAAGAGCTATCCAATTCTTCGATGAATAGAGATCGTCAAACATCTTCTTCCATCCTACTATTCTCAAGGATTCGTCTCTTTCTTTTTGAAGGATGAACCTCCTATCAAACTTGGATTTCAGATTACGAGTTGTAAGAATGACTGAGTTGAGCTCAATTTGCCCTTCAGCACTATCTGGAATGATATCTGCTGAGATAATCTGAATCTGCATCTGTGCATTGAGCAATCTTATGAGTCGAAGGAATTCACGTAAAGCAATTTTTCCAAAAATCCCTTCCGCAAAGAGTGAAGATTCACTATACTCCATTCGAAGCTGTTTCGAGATCGGGGACAATATTCTAATCAAATTGCCAGCCAAGATATTCTGAATCTCATCTCGCCCCGCTCCGAGGTTCTTACTCAACAGGAAACTCAGAATCTCAGTGATGCTATCGCCCATCTGGGTTTCTGGATATGAGCTCGCAAAGACCAGCTTTTCTGACCAAAGCTCTGATTCGAGTTGGCCTTTCAATCCACCTATAATCGTTGAAAGGGAAACAATTGACGCACCTGATGTGAGCAAGTGTACTCCTGGCATTTGTAGGAGCTTCAGTATTTCGTTCTCCCATCCTCTTTGTTCCTTTACTGAGAGCAGTATCGAAGGTCTAGAGTGACCTGACTCCTTAATGAGGACAAGCCATTCCAATAAGGAGGAAATCTCATCCTTATCTTCAAGGCGAATGAAGATTGGTAGTCGTTCAGTGACTGCGTCTAGGAGAGCCTTTCGCACGCCTCCTTTCACACTTCTTGAGAGATTCCTTGCATCAATTGACACAGCCCATCTTATTCTTTCAGACGTTTCTACATCAAGATCAAGGACATTATACATTCTTATTGCGTCTTCAGATTGCGTTGTCCATCTAAAGCATGATTCAATGTTTGTTTTCTGCTGATAGCGTGGAAGTGGTTTTGCAGATATTTCCGTCAAGGGATGTATTACGAATTGATCCGAGAACCACCTTGTTTCGCTGGTTGTCGCCAAGCTAGTTGAGAGATCTCCTAGTAAAGGTGGCTTTGACAGATACGAATAGGCTCTTCTTGGAAGATATTGAAATGATTCTGGATAACGACTAGCATAGTCGAAAAGCTGGTTCTCGACGAGTGCGTAATATCTAAGCATTCGCTGTGAATCGAAGGTCTGAATATCCGAGCCGTATTGAACAACACCCAATTTGGCATAGGCATCGATGACTAGGAATCTTACTACTTCATTTGTAATTCGATCCTCAGCAACAATCATTATCGGTATCTTCCTACTCTCAGCATTTTGGAAATGGTATGAAGTAATTTATGCCTACTGCATCCCTTATCTCCAGTAAGATGCAATAGTGCAATAGTTTATCACCTGTCTTTTCCCTTCGATGCGATAGAGGTGCAATGAATCCATGCTCGTGGTGCGAGCCATTGAAGATATCCCAGAACAATCTATCAAAAAGGATGATCTCTTTCATCTTTATTTGGTAGACGCACATCATCATATGGGGCGCGAGAAGAGCCATAGGAATACACCTGGAGGTGCATATGACTTCTATCAGCTTCTATGGTTCGAAATGAAACGTATTGCTGAGAAAGCCATAGGTAATGATGAACTGTTATTCGAGCCGATACAGATAATTCCAACTCCCTTTGTTTCAAATCTGTTTTCAAGTCGAGATAGCTGGGAGAGAATGAAACATGGCTGGCTAGTGGACAGAACTATTGTTTTTCCTTACTCTGACGATTATGCCAAGCAAGGTCCTGAAGGATCACCTTCATTCAAAATATCAAACGATAAAATAGCGGGATGGACGACTCGAGCTCCTCATTCTTCCAGACTCATCGGATTTGCGCGGGTTGACCCCATGGATGGTCGGAATGGTGATGCCAATCTTGCTGTCAGAGAGCTTGATAGGGCTATCCTTGATCTTGGACTCCGAGGGCTAAAGCTACATCCATTGGCACAGTTATTCATAGATGAATTAGAGGATGATCTTGTCCGTCGAGTTGTGTATAGAGCAGCTCAACTAAGGATTCCAGTATTATTCGACACTCGAAACATACGCACAGTCACAAGAATTAGACATCTAGTGAAAATCATGAGAGAGGAACCACAGTACTCTCAGGCAATTGGAAACCTTCGCATTATCCTTGCTCACGCCGGCATGAGCCCCGGTTCTCCAAAATTATATGACATTCTCAACGATCCTATCTTCTCTGCTGACACATCTACGTTGCATGGTCAGGATATCCCGCTCTTGTTCGAGATGGCTTCAGAAAGAATCCAATCCACAAAGAGATGGTCTGAGAGCCTTCTTTTTGCTACTGATTACAGCTTTCTATCCGTTCAAGCCGCTGAACTCATTATTGCATCACTTTCTCGAGCATTCCCAGGGGATCTTTCAGATGTACAACGTATTCTTGGTGGCAACACACTCTCATTAGTGCAAAAGCCATACAATTCTAGTCTAGAAAGCAAGAGGTCGTCAAAGCAATTAGCCTGTCCCAATAACAATGGCAGCTCAAGAAAAGCACTTGAAGATGCTTTGATCAAAACAATGCATGAGAAGGAATGGGATCTATCCTCACTTGACCTAATGATACCCCCTCGACATACATGGCCGCGTATTCGCACTGTTCAAGAAGGAGGATATAACGGAGTCCATCTTGATTCATATATCCTTACAATGAAAAATAAGGAAGCAAACTATGAAATTCACCTTTGGGTTAGAGAGAATCCTGGAGATATCCTCACTATTGCATCTGTGAGGACCAGCGGTGAAAATGCTCTACGAACGACGAATTACGCCACACATAGGGTTGGCGAATCGGTCATTGAAGAACTATCGAAAAATACAAGGTATGAAAAGGACCTTGAAGCATTACTGGATAATGTTCCTAAGCTATTCGGATAAGAAGGAGGATGTACGATTCTTTATATCTATATACGAGCAGAATAAAATAAGGAGCAACGGAGGCAATTACAATCGTCGGAAGAGTAAATCTAGAGATCGTGGATGGAGGCGATCTTCGAGGCTATGCCACTATGAATCCAAAGACTGCAGAATCTCTTGATGCAGAGATTGGTTCAATTGTGATCTTTGAAGATCCTGAGAGTAGCTTTTGGGGAGCTGCAGAGATTCGTAAGAGTGACGATGTCCCGAAAGACCAAATCTACGTTGATACATTGGTTCTGGAAGCATCACTACTTATGGAAGGTGATACTGTCGAAGTCACACTCTATGAACGCGACATGATTGCACTGGAATACGTCGAGTTTGGTCTAAAACCACTGTCAGAGGATGCTAATACTGAGGACTTGGTTACTAAGGCGGCTGAGAGAGTCGCTTCCTTGGAAGAGCTAATTGGTGGTCGCCTTGTATATCCTGGCATGTCCTTCAATTGGCCCGAGTTGGATGCAAAGGTCGAAATTATGAACACTCGTCCTAATCTCACTGGAAAGAGTTTTGCCAAGCTGGCGTTCGAAGCTCTAAAAGAAAAGACCGGCTACCAGTTCAAGACAATTGGTATTGCCACTCCATTCAATGCAATCCTGTGCATCGATACTAGTGGCTCCATGAAAACAACTGATGTTCCTGTTCAGGATATTGCTCATGCACGTGAGGGTCTAAAGGATCTTGCAGGAGATAATCCTGAAGTGCAAGCCTTCTTAGATCGTTTCGACGAGGGAAGAAATGTAAGTAGAGCTGAAGCAGCAGCTATGGCTGTATTGCTTTACCTAGCTGAGAAGGTTGGTCGTGGATATGGTGAGAAGGTAGGAGTCATTACGTTCGAGAAGGAAGTTGCTGAGATGACATTTCTCAACGCTGATACAGGTGAGGTTCAACCATTTGTTGAATGTACCGGACGTGAGAAGGCTCTTGGTCTACAAATTATTAGCACTCATGTAGTTGATAAGGTTGAAGAGGGAGGGACTCTGACGAATATGGGAAATGCTTTGGCTAAGGCCGGTGAAGTCTTAGAAGCCTTCGGAGACCCTAGTAAGCCAACGATGCTAATCCTATTGACAGATGGAATGACAACAGCTGGTCCCCCTCCTCTCAAGATTATGAAAGAACGTTTTCCAGATAGAAATCGCTTCGTTATGTATACCATCGGACTTGGTGAAAGGAGCGAATTGGATGAGGAATTGATGCTGGCACTTTCTCAATATGGCAATGGAACCTATCGACACGTAGACAACATGCGAGATCTACTTGAATGGTATGGACGACTAGCAAGCGAATTCGCGATTGTGATACGAGGTAGCGAGTGATACTCGTTACCTTGGCTCCAATGCATCAGCAAGGTCCTTTAGAGCGTCTATGTCCATTTCTTCGATTTGGTCATCAGGAATCCCTGCTAGCATCTCTTCAGGAACGTTTCGAAGTATCTCTGCCTTTTCTTCTCCAAACTTATCAATAAGGATTTGAAGGCGATCATCTCCACTGACAACCTTCTTCTTTTTCTCTACTTCTTTCTTCTCTGGCTTAGGCTCTTCTTCAACGACTTCCTCATCTGTGATATCAGGTAATAGATCTGCGCTATCGCTTCCTGATGATATTAGAGCCTCCAAATCTTCAAGTGAAAGGTCCGCTAGTACTTCTGGTGGAACTTGTGATTTGACTTCGTCAGGAATCTGGTCAAGCAGTTCTTCTTTGGTTGGTCCTGTTTTCTTCTTGACCTTCTTTACTTTCGTTACCTTTACCTTCTTCTTCTTGGCAGGTTCCTCTTTCTCCAAATCTTCTCTTCCAACATCTGTAAAGGAAGCCAGTAGTGAATCAACGAGTTCTCTTGCTGTCGCTGGTGTCAGTCTGCGAAGATCCTCCTCAGGTAATGTTTCTCTAAGGTCGGCTGGCAACTCCGACAAGATTCGTTCAACATCATCTGAAATTCCAGTCGCTGGTTTCGATTTCACTGGTGGTTCTAGTTCAACACCTTCAAGAATGAGAGGTTTCGATTCCATCTCCTCAAGAGATGAAGTATCTATGTCAACTTCGAAGTTGGCTTTTCTCCACCGCATGAATTTGTCAAGAGAATTCTGCCTGATTTTGAGATTAGTTAAGAACAATCTAATCTGTTCTTCATCCATCTCTGGAAAATCCGCCAAGATTCTATCTACGTCTTCCTCCTTGACTCGAGCCCAAATTGGACCGCTAACTAATTTGGATAGGCCATTTGCACAGTGTGATCTTACCCATGTATTGGAATCCTTTAGACCTTCAAGGAGGGTAGGTATTGTAGAAGGTTGCTGATAGTATGCCAAAGACTCTGCAGCTGCGATTCGTACTTCATCATCGTCATCCTTCAATGCTTTTGCGACGTCGGTGACGATTGTAGGGTCTCCCAATTCAATAGTTGCAATAAGAGCGCGTTCCCTTACAATATCAGAAGTATCAGTGAGAGCCTTAATTAGAGCTTTTCGTACTTTGGAATCATTACGTGCCTTTTGTCCGACTTCATCAGTTTCGAAGTCCAGCAACATTCTTCGAGTTTCTGACAAAAATGTACGCTCCTATTGAATTCAATATTTCATCGGCTTTTCATACATTGTATGAGCTAGATGTTAATGCTCGATTTGCATCGAGTACTTAAATCAGTTGGCTCTATGTATTCCCCTCTTACTGTATATTCAGGGTATTACTCAGGACCAATTATGTATCATTGCTTGATAATCAAATCGTGTGCAAATACATCGGACAACATTTAACGGTGAATGTTCTTGAGTGAATCGGTTCCGAAAATGACTAAGAATGAGAAATCCCCCTCGGAGAATGATGACCGACTTCTACGAGTTGTCTTCTTTGCTGCTTTGATGCTGCTTGTAATTGAAATGAACCCGATCATCTCAGGTGTTTTCTATGGGACCGATCTGTATGAACTTGTTGTAACGGGTCTATTTTTCCTTACATTTGGGTTGATCTACTTCATAGTTCTGGGATTCATCAGGTGGGAAGGTGGTTCTTCCATTTCCGAGCTTGGAATTGATCTCGAGGATGATGAATTCTTTCCCCATCTTGCTATCGGTGCGATAGCTGGCTCAGTGGCAGCCATACTGGTTGTTGTCATTGCTTTCTTGTTTGGCGGGACATTAAGACCCACCTCTGCAATAACCCCGGATTTGATTGCAGGGGAAATCATCATTACTGTTCCAACAGCTCTCTTTGAGGAACTAGCCTACAGAGGATATCTCACAACACGCTTGGTAGACATCATCGGGAAGGGGCGTGGCATTATCATAAGCTCCCTCTTTTTTGGCCTTCTCCATTTTGGTTGGTGGACTCCACTTGGTACCGTTCCGATTCATCTGATTCTACTGTTCACCCTCAATCTGACATTGGGCGGCATTGTTCTATCGTATGCCTACTATTGGTCTGGGAACAAACTCTGGGTTCCGATAGCATTTCATTTCATGTGGAATATGATCGCCTACCTTCTATTCCCAACCTTCCCAAGAGACCCCGTACTAATGCCAGAAATCTACCAAATTGAATGGGGTGTCACGACAATAGCAGGTTTCTTATTCGGTCTATCGATAATCTGGATACTGCTCAATCCAACTAAAAGGAAAAAATAGAGATAATGGGTAGGAATAGCTCCTGCCCATTTAGTTTATGTCAACTATTCGTATTGAGAGTCACTCAGACTTTCCTTTGCGACTATCATAGTCATTCCAGAAATGCCTAGTGCACTGACTCTTTCCCCTGCCATGATAGGTGGTCCAGTGGTCTTCGCCCACCAGATCTCAGCACCGGTCTTTACCTTGCCCTTGGGATTGATGTCCGTAAGAGCAATGATGTCTCTCATCTTACTGTATTGGTACTGAGGCCATTTGTCATAGTCCCTTAGAAAGACCATATAGAGCAACATCAAGCTGAATACGGTTCCTACCATTATATACACCGGTAGATGTCCGGTATCATCTAAGAACCATGCAATGATAATTGCTCCTCCGTAGACTGGGAACAGCTTCAAAGAAACTTGCGCATCTATGAAACCTCCCTCAACGAGCCCTCCACCCCCTGAGAATAAGGCGAAGAGGAGATAGAGCACTGCAGCTATGATGAAGATATTCCATGGCTCAAAGATTATGCTTGTGCCTAAGAGGAAAATCTGGAATACGAAGAGTATTATGACGATTGGTACCGTCACTTGTGCCATTGCTTTTCCTGTTGCGGGATCCACTGTCAGAACTAGCAATGTAAGAATGACACCAATTGCTATCAAACCATAGAATGGATTGAATATGAGTACTCCTAGAACCATGCTAAGGGCTGAAATCAAAATCATGACGACTAGGATTTTTATCCAGGCATCCATTTCTTCTTCCTTCCTATTTCATCTGAAACAATAAAGTTACTCATCAGTTCCTTTGTTCTTTGGAACTTTTATTCCACTCGTTCCAGCTGACATTGCAGCTGCCATTCCGACTGTAGTGCCAACCTCAGGGATGTTAGTTGGAACCATGATGATCAGATTGGCATTCTTGCTGATTTCCTGCATGATGTTCCACGTACGTAGTGTCATACCTGCTGGTGACTTTTCATAGGTCTGTGCTGCTTTCAGCATTGCTTCTGATGCCTCTAGTTCAGCAGTAGCAAGGGTGATTCTTGCACGCCTCTCTCTTTCAGCCTGTGCTTCTCTACTCATAGCATCCTGCAACTGAGTTGGGATTACAACGTCACGAATCTCAACTGCTGTAACTTTGACACCCCAGTGTTCTGTCTTCTCGTCAATTAGCTCCTGCAAATGAGCGGCGATGCTATCACGGTCTGAAAGAAGCTGATCCAAGGTGACTTTACCAGTTGTCTCTCTCAAAGTTGTCTGTGCAGCAAGCTCAACAGCAATGGTATATCTTTCTACACTTAGAATTGCTTTCTCCACATCGATAACTCTGAAGTACATGACTGCGTCAACGACGACAGGTACGTTATCCTTTGTCAATGATCTTTCTGTCTTGAATGCATATGTCTGCAACCTCAGTGACACCCTCATAGCGATCTTATCAAGCATTGGCGTCACCCAGATTATACCTGGACCCCGAATATGCTTGAACTTACCAAGGCGCAAAATGGCCACTCGCTCCCATTCCTTCAAAATCTTGATACCACTTGCAACGAACATCAAAACGAAGAATGCAAGAACGATAAATAGGAACCATACACCAAACCAGATATCCAACTGCATTATCTTTTACTTCTCCTGAAATCTATTATTTCGTAGGTAGTCACTGAACGGACTTGAAACTCCCGTTCCATACTAACCTCTAACATGAAATCTTAAGAAGCTTCGTTCTTCTGCTAAGCAATTCGCAACTCTGTACACATATTCTCAATTCATTCGATTTCGAGTTCTTGATTCAGATCTTCTTCTGCTGGTGTGCCTGGTAACC
Source organism: Candidatus Thorarchaeota archaeon (assembly GCA_048884965.1). Classification (GTDB taxonomy): domain Archaea; phylum Asgardarchaeota; class Thorarchaeia; order Thorarchaeales; family Thorarchaeaceae; genus MP5-2226. The sequence goes on along the minus strand of JBHLQH010000027.1, from coordinate 13,245 downwards.
TGAAGTATCCTGAGGAGATGCTTTCGATTAGCGTAGCTAGAATGAAAGTTGCTATCAATGCTCCAATTATTCGTTCAACAGGATAGACAAATACGACTGCAACCCAAAATGTGGATACAAGTGCTATATCAAGACCTGCGACATATATCAAGTAGAAAGACCCAATAGCTGAGCCTACTGCTTGGTCAACGCATACCGCAATCAATACAACAAGAAATAGAGCGCGTGTCGAAGTAGATTTCGAAAGACCTATCTCATTGTTGAGTCTTTTCTTTGTAAATGGAAGCACTAGAAGAAGTGAGAAGAGGAATACAATTACATGGAACCATAAAGCTTCTGGCACTAGTATTCCGATTGGTCCTACCAGATATGCCACCATTGCAACTATATAGATACCAACGACGAACTCAGCCTTCTTTATTCTAATTAGGCCAGCAGCAAGCGCGCCTGCTGCGGTAGCTATGGGAGTTGTTAGTCCAATAACTGCAATTTCAGGATTAATGAAAATGCCAATGTATGAACCTATCAATACTGAGAGAGTACCATAGAATGGTCCCAGCAAATAACCGACGATAGCTGCTGAAATCATACCAAACGATATTGCTCCAGTCCCACTCACGCTTAGACTGAAAGGTATTAGCGTAATAACGAGATGAAGTGCTGCGAATATTCCTGTTAACGCCCAAGGATAGGCTCCTGCTTTGAAGTATTCACCCATTAGAATCCCTCTTGTGTAGTTCAGTAAACTACATAGGTAGGTTTGTACATTAAGGCGATAGACAAACCCATATTTTAACTTCATGGAGGCCTGATAGATGACAGAATTCGATAACTTCTGGCCGTATATTCTATTGATGCCATCAGAGTATGAGGTACGTGTTTCATTCATCAAGGATGTACTGGCATCCCGTATTGCATCGAGTGTTCTCCCGCGTTTCGAAGAAAACGGCACGGTATTGCAAAGGGATTTGGTCAGCGATCTTTCTCATTCGAACAAGAGTATACTTCGTTATCTGGACGTTCTACGCTCATATGGTCTCATTGAAACAGGGTCAAAGATAGACCGTGGAAAGCGCGTCGTTTTCCACGAATTGACAAAGAGAGGATGGGGTCTGGTTCGCTTCTTCACAGAGGGACTACCTGCTGATGTGAGTGAATTGACAGAATCTCTACTAGAAGACTATCTTACTAGCTTGCTGCAATTCTATCGAGAGCATAGTCTGGAGGAATCAGTGTTTTTTGAGATACTAACACGTGTGAGAGCGAAGAGCATGGTGGAAGGATCCACCAGTTATGAAACTCCTGATTTTGTCATAACAGGTGCTTCTTCCCTATTCACAGAAATCCAGAGCGAACCTTTCTCTAAAGATGGAACTGAAGTGACTTGTAAGATGCCACATCGCTATCCAGGAGGGCCAAGTCTTGAGCTAGCAATGGCTCTTGCTGACCAGAATCACAAAGTCGTTCTCGTATCTTCGATTGGCGATGACCTAAATGGGTGGAAGGTTCTGACATCACTCATATCTAGGGGGATTGATGTGCGGCATTTTACCATAGAATCAGAAAAGCGGACGAATGAAACCATAATAATCGATGATGGAAAAAGCCCTAAACGATTAGTAGGGATTGATGAAAGGTTCTCTCTCTCTCTGACTTCCCCCTCCCAAATCCCATGGGATATTGTCCGAAGGAGCAAAGCTGTTTACATTGGAGAGGTATTTCTAGAAATCGCTCTAGCGATTGCATCCTATTGCTACGCCAATGGAATTCCCACCATATTTCGCTGCTCTCAGCATTATTGGAAACTTGGATTATCTCGAATTACCCCTCTATTATCTCAGATTGATTTGCTACTAATCTCGCCGCAGGAATGGGAGGTAGCACGAGAGGTTTTGAAAGGGGAACCCGTTGCTGCCTTGAGGAAGCATACGAATGCACAGGTTCTCATCAAGATAGATCGAAATCAATATGGCTTGCTTCTAAAAGACTCAGACACAATGAAAGTAGTCAAGAATCGCAGTTCGTCTGAAGATCTAGAGTCCCTCTTCATTTCGAATCTGATATCCTCGTTCAGTGCTTCACACAATCTTGAGGATGCATATCTCGTATGCACCAGCAAAGGAGCAAAGATCTAGTTGCTAGATGAGGCAAGAATCCAGAAGAATAGTCCTCCTAGAATCCACACAAATAGTCCCGCCCCAAGGACGACTCCTAATGTCGCTCCCATGCCTGAGGAACCGAAGTTCACGTAGGTATTTGTGAAGCTTCTGAAACCACCAACATACTTGGTTTCATAGTCACAATGGAATTCTTTGTCTGTGACAGCACCACATATCTCACAAACAAATCTATTCTGAAGTACCGCACCGAATAAGCTGTCTAGATTGCATCCGATGAAAGCTGTAAGAACTGACAACGGGAAGATGATGAAGAGTTGTTCGATGTTATAGACAGGAATCATACTTGGTGCTGCGAACGCAAAGATGAGAGCTAGTACGCCAATCATTATACCAGCAAATACTGCAACCCCTTCACCAAGAAGAGAAACTGCTCCAATTGTTCCTCTTGGAACCTTACGACGAAGATTGGTGATCAAGCGGGGTTTGCTCTTACTGAAAACTCCAATCTCACTTGCCAATGTATCTGCTGTAGTTGTAGCAACAGATCCTACAAAGCCTCCAAACATAGCAAATGAGAAGAATGGATCTGTGGTCAAGTTGAATGGTCCTGTCGGACTAAAGATGAAAATGCCTATTGAGAAGAACATTGGAATGACTCCGCTACCGAAGACATTCCTCCAAGATCTCTTTCCCTTTCCCTCTTGAGCAAGATTCTGTTTAGCTTTTGCTTTGTACTTGAATTTCGTTGCAACTCCTGAAGCTAGGAAGAAGAATAAAAGGATCGTAAATGCTGCCACTCCTCCGGTATACCATACCGTTACTCCAACAACATATGCACTGATTAAGCCAGATACATCTACAAAGTGGAGCTTATACGATAGGGCTCCGAGGATGGACATTACGATTAGTCCTGAAACTACGCTATTTGTTAGCAACTCCAACATAATTCTCACTTCCGTCTCTCAATACTATATTATGGCTGTCAAATATGGGGTATCATCGATTATTCTATGATTGTAAATCAGGAGTTGGTTGGTTGCTCCGATTAATACAAAGGGCTCTTTTTGCCCCTATTATACCTTTGGTCTTGACTGTATATATCGTCGAATTATACATCGCCTAATTTGATACTTTTTTCTCCAAATCGCGCGTATTTGGGCTTACTATTACCAAAACGGAGTGTTATACAACCGTAAAATATTCTTCAGATATAAACTATCAGTACACTGTGAACTGCTTTGATGTTTGTTCTACCGCCCTATCCGGTAGAATCTGGCCTCCCTGTTCTACAAGCGCTTCTAAGTAATAGCCAGTAACCATATCGACGGAGGGAGTTGTCCATGGGATCTCTACTTCGAACTCGCTATCCTTTCTTTTCTTGATAGACATCGAGTTAATCTCGAAGAGCTTGATGACCTTTCTTCGAGACATTACTCGTAGAAGAATCTTTACTTCATCAAGTGCCTTTGTTGTTGCTTTTCCGATGACAATCAATTTGATTGGAGTCACTCTTGGCACTAAGCCTGGGATCTCTACTCCATTCAGATCCTTTATCATATATCTGAAATGGAAATGCGCTTCCTCAACAGCTTTGATCTTGAGACGCTTTGATCCTCGAGTTACTCCCTTTGTGGTTGTCGCCTTTGCCATTAGATATGCTGTACTCATCTCGATTGATAGTGGAATATCGATGCTTATTGCGTAGAGCCCAGTTTGCTTTGGTTTCAACGTGATTTCCTTTTGCCAGATTGGAATAGCTCCCTTTATTGTGTCAAGCTGGGCTGCAAGCATACAGGGGACCTCCTCACTGGAGAGGTTCGAAACGTGAATAGTCGAATGCAAGGTTTCATCTGGTGTAACAAAGCTAGGTACTCCAGAAAATGATATTCGGACAAGATGTGGCTCTTCGACTCCATCTAGGCGCAATGTTTCGACTCGGGAGTCGATGACTATTCCGCCATAGGATATCTTTGCTTCCAAATCTACTTGGTCGAAACGCTCACCTGATTCTGAGCTAGGAACCTCTATTGGTCCAAAGGCTACCGATAGGTTTCTACTTTGCCTAATGGGTTGCGATAGAGCATGAATTTCTGTCCCATCAGGATACCTGAATGTCAAATCAAGAGTCGCCTTTTCACCTGATTCTGTATTTCGACGGACTCGCAGCCATCCGGTGATCTTAGCTCCGACCTCAGTTGCAGATGGAATCCGAAGTGAATCGATACTTATCCGCACACCAACATGCTCTAATTTGAATCTCTCCGATTGCGTCGAACTGATAACTTCGATTCCATCCAGTAGTTCAACTCTGATTACTCCTGTACGTTCTGCTGTATTCTCAGAGTGTATAGGTGGTATCCTCCACTCGAATTCAATCGCTCCCTTTGCAAGGTCTTTGACAGGTAGAGTTGTAATCGAATGTCTCCTTCCAGAATCTGCTAGGAAGATGATTGATGCCGATGCATCCTTGGCTATGGATTCACCCTTGGCCTTCAATTCGATTTTCCCAACAATTGTTTCTCCTGGCTTATAGTTTTCCTTGATATTTGCCTCGAGAATTATCTTTGGTCCCTTTCTAACAAACCCAATATAGAACGGTTTAGAAGTATTGGCTGTTACTTCCTCTCCGTCTGAATCAGTAAGACTGATTTTCAAAACACAACGTTCTACACCTTCTGAAAGGTCGTCTGGTACAACAAGAGGTGGAAAGTCTTTATTCTTGAAGGAGATTACTCCGCCAGCTTCAACAGAAAGTGGCTGCTCTACTTCTGCAAGAATCTTTTCCCTACTAGGCGATAGTACGCTGACTTTGACAGCCAGAAATTCGCTTTCTGGGTAGCTTGTTTCTATCTCTCCGGAGAACGGAATTTGAGTAGCACCATCTGCGAATATCGTTGTTGTAGTAGGTCGTATAGCTGCCTTTGTCCAAAAGGTCTGGATGGATCCTGAAACATGAACTTCCTGTCCTGCTAAGCTAACAGCAGCCAGGATGTTGTAAGCAGGAATGCCTTTAGAAGTATCAAATTCGAGATGTTCGATGAATATCTCTCCCGATTCTATTCTGGTAATAGGAATCAGTTTGCGTTCAACGACATGTCTGTCAGAATCTTCTATGGTGCAAGTCAAGGTCAAATCTTCTACTGCTTTATCAAGAGCATTTCGAATCGAGATAGACACATGAGCCCGTTGACCCGCGAATATTCTCTCTTTGTCTGTAACAATCTCAGGTTCGATGCCTTTCCACCAACACAACCAAGTGGGCAGTTGTGGTGTTCCTTCAAGTGGATCATATAGCCAATTGATACAGCATTCTCTCGTTATCTCAGATAGTTTTCTGAGAAGAACAACCAGATTCAGTTCAGATTTTGCATAGACATCAAGCTGGAAATCTGCTCCAGTGGTTTTTGCATCAAAGAACTCGCTACCATATATTGATACTAGTATCGGTTGCATGAAAGGATTATCAATTAAATCGAGCTCTTCCAGTTCTTCACGTATGATGTAGAGCATTGAGTTAATGGCATCTCCCATAAACCGATTTCGCTTCTTCTCATTGATGCTTCCATCATCATTGATTTGCCTGTTGTAGATTTTAATGAATTCAGAATCCGGATTCTCCTTTGCTGGTCTAAAAGGTCCCCAAAGACCTGCTTCAACAGCTGATTCTCTGTTTGCAGCTAGGGAACTGGCACCAACATCCGGAATTTCTTGACCACTCTCAATCATCCTCTTGGCTTTCAATGATAATGTTTGTAGGAGGAGAGCGATTGCTATTCTTCGAGGGATTGAAAGCTGTGTATCACTCACTCTTAGTTCAATGGTCTGCAAACGAGTGAATGGATAGAGGTCGACCATTCTTGCATAACTTCGGTTAACATGGCGAGCGAAGCCCTCTTCATCAGGCTTCTCGAGATATGGAATAAACTCGAACTCATTGGTCGGTCCTAGTTGAGTAGTGTTGTTGACTAAACGAATGGATCTTTTGCACTTCGGTGCTCGTGTCTTTCCATCATCGTCAACCCATACCTCATCTGTCGTTCTCTTGTTCTCAAAAGGTGAATTGACAGTCAATGCAATGATGTGTGGCACAAAGTTCCGTACCATATTGTAGACACCAATTCTTACCTTCTCAGAAGTATCAGGACCCAAGAAATGATGATGTTCACCGAATGAGAGATTCTTCAGATATTCTTGTGCTGGATTGAGTCCTGTTGAGATAAGAGTAATATTAGCATCCTTCGGAATGGATTCATAGGATATCGCAATCAAGGATTGAACCCACCATGCTAGTTCCTCAAGAGTGGTGCATGGAGGTGTTGCGATTTCTAGAATCCAGGTCAGACTGGTAACATTGGGGTCATGCCCCACAAGAGTGAACTCCTTGACTTCTCCATGCGGGTCCTCATACGATGAAACAACCCTAGAACCTCGTTCTCCTTCCTCCGTCTGAGTTGATCTACGGTACTTCTTTTTGACAGACGGAACTGGTGATACACGAATTCTCTTCTCAAGTAATGATATTGCATTTGCTACAAGTCTGTCAAAGACCTCTAGGACCTCTTCTCCCTTTATCCATGAGCCATCTCTCTTAATGACTTGTAGTTCAACTTCCATGCCGTGTGGAAAAGGCAACTGCATCTCTTTCATTGTTGTTGGTTTCTCACTCACTAGATTCACCTACAGCGAAAGAAGTGCCTCAATTATCCGACGAAGCGACTCCGAATTGTCTGCCACCGAACAGCTTAGTGTCATTTCAAGAACTGTGGATTTGGGCCTCATTCCAAGGGTTCTCACAAGCTCGAATGTCAATGAGCCTCCTCCATGTAACCCTATGTCTGTTATCACAGAGATTTCCAATTTCTGTAAAGCTTTACTCAACCGCTGAACTGTATCTTTGTATTGTAGAGAGTAACGATCTCCAATGATAACTGTTCTCGAATTCTCTAGATGTTTCAACATCCTTTCTTTCTGAACATTTACTACTATAACCTGACCGTCTTCTTTTGCAAGAACCTCTGAAGGTATCATACGTGCTACAGTGAGGTTTGTAAGCCTGGAGTTGCTTTCTTCAGGTATCTTTACAAGTGTGGGTTTCTTGCCATCCATCTTCGAGAGAGCTTTGCTAAACGCTTTTGATATCGCTAGTTCTTCCTCCAAACACAGAACAACCTTTGATTCGCCAGGATCAAGAACAGTTCTTGTCTTAAACTCCTTCAACATTAGCGATTGCTCAGTGGGTTGAAGTGATGTCTTAATCCTCCCAATTGTATCTTCTGTCTGAATGAGAATGTTCTTGGCTCTTTGCAATTGCTTTTCGATTCGTTCAGATGATTGTAGACTCAAAGACAGATACCACCCTTTCCTCATGACCTCAGTAAGAAATCACTATTGATAGGTTATTACCTTTTGCCAAAGCATTAGTTACTTAGTGGAGCTTACTCTTTTGAAACTAACTTATAGACTCTCTCAATCTTTTCGGACAATTCGCGAAGCCTGTACCAAACGCTCTCTCTACCTGTCTTCTCTTGAAGTTTGGCAAGTAGGATATCATATTCAAATTCAGCGATATCCTTTAGAATAATCATTGCTTCATCGCTTTGAAAATGGGATTTATTTACACGACCATCACTGACCCGTTTTACGAGAGGTTTCAATGCCTTCTCAGTTGAATCTATGTCAATCAAAGCAGACCTATACTTTTCCTTAGGATCAGGCATCGCATAACCACCGATTAGTGGTGTCATCCCTGTTCCAACTGAACCATCTGCAATCGCATCTAACGCATCCATTGCGTCCTGAACACTATCGAATGCTTTAGATAAACATGTCTTAATTGCGCCTATCACCCGTGGCCTATCGGTTATCTCACTCATGAAGCTATCCCCATTCAATATTACAGAAAAAGAAGCAGTACGGGGCAGATGTGTTCTGCCCCATGAATAATCTATTAGTAGTTGGCAGCGTCACCAAGCTCTCCAGCGAAGTGACATGCAACATAGTGTCCGCTACCCATGTCTCTATCATCAGGAATCTCCCTCACGCATATTTCCTGAGCATATGGACATCGTGGATGGAATCGGCAGCCACTTGGTACATTGATTGGACTCGGTGGTTCTCCCTTAAGGGATTCTACACGACGCTTCACGGTTGGATCCCCTGATGGTACAGCAGAAATCAACGCACGAGTGTACGGATGCTGTGAATTGAACGCGACCTCATGAGCGGGACCAATTTCCATGATTTTTCCAAGATACATAATTCCAATTCTGTCTGCAATATAGGTAGCAACAGCCAAGTCATGGGTGATGAAGAGATACGTAAGACCAAGCTCTTTTCTCAGTTGAAGGAGCAAGTTCAGAATCTCTGCACGAATTGACACATCCAGCATAGATACTGGCTCATCTGCAACCATAAACTCTGGGTGAAGAATGAGTGCACGTGCTACCGATATTCTCTGTCTTTGACCACCTGATAGTTCATGTGGATATCTGTCGATGTAATCCTCTGCTGGGGTCAGTGCGACACTCTCAAGAGCCTCAAGCACTCGCTCTCTCCTTTGACTCGGAGTCAAAGGAATCTTGTGTACTGTGAGTGGCTCTTCAACGATGCTGGCAATGCTCTGCTTTGGATTGAGGGATTCGTACGGATCTTGGAATGTAATCTGCATCCTCTTCCGTAGCTCCTTCATTTCATTCCTATCAAGTGTAGTGAGGTCTTGACCAGCATATACAACATGTCCGTCGGTTGGGGTTTCCAAGTTAAGGACACATCTACCAGTCGTAGTTTTTCCACAACCGGATTCGCCTGCAAGTACTAGTACTTCACCTTTTATGATATCAAATGTAACACCGTCAACGGCTTTCACAAACAACTCCTGTTTGTATAATAGGGAGGATAGAAAGCCCGTATTGACTGGGAACCATTTCCGCATCTCGCGGACCTTGATGAGTGGTTCACCTTCCCGGATATGTGTTGATTGCTCAAGCACTCTTGAATCATCAATTGTCATCTTTTTGGGCCTCCTTAATCAAGATCTACTGTTAGTTCTCCCCTCAGGCGTTCGTGGAAGTGACACGACACGTAACGACCAGGCTCTACTTCATCAAAGGATGGTTCTTCCCTTACACAGACGTCCTCAGCATATGGACATCGTGGATGGAACCTGCATCCTGTTGGAGGATCAATGAGATCCGGAGGTGAACCTGGGATAGAGGTTAGTTTCTTCTTCTCTGCTTTGATCATGCTTGGAATAGCACCAACCAAACCAGTAGCGTACGGGTGGATTGGCTCCTTGAAGACTGATACGACATCGGCAAGTTCTGCAATTCGACCTGCATACATGATTGCCGTCTTATCACACGTTTCTGCAATAACTGAAAGGTCGTGTGTTATCAGGATCAAAGATAGACCAAGGTCCTTCTGTAGCTTCTGCATGAGTTTTAGAATCTGAGCTTGGATAGTAACGTCAAGCGCTGTTGTTGGCTCGTCTGCAATTACCAAGTCCGGATTGCAAGCAAGAGCCATGGCAATCATTGCACGCTGGCGCATACCACCTGAAAACTCATGTGGATAATTATGAATTCTTCCGGGATCGAGACCAACCATCTCAAAGAGCTTGGCACATCGGTCAAGAGCTTCCTCTTCTGTCACGTTCTCGTGCATAAGGATAGCTTCAGCAATTTGCTCACCAATCTCAAAAACGGGATTGAGAGCATTCATTGCACCCTGGAAGACAATAGCAACATTCTTCCATCTAATGTCACGCATTTCTCTAGCTGATTTGCGCAGTAAGTCATCGCCCTTGAAGTAGATATTACCACCAACGATGTTGGCTGCGGGAGGTAAAAGTTGCATTATAGAATATGCGAGGGAGCTCTTACCACAACCGCTTTCTCCTGCAAGACCAATGGATTCACCGACATCTAGCTCTAGAGAAACGTTGTCAACGGCCTTTACGAGACCCTTCTGTGTCTGGTAAAACATCCGCAAGTTTCTGATGTCTAGGAGATTCATGCTTCCGTACACTCCAAATGAGTACATGTATGGGGTTTCCATCACACCCGTAACGGCTCCCGCTGTCGATACGATTCTTAAATACGTTTCTGCACGAGCACGCAACATTTTGTACTCTAAGCTGCCGGAAGCGTTTACTCTTGAATTTAAGTCTGTCAGAAGCAGCAAATATACTCATAATTGTAGGTAGAGCGTCAAAAAAGAGGAGATTCAGTGGTATTACAAGAAAATTCGTACTACTATGAGAAAATTCACATGGGACTAGCACGATTCGAAAATAGTAAAAGGGTACCACACAGGGAATGCATTGAATAAAAATGTCCATGAAGGTTAGAGCATTTCCAGAAACGCGAAAAGAACCTCGAAAGCGAATTCTAGTGATACCCCCAGTGATGATCTTTGGCGGTCTGGGTCTGATGCTGCTTCACGAAACACTCAGGTTCATCGGAGCTATCATATCGCTAGCTGGAGTGCTCACGGTCTTTCTTGTTGGAATGGTTTTCGCAGATCTCTGGGCGGCTTCACGGCGTACAAAGGACATAATCAAGGCCCGCGAAAAACGTATAGAGGAGCTTGGTGAGGAAGAGAAAAAGGACTATGACGAATCCGATCCTTTCTTAGACACCCTTGAAGATTCAGGCAGTTCATAGACAAATCACTCTATGAATATGTAATTTCTGCCTTCGATTTTACGAATGGTTTTAGTAAAAATTAGAATCACAGCTGCGGCAAAATCATAAATCTTTCTTTGCCTCGTCCATTTTTCCAATTTTTCGGATTCCCCGCCTTGACAGACACTTTTTTTAGTAGAAAATTCTGGGAAATACACTAGAAGAACAAGTGAAATGAGCGACAGGACTCAATGCACCGGTCGTTCATACACACGGAGGCCTTTATCGTGTCTGATGATCACAAAGGCGGATGGAAAGATAGCAACTGGTACGTAAACTTTAGCGGATTTTGGAGAGAGTACCGGAAACACAAAATTGGGATTTTGGGTCTCGTTGTGCTAGTATTCTATGTCGGGATGGCAATAGGTGCCCCCGCACTAGCTACACATGATCCATCTCCTAATGCAAAGGTAGCGCCTAGCTTCCTTGCGCCCAATTGGATGTCAGTCTTTGACCCAACTGGTGTGACGACCGGAGAATACATGCCTGATCAATACTTGCTTAGTGATGAAACAAATGCAATCACTGTGCAAGGGGCACATGATGATGAATTTTCAGGTGAAAGATATACAGGAGCTGATGGGGATGGATATGTGAACCTCACATGGGATCACTCCCCTGGTGCAATGGATTGGAGACTTTTAGACCCCTCTGGGATGATGCCTGATTCATATAGCTTCATCTACTTCACCCAAGAAATTCAGTGGGACTTCAACAGCCTTCCAAGCGATGTCAATATGACACTTGAGCTCTCTGTCACAATGACAGGGGACTTTGCAGCTCATCCGGAAGGTGGTCTGATGTTCAAGGTATACATGTGGCTCATTGACTCATCCGGTGACTGGCAACAGATTTACCGTTCATTCCCACCCTATAATGAAATTTTCCAGAGTCGTAGGATTGATCTCAATTACTTCGATATTGCAGCTGGTTGGCGAGGAATGATTGAGGATGAGAACGGAGATCAGGTAGATCCTACTGATGTTCTCACAGTTGCTGTTGGCTTAGCTCCAACAGATAATTTCGATAACTACCTCGGAGCAGATCCTGAGAACGAATACGACGGTTCTGTGACTGTCACCTTCAAACGTGTCAGCATGCTTGTCTATGGTGACTATTTTGGCCTTCTTGGTTCAACAGATAAAGGCGGAGATGCATGGAGCCAGCTTGTCTACGGATCACAGGTTTCACTCACCATCGGTATCCTTGCAACTGCCCTATCAACTGCAGTAGGTGTGATAGTCGGTCTAGTAGCAGGTTACTTTGGTGGTAAAGTGGATGAAGTATTGATGAGATTTGTAGACTTTCTGCTAGTGATACCGAGCTTACCACTGATGATGGTCCTTGCGGCATTCCTCGGTCCAACCATTGAGAACATCATCGTGGTAATTGCGATATTAGGTTGGACGGGGACATCACGTCTGATTCGATCTCAAGTCATGGCTGAGAAGAACAAGGCCTACGTGGAATCAGCTAGAGCTATTGGAGCTTCTGACACATACATTATCTTCAGACATGTTCTACCTAATGTGACTCCTATTCTGTTTGCTAACATCACCCTTGGTGTTGTTGGTGCGATTCTTTCAGAGTCAGGACTCTCATTCCTTGGTCTGACAGATCCTAGTAAACCAAGCTGGGGAAGGATGCTTGCTGATGCACAAAGCACTGGAGGCTTCAGTGCAGGTGCCTGGTGGGTTGTCGTATTTCCTGGTATGATGATTACTATCCTGTCATTGGCCTTTACGTTCGTTGGCCATACGCTGGACCAAGTATTGAATCCGCGTCTACGCGAGAGATAATCTACATCTTGGATGAAGAGCCCTTCAAGGGCTCCATCCTTTCTTCTTTTTTTAGAATTTGCGTGTTTTCAAAGAAATCATTTATGTCTACCTTGAGCACTATGCTTATATGGGGATTAGAACAAATCTATGTTGGCTCACAGTACTTAGTGTCACTAGGTATTAAATGGAGAGTCTGATTATGGGACTTAGAGAATATGTAATTCGAAGAAGCATCTACATGTTTCTACTCGTTGTAGCAGTAGTGTGTTTCAACTTCTTTCTCTTCAGACTTCCCACACTTGTATTGGACGTTAGTCCAGTAGACCTGATGATCAGTGAGGAACTTCGAAGGAACCTCACACGAGATGCGCTTGAACAATTATACGAGCGATTCGGGCTCGTGCCTGATCCAGACATATTTGACTGGATCTACATGTTCTGGCGATATGTCGTGAATATGTTCACAGGTAATTTCGGCATCTCCTTCGTCAGTCAGAAGCCAGTAATGGATGAGCTGATGGCGAGACTACCCAACACTCTTCTGTTGATGGGTACCTCCTCTATCGTGTCTATCATTCTTGGAATCTGGACTGGTGTCAAGGTCGCTGCTGATCCTGGTTCAAGAAAGGACGTCAGTGCGGTGACTGTGGCGTTATTCAT
>JBHLQH010000026.1:0-47045 GCA_048884965.1 Candidatus Thorarchaeota archaeon | reverse complement strand
TCCCTATCTACTCGAATCATGTTTCTACAGGTTCTCAATTCATGGTGGAAGAGAAGCATGTTATGCATTCCGAATTGTCTTCCTTTGAGGACCATGGACACGGTATCTTCTCTGCTTTGGATTGGGTTGATTGCAGGAGTCCTGAATATGGATTGGGCGTTTCTGCGATTGGTATTCACGAATTCCAGTATGAAGATGGAGAGTTTGGTTTGACTTTTCTTAGAAGTCCAACACAGCTATCTCATGGCAGAGATGATGAGGTTATGGAAGCAAAGACTGCGCGAGAGCACGGCGAGCATTCTTTCAGGATATCTCTGCTACCACACAAATCTGATTGGAAATCTGGCATGGTGCATAGAAGATCGGATGAGCACCGCTTACCTCTGATTGCTTTTCCACTTGATGCCAATTTCATCCCTAGCAATGACAATGTATTACCAGCACTGGTAATTGAAGGCGCTGAATTGGAGCTCTCATGCTTTAGGCCCAGCGAAAAGGATTCAGAGTACATCGTACGTCTTTATGAGATTAAGGGATGTTCAGGGACAAGTACTCTGAAATTCCGTCGAGTTGTTGATAGTGCTATTCTTGTAGACTTCATTGGTAATGAGATTGGTGAATTAATGGTGAGCTCGGATTCAGTATCATTACCTGTTGACCCGCATTCCATCATCACGATGAAGATCAAGATGCACTAAGATTGATATTCAACTACGTTGGCGATATGCTTTTCAGGGAGAGAAAGGTGTGGCTAGTTAGTGAGGCAAACCAATGTCTGGATTCTACCCAATATCTCCTACGGTCATGATTACCAATACAAGCTACTCTGCTCAGGCTGGCGTCATGGATGAAATGTGGGCTTGTCGTGTGATTAGGGGCAAGAAGATTCTTGCTGAAAAGACTATGACCGAACTGAGTCTCGATAATTTTGTTGGAGTTATCTATGGTCACATTAGGGTTGAAGGATTGAGTCGACATGCGGTGGCGATGTGCGCTGGTCGCTTGATGCAATTCTCACGGCAATATCAGACATCTGGGATCTCTCCAAATTATGAAGTGCCCGATCTCTACTATGACGATGGTGAATCATATATTGAAGTGGGTTCGTCCTCGGAAGAAAGCACGGTCGTCACAAGTGACACCAAGGAACTACCTCATGCTCCCGTAGGTCACTTACCCACCGTTACTCCACAAGCTGGTAAGAATGCATGGAAAGTGATTGCGGAAGCTCATGGCACTACAATCTGTGAGCTCGCGGTATATGCTGCCACTCTTCCCAGTGGACATCTGACTGCGATGTTTGAGCAGCTCGCAAATGAACTTGTTCATATGTGGATTGACCCAGAAGATCCAATTATTCTTCCAATACGCTTCGGAGAGCTTATTTACAGCTGTTCGGGCGATAGTCAACTTCCAAAAACCGGCACCTTGAATGTGTCGGTAGAAACGCAAGGTTGTGAGCTCTTGAAGATGGCTCGCAAGATTGATCCAAATGGCAACCGGATGCCTGCAGGATATCCCTGTGCATTTCATGAAATTCTAGCACAGAAAGTCTCACAGGTCACCGATTTGAAAATCGGTGTTAACACATCATCTACTGGCTGCATTGTGACAATGTCCATAGAGTAAAGCCCACTTGATGCTCGCGCAATAATCTTAAATCACTCCCAGCACATGGTGTGGAAGTGTACTGAACGGATTGTTTTCCGTATCGGTCAGGGAGATCTCAAAATGTCCTATCTAACGTGGCGAGAATATGTTCGTTCTGGACCAATATGTCTAGGCGTAATTCTGATCATCGTAGGCGCAGTCTTTGTCTTGTTGCCAACGATGAACATCACTGTCGTAGCCGGATATGACACCATTATTGGTGCTGTGCTAGCAGTGTTGGGTGTTGTTTTTGTGGTTTGTGGATTCTTCTTCACAAAGAAGAAGCGTGACTCGGTTCTTACACCAGTCAGTACTAAGTTGGACGACACACCTCCTCCACCTCCACCGCCAGACTAATACTATTGGGATTTATTTCAAAATCGTGAGTCAGTGATCTCATCAGGGACCATTTGACTCACAACTCTATTCTTTTTCTTTGACACAATGGTATCACTTCATCGGCCAAATGCTAATATGCAGCCATGACACTTTTTTCATAATATTGGATTAGGGAAGGGTCTGATTAGATGACGTTTCTAGAATATCGCGATAGTCAATTTCACGAGGTCAAGGGACAACCTGCCTCTGAGATTACTCTGAAAGTAGATGAGTCACAGAAAAAGCTCATTCTGAGCGTTCCGGGTGGTGTCAGTATGATTCAAAGAAGGTCTGCTGAAAGAGCTGCCAGAGGAATATCAAAAGCTGGTTTCAAAAGTAAAAGTGGAGCCACTTGGGGTAGAGGATATGAGCTTGTAATTGAGGGACATGGTGGCAGTCTTCCAGATAGACTGAAACATTCCCCGCGTGAGGTCTACTAGCCTCAGTTGGTGACCCTCCCACAGTCATCACCTGAAGGCGAAAAAGAGAAAACCAGAGTCACTCATAGGCAATTAGTCAGAGAGGAGAAGAATCTCATGTCAGAAGAAGACATCAGACGTATGGTTGAAGAAGCAACCAAGGAAGCTATGAAGCAATCTTTCACTGAAGCCGGTCACAAATTCCTTGAGGCTGCAAGAGCCAGTGAGATGAAAGGAGACTATGCGAATGTTGAAAAATTACAAAAGCAAGCTGCTGAGAACTTCTGGAAAGCAGCAAATGAGTACCGTGCATCAAAGAGCTACAAAGCCGCTTCATTGAATATGTGCTTAGCTGGTGATGTCTACTCTGAACTGTCAGATGTTGAGAACGCGCTAAAGGCCTACGAGCAAGGTGCAGATGATTTGTTTGGTGCCTCCACCGAGCATTTGATGTGGAATGAGGACGCTGAAACTAAAAATGGCACAGCCCTTGCGATAACTGGTAGTATGATTTACTTGATGATTGGGAAGGAGAATGAAGCGTTTTCAAGAGCACGACGTTACGCGGCTGAGAATGCCTCACGTTTGAGATTTCCTGGAGTCGTTCGACTCAGTCAAATTCCGCAAATGCTTGAGAGTGCCATCAACTCAATGGATCTTAATGCCTTCGCAGACGCTGAAACAGCTGCAGCGACTGAATTGAAGGCTGCACTTGCAGGAGCGAAGGCACAGGAATTCGCTACATATGTTGATAAAGGCGTGGAGATGGTCCGAGAAATTCTCCGTGGCAAACTAAAGGTTCCAAAGATATCCTCTCAACTTGAGCTTCCCATTGATATGACATTCAAGGAGCAATTTGAGATCCGCGCAGTTGTCGAAAACAAGGGTGATGGCCCAGCAAGTAATGTTGTTGTTGAATGGCATCTGGATGACGGATTGAAAATTCATTCCGGAGATATCAAAACCAAGGTGGGAACGATTCCCCCTGGCGAAACCAGATTCTTTGTGGTGACAGCACAATCAGCTGAAGATATGATGGGCGTGAAGGAATTCTCTGTTGTTCTAAAAGGGTCCTATGCTGATGACCTGAAGACTGAATATACTCTGCAGGCAGGCCCAGGAACTTTTGTTCTGAAGGATTTCAAAGAAACCGAGAAGCTGCTTCAAGATGTGGATGTCACCGAAGGACGAGTCAGTATTTTGTATCCCTCGATTGATGCCTCCGAATTAGAATCGGATCCTTTGCTTCAGATTGCATCATCACTTGAATCCTCTCTAAACACTGCACGTGCAGATATAGGTAAGAAGGAATTGGCTTCAGCGAAAGCACGAATAGCCATTGTAAATTCATTGATTGACACCATTGACCGACTTCTAGGTGATGAAGAATTACAAACGAAGATCACTCAGAAGCGTACCGCAGAGAAGAAGGAGTACGCTAGGGGAATCCTTGAGTCATTGAAGAGATCAAGTGTTGACCTTCTTGACGTTCGTACTCGAACCTTAGAATCTGAGAATACCACCCTGCTTCAAAAGTGGGAAGAAACGGAATCTAGAAGAAAGAAGATCCAAAGCAATATAGCCGCTCTAAAAGACAAAGTATCAGCAGTAATCCATGACTTGGAATCTACATATGATTCTATACCAATGGCGTCTGCAAGTGACAATATCCAGCTTGCAGAGACCCGGACCAAGGTTAGAACCGCTATGGATGGGCTGAAGTCCTCTCTAAGTGCTCTGAGGTCTGACATTGAAAGTATTGCATCTGCCGATGCTTTGACAAGTGCTCATCGGCCAGCTGAGCATCCTGAGATAACAAAGGCAAAAGGGGCAATCGATTCTGTTCGTGAAAAACTTCTAAAATCCTTTGACAACAAGCTTGACGAACTTTAGGTTTGAAAAAGAATTCTCAAGTACTGGAGTATCTACTAAGAATCACGATGGTTGTGACCTCCCAGTCAATATCGAGCTTGAGAAAGTGAGAGATAGTCCCGCGGTGTATTCAGAATCCGCGGGATATCAGAAGAATAGCTACTCTACCGTTTCGCCATGAATGACTCTAGTCTATTCATTGCCTCATCTATCATATCTGGAGGCGGCAAGAAGACACTTCTAAAGTGGCTTGCACCGTAGATTGGACAGAAACCTGAACCCGGGACAAAGACAACACCTGTTTCATTGAGCACATCCTTGACAAACTCGGTATCATCCTTCCACCTATTTCGAAGCTCTATCTTTGGCATGATGTAGAACGCTGCTTCAGGCAGTCTTGTAGAGATTGATTCGATATCATTCAATCGCTTGTGAATTAGGTCACGCCTTTCTCGTAATCTGCTCATTGTTTCTTTCAAGTGACTTCCATCACTTCTCAGTGCTGCAACTGAGGCGATCTGTGCAGTTGCATTCAAACAGATTCTCACTCGTGCCTGTCGCATCATCGCATCATACAGTGGGTTGAGTTCTCCATTCTGGTCATGGAAGTATGCATAGCCAACCCTCCATCCTGGTGCAAGGTAGACCTTGCTCACACCGTTGAACCCAATGACAGGGACATCCCCCGCAATCTTTACCATGGGTGTTTGTGCTTCATCGTAGGTGAGCTGATCGTAGATCTCATCTGAGATCAGTGGAAGTCCATATTCTCCTGCAATGTCAACAATCTCGCGCAGTGTCTTCTCGTTATAGACTGAACCAGTTGGATTGTTGGGGTTTATGACTAGGATGGCCACAGTCTTGTCAGATATCTTGTTTCGAAGGTCTTCTGGATCCGGGTTCCAGTCGTCCTCCTCAATGGTTCGATAGGTGACCGGGACCCCTCCGAAGAACTTCACATAGCTTATGTAAGGTGGGTACGAAGGTCCTGGAAGGAGGAATTCAGAGCCAGGGCTAACCAGAGCTCCAGTAAGAAATAGGATTGCCTCTGAAACCCCTGCTGTTACGATCATTCGACTTGGATCGATGTCTATTCCATTGACCCGTTTCTCTTTCTCAGCCGCAGCTTGTCGGAGTTCTGGTTCACCGTCTGATGGTGAATAGCCATTCCAACCATCCTTTGTTGCCTTGCACATCGCCTCTACCATGAAATCAGGAGTCTTCCAATCGTATTGGATAGGGTCTCCAATATTCAGATAGAGCGGTTTCTCACCAGTTCGTTTCTCATAGCTCTTTGCTGCTACTACGATGTCTCGTATAGCGTACTGAAGGTTTGCTGCACCAGGAGTGATATTGAGTTTCATTCCGTACCCCTGCTCGTGGGGCGATGTAACCAACGTATATTGTTTGCTATCAAACCAAGGTCATCATTGATAAGAAGTATTGTGACTTATCTTGGCATGTATTCTACCATAAGATGGATTTGATTGATAATGAACAATTAGTTTCTGTCTTTCTGTGCAGCAAGAGAAATTCACCGAAGAGAAAAAGAAGGGCTCAAACAAAAGCCTGAACCCTTTTGAGCGGAAGCGCCAAAGCAAATATTTCACTGTTCACAGTTGTAGTCTACTATTGTAGTGTGAGCACGTTATCACGCCTGCTTCTACAAAGACTAGGACTCCAAGTGAAATAGCGAAAATCCAGTCTACTACACCAGTGGAGTAAAATGTGCACATATTCGCACCAATAAAAACGAAAATCAAGATTCCAAGTACTACGGTCAGTATTTTCTCCTTTCTATTCATTCGGCATCATCTCCTAGGTTTCTATTTTCTGTAACTCTAGCAGTTATTTCGCTAGATCTCAAGTATACTCTCAGGATTCCGTAACTTCCTTTGACTTCGAATATCTCAGGATCAACAAATGAAGCATGTTGTAGATATCCAAGCGTTCCTTCTATTATGACACATTCAGTCTCTCGGTTTGAGAGAACTGAGTGCAAATGCTTGCTGGATTTGAGTTCAATAGAAAAGTCACGTTCACCGTTATCATCTACTTGAATAGCCATTTCGAATGCCTCATGATGATCATTCAATTGATTTGTGATAATCTTTAATTGATGCCAATACGAACTTCTTAGCACGGGTGCAAAATTATTACGATGTCAGACAACCTAGAAGATGCGGAGATTTCCAAAGTTCTCTTTGAACTAGCTAGTACCCGAAGGGCGAGTATCCTTTTTGAATTGGCTCAACGCGAACTCAAGATGAAGCAAATAGCAAAGTCTTTGGATATGAATATGACAGAAACATTCCGGCACTTGCAGAGACTTAGCGATGCTAAACTTGTAGAAAAAAGGGTTGACGGAACCTATGCGGCAACTCCGCTTGGTAACCTAGCTGTAGGACTTCTATCAACTTTGAATTTCGTACTAAAACATGGGGATTATTTCCTCGAACATGACCTGTCCTGCCTTCCGTATGAGTTTGTCAACAGACTCGGTGAACTTTCAAATGGTGAATTTTGCGGAAACACACTGATCAATTTTAATCGTGTCAGGAAAATGGTGTACGAAGCAGAGGAGTACATATGGGCTATGGCCGAGCAGAGTGAATCAAGTCATGTAGAAGTAACAAATGAGAAGGTGGCTAGAGGTCTTCAATTCAGATTCATCATGCAGGAGGATTTGGCAAAGACAATCAAGGTTACTCCTGAAGTAGAGAATCTGAAAGAAAGAAGGTGGCGTGAACGTATCTGCGTCACATTCTTGATTACTGAAAAAGAATCAGTGGTTAATTTCCGTAGACGTGATGGAGAAATGCATTATATCGGTTTTTTTGGAACCGATCAGAAATTCCGCAAGTGGACTCAAGACCTCTTCCTGTACTACTGGGAACGATCTGAACGATGGACTCCAAGCATGCAAAAGTAATCCGGATTGGTACGAAATGGTTCGATTGGTGACTAGGATGCTTCTGAAGAACTTCAGTAGCAAGCAACGCACATTGCGGATGGATTGACTCACATCCACCCTCATAGGTATCTAGATCTGCAGTATAGCATCTCATCGGTAGTATTCGACTATATCCTTTGCCACATAAGAGATATCATTGATATGTAGTAAGAATCTACCCTTAATGCACTTTATGAACCCTGATGCAGTTGAAGTGAAATCACGAATCTCGATCCTTTCGAGTAATCTCCATCTATCCGATTCTCAATCCGAATTTTTCCACCATATCGATCTAATATCTCCTTGGCGAGAGTAAGTCCTATTCCTGAATGTGTCTTTTGTCCGTCATCCAATCTTCTCAATATGCTTCTCTTTTTAGCATCAGATATACCACAAGCTCTGTCCTCTACTACTATCTGAAGCATTGCTCTATTTTCAAGTAACTTAGTATTGATATCTATAGTAATCGGACTATTTACATCAAATTTGACAGAATTGTGGAACAAATTGTAGAATACATCCATTAGGAATTCACCGGCGTCAACGAAGTATTCTCCCGGATTGATATTTAGATTGACCACGATTTCCTTTTTGGGAAATGTATTCTTAATGGATTGTATGGCCTTTGATATTGGACCATGGATATCGATTGATGTCTGAAGGAATCTTTCTGATCGTACATCCGATAGAGTTCTGACTCTGGAAATCAGATCATCCGCTCTTTGAAGTTGTGATATTATGCTCTCAAGAAGCTCAAGATTTTCAGGCTTGGCTTCTCCTCGCATTATGACAAGTTCAAGTCCGGTCATCATTCCTTGATGAATATTATTTAGGTCATGGCTCATCAAATCAATGAGAAACTCGGTGAACTTCCTCGATTCATCTGCCTCACGTTGCGCCAATCGCCGCTTTGTAATTTCAATGAAAAGAGCAATGACTGCAGGTTCAGACTCATATTCAATTCTTGCTCCATGTACATCAAACCAAACACTCTCTCCAGTTTTCCGTATCGCTCTGAACTCGTATGATTCCGGGACTTGTTTTCCATGGAGTCTATCTTGGAACCTTCCAAAAAAGGCTGTTCTGTCTTCAGGATGAATTAGCTTGGCAATCTCATCAGGTTTCCAATTCAACATCTCAGCTTTCGAATATCCTAGCATTTCTTCGATTGTATCATTGATGTAGACCAATTTCACCGGATTCCCTTTGGCTATAGTTATTCCAAGAACTGATTGTTCTACGAGCGCCCGATACTTTTCCTCACTCTCTTTTAGTGCTCGTAATGCTCGAACTTGATTGGATATATCTTTGGCAGCAACGACTAGTCCAATTGGGGCTTGATTATCATCCCTAAGCACCACTTGAAGGATCTCAAACCAGACAGAGGTTCCGTTTCGGTGTATTAACTCTAATTCGAGAGGGATGGGAACCTCATGAACTCCCGGTGAATCTAGGATTGGAGCATCAGTGAATGATTTCTTGACAAGATCGTAGGATGCCGCTGTAGCGAATTCTTGGAATGAGACTCCTAGAATTTCATCCTGTGAAGATCCAAGCAATTTCTCAACAGCTGGACTTGCATATGCAAAGTTGAAATTTGTATCTAGTGACCAAAATATGTCAATAAAATCTTCAATGATTTTCATTCTCTCTACTCTAGTGAGAAGAGACTTTAGTAACTCATCATTATGTGTTCGTTGAGGAAACTCTTTCATACTTGAACTACTAGTAGTTTCGCCTCTATATTAGAATTATGACAATATCCAAATGAGAAAAAAACTATTGACCTCCTACTATTCCATCGGATTCGTTGAATCCACCTTATTTAGCAATGTTATCACAATGCCCCACTGAGATAAACTCAATTGCAGATCTCCTCTGTACTCCTTAACATATCCCTCTTCGATTCTGATACTTGTACCGGATTTCACTTGTCTAATCTGATCGTTCCAAAGAACTAGCTTAATAGATTCAGTATCATCAGATAGGATTGCATCAGCTACTCGCAATTCCTCATTAGTTTTCCTTGATGCTACTATTCGCTCATTTGATATCTGTTCAACATATCCATCGACAATCACTCTGTTCTGCCTATCTTGCAGGTCAACGATTTTCGACATTGCCCTCGGATATTCCTTAACGATTCTTTTCTGGTAGTAGATCCCATTCCACGTAGGATAATCCCTCGTTATGCCTATTTGGGAGAATCCAACCTTCTGATAGAATGGATTCGTACGAGTATTCCATTCCGGTGTTCCTAGCACCCATACATCTGCCGATGGATACTCATTCCAAATCAATTCAAAGGTTCTTTCTCCGATACCTTTTCGCATGTGTTCCGGATCAATCCAAATTCGTTCACATACTTGATATCCTGGACCTCTATCTCCTGCAATGAATCCACCAATAATATCTTCTTGGCAGTTAATCTTGTAGTACTGCAGATGATTGTTCCTTATCCTACTCAAGTTCCATTCTACTGAATCATAACCTGGAGGTCCTCCTGGACCTGGCGCTCCGAATTCTGAGTCAGAATCAAAGGCTCGTCTACATGTTTGTGTTAGGACTGATGCCTCCTCTGTTCCTGCTCGATGTATCGAAATATCATCAGAGTTAACCATTGAAACTACCCTGTGTGAGTGGTGAAAACTGAGTTATCACTGCTTTTCTCATATTTTTCGAGCTGAAAAGATGAAGGGATTTTTGGTCAGAAAGATTTGCTTATAGGAGGAATATTTTCGCACTATAACAGGCATTCATCAGCCTTTTTTTTGTCAAATCCATTCGGGACTTGAAAAAAGACAAGATGAATGAAACTCAATAATGAAAGTGAAGCCTATGTCACAACAATCGAATGGCAATCGGTGCATGGGATTGTTTCTAATAGTAATTCCGATATTTGCTCTAATCTTTGGTAGCGACGAGCCAGCGATGCAAACAGATAACGCAGCTCTCGTCATGACAGGCATGCTCGTTGTTGGCATAATTCTACTCGCAAGTTCTTCAAAGAAGAAGGCATCGGTATCATCAGCCGCATACCCCACGTACCCCACATACTACCCCACTCAAACATCATCAACAGAGGGTTCGGTGATGACTCATGGTTCAGGTGGGATGCAGCCCTCAAGCAGTAGATACTGTCCACATTGTGGGACTCCTGTTTCAGTTTCTGGTGCTAGATATTGTGAGTCCTGTGGAGCATCTATCTAAAAGCATAATGCGGTTTCAGCTGTATGAAGCCGCTTCTCCATATTTTTTACAAATGCAGATAAGAGGGAAATTCCCTAGTCATAGTGCTATCTGGGGTTGTGAATCATATGGCTAGTAGGGATGGAGAAAGTAGTTGGAGGTTGAAGAATGAACTCTCACCTGAAATGTTCCAATTGCTTCAGAAGATAGGAGGGAAAATGAATCCAAGTTCAGTGATAGCTACAGTGGACGAAGATGGAAGTCCCCGTACGGCTCCATTTGGTAGTCTGCATGCAATAACCCCAGTTCTTCTGAGGGCTGTTGTGAATAGACACCATGATTCTCTCACGAACATAAGGAGAGAGCCTCGGATCATGATCTTCGTTGCTTGCTCACCATCTCTAGCGATTAGTATCAAAGGCATTGCCAGAGTCGTCAAGGATCCATGGGATTTCGACCCACGATATGCCATTGTTGAGATTGAGATAAAGGAAATCAAGAATGACTTGCCTAGAGAGATTTCCATAGAATCGGGAATCGAGATCTCTTCCACTAATGCATTCCAAGACTGGTGGCACAATTGTTGGAAGGAGTTACATCGAGGTTGATTGACCTCTCGTTTCCATTCCCCTTGAATATCTAAGGTAGGAGCCAAGCTAGAATGCCGATACCAAAGATAATGATCAGTAACACAAAACAGATGACACAGGCACAGCAGCTGCCACAGCAGCAAGGTCGTCTACGATATCCTCTTCCTCGAATCATAGGTCGCCGCACTGGACCCGGACGCATCATTGGTCTTCCTCTTCCTCTCCGCAGCTCAATCACCAAGAACCGTTTAGATAATTATTTTTTATCTCTATTGGAACTACAGAATCCTTCTACTCTCTAGAATGGAAGAAATAACCATTCATGGAAAAATGCAGGTCTATTTACTTAACAGCTTTCCAATCTCAATGGCGTACTTGCGCATCTGAGTAACTGCCAGTCCCATTGATGTAAGGTCCTTCGCAGAGCCCATGATCAGAAAATCTCCTGCATGCGAGAGTACAACGAATCCCTCTTTGCCTCTTACAATAACCTCGTAGAGTTCACTGAGATAGAGTTTATCTGCTGCCATCTCTCCTTGAACGAGTAGCGCTGCACTGACAGCAGCCATTAGATCAGGATCTGCATCCGATTCCTCTGTGGCAAAGTACGCAAGCTTCACTCCTTGCTTGCTTACGACAGCAATGGCATCAAGGTCGGCATAATTCGTCAATCCCATTAGGAGCTCTACTAGCTCTTTCTCTTTCTGTGGATCTATTGTGGACAAAGGTGGTTCCTCCTATTTAGCGACAAGTTTTCTCTTTGCATCTTGTTTCTTCTTTCCTTCTTTTATTTCATCTTCCTCGACTTCAGATCTAAAGAAGCTGATGAGGTCTCCCAATCTCTCTTTCATCTCTGCTTTGATTGGGCTTAGAATAGCATCTGGCGTACCTTTGAGTAGTTCAATGCCCAAGACCCTTCCATCTTTAACAATAACTCGCGGTATGAATCCTTCAGCCATAAACGTTCCTTCAGGTGGATCCTTGACTTTCTCGAACTTGCGTTCGACCTTTTCTTGACCGAAGACCGATATCTTATGTTCCGCGACTGTGTATATCTCATTGTATACGATTAGTAATTCTCTCTGGTATCCCTCAGGTGGCTCTTCTTGCTCAAGTTCCTTCAGCATATCACTCAGTATGTCCTGCGATATAGGAGCAGAGGTTGTAGCTGCGGGTCTCGAGGTGACTGGCCTTGTTGAGGTAGGAGTAGTTGAGG
The DNA here is from genome assembly GCA_048884965.1 of Candidatus Thorarchaeota archaeon. Classification (GTDB taxonomy): domain Archaea; phylum Asgardarchaeota; class Thorarchaeia; order Thorarchaeales; family Thorarchaeaceae; genus MP5-2226. Next base: position 34,778 of record JBHLQH010000026.1, on the reverse strand, counting down.
TTGTTGTAACGGGTGGAGTTGGAGGTTTGGTAGAAACCTTCGGCGTGGTGGGTGGAGTTGTGGTCTTGACCTCTGGTTCCTTACGGACTACTTCGGTCTTGACATGTTCAACTTCAGGTTCTGCTGCAGTGTCTGATGCAGCCGCACTTGGCGGTGTTGGAGGTGGTGCCTTATCGCCTGGCTTCATTACTCGAGTCGCGGCAGTGCTCCCATCCAACGCAGTGAAGAAGGTTGGAGGTTCTTCACCTTCATCAAGCGGCCTCACTTTAAAGTGAAATCCGTATTCAGTTCTAAGATTGGTCGCAACTCGTGCTCCAATAAACTTCTTGCGAACGCCTGCTTGGACTCCTTTCCACAGGTAGATACTCTTTGTTTCATCGTCGACAACACAGACGACCTTGGTTGAGTCTAGTCCGTCCTTTGTCAACTCTACCTCTTGCAGTGTTCCGTCTTCAGAAACCTCGTAGCCGATAACCATTACTAATCACTACGCCCTAGATTAATAGCTAACATTAGGCCGCTAGCTGTGTGATGTTCGATATCTCAATTATGGGTATAATACTGTTGCTGTGTTGTATCCGTATGATAATTCTTACTCTGTCTGTCAAATGCTGAACAATATGAATCCACAAAACACTCTTAGGTTAAGATGTTTCAAAGCCTGTAAACATATCAGACATAGAGAGGGTCGATGACATGGGAACTGGGATTACAGATGATATGATGAAGCTCCTTCACATCATTCAGTGCTACACACAATCCACTGATGATGAGAACCCCACCTGGATCAAAGAGCTACCTCTAATGGCTATTATCTACCAAGGTATCATTGATGGTGTATTCAAGGACTATGATTACGCGCCATGGAGTGTTCCAATGCTCGATGGAACTCGGCAATGGTTGAATATTAGCAGGGAGGGAAAGGACGATTTGGAGGACCTGTTGAATCTGAGATATTTGGCGATTCTTCGGCTTAGTACATCCCACTATGGTTTTGTCACCGCCTACAAATTGACTGAAACCGGGCAAGTATTGGCTGATACCGTAGATCTGAACCTCAAGGAGCAAGTGGCATCACTCATCCGGCACAGGTGCGGCTCATTGCATGAAGTAATTGTGAATGGCAGCAGGATTACATTCCTCTGCAAGGAATGTGGTGATGAAAAGGAAATCCAAATTGGGAATATAGAGGACATACCTTACGCTACGAAGGCTTACCTTCCTTCTGTTGAATTCGATTAGGAGGTTGAGAATTGGTGACTGATGATCCTCATATCAAAGATCAGCTGCAAGAGTCTATCCTGCTAGGAGGAGTTCGGCTCATTCTTAGTGAATACCTGCCATGTGATCGAAACACCCTTGAGGCAATCAATCAAAAGCTGATGTCAAAGCGTACCATGCATGGTGAGTTTGTTACGATGCTAATGGATGCATGGCCAGAGAGCACAACTTTCACATCAGAGAGAAGATGTAACTCAGTTCGTATCATTGAGTCGAACGCATCTGAATCAATTTCCTGCGAAGCCTCAATGCAAGACCCGAGCGACGAAGTAGAGCAGAAAGAAGTAATTGGAATGCATATCACGCACGAAGGGCACATGGTATACGGTTGTGAGATCACAGCCATCTATGATAAACCAATCACGGAAAATCCAAGTGCGTCACTTGATCATCTTGCACGAATAATCGCTGATATGATGAATGATTCTTCTCTACTCATGGACACCTTGTTGACCCATCACCAACGCCGCATCCTTGATTGCATTTTCAAAGGAACTCCTAACAGCAGATACAAGTTCATTGGACTGATGGCATCTTCAATGGCTCCGGTCTTTAGCGATGTCGCTAGCTATATTGATGGCGAGGAATATCAAAATGAGCTTGAACAGATCATCGACAATATCCAGCTTGCTGAACCTCTTTCTGAGAAGGATAGCTTCCTATTCTTAGGAGCTGGTGGTATTCTTATCGTTTCCCCAGAATGGATGCGGTATGAAACGCTAATCACATTCTATTCTCTTCTTCGAAGTTCCGAGATTTTCGTTGATGGTTTGTTCAACAGGATGTCGCTTCTGAGTGATGAGCTAAATCAAGCACGAACCTACATCGAGAAGACTTCTGAGGGTGATTATACAGTAATTACCAAAGCACAGAATATTCTAACTGAGGCAACTGCTAATTATACCATCCTGGGCTCAACTGGGGGTTATTTAGAACGTGGGTTCCGATTGATTTCTGATAGGTGGAATCTTGTTAAGGACCAAGTCGATTCAAGCCTTAGAAATCTGATTGGAATTGATAGAGGGTTGGAGTCATTAATCGATCGGATAAGGGATATCGAGCTGGTACTGAACAGCATAAAGAGTGAAGTAGAGGGTCTCCAAACATTGCTATCTACTCAGATTGAACAGCAGATGCGCCGTGTATACAGCGCTCTGCGCGATAATACTCGGAACACAAGTGAGGTGATTAAGGCAAGTGAGAGGACCGGAGATGTTCTGGATGTCATCCAACTGGTGTTGTCGGGTACAATAGCGTTTGATATTGTCATTGCATTCACAGGAGAGTATACTACTCCACTAGCTTCACTCTCAATGGAGTATCCTCTCGTTTTCTTCATTAGTGCAATATTGCTCTGGCTCGTGATTGTCGTTGGTTTAAAGAAATCAATGGACTATCTCGGTGGTCGTATTGAGAAGGAACACATGATTCGACATACGCTCAACATTAGGTGCAATCCCGCTAATGTAGAAGCCTACTTGAATTCAAAAACAGTCATCTCCGTAGATGAAGAAGTACAAGAGGGTAGTGAGATGGTTAGAACTCACTATCTGTTTTCTGATCAGGACATGGATCAAGAGGCCACTGTCACACTCAGCTATGATCGAAAGAATGGAGTGATTGAGGATCTTATCGTGGAGAGCAAAGGTGCCAATGTTGTCAGGACCAAGGAGCGGATCTTAAGGGAACTGGAGGACTATCTTCCATAACCCTTAGGATTCTGAAAGAATCGTGACCTCATCAGGGTCTATTAATATGTAGATAGTGTTTCCGGGTTTGATCGAATCAGGCAATGTATTGCTTGAGACATAGGTGTAGAGAGTTTGTCGCCCAACTTCAAGTTGTACTCTGTACCTTCCAGGTTGAGGGGTGACTGATTGCACCTCCCCTGTGATTGCGCCTGATTTGCTTTTTGAAATCGAGATATCTTCAGGCTTGATTGAAATGGAAAGGTGCTTGTGTACTACCTCATTTCCACTAATCCAGATTCTCTGGTCCCCGATTTCTACCTCAATCCTATTACCATCTCGTTGTGTAACGACTGCTTCTACTGTACTCCCTCTACCAATGAATGATGCCACAAACTTGTTTCTAGGCCTATCGTATAGGTCGGAAGGTGAACCAATCTGGCTAACAATCCCATTTTCAAGGATTGCTATTCTATCTGCGATAGCAAAGGCTTCTTCTTGATTGTGTGTAACATAGATAGTGGAAATCTCAAGTTCCTGCTGGATCTTTCTAATCTCGTTCTGAAGATTCTCCCTCAGATTGGGATCTAGAGCTGAGAGAGGCTCATCTAAGAGCAATAGTTCGGGATTAGGTGCTAATGCTCTTGCCAAAGCAACCCTTTGCCCTTCTCCTCCGCTGATGGCATTGATTCTCCTATGTAGAAGATTCCTTATTCCAAGCATGTCTGCCAGCTCTTCTACACGATGAATGACCTCTTCTTGAATCCAGTTCCTAACATCTAATCCAAATGCAATGTTCTGAAAGACATTCATATTTGGAAAAAGTGCCACAGATTGTACGACCATCCCGATTCGTCTTTCATTCGGAGGTAAATAGGTAACATCTTCCTTATTGAACAAGATCCTGCCTTTGTCAGGTTTAATGAATCCTGCAACCATCCTGAGCGTTGTTGTCTTTCCGGATCCACTTGGTCCAAGAAGAGCAATCATTTCTCCATCCTCTACTTGGAACTCGATGGGACCAATGCAAGTGCCATCTGGGAATCGCTTCCAAAGATTATTGATTTGAATCTCGACCATTATAGAGCACCTCTATAACCATTTTCAGAAAGCCTTTCTATTAGTAAGAATGCAATGATGCAGACCGCTACAAGTAGCAGAGATGCAGCGCCAGCTTCAGCAAACTTCTTTATTGCTAGGTCTCTATAGATTGAGATTGCCAGAGTGATATTTTGTGTACTTGCTAGAAATATTGTAGCTGACATCTCTCCAATGGCCATTGCGAATGAAAAGACTGCCGCGACTAAAATGCCTGGTGCCAATAGAGGCAGTTCGACATAGAACATCTTATGAAGAGAATTCGCTCCTAAGGACTCTGCTTGTTCCAGAATATATGGTCCAATTTTTGATTTTGCAATCTCAATTGCCCGTGCACTAAAGGGGATTCCGATCATTGTTTGGGCGACTACTATAAGGGGCCAAGGATTGGAAGAAATGCCCAGTGGTACAGCGATAGCAATCATTAGTCCATAGGCAATCGTGATGGCCGAGACCCCGAGAGGAAGAAGCGTTATCATAGACGAGAGTTCTGGTAGCATCCTTGTATCTGATTTTCTAGCATAAGCAATCAGCAGTCCCAAGATTACGGAGAATAATGTTGCCAATCCTGCGTAGAAGACTGAATTGACCATAGGAATGAAGGCACCATCAATTCCTGGATTCAGTAGGTTCTCGAATCCTCTCATGGTATAGCTATTTGTATTCGGATCATAAATCGCAGATCGTATGATAGATACCATTGGTCCGATAACAAGCATGACAATCAGAATCGCGTAAACCAAGATAAGAGCTCTATACTTTTTCGAGAGATCTGAAAATGAAACTGTCTTGATGTAGGCTGTTTGTCCAGCTGTATTCTGATCGCTATCACCTGATTTGAAGTAGAGATACGCCAAACATACCGTGATGAGAAGCTGGACCAATGCCAACGATGCTGCCTCTCCATAGTCAAAGAATCTGAAAGCATTCCAAATCTGAACTTCAAGAGTTATGAAATTTCCTTCCCCCAGAGCCAAGACTATTGGAAATGACATGAAGCAGAATAGAAATGTAAGGACCGAAGCAGCTGCAATTGAAGACCGAATATGAGGAAATGTAACCTTTCTGAATTTGTATATAGGTGATGCTCCGAGTATCTCAGCAGCCTCTTCTAGCTGCGGGTCCAGTCTTTCCAGTGAAGCTGAAACCATCAGAAGGAATAGTGGTATATTATAGAATGCATGTGCCAATATGATTCCTAGATACCCCGTCGCGAGGTTGAGAAGAGATTCAGATGAATTGGTAAGCATCATGAGCAGCGAATCGAGAATTCCTCTGGTTCCAAAGACCTGTAGAAACCCTACAACGACAACGATTGGCGGCAGTACAAAAGGAATTGTAAGCAATGCACGGATAGTGCTCTTTCCACGAAATCGCAGCTTGGAGATAATCAAAGCCCCAGGGATTCCTAGAACTAGGGCAAGAGCCGTACTCAATATAGCTTGAGAAAATGTGAACATGAACACCCTATAGCTTACTTGTGAGCTTACAACTTCAATGAAACTTGAGCCTGGTCCAAAGAGAAGCCCTTGAATGATAACTGCCGCAACAGGATAGACAAGGAATATTATCAGTATGATGAATGGTAGAGAAAGGACTGCATACTTCAACATCTTGTTTGGATTCACAATAGATGCCTCATTATCCGATCATTATCTCATCAAACTCGTCAAGCCATGAATCCAGGTTTGCAGCAATCTCTGTACTTGGCAGTAATGGATTCAGAAGTGTGACATCATTTGGATGAAGTGCATAATCAAATACTGGGTCAAGCTCTACATTCAAATTTGCAGGGAACATCCATTGGTTTAGTGCAATATGTTGTTGAACCACCGATGATATGCAATAGTCAATGAATGCTTTTCCTAATGTCTGATGAGGGCCATCTTTTACGAGCCCAATCCCTTCTACCTGCATCCATGCGTAATCCTGACCTTCATAATAAATTGGGGCAATTGCAGTATCGGGTTCCTCGCCAGTCCATGAAGCATCATATGCTGGATCTGTCCCATAACTCACTAGGATCTTTTTGGTTGGATCCGTATCCCATTTGCCCCAAGCTTCAGTCCATCCTTCTTGAACATCAATATCGTCTTGGACAGCTTGCCACCAATCTTTCCAATCCATTTCCATCAATTTGTCATAAACTGCAATTTGACTAAGAAGAAAGGCCAAACCTGGGCTACTAAAATGAGGGTTTTCCGTTACAAGCATTGAGGAGAGCCCAATCAAATCTGTTAGGGTGAGGTTCTCCATCTCAGGATTTGAAGTGGTATTGAGCTCTGATGTTCTATGGATGAGAGTTACAAGTCCAAAATCAAATGGGGAGATATAATGCTCTGCATCCAAGGCTGTGATGATTGAGCTGTCAATCTGATCTATATTCGTTGGTGTATATGGCTCTAGAACGCTCTTCGTGAGACTTTGAAGGATCAAGATATTGTCAATGCCAATTACCACATCTGCTACTGGATTTGATGATTCAGCAATGAGTCTTGATACAATTCCATTTGCATCTGTATTCAATCTACGAATGTCAACATCGATTCCATGCTGTTCTTCAAAGGATGCGAATACAGTACTATCGATGTTATCAGGATCATCTCCCCATAGAAGAAAACTATCGTATGTATATACTGTCAATGTAGGAGTGGGTCCCTGCCAACTTAGGACGCCATACGCTGCAATCACGATAACGACAACCAACGCAGTAGCACCAATGACCACTTTTGGATTACGACGGACAGGATATTCTGAATCGTTCACCTAAACTGCATCCTTTATATCGGTGTTATACAACTAAGTTATAGAAAGCTGGTCTCATAAATAGCTTTCTTTGGAGGTCAGTAAATGCGTCCGCCTTGCGAGATAGTTCAACGAGAGTTCTTACCTGATTTACGGGCTTCCCTTTCACGAATTCTGAAGGAACGAGGTCTTTCGCAAATGGAGATAGCTGAGAGAATCGGTTTGACGCAAGCAGCTGTAAGTAAATATCTAAGGCAGTCAGACCGAACGCGAAGTATTGACCGCCACATCCATGTACTTGCCACCAGAATCGCCCAAGATCTTCTGGATGATTCAAAGACCCAATCACAAATTCTCAAGCAAGTCTGTGGCACATGCATGACCCTGAGGATTGGCTCCGATATCTGTACACTGCATAAACGATCCCATGCAGTCTTGGCTGAGGAAGAGTGTACAATCTGCTCAGAGCTCCTCGGAGGCTCGGATCAGGAGCTGACTTCACGTTCAGAAGTTATTGGAGATCTGCAAGAAGCTCTAGATACAATCGAGAGTTCAAATACATTCTCCTACCTTGTTCCTGAAGTACGGGCTAACCTAGTTTCATGCCTCAAAGAAGCAAGAGCGCTTTCTGATGTTGCGGGCATTCCTGGAAGAATAACCCTAATCGAAGGTAGAGCAAGAGCCTTTTTAGGGCCTCAATTCGGAGCTTCAAAGCATACCGCATCCTTACTCCTCAATATACGAGAGAAATGGTCTTACTATAGAGCCTGTTTATGCATCAGTGGAAAAGACTCGATTATTGTAGCTTCAGAACAAGAAGGCGTAAATGTGATCCATCTCAAAGACGCTCAGAATGATGTGAATGTCATCGCTGCTGCTGTTTTTGAGTTATTGAAATCGCGACCAAAAGGATTTCTCGGGATTAATGTGCCTGGCGGAATCGGCGTCGAGCCCATTCTGTATATATTCGGTAAATCTGCATTCGATTTGGCCAAGCTCTCAAATCGTATTGGTATTCACGTGAATTGATACGCCATTGTGTTACATCGTTTTATGTTTAGTTCCTTCTCCTACGAGGATGAACACTCTCTGGAGAGAATCGTGAATGGTCACTATCAGAAAAGGGAAGATGCGAGATTGCAAAGATCTCCTCACTGTATACCAAACGACCCGTTGGTATTATCGTGCGAAGGATGGTGGCTATCAAACAGTTGAGGAAGTCAAGCTTGAACACCGGGGCATAGGATTCAAGAATTGGGGATGGCTTGTAGCTGAAGAAGAGGGTGTCGTAATTGGAGAGATTGTCTTCAATCTAGAAAAAAACCCCTTAATTGGTCGCATTGGGATAATCCGCAATCTGGACATCGACGTGAGATTTCAGAAGAGGACAATCGGAACTCAGTTGACCCGAGCAACCGAATCAATTTTGAAGGAGAAGAAAGCAGCGAGGGTAGTTGCACTGTCGCCTCCTGAGGCATATAATTATTGGATGAAGGTTGATTATTTCGCCAGAGGCTCTCTTGTCAATATTACCACAACACCATCAAAGATCAAAGCCATACCATTTAAGGGTCTGAAGGCTACCCAGTTAAAATCCATATCAAGGATACCAAGCTCCATGGCATATTCCTACATCTCTGTTCCTGGAAGCTTCTCCAACCTCTCAAGCCTTCTCATTGATCAGAAGCTCCCTGGTCGACTCTTTGAGTTCTCAAAAGGTGGCAAGCATGTTGGAATCGGAATCATAGTAAAAACTGACATAGATGAATGCCATATTGTCCTGGATGCTATTGATCCTTCAGCAGAAAATGTGAATACTATCCTGTCTAAGTTATTGTCAATGAGTACAGCATTGAAAGTCAAAAGAATAAAGAGTACTATCCCCAAGGACCAACTTGAACGCTTCAAAAAAAGCGCTCGTTGGTCCGTTGAGGATACACGTGACATTCCTGTCACACGTTTGATATGATCTATTCTTCCTTCAGCAATGGGAAGACCCAGTTCAGAATCACGAGAATACTTCCCAAGATCCAGATGCTTCCGAGATTGAAATGCCAGACAAGATAATTGAGTGTCGTAATGCCAAGTACTAGGAATCCCGCTGCGATCACTGCAATGTAGATCAAATCAAGGATGATGATTGGCCTAATAGGCTCTCCTCCTTTCTTGCGTGTCAATGGGATAGCTATAGCAAGTCCCAGTAGGACAACTAGGCTAATGACCTCTTCAATTCTGATATTCGCAAAACCAAAGACATCTTCAACTTCTGCAGACTCACCCTCTTCAGTTTCAACGACGACCTTCAAGGTGTGCTCCCATTTCGAATATATACTAGTATCAATATAGAAGATGAACTCACCTGGTACGACATCTGTATAGTTCTCGATCTCTACATTGTCAACAAATACTCTCACAGTCACAGTATCCCAGGTACTCTCAATGTTGACGATGAAGGCAGCATATCCCACAACGACATCTGTGGTTGGTGAAATTAGGTCAATCTCGGGTACGCCATGATTGTCGATTACAAACACCCACAATCTTGTCCAAGTGTGTCCAAACTCATCACTAGCTATGAAAGTGAAGTTATGTTCACCTTCTGAATAGGCTGTTGTGTCCAACGGAAAGATGACGCTATCATTTGTGACTTCATAATCGTTTGAGGAGTCGAATACATCATCAACAAACAATTCTATTGTAGCTGAATCATATGGTGATTGAATGGTGATGTCAAACTCAAATACTCCTGCAATGTCATCGTATGCAGTGACGTCATTGATGAGGAAGCGAATATAGTCCAAGAAAATCAGTGTGAGTGTGACAGAATCTTGGAGACCTTCCTCCGTATAGACAATGATACCAATTTGGTGATGTCCGTTTTCATATCTTGTTCCATTAATGGTGAAATTTCCTGCACCAACTGGGACCAGTGTTGCGTTGAATTCGGAGGTGATTGCACCGTCTACTGTCACATTCAGAAAAACTTCAGTGTAATCAGAGGTAATATTGAGTTCGAGGTCATCAAGTCCCGTAAAGATACCATCCGCCGCTGGAGAGAGTAATTCAACTACTGGGGCTCCATGATTATCGATTGTAAATACTAGGTGATAGGTTTCTTTATCATTTGTTCCAGTGCTATTATCTTCGAGTAGTATTGTGAAGTTAAGTGCGCCTTCTGGAAGCATTGTTGTATCTACTGTGATGTTCATAGATCCTGGAGTGATCTCAGTACCGTTGTAATTCGAAAAGTAAATCTCTCCCCCGACAAGGAGTGTTATATTGATGGGTCCGTTGACAGAAGTTATTGTCACATTCAAATCAACTGTTCCAACAAGTGTGCTTTGATTAGCGGGAGATATTAGTACTATTGTTAAATTCTCTGAATCAAATCCTGCAGTTTCATGTGGTGATACAGGTGCTTCAGTCGCAACTAGTTGTTGCGTTTGTGATATGGGTTGAATGTAAAAGCTGCCGGCTAGCATCAAAGTTACAATCAGCAATGTTACCAGATTTGTTTTCTTCATTCTGAAGCCTTCCTTGAACCCATTATGATATAATTCGGGCGGATGAGCCACAAGAAAATAGACCACTTTTAAGGCTAGCGCCAGTTTGAAAGGTGTACAACAGGAGATATATTAGTCATTTTTACTAAAGCACTTCTAGAACAACTGGGATGTGACATTGATGACCATAGGTGAGATAACTAGACCTACTGCGATTTGGTCTCCTTCAGATAATCTCTCAGATCGAGTGAAACGGCTTCGGAGTCATTTCTATTCCTTCCATGAGCGAGAAGAAACCAATGAACCACTGGCATTTACAACTGGTACTGATTGGGACGAAGTCTATTCGACACATGACTGGGCGAATGAGCCTGCCATCTATCCTTTCTTCCCCTCAATCAATGCGACTTTACAGGCAATGGCTATCCCTGTAAAACTACTTGAAGGTTACTTCAATCACGGTTTAGCGATGCGGCGTGCTATCTTCTTCCATGAAGTCATGACCAAGTATATGCCTATCACTATCCTCGATGGTGAGCTCATTGTTGGCTTTAATTTCAATACAGCTCTGTCAAGGTCTCTCACAAAGTCAGAAACCAAGGTTCGAAATAAGGAGATGGATAAATGGTTTGATGAAGCCAAGCGACTCAACAGTGTAGGTGTCGGTACTGCTTCTTCAGTCCCTGGTCATATCATCCCAAATTATGCCAAGGTCATGCGAATAGGCTTGAAGGGTCTTGTAGAGGAATATCGTGAGATATTGAAGGATGAACTCACCAAAGAGCATCGTGAATTCGTAGAATCCCTGATACTCAGCTGCAACACAGCTCGAGATTTCAGTCTGCGATATGCTGAGAAAGCTGAATCAATGGCTGTAGCAGAAACTGATGATAAAAGGAAAGATGAACTTCGCGAGATTGCGCGAATATGCCGAAAAGTACCATGGGCTCCTCCAGAGTCCTTCTGGGAAGCTCTTCAATCCCTATGGATAACGCACATGCTCGTGATGGCGGCAGAGTCCTATCCCGGTGCTGGTTTATCCCATGGCAGATGGGACCAATACATGTATCCATTCTACAAAGCAAGTATTGATACTGGAGAAATGACTAGTGCGGAGGCGAAAGAGCTACTTCAGTGCTACTGGATTAAGCATAACTACGTCTATGATTTTCAGGGACGACTTGGTCTGAACCAAGGAATCAATTCGAGCTTTGGCCAATTGATAACACTGGGTGGATGTGGTCCCAATGGAGAGGACTTGACGAATGATCTTACGTGGTTGGCTTTGGATGTTATCGAGGAGATGAATCTGCTCGAGCCTAAGCCAAATATCAGAATCCATAGGAACACGCCTGAAGATCTGCTGCTTAGAATCGCTGAGATGCTTTCTAGAGCCCAAGGGTCTCCATTCCTTCTGAACTTCGATGAGCATAGTATCGAGGGCTTGGTCTGGCAAGGGATTCCTCGAGAAGATGCATGGGATTATGGTATTGTAGGCTGCCTTGAGAATACCATGCAGGGTAATGACCGATCTGATACTGTGGATGTTAATATGAATCTAGCAAAAGCAGTGGAATTTGCTCTGAATGATGGCAAGGATTTAGCGACAGGTGTGCAAGTTGGCATAAGGACTGGAAGTCCTTTCTCATTCTCCACCTATGAGCAATTCCTATACGCTGTAAAGACCCAACTCTCAGAAATTGTACGATTACTTGCTGATGCTGGCAATATGGCTGATACAGTTCGAGCCAAGTGGCAACCTACTCCCTATCTAAGCGCACTCATGGATGGATGTGCTCAGAATGGGAAGGACGTCAATGAGGGAGGTACAATCTGGAATTACAATACCATGGAAGGCATGGGTATTGCCACTCTTGCAGATTCTGTTTCAGCTATGAAGAAAATGGTGTACGAAACCAAGCGGATTTCCATGAAGGATCTAATTGATGCTATACAGAGCAACTATGAGGGTTTTGAGGAACTTCGTCAATTGCTTCGTCAAAAAGCTCCCAAGTTTGGGAATGATGATGATTATGCAGATGAGGTTGCTAGAGATCTCTCCACTTTCTGGGCAAAGGAGGTAATCAAGCACGAGAATCCAATTACCAAACGGAAATATCGCGCTGGGTATCTCAGCTGGAACTACTTCGTCCCACTGGCTCCCCTTACATCTGCCACACCTGATGGTCGTAGGAGAGGTGAGTTTCTATCTGGCGGTGTAGGTGCTGTTCAAGGAATGGATTCCCAAGGGCCTACTGCATCCACACGCTCTGTTGGAAAGCTAGATCTCAAGACCATACCAAATGGAGCATCACACACTATTACACTGAGTCCATCTATGGTTAAGACGCCTGAGCACATCAAGAAGTTGGCAGCTCTTCTAAGAGCATACAATGAGGTTGGCGGCACCGCACTTCAAATCAATGTGATTGATGCAAATACACTTCGCGCAGCTCAAGCTGATCCTGACAGCTATGCAAACCTCTTGGTCAGAGTGACCGGGTATAATGCCTTCTTCACACAAATTGGGCGTGAGCTTCAAGAAGAAATTATTGCACGCACGGAGCATAGCCTGTAATGACAGATACTGGAATGATAACCAATATACAGCGGTGTTCAACAGAGGATGGACCTGGTATCAGAACGACTGTGTTCATGAAAGGCTGCCCGCTTCATTGTATTTGGTGTCATAATATCGAAACAATTGATTCCCGCCAGCAGTTGGTTTGGCACAGGGCAAAATGCATTGGCGATCAGGCATGCGTCGCATCTTGCCCAGAGAATGCTCTTTCTCTTAACGAGGAAGGAATGTCTATCAGGCATACTAATTGTACACTGTGCGGCAAATGCGTGGAAGCTTGCCCTACTGGTGCTATGGAGATAATTGGAACAGTACGAGAGCTAAATGAGCTAGTGGAAGAATTGCTGCGAGATAAGGTGTTCTTTGAAACATCAAAGGGAGGTATAACACTATCCGGTGGTGAGCCACTGCTTCAAGCAAGCTTCGTCATGGAAGTAGCTAAGGCGTTGAGAAAGCAGGGAGTACATGTCGCTCTCGATACAACCGGTTACGCCAGCGAAGCAGTATGGCGATCGATTCTCGATTGTGTTGATTTAGTACTTCTAGATATCAAACATATGAATCCCGAGAAACACATGGAATACACCGGGATTCCATTAGAACGAATCCTATCAAATATCATGATTCTTGCAGAGACGAGCATTCCAATTTGGATTCGTACACCAGTGATACCAAATCATACTAATAGCGCAGAGAATATCCGTGCAATCTCTAGATTCATCAAAAACAATATACCCAATGCAACTCGGTATGATCTTCTTACATTCAATAAGATGTGTGTTGAGAAATATCAGCTCTTTGGATTGGAATATCCTTTGAAGGACTACGAATTGATGGAGACGGCGCAGATGGAGGAGCTGGCTAAGATCGCTCGTGCTGAAGGTCTTGAAAATGTTGTATGGTCGGGGATGACAAAATACGATCCATTGGAGCGGAATAAGACTACGATAAATGAGGTGAACACTTGTGGATAACAGAATACCTGAAGACTTGAAAGAGGCATTGAACATCTTTGAGACCCCTAAGTTCATGCTTACGAAAGATGCCAAAGGTGAACCTAACAGTTCTCTTGTAATGACTTGGACAATTTATGACGAGAATCGCCTAGTCTATGGTGATTTCATGACCTTCAAGAGCAGACAGAATTTACTTGATGGCAACTCTCAGATGTCTCTACTTGTGATGACTATGAATCTTGATAGTTGGCTCATAAAAGCTAATTTCGAATCATTTCATAGAAATGACGAAGTCTATGAGTTCATCGCAATGACACCCCTTTTCAGATACAACCAGTATACGAATGCACGAGGTGCTGGATTGGCTGACCCTATATCCATAAGCTCGAAGTATGGTATCTCCAAGCTTTCCGTCCTCACTGGTTTTCTCAAAGCAAAAATAGGTGCGGGAAAGGTGCCTTCTGTTACCACGGATGAGGGCAATATGTCTCCACCAATTCTTCGCCGCTTCTCCCAAATGGCTGCAGTCAAGATTCTTTCCTTCATTGATGATGATGGCTATCCAGCTGGTTTTCCTGAGTTCGGTATGTTGCCAGTTCATTCAAATCGAGTAATAATGAAAAGAACCCAAGAGCGAAAACGTGGATACCATATCGAAGATGGTCAAAGAGTCGCGATTTCATTGGTCACTCTTGAACCAGCAGCATTTCAGATGAAGGGAACGTTCCGAGAACTTAATGCTAATACAGCTATAGTCGAGCTTGACAGGGTGTACGTCTGTTCATTGCCTCGCCCTGGAGCTAGAATTGATGTACCTTTAGTTGAATCCTTAAAGCAATGAAATTTGAAAAGAATGAGGAATCCGATTGACAACATGGCAGTTTAGCACCAAAGATGCAAGACAAATTGATGTGCGGCACGCTCGTGTCGAAGATGCCAAGGATCTTCACGAGAATTTCTGCAATGTGGTGTCAGAAGCTGAGTGGTTGCCAACAATGCGTCCAAACTCAAATAGGTCTGAATGGGCAGAATGGATTCAAAGGACACAAACAAATCGAGAAGTTCTCCTTATCGCATTCATTGGAGGGAGCTATTCAGGCCACCTCAGCTTACAACCTGAGGAATGGGCAGCAGCTCGACATGTTGCAAGATTAGGAATAATCGTCAAGAAAGAGTATCGGAATATTGGTGTAGGAAGGGCATTGATGCTCGTTGCAGAAGATGCAGGTCGAGAGCACCATTATGATAAGATTGTGCTTAGTACGTTTGAATCAAACACTATCGCCCGTGCTCTATATCATTCTCTTGGATATAGATTAGTTGGGCACAGACAGAAACACTTTCTAATGCCAAAGGGATATATCGATGAAATACTTATGGAGAAGCTCATAGTCTGATGGATGCGTTGAATGTGTGGCGTAGAATTGTCGACCACTTTAAAGAATCACCAAGTAGACTTGCAGTCGCACAAGCCTTTGTACGACATGGATTCAAAGTAGAAGGTCCTGGAGAAGTAAAGTGTGGTACTATTCGAATCCCTCTCAAATCAATTGGCGATGCTCTAGGTTTCGATCGCCGAACTGTAAGAGCGACTACTGAGGATATCTATGAGAATCCCGAGCTCCTTTCTTTCTTTTCCTGTTTATTGCCAGCTGGACCCTCTCTAGAGAAGGTCAGTAGAGTCTTGGGATATGGAGTCGTTACCATTTTTGTTGAATCTCCAGAAAATCCTGGCATTCTGTCAGAGGTTACCTCTACAATTGCTGGATATGGAATTCCGATTCGCCAAATACTTGCAGAGGATGTCGCCATCTATGAGCAACCCTGTTTGAAGGTGATTACTCAAGAACCTCTGCCGGGACGAGTGATTGAAACTCTGACAGCAATTCCCGGAGTAAGTAGAGTTATCATAGACAAATAATGTACCTCTTAACAAGACTGAAAAGCAGTCCTAAAACACGGCAGTTGAGCGTTTAGCCACATGGATACCGATTCCACCAGTGATGATTCTTTGACAGCTGACAATTATCATGAAACAGAAAAGGATCAAGGTATGCGTCAGGTATTGACACTTGCATTTGCTTTGGCTATTCTTCAGGTTGGTTTCGGTATAGTAACACCAATTTTTCCATATTATGTTGTAGAGCTTGGAGCAAGAGCGATCGACTTGGGAATATTGGCAGCATCATTTGCACTTACTCGTATTTTTCTTGCAGGCCCGATGGGTCAATTGTCTGATAGGACAGGTAGAAAGCCAATCCTGATGTTCTCACTCATCGGATTCGCAGTCGCAAATGTTGTGTATGCCTTTGCCCAAGACATCACGGTAATGATCGCGGCGCGTGCAGTCGAAGGAGCGGTTTCAGCTGGATTCTATCCATCTGCCAATGCCTATGTATCTGATGTCACAACGCCTGAGAACCGTGGGACTGCAATGGGTTACATCTCGATGGGCAATATGCTTGGATTTGTCATTGGTCCAACTATTGGTGGAGTTCTCGCAGAGTTTCTAGGAATTCGCATTCCATTCATTATTGCGGCAATAGGAACTCTCGCCACATTTTTAGCGATAGTTGTATTTGTCACAGAGCCTGAGAGGACAAGCTCGCGGTTAGAAGAAAATGAAGTAGTTCGGCCTCCGATCATCGATGTGCTTCGTACCAATACGAAAGGGTATTCAGCTCTTGGACTTTCGATGTTTGCTAATATGTTCGCTCTCGGCATTCTCGAAGTCGCATTCACACTTGACATAGTTACCAGCTATGGCGTAAGTCCTCTCGAGATTGGAGCCTTCTTTGGAGTTCTTGGAGTCATTACTATCATTGGGAATATTATCTTTGGAAAGCTGTCAGATCGATTGGGGCGGAAATGGCTCATCGTCATTGGATCTTTTGTTGGAGCTCTATCATTATACGTATTTATGATTGCAACAGACATAATTGGCTTCTATATTGGAGGGGCAATTCTAGGTGTCGCGATGTCTATGCGGGGACCTACGATTCAGGCTTTAACCGCTGATCTTACTGATACGCGCTCCTACGGCACAATCATGGGAATGATGGGTGCAATCAGCAACAGTGCATATGTTGTCGGCCCTCTCCTTGGCGGTGTTCTATATGATCAGTCAGGTTCAGCCTACGAGGCCCTAGCTGTTGCGGTCATAGTCAGCAGTATTGGAGGCATTGGTGCGATTATAGGATTGCCACGTAAAGTAGAACGTTCGCGTTCGAGGAGATAAGATTTAGACGAACATTGCAGAAACGTATGCGACTACACTCTTATGGTCTCCAGTGATTTCACCCGAATTCGTATACTTGAGTAATCTAAAGTTCGTAGCACCTTTCTGCTTTGCAAACACCAGAGATACAGCAATCGGTCCAGCTCCACATATGCTCACTCGATGATCTTGAATGAAGCGCATGAAGCCCATGGGATCCAGATACTCTAGAAACTCCATAGCTTGGTTGTCTTTCATTTTTGCGCTCTGAGATGATTCAAAATGTGTAAAGTCAGAGCTCGCAATCACAAGTATATCCATCTCTTCTGATAATTCTGCTATTGTATTTCCCAAGGATTCGATGACTTTGAAATCATGACTTCGCAAACAGATTGGTACGAAACTCACATCCTCTCCAAAAGTGTATTGTAAGAATGGAACCTGTACTTCTATTGAATGCTCTGCGCTATGAGCAACACAATCATTTGTTGCATATTGATTCTGCTCGACTATCAAAGGACCTAGCTGTCGATCATATTTTGCGATACCAAGTGGAGTCTTCCAGTCCTCATTACAGATTGCGACCGGTGCTCCATATCCTGAATGATTTGGTCCGATGATTACAATATGATCTGGTTTGCCATCTTCGTACAGTGAGAGGTAGCTATGTGCAGCTGGCATCCCTGAATAGACATACCCTGCATGAGGTGCAATAAGAGCCTTGATTCTTCTCTCATTGGTTTGATCCATATCAGGCAATCTACCCGGTCCACTTCCCTTCAGGAAGCACTCCTCAATTCTTTGCCTTAACATATCTTCACTGCCTTCATAGAATCTGCCCGCTACAACAGGAAGTCGTGTCATTTCAAATCCCAGAATTACAAAGGGCATTGAGTGAGAAAAGGATTTGCCTAGGCAAATCTCCTTCTCAGTACTATTCTATTTTGCATGGGTTCGGAGATACTTCACAGCATCTTCTATCTTCACTGCCTGTGTTTCTTTTGATGCCATATCTCGGATACTCACTTCGCCCTTTGCGATATCCTTTGGTCCGATAATGACTGTATATCGAGCGCCTTTAAGCTCAGATTGTTCTAGGAGCTTGCCAAGAGACCTATCCATGAGATCTACCTCGACAGTCATTCCTTCTTGGACCAGAAGGTTTGCAATTCGCATACCATTCTTGACTTGTGCTTTCTTGATTGGGGCAATGAAGACATCAAGTCTACCTTCGAGACCCTTTGGGACTCCTTTTGCAAGAAGCACATCGATAATCCGATCGATGCCTAGTGATATTCCTGTTGCTGGAGTAGGACTGCCTCCAAACTTAGCAATGAGGTGATCATAGCGGCCACCTCCCAATATTGAGCCTACCTTGGGCTTTCCCAGATATCTCCCTTCAAATACTGGCCCTGTGTAGTAGTCTAATCCTCTGGCAAGCGACATGTCGAAGATAACTGATTCAGAAACCCCTGTTTCTTCAAAGACTTCTGCCATGAGTCGAAGCTCCTCTACCCCCTCTAATCCGATCTCCGAGTCCTTTAGAAGGAGTGAGAACTCCTCGAGACCTTGCACACCTGAACCTCTAATATCCAAGGCATCTAGAAGGGTTTCTGTTGAACTCTGGGGGATTCCTCTTGAGTTGAGTTCCTCAATTACTCCATCCTTTCCAATTTTGTCCAACTTGTCTATGGAGCGGAAGCATTCATGAGCAAGGTCATCTTTGACCCCTGCAGTTTCTGTCAGTCCTTTCAGGACTTTCCGGTTATTGACCTTGATTATGTATTTCTTCTGCAAGGTTCTTCGTAGGAATTCTAATGCAACAAGCACAACCTCGGCATCAGCAGCAGCACTCGCTGCTCCTATGATATCCACATCAGCTTGCATGAATTCTCGATATCTTCCTGCTTGCGGTCGGTCATATCTCCAAGCTTTTCCTATGGCATATCTCTTGAAGGGTTTCTTTAGATGCGGATTAGATGCTGCTATTCTGGCTAGGGGAACCGTAAGATCAAATCTTAGTCCTACTTCTCGTTCACCCTTGTCAGTAAACTTGAAAGTTTCAGCCTCGACTTCTTCTCCGCCTTTTGCAGAGAGTGTTTCCCATAGCTCCATTACTGGTGAATCTAGGGGCTCATATCCGAAACCTTTGAAGACTTGAGTCGCTTGATCTATCAAATAATTGCGGATTAGCATCTCATCTCCCATGAGGTCTCTCATACCACGTACTGTTCGCATGTCATTCAAGATTGAATCCTCCTTGAGATTCTCCAGTAACAGCTAAGATGATATCCTCTAAGAAATTATTCCAAAAGTAGATGAACGAATCCACCATCTTGCATATTCTGTCACCATTTGTGGTTTCAGTAATTTCTTCTTTAAGTGTTTTGCTGAGCATCTCAAGCAACTGGAATAACTCCTGCACTCAAGAGTATGAGATAGATGACTACCACGGCCGCCATTAGTAGGGCATCTCTGGCAACGACCTTTACTAATTTTGTATCTCTATCCGCTTGATATACGAAGATGATCTTGTTCATGACCGCCATCATCGTCGAAATGATGACAGCATAAGCTGCGGTAATTAGCGAGATTCCTCCTGCACCATAAGCTAACGCAGCAGTCGTCACAATAGCTCCCGCATTGACAAGCCCTCCGATTGTTGCTGCTATAAGGAAACCCAAATCACTTGCGACTGCCTGAGCGACAAGTGATATGTAGAGGATGAATCCGAAGACTACTGCAAATCTGATGGCAGCACCAAATTCAAACGGAGAAACCATCTTTGCGTCTAGCTCTTGTAATTCTTCATCTTTTTCATGCTGTTCCTGATAGATAAAACGAAAGACTCCGATAGTAAGAAGAATTAGTAGGGGAATGATATAGTAGCCGAAGATACTAAATGTCGGATCAAGGATAAGCACTAATATTCCATTTCGAATGACCATTCCTACATTAGCCAAGATTGTGGATACGGATGTGAGTCCAACCTTCTTTCTTTCGGTTTTCACATAATTATCAGTTAGACTTGATACTGTCGCTTCACTATTAGCAAAACCTCCAAAGAAGCCAAAGAAATACTCTCCTCGGTCCTTGTACTTCTTGATCAGAAGGTAGTTCGCGAAGCTGATTGAAAGTAGGATGACTATCAGAAGATATGTTGTAAAGATTGGAAAGCCGGATGGTAGACCTGGAACCGGAATAGTGTCAGGTACAAGTGGCCAGAAGAATAGTATCAACACTCCCAGCTCTACCGCACTGATCATTTCCTCATGACTTATCCCAGCAACTGCGGAAGCAAGTTCCTGTTTGAATCCTAAAACCAGGAAGACAAGAAATGATACTGTCATTGCCAATATTTGCAATGTGCCAAGTAGCTGTCCTTCAGGAGGCACATCGAAACCGACCAAGGCCCCAAGAACATATGACATCGCAAATACAATTGTGGTCGTCATTCCTTTCCTCATGGATCGAATTATCTTCTGATACAAATGCACACCAACAATCATTATCGAGATTGCCGTTGCATAGAACAATATCAGAGGATTTCCGGAAACGACATAGGAGTAAGCGGCAAGAGTGCCAAGCAGGCTATGCAAACCAAAGGAACGCACTCCAATGGTCCGATCATGCTCCTGTTTCTTCTGTCGTTCAAGACCTATGAGACCTCCTACTGCAAAACCCACTAGTAATCTAAGAACTAAATCTGCAGTAAGGAAATCTATAGCATTTTGCACTGGAGCTCACGTCCGGACCTATGGATGAGTATGTTCTCCCATTTAAGGCGTACTATTGCTCCATGAAAAAAGATGAAATGACTGGACCGAATTAGTCCAGTCTTGTATGTTTAAGCAACGATGCTAACGGTATGTCAAAGAACTCTCCGGTTGGTAATGTCCTTCGCACAGTCATTGGTAAAACACCGGAGCTTAGTTCTACCTCAGCTAGCGCAAAAAGCCCAGAGGGAGCACTGGTCATATCCACGAGGACTGGAGCGCCCATCGAGATTTGCAGTGCGCGGGCGCCGATGATACGAGCCTTTTCGAACTTGCTAAGCCATTTCATTCCTGCTGGAATACCCATGTCAACATTCTCCTTCTCACGACCTGTTGAGAGACTTTGTCTCTCAATGACTTTCTCGATCGCTTCTCCCGGTGGGAGTTCGTGAATTTCTGGGTCTGGCTCTGGAGCCTTCTTCCTCTTTGACTTCTTAGCTTTGCCAGTTACGTCTACAACCCCGGCTTCAATTGCTTCAAGAAGAGCCTTTGCTTCATCTATGATGTCCTCTGCTTTAGATACACTAAATCCAGAGATTGCTTCTGCTAGCTCTTCAGCATTCGCTTCTGCTACTTTTCTGATGTTGTCATAACCCTCTTCCAGTAGTTTTACTGCATTCTTGGGTCCAACACCTTGTATGTTTGTTAGCATGTCAGCGATTTCTTCAGGAGTGAGGTCTCCCAACTCCTCTTCATCACTTTCATTTACTTCGTTATCGGGGTCTTTTGACATGAGTTCGCACACCTACTTTAGTACGTTTGACTCTTTCTATTCGTCGTCCATATCGCCTTCAGGACCACCAGGCATTCCACCGCCTGCACCTGAACCCTTCGAGCTAATGACATCATCGATCTTGAGGATCATCTGAGCAGCTTCTGCAGCAGACATAACGATTTGCTTGTTGACAAGTGCTGACTCGACAACATGAGCACTCTTCATGTCTCCTACTTTACCTTTTCCTAGGTCGACACCGAAGGTGACTTTGCCATCTGCATGGGCTGTCCTTAGATCCACCATAATGTCAATAGGATCAAGACCAGCATTCTCAGCAAGAGTAGCTGGAAGTCCCTCGATTGCCTCAGCAAAGGAGTTGACTGCGTATTGCTCTCTTCCTTCAAGCTTTGATGAGTAGTCTCTTAGTTCTTTCGCGATCTCGCTTGCTAGAGCACCACCGCCATAGGTGATATGAGGATGAATGACTACATCTCGCACGACGTAGAGTGCATCGTTTAGAGCTCTATCGACTTCATCAACGATGTGATCTGTCCCTCCTCTTACAAGGAGTGTAACCACTGATGATTTCGGAGTACCTTCAACGAAGAGCATCTTATCCTCTCCAATCTGGCGTTGCTCAACGAGCTTCGCCTTACCAAGGTCTGCACTGGTAAGGTTCTGAATCTTTGAAACGATTGCAGCACCAGTTGCCTTGTGAAGACGTTCGACATCAGACTTCTTTATTCTACGAACAGCTAGAATACCAGCCTTTGCTAGGAAATGCTGTGCAACATCATCAATTCCTTTCTGGGCGATGACAACATTGGCTCCTGACTGGATAATCTTATCAGTCAAGCTGCGAAGCATTCGTTCCTCTTCATCTAGGAAATTCTGCATAGCCGCTGGATTTGAAATGGCGATCTTTGCATCGAACTCGGTTTTGGTGATTTCGATTGGTGCTTCAAGAAGAGCAATTTTTGCGCCTTCGATCTTCTTTGGCATTGCAGGATGAACTATCTCCTTGTCGAGAACGATACCCCTCACAAGTTCGGTTCTTGTGACAGGCATTCCTTTCTGCTTTTGACGAGGGATGTTCTCCATATCGATATCCTCATCACCTGCGCGTTCCTTTGCAACGGCCAAGACAGCGTCTACCACAACCTTAGCTAGTTCTTCCTTTGAGTCCGAAACGAACTTGCTCGACATTGAGGTCATTGCTACATCCAGTAGCACTTTCTTGAATGATGCATCTGCTGGATCGATTTTTTCAGCGACGTCATCAATAACCTTCAAAGCCCTTTCAGTTGCCTTTCTGTACCCACTGATGATGGTAGTTGGATGTATTTTCTGGTCCAGCAAGGTATCTGCTTGTTTTAGCAGGTTTCCGGTCAGGACTGCTGCAGTAGTAGTTCCGTCCCCCACTTCTGCGTCAACCGTCTTTGCTACCTCAATGACCATCTTTGCAGCTGGATGGGCTACGTCCATCTCTTTTAGTATAGTAGCACCATCGTTGCTAACAGTCACATCTCCAAAGCTGTCAACGAGCATCTTGTCCATTCCTTTTGGACCTAATGCTGATTTGACTGCTTCAGCGATGACGATGGCTGCCATGATGTTGTTTCTTTGAGCATCACGGCCACGTGTTCTCTCCGCGTCTTCTCTCAAGACGACGACAGGTATCTGTTGACTCATCTTTATGTTTCCTCCAGCTTTGATATGTTATCATGCTAGCTGCATTAACCATAGTAAATGCAGTTCTGGAATAAAACTGTACATGGGCTCCGGTTGATTGTTTTTATTTAAACCTTGTCTTAGGACTCGGTCAAACATTAGGATGCCGCTGGAGGTTGAATAAAAACCTTGTCAACGAGGATGAAATCTTGGGAATGTCCGTTTTGCAAGCCTTTGATGAGCTTTTGAACAAACTATATGAGATTTCCCGAGGAGGGGTCATGGGTGAGAAATCTCTTTGACCTACACTCCAAGATACGTGATTGAGAAGATCGAATCAACGATACTCGAATTAGACGAAACCAAGAGCTTGTTGAATGATATCCGAGAACTTGATCGCAAGCTGATTCAAACGGATTCCTATTTGGATGAAGTGAGATCGCACATCTCTATTTGGGATAGAGTAAACATATTCAGCAAGACCAATGAAGAAGAGATGGAAGAAGATCTAAGGGAGGAAATTGGAGAAACATCCGAAGCTATGTCCAATATGCTAGCGCGTCTTGATGACATTTTGCTAGGAGTAGCGAGGAGTCTGGTACGTTCTGATGATTCAGTTCGGCAATATGTGGTCTGGAGTGAATTGCACAGGTTGAGCCACCTTATTTCAGGCATTAGTGTGGAGAGAAGTCCTTTCACTAGCGATTTTGCATTCGAATACACTATCAAAGGCAAACAGCAGTGTATGAAGTTAGCTAATGAGCTCGAAGAGCTGACGCGTCTTTCAATGGAAGAACCTATGTCTATAGGTACAGTACTTGGTGAGGTTAAGAAAAAACTGATTGAGAATTATGCAATATCATCAGAAAGGAATTACTAGTGTCTATGATGCGGATGGATATCAAGGTCCAACTTTCTATAGTTCGATTCTCAACGAGCAGGTATTTGAAGGACAATGTTGTCTCCTACCTTTCCTCCGGCAGCTTGAGCAATATGAGGACATTTCGCTCGAATAATGTAGAAGGTATTGATGTTGAGTTCTCGTTGAATTTCAGGAAATGTTTCAACATTCGCTTGTCCTTTTGAGAGAACGAGGTCGCAAGATGCTACTAGTTCGAGGAATTCATGTGAAACATAGGATCGAGGTACTCCATGGGCCCATCCGCCATTATCCGCAATGTCTGCTAACTCCTCGATTCGTGATCCAGTGATGTCATCTCTTGTTGCATCATTTATCATTGGTTTCATCTTGACAACATAGGTCATCTTCCAACCCAAATCTTTCATGACCTCGAGGAGAGGCAAATCGAAATGGGTTTCCCCTGCATTATCGGCAAGGATTACCGCATGACCTTGGAATGAATTCAATATCTGCCAAAGCGATTCAGAGTCATCCAATGCAAATCCTTCACGCATGATCGAATGGAATACTTCTGACAAGGTTTCAAGATCCGGCTTGTGATATGCAGTATTGAAATCAATGAGATTTCCTGCTATTGATGCTGAAAGCGCGGCTCGGAGCCTATCATATCCTTGGAACTTTCTTATCTCCAGTTCAATAATAGGTAGGGCTTTCTCTGCAGCTCTTATGCTTCTATCCTTTATATCTCGGTAGGGGTCTGTCTTGTTGCCCATTTGGTAGAGTTCTTGATACAATCCTATTGACAGAAGAACAGGTTCAAGCTTCTTCTCAAACCCTTCGGCGATTCTGTTATACGCATAGGTGAAGAATCTCATTTGCTCTCCTTCATCATCAGTAAGAAGTGGAATGAGCATCTGCAAGCTACTCACAATACAGGAAGAGCACTCAGGAATCAATGGGACTACTATTGGCCTACTCGTCAGTTGGGACAGCCTCCTCGGTGATATCCGGGGAATCGCTCTGACGAACCATTAGATAGGCATCCTCACCATCTCTATAGTAACCCTTCAATACACGCTTGATTTCGAAATCAAGCTTTTCGTAAACTGCAATCGCTTCTTCGTTGGTCTTTCGTACCTCTAGGAAGAATTCCGATGCCCCGTACTCCTCCATACCCTCCATCGCAGCTTCTACTAATTTAGTACCAATTCCATGATGCCTGTGCTCATTTCGTACAGCTACAGAAACGATGTGACCTTTCTTCACAGGGGCCCTCCCGAAGCTAGAGATTCCTCTCTCTATTCGGCACATGATATACCCACATACCCCTTCATCACATTCAGCAACGATGAAAGACTTCGGTGCATGATGGAAGAGACCTAGAAAGAACTGATCAGGATAGTTCTCAGGGAGGCATGACCTATTGATATCGACAACTGCTCTGATGTCATCACGACTAAAGAACCGAATCGAGTAGTTGCTGGTCATTTTGCTTCACTTGTAGTCTGTTATTGCAATAAGAGTCACTAAAACTGAAATTCGTGCGCTTTTTATCAGTTTTTATAGAACCTTGAGGTCAATTTACCTACGGATTTGATTATCTATCGCTGTCGTCAAGGAGTTTCTGTATCTCTGCAACATCGAATGAGGAAACCATTTCATTCGCTCTATTGATCCATCGTTCAATCTTGGAAAGTGAAACATCATGGTCAACAGGCATCTTAAGAGCTCCCGATTTTCTGGCTTTTTCTATCCTCTTTTGAATTTCCTTTGGATCGGACATAGATAGAGGAATCAGACTAGATATCTGTGCGCCAACAAACAATATCTTCGCATCAAGAATCCATTCCTCTGCCGTCTGCCTGGATACCTTAGCTGAATCACTGATCTCCTCAGGATCAGCAATAGCAAGTTCATCAATGTCCATTATCCCTATGTTCTCAAGCCTGTCGCAGTATTCAGTTTGTATTCCATCAATCAATCCGATGGGAATTTCTGCGTCGTAATCTTCCATAGTATTCTCTGAGAGTTCGGACTCATCGATATCATCGAATATTGATCCATAAGAGCTATACGCATTCTCTATCTTCTCTAGGGTTGTCTTCATTCTGTTCTCGATATCTGCAAGTGATCGACGTGATAGATTCTGTTCACGATAGATGGGCTGGGTGAATCCGGTGTTTGTCTCAATTCTGTCGATAAACACGTTCCAAACTAGAA
This sequence comes from Candidatus Thorarchaeota archaeon, assembly GCA_048884965.1. Taxonomy (GTDB): domain Archaea; phylum Asgardarchaeota; class Thorarchaeia; order Thorarchaeales; family Thorarchaeaceae; genus MP5-2226. Next base: position 8,465 of record JBHLQH010000026.1, on the reverse strand, counting down.
CAAGACTTCCAGCTAAAGCAATTGAAAAGAGGGCAACTGATGCCACTGTGTTTATTCCCCATAGAAATATGCCTGCTATCAGTAGGATCAATATAGCGATAGTATATTTGGCGATACTCGTTTTGAGTTTCAAAGGCATCACACTGATTTCAAATTATTTTCATGTACTATGACAATTTGATGTCTTATAAGGAATTATAGCTCTGCACTTTTTGCTGTATCAAATAGCTTATCTCTGAATCTATCTGACGCGCGCTTCATGAAAGTAATTCTTATCGGAGGCACACCCGGTACAGGGAAAACCTCAGTGGCAAATCTGATGGGCGGAAGGCTTGGACGTTCAGTCATCAATCTTGGTCAAGTAGCAAAGGATGGGAATTGTCACCGTGATCGCGATGATGCCCGCGATACTTTTGTTATTGATGAGGATTGCCTTGTTGATGCTATTGAGAGAATTATCGATGAAGAAACCTCCGATCTCATCATTGAGGGCCATTACATAGATCTCGTGCCAAGTAGACGAGTAGAGAGAGTTTTTGTACTTCGTGTTCATCCTGATGAATTACTTGAAAGACTGCGAGAACGCGGTTATCCAGAAGAGAAAGTAAATGAGAATGTGGAATCTGAGATATTTGGTGTCTGCCAGCTTGACGCGATTGATGCATTCGGTGAACAGAAGGTATATGAAATAGATGCCTCAAAGCACACTCCTCGTCAACTTGCAGATGAGTTACTAAAATCTCTCCAACAAAAAGAACCTCCACAGCGGATTGACTGGATGATCATGCTGGAAGAAGAAGGAAGGTTGGAGGATTTCCTCCAAGATGAGTAATCATTCCTTCTCTCGAATAGCTATGGACAGCAATGCAAGAAGTGCAACAATAATCATTTGTAGTGGAGTACCTGTTGCCATGAAAGCGAAATCAATTGGTGTTCCGGCTATCTCTGCTGCAGTATATGCTGCTGTGATTAGGAAATAGACTTGAGAGCCAGCCATTGCCATAAGCATCGCAGGTATCACAGCTAGAAAGGTTGTCTTTGGTCTAGCATACGCGAAATATCCAAGAACGATCATAATTGCTCCGGATGCGATTGGAAACAACCAGAAAACACTGCCTGCTACAATGAACCCTTCCCAGAAAGTATAGAATCCGAAAACTGCTTCTTCCTGAACCCAAATAGGCAAGAATTCAGTGGCGATGGCCAATATGCCACTAAGGATGAGTACAGCAGCGGGCCATCGGTAGTAAAGAAGTCCAATTTCTCTACGTCGTAGCTGTTTTTTCAGTTCTTTTGCCCTTCTAATACGCTCTTGTTCTTTATCTGCTTCAACCTCTCTTTCCATTTTAGTTAGAGCGTCTTCATCATTCACAGTACTTCTTTCCTCTTCAACTGCATCAACAATTGCTTCTGCCATTTCGGTTGTGTCGCCCGTACCATTCTCTTCAGCGTTCATATCAGGTCTGAATTCTAACAATGTCTAGTGTATATAAGCATCAGTGTCCACGTAGGCTCATTCCATTCTTGGCGATGATTCAATCTTCTTGACCACTGAGCGATTCATAACACGCTCTATCACAACCTGTTGGTCATTTGCACCAATATCGTGGATTATTCTTGAGGATGATTTCCTAATGAGTGATTTCGAAAAATCAAGCAATCGTTCAGTATCGTCGCTTCGTGGATAAAGATAGATGGAATAGACTAAGGCATCTACAAATGCCTCCAAGGATTCGGTCTTTTCCTTCAATGATTCGTGACTATGCATTTCCTGCAGTATATCGAATATGTATGAAATTGGGAGAGTGTCTTCTGGAATGACCAATGGTATCTCCTCAACAATTCCTGTATTCATACATGTTGTCAGCTGTGCATAGTTTGTTAGGTATTTAATACTCAAGAATCGGATCAGTCTGGAATTTAGCAAGAGTCCAACAGCTTTCATATCTAGATCCTCCACCAAAGAATTGATTCGTACAACACCTCCACCATGCACCACACCTTTTGGCTTGTGAACACATCTAGGATATGGATAATTCTTTGTTGCGATAAGGAAGTCATGCGAAAATGAGTCCAGTAAAACCCCATCTTGCTTGAACCAATCATCCGTGTAAGTTAGGTATTCATCATTTATTTTGTAACGTCCAATGCTTCTTCCTCTGGTGGCATATGGTACTGAGAATTCCCGTGACGGTTCATGTGTGGTATGTTGTGCAGGAATATCCCTTCCCCTTGTGGCGCTGAGAAGATTCGTTTGTCCTCTCTTTCTTATGGATTTGAATAGAGAATCCGAATATATCGAGAAGATGCGGCTCTGTAGATCACTTCTGCATATACTATACCTACCAGCGAGACCTTTCCTGCGGGATTTCACAATTATTTCCGATTTTGCTGATAATGGATTAGCACTACAGAAGATACTAACCATCTCCAAAGTGACTCCTTCAAAAGGACTGCCTTCATCCGTTATGCTCCAGAGTCCAAGTTTTTCCCTTATGAAGTCTCGAGTCTTTTTGAACTGGCCAACACGAAGGATGCTATTTGGAAGCAGAAGACCCATGTGTCCGTGAGCATGCAGTAGATCTTTTGAGCGTACTATGAATATGGGTGCAATATTCCAGCTCCCATCTCGACCTGACATTATGTCATAGCTGAAGGCTTGCTTGACATACTCCTTTTCTTCTGCACTTAGAAGATTTCCATAGGGGGGATTGCCTACTATAATATCGAAACCCATTCGATCCTCGGAGAACACCATTGGGAATTCCTTGTACCAATCCATTCTTAGATCTAAACCATTAGATGCAGTAATGTCCTTCTTTCGGATACTACCGATGAGGCTATTGCCTTGTTTGATAGTGTCTTTTGTCAGATGATGCAGATCCTTCCCTTCAATCCAGTCAACTAGGGTATTTCTACAGTCTTGTACTGCTGTCTGCTGGATATCGACTCCAAAGAGATTATTCTTCACGATATCTTCCCGAATGTAGATTCCATCTCTTTTGTCACCAAGTGCAAGAAACAACGTTTCCAAGTATTCACCAGTCATCTTCAGAAATATACCATCTCCAACTGAGGGATCCAGTACTCTTAATCCAAGAAGCGATGCCAGTATTTCTTCCTTCTCTTTTGTAGGCAGGGAAGATACACTTTTCCCCCTCAAATCATGTCTATCGCGAATCCATCGGTCCAGTGTTTGCTCAACAATATCTCTGGCTATATCTTGAGGGGTGTAATAGCTACCTGTCCTTCTTCTATGCTCCCTTCTTAGCGAGCCATTCAAACTCAGATCCATTTCTGGATGAAGGGAATTGCACCTCCATTTGAATTTTGGTAATGTCAAGTTTGCGGAGATAAAAAGAAGAGTTGGAACGAAAGCAAAACATCGTTCCAACCGAATGTTGAAATTCCTTAAGAGTGATAGACAATATCTAAATCGATGAAGAGACCATTTGGCCAAGTCCATGTGTAACTACCCCATGGAGTAGGCACATAGGTCGAATAATACGCTCCATCGACTCTGCCGAAATCAATATAGGAATCTACATAATCATTTGGAAATTCTGCGAAGATGTTGTTGTAATCTCGAGGTGAAATGACAGATCCGATTGATTTGATGACGAGTCTTGCCTGAACAAGTTCTTGCTTGAACCCTAGCAGATCTTGGTCATAAACGAATAAATCAAGGGTCTTGTCACCATCAAGATACACATTATTGTAGGTCACAGTAAAGTATTGACCATTCCAAATGTTCATCCCGAATCTTTGCGCGATAATGGTTTCAGGAAGCAGGATTCCACTATCATTTGGAATTCCATAGTATTTGTCTAGCACATAGGGTTGGCTGTTTATAGTTGTGAACCCAGAACCTGCGGTCCTGCACCATACATCAGCTCCTCCCCTCGCTAGACCAGTGCCAGACATAGCATCTGTGTCAGCTACGCACTGTAGAGTCTTGAATGTCACGGTGATATTAGCATAAACATACCCTGATCCATCACCTGGATCAAGATCAATAGCATTTACATTGGATGTATTCCACACCAGAAAAACTGTGAATGCCAATGCTATCAACACCATCATTCTCTTTCTATTCATTTACTTACTTTCCTCCGTTTATATGAGATGCCACAGTTATGATTATTCAGCCCTCCACTGAGGAGTTTGAAATGCATTCTGTGCTCTCTCACACCTAGCAAGGCATGAACCGAATATAAATATTACTATTTTATGCATAAAACAATAATTTAACAATGTTATGTGAATGGAAGACTTCTGACTCCTCAAATCCATGAAAAATGGTTGCTAGTGATCCGTCGCATATAATCTTCTTTGGTTTATTGATATGTTGAGATCATTGTCATAAATTACCGCCAATGAATTGTTAAGACTCATAAGAATCTGTTACCTAAATATTCTCAGCCAATCATATGAATAATGAGGAGGATTTTGATAAAATGGATATTACAAAATATGTGAAGAAGATGGAAGATATTCACAAAAAGAACGTTCAGCTTGATATGGAGTCTATGCAACGTTTTCGTGATATACTCGAAGAGGTGAAGGACACAGACAAGGCTATTCAGCTTGACTTCTTGAAGGAGTATCTTCGGCTTCGACATGATGACGACTCAGCAATTGAAGAGTTGAAGATTAAGATAAACGAAATCGGTGCTATCAACTATCGTTCGATAATAGACGAGACTGATCAGAAGATATACATATCATTCTCATCGGAAAAAGAAGAATAGCTATTGCGACTTTGCTATTCGAGACTTGAATCTCGAGTCTTTGAAAGAATTGCAATCACAGAAATCACGCCAATTCCTACAATACCAGATACTGCTAATCCTTGGATAACTGGACTTATGGAGATACGAGTGATGGAATCCCGTGAATGGAAGAATCCACTTACACGGTCTTCCCACGCATGTTCTATTATTATCCCATCGGACTTTGAGTATATAATTAGGACAGAGAATGTGAAGTATTCATAATCTATGATGGTTGCGTTGTATCCCCATTCAGTATCTATGTCTATGATTTCCACTGATCTGTTCTCGTCTAATGCATACTTCTGAATGATCTCTGTATAGACACTCCAATTCCCAACTGGTACTGCCAAATTTCTCTCTCCTGCAGTGGTTCCATTCTCATAGAACAACCCAAATGATATTCTAGGTATGGAATCATCTACGCCAACATAGTCTGGAATATTGCTATACTCGGGTGAGATAGAATAAAGGTATTCAGAATGTTTTGTAATGCTGCCATTAAGGTCTGTATATTCTTCTATTTTGAAATCATATCTAGCACCTTCCGAATACCCCCAATGTAACCCCTGTATGTTATCAGAAGTATCTAATAGCAATAAATTCGATATGACCAGAATCACTGCTATGAATAACACTAGATGCTTCATGTTTTTCTCTCAATGAGTATATTCACATTGATGAATTTCAATCATTCTTTGCAGAATGCAATCAGTGATTTGCAAGTATGCAGCTGATTCTCATTGTATGAGCGTGTGAAAAATAGAAGAAACTGGAGGTCTTTCGACTCTCCAGATTACTTGAGTCTATCCTACTTTTGAGCCACAGTTTGGACAAAACTTAGCTCCGTTGAGAGCGTTGCCGCAGTTACTGCAGAACTTGGCTCCAGCAGGTGTCCCTGCGGGACCACCACTACCAGCTCCCATTGCTGCACCCATTGCACCCATCATGGCTGCTCCAGCGCCAAATCCAGCACCAGGGCTTCGACCAATTGAATCAGCAGCGTCTCTCATGGTTTCAGAACCCAAAAGTTGTGAGCCGCTGACACCAGCTGTTCTAAGCATGAAGAGTCTCTCTCGGTACTTTTCTGTAGTATCCATACCCTCAAACTTGAGGTCGACGAGTTCGAGACCAATGCGTTCGAAGTTCATTCGAACCTTTGTTTTTACTTTCATGCTTGTTTCATCGAGCTGAGTAAATACAGCTTGGAGGTCATAGTGTGCAAACTCATCAATGATACGTTCGTTCATGAATGAGCGTAGGTAATCGTTAACTCTCCGTGTATCGAAAGCGTTCTGATTCCCAACAACTTCATTGGTGAAGATCTTTGGTTCTGCTATCTTGAACCAGAAGTTGCCATGGAACATTAGAGGAGCTAGATCACTTGTCTGACCGCGTCCGCCAAACTTGCCTTGGAACTGACCTCGAGAGAGGAATATGCAGGTAGCTTCGAACACGTCTCCTTTGACTTTCTTCTGAAGCCAACCTACAAGACCAGGCATACTACTTGTAGTTAGCTTGTGGCGCCCGGCTAGGAATGTATCAAGAGCCTTGCCATCTCTGTAGAAGATGGCTGCTTGATTTTCCATAACAATTAGCTGTGAGCCCCAATCAATCCTATTATCTGGATAACGCCAAACGATTTGATCTGGTCCAGCGTTCGTCCATTCAATCGCATCTGCCATGCTATTTACACCCGTATTAATTCGAGTACTGATAGTACGTGAAGCTGAGCTGTTTTAAAGATTCACACGATGTGCTTTTTTGAAGATTTTTGCGAGGAAACCCTCAGTTAAAAGCATTCGATAGTAAAAATCATCGATCTGCATTGAGCGATGAGAATGAGATTGAAGTCAAACCTCCAGTAATTGAAGATGATACTGAGAAGGAGAACCCACGTCGACCTTTCAACCCTATGACCACCTACTTTGAGTTTGCAGCTGGAATCTTTGCGATCTATGTCCTATACTATTTACTGGGAATAGAGTTCTTAGTCATTGGTACTTTGGCCGTCTTGGTCTTCATATTTCGTGAAACCTATTACATCCTTGAATTCTATTCATATGGGTTCGCTAGGAAAGCTTCAATCTTTAATGCACTTCATGCGACGGCATGGTTCATTGTACTCGCGATAAATGGTTTCTCGATAATGCAAACTGGAATACCAGCAATCTTTCCTGATTTGGAGAGTCTTACTCTTACGGCGCCTTTGTTCGTTCTGATGGCCGCTTTCGGATGCAAGAACATTGAAAGAATGTATAAGCCCTCTGACGAGATGATACTTGCCAAGAAGCGTTAGACTTCAATAGTCATGAGATCCTCTCCCATGATGACCTCAGCATTTGTTCGTCTACCTACAATACTTAGGACCTTATCACGCTCCTTCACAACTTCAGGCATCATGTGTGTGAGTATGATTCTCCTCGGGTTCGACTCTTCGACCACTCTCATGAGTTCCAATGGACTAGTATGGACACCTTCAGGATTTGACCCATCGAGCCAATTGCATTCATGAATCAGAACATCTACATCACGAGCAAGCTCAATTATATCACGACTAAAAGCTGTGTCCGAAGAGATGACAATAGATTTTCCCCCTTGCTCGATTTTGAATGCTCGAACATCATGTGTACTGTGGACAGTAGGGCAGGTGGATATTGAGAATGGCCCGCATTGTACTGAATCTCGTTCCGAGAGTATTTGCGGTTCTATTATCACCTTATCTCGATAGAATGGAACTGCAACATCAAAGAGTCCTCTCATGACATTCCTAATATCTGGTGGTGCGAAGAGAGGCAAGGACCTATCATATCCTTGCAACCAGAGTGTCTGAATTAATGTCACAAAATCCGACCAGTGATCGATGTGAAAATGACTTATGAACACTCCCGAAAGGGTTGTGAGATTCACCCCAGTTTGTGTCAGTCTATGTAGTACTCCTGATCCTATATCTATTAGAATGAACATCTCCCCTTCTTCTATCATTATCCCAGATTGCACCCGGGCGGGATCTGGAAATGAGGTTCCTGTTCCTAGGAGCGTGACTTTCATTGTACTCTCTGAATATATCCAGCATAATATCAGTCTTCTCTTCGGTATGTAGACTGATAGCTATAGCCAATTTTGGTCATACAAACCTACGTTGAACCATCGCTTTATTAGTACAAAGCCACAGAGTATATTGTGATACAATACATAGTAACACTATGTATAATCAATCAGGTGATATAAGTTGGGACTTCGTGAATACATAATCAGACGAAGCATCTACATGTTCTTGCTTGTGGTAGCTGTAGTCTGTTTCAACTTCTTTCTCTTTAGACTTCCAACTTTGCTGTTGGATGTCAGTCCTGTTGACCTGATGATCAGTGAGGAACTTCGAAGGAATCTGACGCGAGATGCATTGCAGCAGCTCTACGAGAGATTTGGACTCGTGCCTGATCCAGACATCTTCGACTGGGTCTACATGTTCTGGCGGTATGTCGTGAATATGTTCACAGGTAATTTCGGCATCTCCTTCGTCAGTCAAAGGCCCGTGATGGATGAGCTGATGGCGAGACTACCCAACACCCTTTTGCTGATGGGTACTTCGTCCATCGTATCCATTATCCTGGGTATCTGGACTGGTGTCAAGGTCGCTGCTGATCCTGGTTCAAGAAAGGACGTCAGTGCGGTGACTGTGGCGTTATTCAT
>JBHLQH010000025.1:0-47500 GCA_048884965.1 Candidatus Thorarchaeota archaeon | reverse complement strand
ATCGCTTTGACAGCAGCCTTGCCACTTTCCATTCCACTTTTGATATCCCTACAACTGTAGATGATATTCCCGCCAGCAACACCCTTGGTACGTCCAAAGCTCTCTTGAACGACGAATGTGCCGCTCATACGAGGTACCATCCAAAGAACACGCCCATCGATAGGACCCTTCTTTGTCTGATGTCCATCCCCGAACATTGCGATGAGCTTGCCGACCTTGTAGGTATCCTTTGCGTTAGGCGTATCATCATAGGCACATGCGGTTGGACTTGTAAGGATGCATTGTCCAATCCTTGCAAGGAGCTGTTTCTCAAGTGCTTCATCCTTTGCAGTGGCAAAGATGACCCTAACACCAGGACGACCGTCAGGGGTTTCACTGGGCTTCAATACATATTCAATCCCCGCTTCAGAGGGGGTCATGATTACTGAAGTCCCAAATCCGGTGGTTTCAAGGGCAGTCACTCGTGCCCATTCCTCATCGTATGCCGTAATGATAGTCCGATTCATGTGCATGCTGAATGCTTCCGCAAAAGTATCCTCAATTGGGACTCCGTTTATCTCCATTTTTTCACCTCGAATGTTCGAATATGATACATTTCCCCCATTTCTTTGTTCCGCCATAGCGTTTATGAGGGACATATGCAATGATATCTGAAGGTCAGACCGATGACTGTGAGTCTTATTCTTACAAAAGAACCTGATTTACCTATCGAAGCTGATACTATAACACCAAGTCACTTCGCGGGGAAATCGACTTCTGAGATCGGAAAACTTCCTATCCTTCAAGGGAACAAGTTCCTTGAGCTTGGAGAGTTCTTCAAGATCTCTGGCGAGGCAGGAGATTCTCCTGACACTACTGAGATTTCTATTTCAGGAAACCTTCAGAAGGTCAAAATGATTGGAAAGGGAATGAATGGAGGTCAAATCACCATTGATGGCGATGTAGGCATGTATCTTGGCGCGGAGATGATCGCTGGCAGGATTCATGTCAAGGGATCTGTGGGACCTTGGGCTGCCACTGAGATGGCGGGAGGCAATATCCAAATAGAAGGTGACGCTGGTGACCGGCTTTGTGCTGGGTACAGAGGTAGCATCGAAGGTATGTCTGGTGGACGTGTCTATGTTTCAGGGAACGTAGGAAGAGAGATGGCTTCGCAGATGCGAAAGGGATTCATTGCAGTCAAAGGGAATGTAGGAGAGCTTGCTGCAGCGAAGATGAAAGGAGGAACAATAATTGTCTGCGGTAGTCTGGCTGAGCGCTCTGGAGTGGGCGCCACAAAAGGTATGATATTTGCTCTTGGAAAAGTAGAGTCTCTTATGCCGACGTACCTATTCAGTGGGACCTCGGAAAGAGAATTCACGAATTACTACTTACGCTACTTAAAATCTAGAAGACCAGATTTCCTAGGAGAGGAGATTTCTGCTTCTGAGAAATGGACCAAGTATATGGGTGATTTTGCAGAAGGGTCGCCAAAGCAAGAGATCTATGTTCGAGCAAATCTAAACGATCATCTTCACTAAGGGAGGTTGAATCGAATGACAGTCAGTGTCAATGAAAAGGCGAAAGAGATTGTAGATGAAATTATTCAACGAAAGAAAGAGCTTGGTTGCTTAGTAACGAACTTGGAGAATGGAACAACGATATTGGATGCGGGTATTGAAACCGAAGGCACTGATGAGCTCGGTAGATTGGTTGGTGAGGTGTGCATGGGCGGCCTTGGCACGGTCCGAATGTCTACTGTTCAAATCAACAGTATGACTTTGCCTTCCGTGATAGTATCTACAGATCAACCAACGATTGCTTGTCTAGGTGCACAATATGCAGGCTGGGCATTCAAGTCGGGCGATTATTTTGCGATGGTTTCCGGACCTGCTCGAGCATTATCTAGAGTTGAGAAGCTCTATGAAGAAATTGAGTATGCAGATGATGCGAAGGTGGGGGTGGCAGTACTGGAAACAAGGACGCCTCCTGATGAGAAGGTAACTGACAAGCTTGCAAACAAGTGTGGAATCGATGCCAAGGACCTCTACTGTATCGTTGCACCCACTGCCTGTAAGGTAGGATCAGTCCAGATCTCAGCACGAGTCGTAGAGGTAGGAGTACACAAGCTCCATGAACTCGGCTATGACCCTCGAAAGATTCGGAATGGCCATGGAGTGGCACCAGTGGCGCCAGTAGCAAAGAAGGATGCCAAAGCCATGGGAACGACGAATGATTGCATCCTCTATGCTGGGCAGACATACTATTACATCCGTCCTGGTGAAGGGGACAATCTCGCGGAATTAGCTAAGAAAGCACCTTCCTCGTCCTCAGAGCAGTATGGAAAGCCATTCTATGACCTATTCAAGAGTGTCGAGTTCGACTTCTATAAGGTAGACCCGCTCTTGTTCAGTCCTGCGGAGATTACCATCAACGACATCACAACAGGTGAGATACACAAGGCAGGAAGAGTCAATCATACTGTCCTGAAGGAGTCATTGGGGCTCTAGATCAAGCTAGGTGACCTCAAGGTCTCCAACTATCTCAATCGCTTCCTCCTCAGCAGGAACGACGAGCTCGGCTTGCGGAATGGGATTCCTAAAGCCCTGCACGATTAACAGAGTGCCAAACAGGGTCACTATCGCCATAAGCATGAAGGTAGTTGGGAATCCATGCAATGGTAGGAGCCATCCGAAGAGAAGGATGAATGGTATGGCCATCATCATCGCTATTGTAGGCTGTAGAGAGTAGATGCTGTTTCGAATCCTGTTGGGTACTACATCTAGGAATACTCGCTGATTCAGAATATTGGCTATTCCGCCAATCAAATCCGTTATGATGAAGATTATGAATAGCAAAACTATGGGGAGGACTGACTGCACGGGCATCTCGATTATCGGAACATCGAATATGTAAAGTCCGATGATATCTACTGCTTCAGTAGGAGGAGGCATTGCAAAGATGATAGCAGCCAAGAGGATATTGAACACTACACCTAGGAACTGGAAGAACCTTAATCGAGGTGTCCACTTGACCGGGTCGAATCTTTGCGCGATAACTCCACTTCGCTCCTGACCAAATGCCTCAGGGAAGAAGACCAAAGTCCTGAACGAGGATACTGTCACATCGTTGAAGAGGTAGGCAAAGTACAGCGGGAAGAGAACAATCTGCCACCACACTGTCCCTATAGCCCACAGGAAAACCTCGCCAAAGAGAACGAGAGAAACGAATCTACTTGAGAAGAGGAATCGAACCCCATCCTTCATGAGTCCAGCATATTCCTTGAACGACTTGGATTCAGAAACTTCTCTCGCTCCGGGTAAGTCCTTGATTATAGAAAGGACGACGAATGCCAAGAGAATACACGCAATAGCCTGAATCTGGAAGACCAGTTGCCTGAAGAAGATAGTCGCGATTATGCTCCCTGGTATCAGGACAAGGGTAGAGGATATCTGCCAAATGAATCCGACCTTGCCCCAGAAGACGCCGTATGCCTTCCTATCCTTGTCTTGGGGCATAGCAACACGATAATTATTGTCAAACCACGCATGGAATGCTCCGCTCTCTTGTGACGCACCAAACCCCATGAGGCCATAAATTGCCACATAAACAATAAACTCGGTCGTGTAGGTCAACGTCGAGGTTATCCAGAATGCAATCGCGTAACAGAAAAGAGCTGAAGCGATGACCCATCTTTGTCCAATGTGATCACCAAGGGCTCCAGTTGGATAGTCAAATATTGTCTGGACGATGAGTTGAATCACGACGAGAAAGCTGACTATCGTGATACCTGCCAAGTAGTCGCCACCACCGAGAGATTCAGCAATGAATATCGTCCAGAAGGTGGTCGATACTTGAAACACGATGGCGAATGCAGGCAAGACCATAGCTAGAGTCTTAGCTAGACCAATACCTGCCTGTGTGGCGTCTTGAAGACCAAAGGCTCTAGCTAACCTACTCATCACTAGGGGCTCCTTAACATCATTAGAAGTTAGACGAGTGCGGATACATTCCTCTATTAGTATTTCGTACTCGGCCAAAATGAGCTATCTCCGTACACTTTATCATGGATTGAGATAGCCAGAAAAATGAGAAGAATGAAGGTAAGAATTCGATTTCGAGGACCCCTTGCCTCTCAGATGTCCATCGATAGGGTTGAACTCGAGGCACCCGAAGCTAGTACACTCCAACAGGCCCTTGATTTGGCGCTGAATACCATTCCACCCATGAAAGAGGTATGGGATGACTCGAACCAGATAGACCGAGAGGCACTCCTCCTCAAGAATGAGGTGGACGTGGGGCTCTTAGACGGATTGAGCACTATTCTTGAAGCGGGTGATGAGATAGTAATCCTGCCCCTCGTACACGGGGGCTAGATGAATGCTGCACCTGCTCTGACTGCCTTCATATTGAGCTCGAGATACTTTGCTGGCACTGAGTTACTCACAGCTTCTTCTAATGCCTCATCAGTGATTGAACCAACAGTCTTTGCGAGAGCACCCAACATCACCATATTGGATACGAGTCTAAGACCAAGCTCGTCCGCTGTTCGCATTGCAGGCACCTTGAACACTTGATACTTGCCTTCTATCTGTGATATATCTACAAGATCGGGATCTGCTATCACTACACTACCTTCCTTTGCATCAGGCAGATACGCATCAATGGCCTTTTGATTCATCGCCACAAGAATGTCAGATCTTCGAACCTTTGGATAGTGGATATCTCCATCGCTGATGATGACCTCGCTCTTGGCAGCAGTTCCACGGGCCTCTGAACCATAGCTCTGGCTTTGGACCGCATTAAGTCCTGCTCGAACGGCAGCATGCCCTACAATGACCCCGGCTAGGACGACGCCCATCCCGCCAGTCCCTGCTATTCTAATCTCCTGACGCATCTATCACCACATCCGGAATACGAGAGATCATCTCGTTCATTGTTTCGACAAGTCCTGGTTCGTCCCTATCTACGAACACGCCAAGGTCAAGTCCGGTCTTCGTTGGTACCTTATGATTCAGAGGGTCATCGACCTTCCGTACTGGGAGAGCCTTGAACCATTCCAAGAACTTCTGAGCGTCCCCGACCTTTGCTCTACGACCGTAGGCTGTCGGACACTGGCTCAACATCTCAATAAAGGTGAATCCTCTTCGTTGGAGAGCGGTCCTCATGGCACGTGCCGCCTGATTCGGGTGAGCAGTGGTCCATCGAGCGACGTAGTTGGCTCCTGCTGCTGCGACGAGTCTGGATATATCAAATGGGCGCTCGGGATTGCCATAAGGTGTAGTAGAAGTGGTATCTCCCGTGAACGTTGTCGCGCTCACCTGTCCTCCGGTCATGCCATAGTTGTAGTTGTTGCTGCATATCACGGTCATGTCCACATTGCGTCGTGCTGCATGGATGAGATGGTTCCCTCCTATGGTAGCGAGGTCTCCGTCTCCAGAGATCACGACGACCTTCAGTTCGGGATTGGCCAGCTTAAGACCAGTCGCAAAGGCGATCGCTCGTCCATGGGTCGTGTGAAGGGTATCTGCCTTGAAGTGGGGAGAAGGAATCCAGGCACCGCACCCGATGCCAGATACGAAGGCGAAGCCGCTAAAATCCTCATGTCCTAGGTCTTTCACTGCCTTCAGAAACGCGTTGATCTGTGTGCCATTGCCGCAACCTGGGCAAAAGGGCGACGGGAGTGCCTCCTCACGGAGGTATTGTAATGAGATGTGTGGAGCAGGTGTCGTCACAGCTATCACCGTACTACTGTGGTGGGCGGAACGCTTTCATGTTAATAACCTAGCGATACTTGCTATTCTCGGAAGAGTGTCTACAACCTACTGATGTTCTAGATTCTTAGTCGATTTCAATTAGGGTATCTTGGCCAAAGATGTGTTCACACCTTCTACATTTCACATGTCCTTGGGATTTGAGAATCTCAACATTATATTCGCTGTTCAACCTGCACATGGGACAAGTCAGTCTGATTGTTCCCTCCTTTGAAAGCGGTTTGCTATAAGGGAGTGGAGATGGAACGGCCTCTCCTTCGCTATGCTCAGCTCTATTGTTGTAGATTGGATTGATGCTTCCCGAACAAATCCAGTCAAAGCACATGCCGCCCATGAAGAGAACTAGCAAACCTGCGATAATTAGCTCTATCATGATCTTCGACTCACATACATATTAGGATTAGATAGTGCGACCCAACCTGCGTGATAGAACTACTTGTATTTGAATCATTCAGTCCAATTTTTTGAAAGCGTCTTTGGATGAAGATATCTCTAATGTAGAGTGAGTGTTATCATGACTTGCACCGTACTAAGTTGAGCTGACCATCTTCTCGTCAATAACGTAGCGATACTAGCTGTTTCAATTCATTCTTTTCATAGAAGAATCACTAGAATCTGAGATTTACCAATACCTTCTGTGGCAAGCCGTTTCTTCTTTCTCGTTGCGCCGATATGGAGTCTTAATTAGAGATTGTAACTTTTTCTTGCTCAGTTATATAAAATTCCTAAGGTGGATGTGAATGCAAAGAAGAGTCATGCTCATACTAACTGGAGTCATGTTTGTACTCATACTTATAGGGCCCTATCCAGCTTTTGCTCAAAACGATTCCGAAAGAGTAGATCTTGAAGGAGTAAAAGTAGCAGTCTGGTATTACAGTGATTATATCGTCACATCCAGTGCCATTGCACTTCATGCTATGTTTGAGTGGATGAATGCGACAGTGGAATATGTCAATGCTAGTGAGGTGAGGTCGGATGTGCTTGATGAATATGATCTTCTTGCAATGCCAGGGGGCATGGTTAATGCCTACATGGGCGCTCTAGGAACAAGTGGAATCGAGAATCTTAGAGATTGGATTGCAGAAGGAGGCTCATACTTTGGTATATGTGGCGGTGCTATCTTCGCAGCCGCTAGCAGAAGACTTGGCATATATAATGGGACGTATGAACAAGTCGTTCCTGGAGATATATCAATGGCACAAATGGAGATGACCCTTAACACGACCTGCCATGGGCCAAATCTATCGGATATGCCTGAGAACTTCAGTACCCTTTATTGGGGTTCATCCTATTTCGTTCCCGATGAGGGATTTGACTATATTCCCATAGCTAGGTACAGTGAGGGCAACGGTCCGGGTATGATTGCTTTCACCTATGGATATGGTAATGCGTTTCTTTCGAGTCCTCATCCCGAATATGAAGAGGGAATCTCAAGAGATGACACGAATGACTTTGATGCGTATATCGATCCAGATACTGAATGGGATTTTCTCCTTCGCATCGCAATCTGGCAGATAGAATCCTCATTACCTGATAGTGGAGATATGCAGGTTCTGATATACGGTCTGATAATTGCTGGTGGAATTGCTGTGATACTTGTTGTGGTGGTATTTATCAAGAGAAGAGGATAGCAGGATTCAGTTGGAATTCATCAGAGCGAACTGGGGTTATCGTGGTTTCCCTACTGCACCGTCTACGATTAACACAATCTTGAACACTTTCCAACGACTAGGATTCGCCATAGTGAACTAGGGTGAGATTCAGCATATCACTGATTCAAGTGCTAGGGTATGTCCGCAATTCGCACAGACTTGATCTCCCCTCCCTACGACAGGATGTTCGCAAAACGGACAGTGATGTATTTGTAGGTCATATCTGTAGAACTTGGGAGCACTATCAACCGAAACTGCAAGTCGCCATCGAAGAATGAGTACAGTGAAAACGGTTGCTACAACTAACATCCCGGTTACTAAGAGAATGTCGCTCAGATAGACATGTCTTTCTATGTCCTGTAGCAGATAGAATCTGTACACACTACCACCCTTAGGTATGAATTGTGATTGATTGCTTATCAGATTTTTCTCTATTTGGTAACCCATCACCATTTTTGAGCTAGGGTCTTAACAGAGGTTTTAAAACGGGTTGTTTTCGCGACTGAGGTAGTTTGCACTTTTACTTTGAAAGGTGATAATAGGAATGTCAGATGTCGCAGCAATGAGAGCCTTCAACCGCGAGATGGCAGCGGTCGTTGGCGCAACAGTAGATGTCGAATTGACCAATGGAAAGATCTACAATGGTACCCTTGTCGGGATAGACCAGAGCACCCTGAGCATCGTCTTGGCAGGTGTGGGTGGCGCAGCCAATGTGCCCAAGATGTTCATCTATGGTCCAAGTATCTTGTCGTTCTCCGTTGCAGAGAAGGAGATCAGTCTAGAGGGCCTAGCTAGGGAACTCGAAAAGCAATTCCCACCAGGTGGTGTCCAGTACTTCCCTGATACGAGCATTATCGTTGTCATGAACAAGATCAGGATCACACCAGAAGGTGTCGATGGGACCGGACCGCTCTATGAGCGAGTCGCACAAGTCGCCGAGCCATGGTTACGAGACCGTGGTCTACTAGAGTAAGGGAACCGATGAGTTGACCACTCCCTTTGTGTCAAACTAGTGGTCACTAGGAATATGCATACTATAGAGCGACATCTGTATTCCTCACCATCATATTATTCTCTCTGGGATAAGAAACATTAGGAGATGATGGTAGTATCTGCGAGAGTGAGATTTTGGAATGGATAGTACGCACAGCCCTCGGACAGCCTTCGATGAGCAAAGGCTTCTGCATCTCATTGTGATTGATAAGCGAAACCAGAAAATTCTTCTTTCTATCAAGTACAGGGATTTTGAAAAGGACCCAGAGTCTCTGGCTATTAGCTACAATCCATACGATGACTACGATGGACCCTTGACCGTCATCCCGAAAAAAGGGTATAGAATACTGATTGAAGGTGGAGGATGGCCTCCTATATCTAGCAAATCTGCCGTGGTGCTCTTCGTGCAAGAATCCGCCGAGTCGGATAGTGACGATGAGCCCTATAGAGAGAGAATGAGGATGGTTTTGGACCTCTTGGAGAAAGGGACGATCGATTCTAGCATCAGTGGAACTATTCCCACACCAGAAGCGTATGAAGCCCACTGGCTACATATTTTAGTTCTTCAGAACTTGCTATCGACTCTGGGTCTTCAGTGGGTAGGACTATCAGAAACTGATCCATTGGAGTTCCTAAGGGTGCTTTGGGCGATACCTTCAAGCTCTGAGAAGGATGCTCATGAGCTTGTAATCAATCAAGTATCTGCTCAGATTGATAGAGGCGGAACTACTATTGGGCTTGATATTGAAAAGATGGCAGACTACGAAGTCCTAGCGAAGCGTGTTGACAAGGTTCTTGAGCTGAGGAAGCAGGAAGTTGAGAGATTACTACCGCTTGCTAGTTCGCAAATCCGTGAGGGGTACGATTATGAAGTGTCGATGGTCGATCTAGAAGACCTTTGGTATACTGCCCATGGTTTTGCGATATTATCTGACCTAGAACTCGGTATGTCCTGTGATGGAGAGGATTTTCTGGATGTTCAAGAAGAATTCAGCAAGATTGGAATCGATCTCCAAACAAACCTCGATGCGCAGAAATCACATCAATCTAACATATCGCAAGCTTTGAAGGAGTACATACGATATATTTCACGAATCGATTTGCAAGAGATTACATCTGCTAAGGATGTTCTTGTAATTGATATCGTTCGATTGATTATGGGCTAGGATCTGTGGGGAAAAGAAGGAACTGAGAGGGATTAGGTCAACCTTCTCAGTCCAAGATCATCCAGATTCTTCCGACGTTCTTCGCGTTTCATCTCATCCATCTGGCTCTCGATTCGTTTCTCAAGAGGCTTTAGACGATCCTCCCATGAGCCTCTACTGACCTGGGGAACCTTACCGATGGACCTGAACTCGGCCTTTATCTTCCGAGGGTCAAGGGAACCTGCTGAGCCTAGTAGTCCTAGGTCCGCCAGTCTGCTTCTGGTCCGAGGCGCCTCCTTCTCCTCAGTGGTTCGTGCAAGTAGCTGGGGGCTCTTGACACCAGTAAGGATGAGCATGACACGGAGAGTACCTGTGAGTCGAGGGTCGACACGGGCGCCCCAGATGACATTGGCATCTGTGCTCATCTTCTCAGATATCTTCTCACCGACACCGTTCGCCTCAGCCAGTGACATATCGGGACCTCCGGTGATGTGGATGAGGGCTCCAGTGGAACCTTTCCACTCGACCTCCAATAATGGACTGTTCAGAGCGTTCTTGATTGCTTCCTCAGCACGATTTTCGCCAATTGCCTCACCAAGACCAACGAGAGCGACACCTCCATTGCAGATAATGGATCGAACATCAGCATAGTCAAGGTTGATCAAGCTGGGCATTGTGATGGTTTCTGTGATGCCTTTGGTCATGGCTGCAAGGACTTCGTCAGCAACACCAAACGCCTCCTCTAACGGGAGATCAGGGACCAGCTCCATAAGCTTCTGGTTGTCAATGACCACGACTGTATCGGCGTATTCCTGTAAGCGTGCCAAACCAGCCTTCGCCTTATCGATCCGGGTACGTTCAAGGCTGAATGGCATGGTAACAAC
Organism: Candidatus Thorarchaeota archaeon; assembly: GCA_048884965.1. Lineage (GTDB taxonomy): Archaea > Asgardarchaeota > Thorarchaeia > Thorarchaeales > Thorarchaeaceae > MP5-2226. The sequence goes on along the minus strand of JBHLQH010000025.1, from coordinate 37,073 downwards.
GCCTACTACAATAGCATCGTTCCGTTTTGCGATCTCTGCTACGATTGGCGCGCTTCCTGTGCCTGTGCCTCCGCCCATCCCTGCTGCTATGAAGACCAAGTCTGCGTCACGAAGGAGCTCTGAGAGCTGATGTGCGGATTCTTCAGCTGCTGCCTGACCGACATGAGGGTAGCCACCTGCACCAAGACCTCGGGTAATCTTCTCTCCAATCAGAAGCTTTCTGTGAGCGGTCGTTACTGCGAGGTGTTGGCGATCGGTATTGATTGCTAGACATTCTGCACCCTGGACGCCTATTGACATGAGGCGCTTGATGGTGTTATTACCAGCCCCACCGCATCCTACGACGACTATACGGGCCTGACCCATGTCCAGAGAGGGACCAACAGAACGTTCTCTTCGAGTGTGCTCCCTTGCAGAATCAATCAGTGTTTTCATCCTATGACTTCACTCACCTTCACAGTAGATGCATTGCGTCCCCATAGTTCCTGTTTGAGCAGATCTCGAATGGCAATCCTGATGGCCTCAGACCTGTTCGGATAGAGACCCTTCTCTACTAGTTCTTGGATGTCATCGAGCAGTTTGTCCGGTAAGTGTACAGCTATAAGACGCATAAGCAGTCCTCTATGAAACTGGGGTCATAGAGGGATATGTGTTTGAGTAATACAGGGATAGGACACAGGAGGCATTGGAAATATGAAAAAGAGAGGAGAGGAAGAGAGCGAACTCTCTTCTCTGTCTTGATTACTTGGTCTTACGACCGGTTCTTCGTGCTGCGATGTTACCAACCTTTCGACCAGGTGGTGCATGTCTGCTAACGGTCGAGGGTCTACCAGGGGACTGGTGTGAACCACCACCGTGTGGGTGTGATGCTGCATTCATAGCTGCACCACGGACAACAGGCCACTTTCGTGCCTTGCCGCGGACATGATGGTATACCGCACCTGCTCGTAGGAATGGTTTCTCGGATCGTCCACCACCTGCTACTATGCCAATGGTGGCTCTGCAGCGGGGACTGAATGGCTTTTGGACACCACTGGGGAGTCTGACCATTGACTTGGTCTTATCCGTTGAGATGATGGTTGCAGTAAGACCTGATGATCTCACATACTTGCCTCCATCACCTGGGGAGCCTTCTATATTATAGATGGGCGTACCTTCAGGGATATACATCAACATCAAGGTGTTGCCATTGGCAAGTGTTGCATCCTCACCACATTCTACGATTTGACCAACATAAGCGCCTTCAGGTGCTACCATATAGTGAAGCTTGTCCTCACTTTCGTATTTGATCTCAGCCAAAGGTGCTCCTCGACCAGACTCATGAATAAGTCTGACAATAGACCCAATATAGGTCTTATCGGGTGACCACTTTGGATGCTTTGCTGGTGCGACCTTCTTGTGACTGGGGCTCCTCCATTGAGTCGTTCCGCGTCCTTTTCGCTGTACTAGTATACGTCTACCCATATGAACGCCTCCTTAGAATATACCCAGATTGGTTGCGACCTCAGCGGCACTGTACTCCGGTGCCAATCGCACGAATGCCTTCTTCATTCCGTTAGGCATTATCAGTGTGTTAACCTTCTCAACGACTACATCATAGAGGGTCTCGACAGCCCATTTGATGGTGTTCTTGTTCGCTGTCCTTATGACGTAGAATGCAAGCTTGTTCTCCCTGTCTACGCCCTCAAGACTAGCCTCAGTGACGATGGGTCGAATGATTACTTCGTTCGGATCACGCATCTTTTTCACCTCAATTGAACAGGTTCTCGTTTGCTAGCCTCTCTAATGCGGACACTGTCCACATTACTAGACGACCTGGGTGGGTGCCCGGGGCTAGGTGTTCGGCGTTGAGCCCATGGACTTCGACAACTTCGACGCCAGGGAGATTTCGTGCAGCTAGACCAATTCCTTGGTCCTCGCCAACAACAATCAAGAATGACTTTGGAGTGCGTTTCTTTCTGCCACGCATCTTGCCTTTACCGGCTCGAATGCCTCGGCCATCGATTGCACGCTGTAAGTCAGCTGAGAGTCCAAGCTTCTCGACAACCTCTACGACCTCTTTGGTTGAGATCAAGGTCTCGAGAGCATTGTCCACAACAAGTGGTAATGCAGGAATATCATCTACCTTGTGACCTCGTTCGCTGACCCGATCCTTGCTGGCTGTAGCAGCGATTGCGGACCTGATCGCGAAGCGGTTCTCCTTCTTGTTGATACGCTCCAAGAGGACCTTTCGTGCCTCAGGAGGGTGAGCGACTCGACCACCGACGGTACCAGGTGCAAAGCCAGCCTTATTGGCTGCAGATGTGCCACTACCCTTGATACGAGGCATCCTTGATCGACCATGACCTGTCTGCCAGCTCTGTGCGGTGTTCCGCTTACCTGCTAGCTCATCGACGCCATGGGGCTGATATCTTCGAGATTGTACTGCAAGGACTGCTCGTTTTATCAGGTCAGGGCGATAGGGGGTGTCAAAATGGGTTGGAAGGTCAACTGCTGTTCCAGCCTTGCCTTTCAATGAATATGTCTTAACACTAACCATAATGTTTCATCTCCACTATTGCTTCGAGCTGGTACTGATGTAGCTCACCGGGATAGGCTCATCAAGGTGCTTCTTCATCGGGCGGATTGCATATCGCATTCGTATAGGTCTCTTGACTGGACCTGGTACTGAGCCCTTGAGCATTATGTAGTCACCACGTATCACACCATAGTTCACAAAGCCGCCAGAGGGTGTAATCTCCTCACCTCTTTCTCCGAGCTTCACAACAGCGTTGTTAAAGCTGGTTCGGGTGTGGAACCCTGTCTGACCGGGACGAGGCACAGTATATCGGATATTAGTGGGGGACCACGGACCGATACACCCTACGCCACGCTTGGTCTTTCTGGACTTGTGCTGAAGAATTCTGACACCCCATCTTCGCACGGGACCTTGGAATCCATGACCCTTCGTCACTGCGATCGAGTCTACAAGCATCCCCTCATCAATGATGTCTGCGATACGAACATCGGTACCGAGGACCTCCTTCGCATAGTCAAAGGCTCCCTGGACATCAGGTGCACCGACCTTGTATTCCATGATATCGGGTCTCTTCTTTGCAACACCTGCAAGTCGTGGTTGTGTGTGGATAAGCATTCGAATCTCTGTGAGGGACTCAAGCTTTTCCTCAAATTCCTTCATCTTGGTTGCTTGATCATAGTCCTTTGGTACTGGCATCGTCTTCTTCAGATCATCTGAGAGATTGTCAGCCAACACTTCGACAATGAGCTTTACTCCATAGGGGGTTGCTTTGTACCCGCGCATAGAGAATGGTCGGATTGGGGGCGTATCGATGACTGTCACAGGGATAACTGTTTCCTGGCCCTTGAAAGGACTGTCAGGATTGTGGACAGTTACCACTGCATGAGTCATACCGGCCTTGTAACCGACAAAACCAAGCAACTTCGGACTATCTCCGTTGAAGGCGCCCCAGTTCTTTATCCGTGGGACGAACTTCGAGGCTCTACCTCGCGGGAGATATGCTAGACTACCCCTACGTGGGGCGTTCTTCTTCCTGTGTGCCATGTAAACATCCTGCAGTTTTGCAGCTCCCGGCTAAACTGGCTTGATAATAGAATAGTATTAAGCCTGGGGCTATACTTACTGCTAGTGCCCGTCGTGTCATGGTGTGTTTTTAAAACTTGCCACTTGACCAATTCTTGTGATTTTATCGAAAAGATGAACTCCTACTCAAATGGATAGATTTCTCCCGTAGCTGGAGTAGAAATAATCCTCTTGGACTTCGTCGTTATGGTGGAAGAGGCCACTTCCAATGACCTCGCCACAAGTAATGATTAGGTATGGGATAAGAAAGAAGAATAGCCACGACTCTCCATATACATACCAAGCAAAGAGGGAGATTGCTGAAAATACTATCACGCCCGATATCAGTACAATCTGAAGAAACTTCGCTCTACTACCTCAATATGAGGGGCAACAGAGAACTAATCAATTTTCTTGCCGTATCTTAGAAACCTTGGTGGGCAGTTCGAGCGATAATCTCGTCCTGCAGTTCCTTCCCAATGTTGCAGAAGTAGTCGCTATAGCCTGCGACACGTACAATGAGGTCCTTATGCATCTCCGGATGTGCTTGTGCCTCAAGAAGGGTTTCAGATCGGACCACATTGAATTGGATATGATGTCCTCCCAGTTTGAAGTATGTCCGTACAAGACCTCCTAGCTTCTCCCGACCCTCCTGTGTCACAAGTACCTCTGGGAGGAATCGCTGGTTGAGAAGCGTACCGCCGGTCTTTGAATGGTCAATCTTCGCGACCGATTTGATGACCGCAGTCGGTCCTTGCTTATCGACTCCGTGACTGGGAGAGATGCCATCAGAGAGGGGTGCACCTTGGACACGACCGTCTGGCGTTGCGCCAGTGACCTCTCCGAAGTAGATATGCACAGTTGTAGGTAGCAGGTTGACTCGATATTCGCCGCCCTTGGTATTGGGGCGCCCATCAAGGATGCTGAAGTATGCGTTGAAGACATCTTGCGCAATTGAATCAGCATAGTCATCGTCATTGCCATACTTAGGGGTCTTGTTCACCAGAATCTGTCTGAGCACCTCATTATCCTTGAAGTTGGTCCTGAGTCCTCTAAGGAGCTCTTCCATAGTGAACCGTTTCTTGTCAAAGACATGGTATTTGATGGCTGTAAGGGAATCTGTGATGGTCCCCATTCCTACGCCTTGGATGTAGGTGCTATTGTAGCGAGATCCCCCTTTGTGATAGTCCATCCCCTTCTTGATACAATCGTCCATGAGAACTGACATGAAGGGAGAGGGCATGTGCTCTGCATAGAGTCGCTCTATGATATTGTTCCCGCGGACCTTCAGGTCTACAAAGTATTTCAGCTGTCTAGAGTAAGCATCAAAGAGATGATCATAGGAAGTGAAGGCGGCTGGGTCGCCAGTTTCAAGACCCACCAAGGTCCCAGTCTTAGGGTCAATACCATTGTGAAGTGTGATCTCAAGGATCTTTGGCCAGTTGATGTAACCTGTCAGGATGACAGATTCCTTCCCGAAGGCGCCTATGGTGACGCAACCACTAGGTCCTCCGTTCCTTGCATCCTCTAGCGACTTGCCGGCCCGTAGGAACTCCTTGATGATGACATCAGTATTGAACATCGAGGGTTGCCCAAAGCCCTCATTCACCACTTCGATTGCCTTCAAGAGAAATGACTCGGGATTTGCTGTGCTGAGTTGTATGCAGACACTGGGCATGATGAGCTTCATCTCTTTGCACACATCAAGGATAAGGTATGACAGGTCATTCACGGCATCATTCCCATCTGTAGTGACGCCCCCTGTGTTGAAGAGAGAGAAGTCCTGATATGTGCCGCTGGCCTCCTCCGTGATGCCAACCTTCGGTGGAGCGGGTTGATTGTGTACCTTAATCCAGAAGCACTGAAGGAGCTCCTCAGCGAATTCAGGCGTGAGTGTGTTTGAGGCGATTCCTTTGTCATAGAATGGTTGAAGATGCTGATCTAGGCGTCCGGGATTGAAGCTGTCCCATACATTCAGCTCGGTAATGACTCCCAGATGAACGAACCAGTAGGACTGAATCGCCTCCCAGAAGTCACGTGGAGCGTTTGCTGGGACATGATTGCAGACAGTGGCAATCTTCTCAAGTTCTTTGCGTCGCTCGATGTCTGGTTCTTCTTCAGCCAGTTCCATAGCCTTTTCTGCATGCCGCTGAGCGTAGGTAATCACAGCCTCTGCAGCGATAGCCATGGCCTTGAGGTCTTGTTCCTTATCATATGCCTTAGGATCATTGAAGAAGTCAAGCACTTTGATTCTCTTCTCGATATCCTCAATGAAGTCACTGAGTCCGCGATGGTATATCTTATCATCGAGTATCGCGTGACCAGGGGCTCGTTGTTCCATGAACTCGGTGAAGATGCCAGCTTCGAATGCGCGCATCCATACGTCGGACATGGCATCAAAGACACGTTCCCGCATGGTCTTTCCTTGCCAGAAGGGGATGATTTCCTCTCGATAGACCTCTTTGGAACTCTCATCCACATTGAAACGTGATCGCACCCTACTGTTGCATATCTCCAAATCAGAGATGCTGTGGCAGCAGAGCTCGGGGTATGTTGGCGTGGCTCGTGGCTCGGGACCACGCTCGCCGACTATCAGTTCTCCGTCACCGATATAGATTTCCTTGTTTTCCATGATGAATTTGAATGCCAGCGCTCGTGCTACAGAGGTCGATTTTGTATCGGCAGCACCGCTTTGGTAGAAATCGGTCAATAGCTCGGCTCGCTCTGTAGAGATATACGGTTCTGTGTCCACACTTTGATCTCTTAGACGTCGTATCCTCTCTGAGCGCATGGTAGAGTTCACCTTGGTGAGCGTTTCATCGACTAGTTGAAGGCTCTGTTTCTTTCTCAATGTCAAATTCTTATCAGCCTTTAGCTTTGTCAGCATTCATTTGATTCATTTGAGGACAAATACTTGCTCTCAGACAGGAGTATGTCGTGTTTCAAGAGCGGAAATGTGGTCCGAATAATGACATCGAAAGAATGTTTAAGCGTAGGAAGTGGAGTAAGCTTGCCTCGCATCTCCCTATGATTGGAGGTAAAACGATGAAGTTCCTACGAGGATTACGAATTCTCCTAACTAATTCTTGGTATAACTACAATTTCATTCTCGCACTGGTCGCTACAGCCATCATATCCATCTGGTTACTGGTTTTTGGCTCACTAACGCCAAATATCACAGATCCGTTTCAGGGATTGGCTATCTCAATCGTCGTTTCGTTCCAGTACTTTATCATGGCTTTGGTAATTCTATCCATGATTCCAATTGGAAGGACTCTATTCTTCGAAGGTCCTGCCCAGTTACGCAACCAGATTGTCTTGAGTGTTGGACTCATCATTCTATTCATGGCACTTGGCGGGATTTCAGCGGCTGTGGGACCTGCGGTTGGTGCTGCACTTGCCTTTGGAGATGCCTTGGTGACTGCATATTTCACCATCCTTCTCGGGTGGAATATCGGGAAGACGTTCTCGGAGAAACTCGGGAATAAATCAAGCATCAATTGGGTACTTTTCGTTCTATTCCTGATTGCGGAAATCATGGTCTTTGGTGGAGCGTATATGTTCTTGGGGCTCTCCCTCTTGCCTTTCGAGCAGCAAATCGTCCTGCTGATGTTCCCCTTGGTGATTGTTCTTCTACCACTATTCACGATTGTATTCAGGGACGGCCAGAAGGGGCCGCACCAATCTACGATTATGGGATTCGTTCTGTTCATCCTAGGAATTTACTACACCTTTAGGCTCGTGAGCATCTCAGATCCCCAATTCACATTGATAGATATTGTAGTCCAAGCGGTCCTCCTAATCTATGGTCTTTCATCCACGACTGCCAAGGTCCATGAGGACACCAGTCTTCGACCTCTGACTGCTATCACCGTCCTTCTCTTAGTGATATTGGCTCGAGTGGGTTCACAGGTCAATAGACTGCTCGCCGCAGCTGCAGGATGGGGGAATGCTGTCCAAGTGGGAATAACCAGCTTCACCATCCTCAACCTAGCAGTTCTCGGATTACTGGTGCCTTTGTATTGGATGTGGTACGCCAAGAAGAAAGCATCCTATTCGGTAGAGGACCCAGGCTTTGACGATAACTAGGTCAAGATTACGCTTATCGTATATCTTAATCTTGTAACAGTTGTAGTCAGACCCGATACTCATGCCTGAGCTACCTGATATCTATGTGCTCGTCAAGAGCATGAACAAGGGACTGTCCGGGCGGACGATTATCGGTGCAACTGTGAATCAGCCGAAATGTCTGAACATGACAGCGAGAAAATTCCAGAATGGCATTCAAGGTCGGGTCATTGAAACCTCATCCCAGAGAGGAAAATGGGTAATAACCAATCTCGATGAGAAGTGGTCCATTGCTTTCAATCTGGGAATGGGCGGCGAGATAAGACTGTTCGATGGTTCAGAGGAGCCTGATTCGAAAAAGCACAGAGTTGTGCTGAATCTTGACCATGATGACTGGATTGGAATCCATCACTGGTGGTTTGGACATGTCCATCTTATACCAAAAGGGGACTATTCATCGCATCCACAAATGTCTAAGCTTGGCTCTGATCCTTTGGACAAAGAGTTCACTGTGGACAAGCTACGAGGGATGCTTGATAGAAAACGGGGGCGAATCAAGGCATACCTGCTAGATCAATCCTTCATAGCTGGCATCGGAAATGTCTATGTTCAAGACATCCTATGGTACGCCAAGCTCCATCCAAATAGGGCCGCTAGCTCTCTGGAGGACGATGATATTGAGCGACTACATAGTGCGATACAACGCGTGCTCAAAGAAGGCATAAGATATGGCGGTGGGCCAGGGGAACAGGATCTTTTCGGCAAGAAAGGCACGTATATGAAACATAGAGCCATTGGGTATAAGACCGGAGAAGCCTGCCCTGAGTGCTCAAGCATCATTGAGGAGATTCGTGTCGGTTCTACTACAAGTTATATCTGTCCGAAATGCCAAATCTGATACGACTCAGGCGATACATATGATACTCAAGAGATTTCGTGACATGAAGGAGATTGTTGCTCTTGATGATACAAGAGTGAGGGAATTTCTCAATCCAAAGCATGACGAAAAGGGACTAATCCTAGGGTATAGTCTTGCGCATGCATCGATAGATGTTGGAAAGTCCTCCCTTCCCCATCGGTTCAAGGAAGCATCAGAAGTGTACTATATCCTGAAAGGGAAAGGCATCATGCATATCGATGATGAAGCCACAGAAGTATACCCAGGGGATACTATCTATATTCCCCCAAGGGGGATTCAGTACATTGAGAGTGTGGGAACAGAAAAGTTGGAGTTCATCTGTATTGTATACCCAGAGTGGGAACCTGATGCGGAAGAACTAGTCTAACTGTGGGTTGGACCATCTAGAAGAGCAAAGAGCTTATCACATCCATTACCTTTCCTTTGTCAAGAGGAGTCCAACGGAATGACGATGGAGATAGTTACCAATAGAACTCGAGCGCTATATGGAATTTCGTTCTTGATAGGCTCTATTCTCATGATAGGCCTTCTTTTTGTCAATGCATGGGACCTTTCAGTACTATTCTCTGCAGACTATATGCTCTTCCTCTTTTCTGTATCAGGTATCACGATGAAGGTGCTTAGCGGCATCGGAATCATGCTGACCTATGCATCCTTCTGTACTATTGTATTCAAGATGTTCTCAGAGGGGATGAAAGACAGCAAATCGTTCGCTAAGAGAATCAAAATAGTGCTATTACTACCCATCTTAGGTATTGCTGCATATGGCATATACAAGATTGCAGGAGGTTACTTTTCGACTCCAGAACCTCTTCTAGATACTCTGATCTCGATCTACGGTGTCTGGTCACTGATGCTGTCAATCTATGTGCTTCCTGTAATTCAGGGACGATATCAACCAGAATACAAGGAATCGACCACTGACAAGATTAGGAAGCGTTTCGGCGACACGAAGTACTCATTATGGAAAGGCTATCAAACCCGAATCCACAAGGAGTACGGCAAGGTCTATGCGAAGGAGTTCGAGCGCTATGGGGAAAGACTGGATAAGATACGAGGACAGCTTAGTGGAGTCCTGTTACTTCCCTTAGGAATAGCCCTGATAGTGATACCACCAATCGTTCTTCCCCTCATCGTCCTTTGGCTCAGATCATTCACCTTGGATAAGAAACCACTCATGGTTCTGGAGAGAGCCTTCTTAGCTATGCTTGCCATAGGAATGATGCTGCTGAGCACGTTCATACTCCTTTCACTCGATGTTTCTACGGTACAGCTGCTGTTTGATACCGTTTATGGCTTGAGTATTTTCACTAGCATTGGTATCCTTGCATATGTCGTTATGAAGGCTTGATTGAAAGGTCTAGTCCTTCAATTTCTCAGCGAATGCCTTCCCGTACTCGTAGGCATTCCTGAGTTCGTTCTCATCTGGAACCCACTTTACCGTAAATGGCTCTGCTACGATCTCCATCTTTCCATTCTTCATCGCTTCCTCGATCTTCTTTGTAGCGCCACCAGCCCAACCATATGATCCAAAGGCTGCTGCTTTCTTGCCCACTGGTTTCAATGCTTCAAAGTCTGCTAGCAAAGGTGCAATCGTTGGAAGAAATTCATTATGTAGCGTCGAGCTCCCGATGAGTATTCCTTTTGCCTCCAAGAGATCTGCTATGATATCACTTCTATCACTATGAGGAATCAGACGTAACAAGGGTGTCATCCCTGCATCTTTGATGCCCTCAGCCATAGCTCTTGCGATTTTTGTAGTACTGTCCCACATCGTGTCCCATGCAATCACTATCTTGTTGCTCATTCGTTCTCCTTTTGCCCATTCTAAATAACGCATCACTATATTCAGAGGGTCTTTCCTCCAGATCAGTCCATGAGAAGGTGCAATGATTTTGATGGGTAATCCTAGTTCAACAACCTCTTCGATCTTCCTTGCGACCATTCGACTGAGGGGCCATAGGATGTTGGCATAGTATTTTTCAGCTTCGCGCCACAGAGTATTTTGATTGACCTCATCAGCGAACCTTTCTTCGGTTGCATAGTGTTGCCCAAAGGCATCATTCGGTAGCAATACTTCCTCCTCAACATAGTAGGTGAACATCGTTTCAGGCCAGTGAAGCATAGGAGCTTCAAAGAAGCGAAGTGTCTTTCCACCAAGGTCTAGCTCATCTCCAGTTCCTACGGTCTTTTTCTTCCAACCGTCTGGGTAATGCTTCTCTAGGACATCTACGGCCTTTTCGGTACAAATTAGAGTAGCGTTGGGAACGCGCTCCAACACCGCAGGTATCGCTCCTGAGTGGTCCATCTCAGCGTGATTTGAGATCATATAGTCAATCTTCTTTGGGTCAATAATCTCTGATATCCTACTAAACATCTCCTCTGAGAAAGGGCCTTGAACCGCATCAATAAGGGCAATCTTCTCACCTACAATGAGATATGCATTGAATGTCGTGCCATTATGTACAGAATAGCTGTATCCATGAAAATTTCGCACATTATAGTCAATCGCTCCAACCCAGTATACATCCTTAACAACTTCTATCGGTTTCATTTTAACCACACATACTATATAGGAATTAACTATAATAAATACATTTGTATCACTTAAGTAAGTAGGTTACTAGAAGGTAACAAAGGATTCAGCAGTGTTATCCCTTAGTAATCAGACGTATGATACCTAGAAGTATCCTGACAAATTCCTCATCTGTTCCAAGATAGTTTGGAAACATTATCTGATAGGTCATCAGTGTGCCAAGGGTCCTCTCGATCCGTGTTTCATATCCCTTGATACTGATCGAGTCATCAGGAAACTGCTTGGATATCTTATCAATGAAATCTACGAAGATCCTCCAACCCTGTTGCATGGTTTCATGCGACTCGTATGACTCCACGACCTCCTTGTATTGGCTCAAATCAGCAAGCATCTCAGATTGTACAGCTGCCAATAGTTGTCGATCCTTTCGTCGTTGTTGAAGGACAATCGATAATAGCCGCCCAAGAATCTCATCAAACGTCCCTCCTTTCATGAGATCGGTGCCTAGCAAAATCTCTCTTGATTCAAGTGCATTTTGTTGCATTCGTGAGAGAATCTCAGTGAGTATGGAGATTTTACCGTCAGGAAAATGATAGTATAGAGTGCCAATACTTACCTTGGCTAGATACGCAATATCATTTACATTTAGATTGGCATAGCCCTTCTCTCGTATTGCATCCTCTGCGGTTTGCAGGATACGTTCCTTGGCTTTCGAGGTTCTCATCTTGAAGCATTTAGAGGTACGTACTCATATAATCCCTTCGAATTCGAGTCGGAATCGAAAGAATAATAAGGTTGGATTAAGTAATAGAATTCGAGTCGAACTCGATTATTGAAGGATATGATAATGACTAAGAAATTGAATAGAAAGGAAGTAGCTGAGCTTGGAATCTATGACTTCTTGGGATATATCGGTGCATTCGATTCGCCATATATCGGCGGCTTGGATGGGACTCGGCGCCTAATTGATCAACTAAAGATTCCACATGATAAAGAATTCCGAGTTCTCGAGGTAGGATGTGCATCCGGTTTCACTAGCTGTATGATAGCAAAGGAATACGGTTGTCAGGTTACAGGGATAGATATCTCAGAGATACTTGTTTCGAAGGCTCAAGAACGAGCTGATGGACTTGGCTTGAATAACGCCCACTTCCAGGTGGCAAACGCACTGAAACTCCCATTTGAGGATGGTTCGTTTGATGCAGTCTATGGGGTAGCTATTGTTGCCCTGCTCCCAGATAAGATACAGGCGTTTCGAGAGCTCATGAGAGTCGTAAAGCCAGGTGGGATTGTTGGCACACTAGATCTCTTTGTCAAGAAGGATGTCGATCCAAAAGTTATAGATGTCTTCAGTAGTACAATGTCGACCCTCCTCGGAATCGATGTTTCAATTCTTGATATCGATAATTGGAAATCTATAATCAGCAAGACCGACTTTAGTGAAGTAGACATAGAAGAAGCCTACAGAGATGTACTCATTCTTACACGGGGTCGCGCAGGTGCTGCAAAGGCCACCTTGAAGATGGTGTACCACATGATTATCAATGGCACTGTACGACGACAAATGATGAAATTGATGAGATTGCGCAAGACTGCGACCCTTACAGCTGAAGAGGGATTCGCGCATCTTGGATATCTTGTCTTTACTGGACGGAAGGTGGTCACATCATCTCTCATCCAAGATACCGTATAGAATTCTTAGATGGAAAAGGTAAAGATGAAATGCAGCATATATTGGTCCAGTGTATGGAGGGATTCTTGTGGATACCCAGGGTACAAAACTGGCAGTAATCGCAACCATAGTCGTGCTTGCGGTGGCAGCGAGTGCAATCGTCCTAATCAACATACCAGATGATGATGGCAGTATCAATACATCAGGTGTCAGTTCAATCACCATCTTGGCCAATAGCACGGATATCGTCTATCCGGAGCTCATGGAGGCAACCTTTGGTATAGAGGGTTCGGAATGGGTGGTTACTGCCAACTTTGTGGACGATTCAGAAGGATGGGAGAGTCCTGAGATATATGACAGGACCTTTTCGGTGACCGACGACGAAGTCACCTCGATTAGTGATGCACTCAGCGCTGGTCTGAATCTGACGGTGCAATCAGAGGATAATCTAACTACGATCCTGATAGCCGGAGATAGCATCGGATTCCACATGGTCATCACCTACAACGATGGTGGGTGGGCCAGTATATGGACCCTGCAGACTGAGAAAGGGCATATCCTATTCAAGTCAGGAATGGGGACTCCTGATCTGAACATGGTAGATGCGGACCTGCTTGAGCCAGTTGGTGCTATGAATGGGCTCGTGACCGCAATCTATACTGTATTCTCGAACAATCTTACAGTCTGAGAATAGATATCGGTGAGAATATGAGGAAGAAAAGAACTTACTAGCTGATACCCATGCAAGTCTTAGATGTCGCCATAGAGAATGGAACTACAAGCCTCTGGTATGGGAGAGTCATAGGGTTCCTCGGTACACACGCACGTGCAGTGAACAAAAGTGAGCTGCTCAATGAATTGGTGGCAGAGGGGAGATATCACATGCGGTGGCTCCAAAGACATGGAGAACCGTCCCCATCGATTGAAGACCCAGATTTGAATATCAGAGAAGAGATAACGGGTATTGATGAGCTCGGAGAGTCTGGAGGGGAGGTCGCTCTATTTGATTTTGACATCGTCCAAATCGAAGAAAAGTTGCTGAGCACTGCCCTTCGATATATGGGATATAATCGACTGGATTTGCTGGATTTGTGCAAAAGTGTCAATGTAGAACGACTCAATGAGATACCAACTGGGAAAGGCAGAAGTATTGAAGATATCCTGCAGCATGTATGCAATGCAGAGGAGTTCTATACTTCTCGACTGGGAATGGAAGCGGACGAAACCTATGAGAGGCATCTTGGAATGCCTGTCGCTGATGCAGATGAACTTCCAATCATGAAACGACTTGATGTTGTACGAAATGCGTGTATCAAAACTCTCAGAGACCTCATTCCTATCAAAGGAGAGAGCATATTTCAAAGACAGGAATACACCAGCTATCCAAAGGAAGAATGGACAGCACATAAGGTGGTACGTCGATTTCTTGAGCACGAACGCGAACACATCTATAACATTCGCGAGTATCTGAAGACACCCATCAGACCTTCGGTATGATTCGAAATGCACGTTCTGAATTACTCAATCGATTTGAATCTCATTGATATGGGTCACTTTGGATACTATCTTCCACTCATTCTTTATCTTTAGCAATAGAATATAATCGGTGTATTCTCTAAGATTGACAGCTGATCTTGATAGCCATAGTAGCTTTACAGAAGCCGCATTTCCAGTTCTGTCGACAGAAGCAATATGACCACTCTGCGAGATCCTGGCTTTTGCCTGTTCGATTTCCTCTGTTGTAAGGTCCGGTTTGCTTTGGAGAATCGTTTCTCGTACAAGTTCTCCGTTAGTAGAGTCGTAGGAAATCTTCAATCCATCTGGATGCCAAGGATTCATCCCCTTTGGAAAATCGAACTCGACCACACCCTCGACATACTCCATGACCGCTGCTTTGATTTCTTCGATCTCATGAAACGCTGGATCACTCAATACCATCATCCACCACTCCTGAATGCGGCATAGAACTGATATTTCAATTCCCTCCAAAGCAATTGTGTTTGCAGTCCATTCCGACGCTCATACGATTTTGTCCGAATCCGGTTGTTTTATCCCAGTTGATGAGCATGGAATCTTGAAGATATTCAGGATGAGAATTGACAATGATTACCAAGTGTCCGCACTGTGAAGGTAGACTCAGAGAGAAGCATTATGAATCGATATCAGAAAAAGGGAAAGAAGTGAAGATAGTCCACCTGCGCTGTACCAGTTGTGGAAAATATGTTCAGCATCGAATAGTAGAATCAAGTTAGAACACGTGTTCCATATTATGATTGGTAGAGTCTGTTTCTGGCATTTTGGGACGAAAATGAGAAAAAGACACTACTATCACACAGAAAGGGATTGCTATGACGAGGATATTGGATTTGACTGGAGCTCGATTGTCTTCGTTTCCAAGCTCATCCAGTGAACTAGCTATTTGTGAAGAGTTAATTCTTGATCAGAATAGCCTGGATTCCATACCTACTACTATTGGTCAGCTAAGGCAGCTTACCAAATTGAGTCTATATCAGAACATTCTGACTTGCCTTCCTGAGGAGATTTGTCATTTATCGAATCTTCGAACACTAAACCTAGCAGAGAACAAATTCTCTTCACTTTCCAAGGGCATAGGAAATCTCACAAATCTCACAATGCTGGATTTGGGTCACAATGAATTGGCCTCATTGCCTCATTCTGTCGGAAATCTGAATCGACTTGAATTTCTATACCTGAGTGATAACCAGTTGGCTTCACTCCCTGAACCATTGCAGGAGCTGAGTAGCCTTATCTATCTGAATGTAGCGGATAACCTACTGAACTCTCTTCCAGATTGGATTGGAGAACTTGTTTGTCTCATCGAGCTTCGTCTGCAGGGTAATTCCTTCTCCACGTTACCCGAATCTCTTGGCCAATTGAAGAATCTGAGGGAGTTACATCTGATGAACAACAAGCTGATAACTCTCCCCGCGTCAATTGGAGAGCTCACGAGTCTGAGGAGGTTGGACCTTCAAGGAAATAGGTTGACCGCACTCCCTCAAGAGATGGGAAACCTGGCAAGTCTTACGGACCTGAATTTGAGGTATAACAGCCTGAGATCCCTCCCAGAAACTCTAGTCAATATGAAGAATCTCAGATATTTGGACCTAAGAGCGAACCACTTGACATCATTTCCAGAACATCTCATCAGTTTGCCACACCTTGAAAAGCTGGATCTTAGATGGAACAGACTGACCTTCAAACCTGAGCAGGCAAAGCAGCTTGAACAGAAAGGGTGTACTGTATTCATATAATCACAAGTTCTGCCTTGCTTCGACCAAGAAGAGAATTCAAGAGAATCTATGTGGGTGTACAAGACCACCATGGTAGGTAGGTGAACTGTTTGCTGATAATTCAGGACGCAAAGATCGAAGATATTCCTGACATAAGAGAGATTGGGAAGCGGTCATTGTGGGACACCTTTCGCGATATCATGTCTGATTCACTGATAAGGACCGCATTATCCCAATGGTGGTCTAGATCCTATCTTGAAATGACCATTCTGTCCACCAATCATATCACCTTAGTGGCCAAGTTGGATGAGCAGATTGTAGGTTATATCGAATGCGAAGTGCTGGAGAAAGCAAAGGCCCATGCATTGGGTCTAGGAGAAGCAGAGTCCTATCAAGCTGTATTATGGAAAGTATTTGTCCTGTTGAGCAATAGAGGAAAAGGAATCGGAACATCTCTCATCAATCGAGTCATTCAAATGCTACCTGACAATATCAAGAACCTCTTTGTGGAGTATGTACAAGAGAACGAGAGGGCTCGAAAGTTCTACGAATCAAATGGGTTCCTAATTCACCATATAGAGAGACCAGAAACAGCCGATGGTGTAACCCATGTTTGGATGAGCAGGCAACTACGATAGATTCTCGTTGAGTCTGGAGGCCTCGGCGATCTTTCTCTTAGTGTCAGAAAATATATGGTGGTTGGATTTAGACTCGGTAAGTGGTGCAGATTGAATTCCTTCAAAGGCTATGACTCTAATTTCAACCGTCGTCCACTAACGCTACTAAACAGCTTGATCAAACTGCTGCTTTTCAGTAGCTTGTGGAACTGCTCGCCCCGCTCCGTTTTCTTGTAGTAGTATCGTCTTCCATCTCGGCGTTCCGTAAGAACTTTCTCAGGTAAGAAGAACCTCTCAATCCATAGTATGAACTGTGTTTCATTTCCAAGGACCTTGATAAGGTCCCACTTGGACGCTTCTCCATTCTCTTCTACACAGTTTAATAATTCAAGAGCAATGACATCAGGAGCGCGGCGGGGAGCCATCTTGGCACCCCCTAAGTAGACTCCAATGCTTTTTGCATAGCAAAGAGTCGATTATATCGTGTCTTCATTGTATACCAATGCCGGAGAATCAATATCCCCGAAACAATTAGAATACACATGAGGAAGAAGACATAGACAATGACAAGCAAATCCCCACTGAGTAGTATCGTTGCAGCAAATGATGCGCCTCCAATGGCAAACATTAGTATCGCTAACGGAACAGGAAAGTCGATTATCCCTGAAAAGTCCTTGATCAAGGTCTGTACATCAATGACCAGCTGATCAAAAATATCGTTCCAGCGGATGAGCTTTCCATCGATATCGTTTGTATCATTTGTATCCATAACGTATCACCATTGGATAGTAGTTCAAGATAATTAATACCATTTATTCTGAAACTAACCCCCCATTTAGTTCTAGCTGATTATTCAGCATTATTATGTAGAATATACTCAGAGATAGGTCGCATACTTGTAGTTGCCAAGAAGGTTCACTTATTCCTTCAGAAACTTGCTTCTTGATTGTAGAAAGTGCTCAATATCTACCATCTTGCATCCAAAGGGGCGTCCATTAGAGATTTCCGGCTCTAGGTCCAAGTTTATTAGGCATTAGGTGAATAGAATGACCGCATAAAGGAAGAAATAGATTAGCATCAAGTACTACTGAATCCAGACTGTATTTTCTGGTTTTTGTTTTATCTGTTCTTTTTAGTGATATCAGCCTAATTGACTTGCTAATCTATACTCATTTTTGCAGGATATGACAAATGGAAGAAATGAAAATCAATTCGAAGACCGGATATACTAGAAACCGAGTGATGAACGATCAAGGGCCGCATAATATTTTGAAAATGATACAACAGAAGTTGGGAGCAAAAATAGCTAGAGAGGAAGTCACAGAATCAGGTTCTGATTCACACTAGGAATCAGAAGGGATAGTCCTTCCCATCAGAAATATACAGAGTTGAAAAAATGATAAATTTTGAGATTAGTATTCTGATCAATTGTCCTATTACTGATGTTTTTGAGTATGTATCAGATACAGAAAACGACCCTCGCTGGAATTCTGAAGTAGTAGGCGTAGAACGAATAGATGATTGTGATGATGAACTGAGTTGTAAATATAGAATACAGCGAGTTATTGGCAAGAAGAGAGTGGAGAATATCTATCGAGTGACTGAATACACAAAGAACAAGATTCTAACAATTAAAACTCTAACAGGACCTACTCCCTTTACCTATAGGTATTCCTTTGAACCAATAGGTACAAGCACTAGAATTTTGCTAAATGGAAAAGTCAAGGATGATGGTTTGCCGTTCAAGGCGCATGCGTTCTTTGCAGCCCATATGATCAAACTAGGTGCCACTAACAATTTTCAAACACTGAAGTCTATTCTTGAGTCTAAGCGGTGATGCCAGCCACGAATCGGGTGGAACACGGGAGTTGAACGTTGCCGAGAGAGGTCACTCACCGTCTTTAGACTCCTGAAACAGATCGGTACATGCCAATGAGCACATGAAGAACATCCAAGAAGTTTGTGCATCTATTTTAACTGACTTTTCTCCAAGGCTTTTTTTCTCCGTGATTTGATGTATAGTTGAACTAGGAACGTTCGGTGAAGTCTTAGAAACAACCGATTTTTAAATCCGGGAATCAAAATTACTTTGTTTTTCTTCAACTTTGCTAGAGAAGTTGACACTACATCGGTCGCAGACATCCATAGTCTCTCAGGAATAACGGATGCATCAAAATCAGAAAAGTGACCGACATGATGAAACTCGGTTTTTGTAAAACCAGGGCATACAGCTTGGACGATTATATTCGTACCTTCCAATTCTACGTTCAGATTCTGAGAGAACGCAACAAGAAAGGACTTGGTCGCACTGTATATTGAATTATCTTGAGTTGGGGTAAACGCACCAATTGATGCGACATTGATGATGATTCCGCGGTTTTGTGTTTGCATCGTTGGTAAGATAGAATGGCATAATGCGACAGCGGAATTCACATGAAGAGATATCATCTGAAAATGAGTTTCCAATGATACGGATGTAAATTCACCTCGAGTCGCAAACCCTGCACAGTTTATTAGAATGTCAATGGGAGATTTCTTGAGAATCTCTTGACAGACATTCTGAACTTCATCTATGTTGGATAGATTTACAGGAATAAATGATGCAGAAATGTCATGAGTATTTGACAAATTCAAACAGATTTCTTCCAATTTGTCCTTTCGACGGGCAAGTAAGATCACGTCAATCTTCCTTGCTGCAAGTTGTCTAGCATACTCTAATCCAATACCACTTGATGCTCCAGTAATAACAGCAGTTTTACAATGATGAAAAACAGAAGAAGTAGTATCTTTCATGGGATTTCTTCCAATATTGGGGGGATATCTAATTAACGATGGGAGTATTGAGAAGAGAGTATGCATGTTTCACTCACCAACCGGTAAGGAGAAACACACTCCCTGAGATAGGTCAGACACTGCATGCGCTGAGGTCTACAAAAAGTCCTCAGCGACCTTTTCCCAATGTCAAAGAATATATGGCGGTTGGATTTTGGGAATGTAAGTGGTGCAGACCAAATGCCTCCGAAGGACATGAATATCATAGTGTTCGGCTGTATGCAATGCATGTACGCAGCGTCGGACCTCGCGGGAACCATGAAGTTGCAGTACGACGTCAGTTCGAGGATCATTCGCATGCCATGTACCGCCCGCTTGGACATCAATTTCATCCTGAAGGCACTGCAAGAAGGGGCAGACGGTGTGCTGGTTGTGGGCTGTCATCCTGGTGACTGCGCGTTCAAGACTGGTAATCTGGGGGCAGAGCGCAGAGTTCGCTTCGCTAGGGAATTAGTGGACCAGATGGGCATGAACAAGGACAGGGTCAAGATGGTCTTCGTATCAGCCGCAGAGGGTGACAAGTTCGCCACTGAGATCAACAAGTTCGCCGAGGAGATTCGGAAGATTGGTCCGAACCCGATTCGACTATAGGAATTACTTGTTCACATCCCATACGCGTTCAAATTTGCGACAGGGTTGCAGCCAAGGCTCTGAATTCAATTGAGAGCCAATGCATCTCAACGAGTTCTCCGTTTCATCCAAACAATCAGGAGAGCAATACATGCTGAACCAACAATAAGGACAGGGGTCAATAAGTCGAACTCTGCTGTAGCTGTTTCTGTCAAGGGTCCAACAGCACCGGTGGAAACTCCATATGGTATTTCTTCAAGTGCTTCTACGACGTGTACCATTACCGTATCCGAATTCTTTGATTGGACCACCTGAAGGTACAACTCGAAGATATGATCACCAATACCAAGGTCATCCACGTCAATAGTAATGCTGCCTCCCCAGCTCCAGAGTTCAGTGAGATGTCCATCCTCATATAGACTGTAGGGCCAACCTGATTGACCATGAATATCTGGAGCTGTATCCCATGTGACCGTGTGATTTGTGGTTCCAACAACGTACCACAGGTCTGGAGTGTCATATAACTCAATATCGAACCAATCCGCTGTTATAGTAGAATGTGTGAACACGTAGATACACAAAGGGCTGACCCTCCAGTTCCCCAGTGTATCGTTGGCAGCATATTTTACAAGATATGAGCACCACATATAGGGCTGAGAGATATTCGAAACCGGAATTATCGTTTCATACCAACCTTCCAGATTGCAGTTCATGGTGAGATTCACCCAATCGCCAACATCTTGGGTAATCATGGAGCTATTGTTCCAATCACCTACATTATGAGAGTACATCATAATCACGGTATCAACACCTGCAGGGTCCTCTGCGTATATTGACAGATTGATACTGGAAAGTGTCTGTGCACGGTCAGGGGCATACCTCCTCAAATAGTACTTCATTAAGGGGCCAATCTCATCTGAATGAATGTTATCTATGCTCAAATCCTTGGATTGATTTGCTGGACATAGTATCTGCTTGTTAGCATACCCATTCGAATATCCTAGTACCAGACTTGATATCAATGTGATAAGTAGCACATTGCACAAGACTTTCTTAATCAATTTGATCGACCCCTCCGATTTTGCCTTGCAGTTTTCTCTATATCTCATCACTATTTTGTAATATAATTCTAGTTTTATTCACACATGCAGTGCATGTACGCAGCCTCCGACCTCGCAGGGACCATGAAGTTGCAGTACGACGCCAGTTCGAGGATCATTCGCATGCCATGTACCGCCCGCATCAATTTCATCCTGAAGGCACTGCAAGAAGGGGCAGACGGTGTGCTGGTTGTGGGCTGTCATCCTGGCGACTGTGCTTTCAAGACTGGGAACCTGGGGGCAGAAAGAAGGGTTCGTTTTGCCAGAGAGTTTGTCGATCAGATGGGCATGAACAAGGACCGAGTGAAGATGGTCTTCGTATCAGCAGCTTAAGGCGATAAGTTCGCTACCGAGATCAACAAGTTCGCCGAGGAAATCAGAAAGATCGGGCCGAATCCGATTCGATTATGAGTCTTCGCCTGTATCCGAGCGGTTTTGGTTGTCCAGCAGTGCATCCTGAGAGAGGTGCACTTTGTGTCTTCTTATATGGTAGAAGAAGGACAGGTCATAAATGATAAGCGGGGATACCACTACCAAGCTAAAGAGAGATAATAAATCAGCCATAGTATCTGCAGATAGAACTCCACTTGTCAAGAGGGTTAGAACGATGATTTGAAGTGTCGTGCCGATAGTAAATGCATCATTCGTAGCTCTATCGAAGTGGCGAGCAATCTCTTCTTCCTTTACTCTATCTTCCCCATAATGTTTCACGATATAGCCGCTAGGTATGCCAAGCAAGAACATCAATAATGTGGTGAGCAGTGTTGTCAAACGTGGGGATTCGTTTGCTAGGATTACGGAAAAGAACAGCTCTATCCCCAAGCTGATTGCGGACCCCATAGCTGCAAGGAATGCAAGGATAAACAAAGCAGTCGATAGTCTGCCATATCGCTGCATTCGAGTCAATGCTCCAGCCAAGATAGTAACCCATATTATGACAACAGCCAGTAGCACAATGAAGATGAACTCCGGTAGTACAGCATCAATTTGCGTGTCGATCGCCCCCACAATCTAGATGGGATATAGTTCGACCTAAAATATATTCTGAGGGCTTTTTGTAGTGATTTTGCTTAGGAGATTCGGAAGACTGGTCTGAATCCTTAGGCTATAGCAATACTAGTACATGAAAACATCAATGATATTTTTTCTCTCCGGCCCTAATAGGAAAATCTAGCCAATTCTCCTGAGGAGTGATTGGACAGGGAAGCTTCTCATTATATGCACAGGCGAAGTTGAATGCCTTATTGAAATCCAAAGTTATCAGTTCTTGATCAACCCTTTCAATACGCAACAAACGTCCATTGGGATAGCTTTCTTTGCCACATGTAGAGTCCCGAAAGCCGACATAATAGCTGTCTGTTTGTTCGTCGAAGACCATAAACAAACGGATATTCTCATTTCTATACATGAATTCTACGTAACCGGTTTCAAGAAAGGGATTGGCTGGCGTTCCATCTGTCTTTGTCAATACCCTTTCTCTCTTCTCTTCTAGAAGAGTTAGTTTTGCATGGAACTTGAAAGCTGGATCTATTGGAAAGAAATTCAGATTCAGATTGGCACGCTCAGACTCAGGAACTGGAGACCATAGGATATCTCCAATCATTATACCTTCAGCCAGATCTGCTTCTCGTTTTTTTCTCCAAGTTCTGATTTCTTCTTCATAGGACATGTCTGCTACAAGATAAGAAGCCATATAATTACTGAGATTTGAACGATTGTGCATAATCGTATCAACTAGGATTTATATTCTAGAGGCGTTTCTTCATTGCATAGGCACGAACCTCGAAACCATATTTGTCATAGAGATTCTTCGCTTCGATTGACTGCGTGGGACAATGAAGAAGCACTATGTCGACACTCTCATCCTTTAGTGTATCAAGTAGTCTTCTCAACAGCCTATCCCCAATATCCCGATCTCGAAAGGAGGGATGGACCACGAGAAGCTCGATTTGAGCCACCTTCGATGCATGCCACCTATGCAATACCTCGCTTGGAACATCTCGCAGATATGCAAAAATGAAACCCACAACCTGTCCACAGATATCGGCAATAAGGAATCCCTCAGGGAATGACCAAGCAGGTTGAAAATCTACCTCGCTGACCTCTGAATCGAATGATGCATACAGATTTGCGAGCTTGACAGCATCTTTGATGTCACTAGGTTCGAACACACGAATATCCATGACAGAGCCTCCTTGAATAGGCAGGTCCATTTCCTTGAACAAAGAAAGCAACTGATTTAACATATTGCTATCTGTGTGTAGATTATGAGCTCAAAGATTGCGCTTGTCATCATGGATATGCAGCAATGCAATTTTGATAATCAGCACCCCATTGTCGGAGGAGATTCCCTTCTTGGTGTAGCAAAGGAACTCATTCAGAAGGCCCGAGCAGCCGACATCCCTATAGTCTATGTTCTCAATGATGGTGGAAAGGGTGCGTGGGATGAATCAGGTACGCCAGGCTGGGAGATCCACTCTGATATAACACCAAATGAGGGGGACATCCTGATTGAGAAAACGACTCCTGATGCCTTCCACCAAACTGGATTAGAAGAGGTATTGAATATACGGAGTATAAAGAACTTGGTAGTTATGGGACTGCAGACGGAGTTCTGTATCGATACGACTTGCAGACGTGGCTCTATCCTCGGATATAGCATAGTGCTTGTTAGGGATGGACATAGTACTTGGGACTCTGATATCCTCTCTGCTTCACAGATAATTGCACATCATAGCTCGATTCTAGGAGATTGGTTTGTAGAGCTGAAGTATGCAAAAGAGATTGATTTCAGCAGATGATCTTGAATGCATGCAAGAAAAACAAGGTGCCTCGGATTGTACCGAGGCATAGAAGTGGAATGATCAGATTTGCTTTCGTTTCCACCAGATTGCTCCAACGACTAAAAGGCCAATGGATAAAGGTGCTAGTATCAGCAATAAATTGGCTTGAGGACGAGCTGCAGGATAGTCACTCAGTATCACTGTGATCGATGATGAACTGATCTCTACTCCATCAGAAGTTGAAGAAGTGAATATTCGCTCCACGTTCCAATTACCATCGGACATGGTGAAATTAACACCCAATGTCAGATATCTTGGACCACATACAACGAAACTTCCATCATCATAGCGTGCAGTTAGATTCTCATATTCAATAACGAATCCCACAAAGACTAGCTCTGAAAGTATTGTTTCATTGAATCGTTCTGTGTATGTCGTAGCATGATTCTCGGAATCCCAAGGCCATGAATTGCGAGGGTACTCACCTGAAGGAATCCCACTCTTCAGATTGTCAAACAATTCTCCTTCATGCGTGTAGGCGAAGACATACTCTCTCATCATATCACAGCCTATCCCGGAGATGTCCATGTACAAGTCGCTATGATGAGTAATGATAGATACCTCTGAGTAGCCAATCCCAACGACATCCTCTCCTATCCATTCTCCAAACCCAAAGTCCAATGTGCCTGTTATCGAGCTGCCAGAAGGGGGACCTTCTATTATCAGCTGAATCTCTGCACTTGGAAGTCCTTCGACATCAATGCCTGCTCCAAAGAAAGTCGAACTATCTTTGTCATAATCTCCTGTAGAGGCGACAGCAGGTGTTTGGGTGTTACATATCAAACCAGTGACGAATAGCAATGCCACTACCAAGCTAACTGGCAGCTTCTTGCTACTGAAATGCGTCTCCATCACGATTATCATAGCGAAGTTTTCATGAAAGGTATTAAACCCTCGTCGTCAGGATTCTGTAAAGTGCAAAACGTTTTAGCATTCATATGCCTCCTATCTTTGTGTGGAAGTGATGATTCAGATACATCCTCTTACAGAATTGATTCGAGCGCGATTCCACGAGCTTTCTGGGGGATACTCGTCCTCAGAGAGGTACCAAGTCAAGAAGAGCGAAACAGATGATGAAACAATCATCTCTTTGCATCTACAGCCTCTTGAAGTACCATATGAGAAACGATGGCCTCCTGATTCTGAGAACGATGCACGATACGAGCAGATAATCCAGCAAGGGCTTTCGGCAGGAGCGTACGATGACGAGAGATTGGTAGGAATAGCCATCGCTGAAGCGCATCTATGGAACAAGACGCTATGGATCTGGGAGTTCCATATAGACCAAGAATACAGAGGGAAAGGTATCGGATCGCAGTTGATGGAGCATATGACCTCGGTAGGAAGGAAGGCCGGATGCCGTGTGATGGTGTGCGAAACACAGAACACGAATGTCCCTGCGATTCGCTTCTATCGTAAGGTAGGTTTCGAGGTTGGAGGGATAGACCTGTCCTACTATACTAATAGGGATCTCACAGATTTCGAGGTGGCTGTATTCATGAAGCGGTTCATTGAGTGAAGAAGAAAGTACTAGATAGGAATGAGAGGCATTATCCCTATCATTAAATGTGCGATGATATCAGGTTGAACACAGATACCGGATGTTGATGCAATGGATACGGTGAATCAAGATAGTAGCTGGCTCATCTTCAGGGAGCCGATTATACGATATGTGTTCCTAATCGTCTTCACCATGGGACTTACTGCGGGCATACTGAGATTCCTCTTCCCATTTCAGATTCTCAATCTAGGTGGAACTGAGTCACTGATATCATGGGGCAGTTCCTTATCATCAATTGGTCAAGTCTTGGGCCTTATCATCCTGAGTCGACTATTTTCTAATCAGAGGGCGGCCCTGGGGATTAGCGGATTGCTCATCACATGTTTTACCATAACAACTGCCCTCTCGACATCTTCTGACCTCTTACTCCTCTCACGCATTGGTGAAGGAGCAGGAACCGGACTATTAGCAATCATTATCATCAGACTGTCATCAGGCTTCGAGGAGTGTCGCGGGGAGTCTGTTGGCACACTGCTTGCAGGAGTTTTTTTGGGCTCTGCGCTAGGTCAAGGCATTGCAGGAATAGCAGTAGGACAGTTAGAGCTGGTCTACGGTCTTTCACAGACACAGGCAATCATGCTGATTGGATCTATACTATCTATCAGCTTCATCATTCTTCTGGTAGCATTGTTACCATTTTTGAAGGAGATTGATGATTACTGCGTCACTACTACAGACAAGAATCATGGTCATTCTCACTCCCGATTCCTACTTGGATCGCTACTATCGAGAAATCTCATCATCCTCATTGGCATCTATCTCCTCTATGACTTCTCTCATGGGATATACACACCGGGTCTCTCCATCATGATCAATGAGAATGGCATATCATTAGACCTGATTGGACTGGGATATCTCGTTGGAGATGCTGTATGGGGAGCGTCACAGCTCTATACAGGTAGACTTGTGGATAGATCCGGCAGCATAGCACCTCTTGCCTTGAGCCTTGTTGCAAAAGGTACAATCGTCATTTTCTATCCCTATGCAGCATCGTTCCTTGTTCTAACATCACTACTGGCATTAGCGGGACTTTCAGAGGGATTTCTCGAACCCGCGAGAAATGATGCCGCCATGGAGAACACGCCTTCAAGAGAAACAGTCCATTCTCACAAGCACTATTTCTTGGGGCATGCACCTGGGAATCCATTCTCAGTTACCAGTCATGACCATGAGCATTCCCACACATCAGGGTCTGATGAGGTTGTTTCAATACTTCAAACCATAGGAATTCTGGGATTTGCAGTAGGTTCCACTGGAGGGGGCTGGTTGCTAGCTCAAGGGCTGCGACTCATGGATTTGGTTCTCATAGGAGGGATGCTCTTGATCATTGCAGGAATCTTATCATCAGGACTTCGACACTCTACCACTGAATGGCATCCTGAATCCTAGGAGTCAACTCTCTGGGGAAGCACATTCCGAACGATTCTCTATAGACGACAAGGAATATATCTATGGATGGGCATGTCATGCTGGGAATGCTGTGTGATTGTAATCTATCTGATGATTCTTGGAGTGTTCATAGGATTGCTTTTCTATGCATACACAAGGACCTTGCGATCTTCTGCCCGTGCAGCATGGGAAACGGATCCCAGTACAAGTGGAATGGTTTCTGGACCTATCAATCAAACCCGGGCATCTGGAGAGGCTCCAAAGGTGATGCCTGTTAATATCCGAACTGGCTACGAAGATAATAATCATTATTCCTAGGGTCAGGTAGGACTTCAGCAGCATTGGTCGTTGGAATGCAGCTACAAACAACAGCTTATATTACAAATCGCATATCATTCAATATAGTTAAGATGTGATTTGTATGTTCATCGGACCTGCGACAATTGCACTGAGAGAAGGGATAGAGGCTGCGCTGATACTAGCGATTATGCTCTCGTATTTGAAGAAGACCCAGAGAATGGACCTTCGAAAGTATGTTCTTGGAGGAGCATTAGTGGCGATTCTCACAAGTGTACTGGTAGGTGCAGTACTTGGCTTAGTCTGGGAGCTCTTCGAAGGCGTGGCACTTACTATCTTTGAAGGAAGTGTCGTACTACTTGCTGCGATCTTGCTTACAACAATGATTCTCTGGATGTGGAAGGTAGGAGCGAGCATTTCTACAGAGATCCAAGAGTCGGTTGAAACTCAGAGTGCGATTCGAGGTGGTCTAGGACTCTTCGTTCTCGCCTTTGCCTTGATCCTGAGGGAGGGTGTGGAGCTTGTCCTGTTCACTATCAGTCTAGCAGTGCAGGATGCATTTCAGACCTATGTAGGAGTAATGATAGGGCTGGCGATAGCAATTGTTCTGGGTATTGGGATCTACCAAGGATCTCTGCGGGTTAGCCTCAGTGGATTCTTCAAATGGACCTCGATCTTCTTGGTCCTCTTCGCTGCAGGGATGATAGCCTATGGAATACATGAGCTCCAAGAGGCAGGACTTCTCCTAATTGGACCAATAGAGGTTTGGAATATCAACCCGATTCTAGATGATAAAGGGGAGATTGGTAGTATGCTAAAGGCACTCTTCGGATATAATGGGAATCCGTCAGCACTTGAGATCGTAAGCTATATCGGATATCTCCTCATTGTAAGTCTTTATTACGTTCTGAGAAAGAGTAATGTTCAGACAAAAGAAGAAACTACACCACCTCGAACCTTTGCTAATACGATGCAGGAAGAGTAGGGGTGTGATATCCATCTATCTCAATGGATAGTAACTGCCTTAACAGAGCTATCTCATGTATAGCGATAATGATTAGATGTAGTTTTTCAAGAAAGAGGGGGTCATAGAAAATGGCAAAGACCCAGAAACATAGACAGACACTAAAAGATAGAACAATTAAGTTATTCAAGGATAATCAACTTTGTACGGTAGCCTTTGATGAATTAGAGAAAGACGTAGAAGTACAGACCATGCTTGAAGATATGAATAGGATGGCAATTGATAGAATGGGCTATTCGGATCATGGTCATACGCACTCATTGATAGTAGTCAAGAACGGAATCGATCTTATCAACAAGCTTGTAAAAGGCATCCAACCAACGATCGTTCAAGAGGAAACAGGCACCTTTGAGGATGCCCAACTGATAGTCTTGATGGCATGCTATTTGCATGATATTGGTATGACTGTCCACAGAGAGGACCATCATATCTTCTCAGTAACACTAGCGACCCCTGTGGTCGATCGTGTTCTAAGTAAAGTGTATCAAAAGGACATTCACAAGAGAATACATGTCAGGGGACACATACTCCATGCTATACTGTGTCATGATAAATTCACCAGACCAAGTACTGTTGAAGCAGGGATTGTCGGTATTGCAGATGCGTTGGACATGACAAAAGGAAGAGCAAGAATCCCATTCGAGCTTGGAAAGGTCAATATTCACTCTGCTTCAGCACTATCAATTGAGAATGTAAGGATAGTGAAGGGAGAAGAGAAGACCGTTCGTATAGAGGTGCTGATGAACAATGCATCAGGCATCTTCCAGATACAGGAGCTTCTTGAGCGTAAGATTCGAAATGCGCCACAGCTTGTGGAGCACATTGAATTGGTTGCGACTATGTCGGACAAAGCTGAAACCATTATCGGAGAACAGATGAAGATTCTGTAACTAAGCTAATTTTCGACATCGGACAAAATCAGGATTTGTTTGTACGCTTTCGTAAGGTATATGTGTAGGACTATCTCAAGCGAGGCTGTCAGAGAATGCTATCTGTGAGGAAAGTATCGTGACCCTGGACGAGATTGATAGAATCATTATTGATATGCTGCAACTAGATGGCAGGATGTCATATAGCGAGATTGCCAAAAAGGTCGATAAGACAGAGGTCACTATTAGACGCAGGGTTCGTCGACTCCAGAACGAGAGGATTATTCAACGCTTCACGGTCGTACTAGACCCAATGAAGATGGGCAAGCGTATCAGCGCAATAGTCAAGGTAAAGGCACAAATGAAACAGGCTTCAAAGATAGCTGATGAGGTCAAGAAGTACGAGGAGGTCACTGAAGCATATTTCTTGGATGGTGCTTGTGGAGTGATGCTCAAGGTTACTGTAGATGATCTCGCCGACCTCAAGTCGTTCTTGGAGAATCGTTTAGGGAAAGTTCCAGGTGTTGGAGAAGTAGAGACCTGTATTGTACTTGAAACAGTAAAGTCACCCTTCTAGTAGGGAAGTATCTTGGAATATGCTCTAGTCGTACCACAAGCTAATATTGACAAGCTTCTTGATCACGCAGAAGACTGCCTTCCTTTAGAGGCGGTCGCGCTACTTTTCGGGGTTATCGAAGAAGATAGGATTATCGCCAGATCAATCGAGCTGTTGGATAATGTTGCCAACTCTAGGACGACTTTTCTTGTCGATCCAGTCATACAATACAACCTTCTTGTAGATGCTGAAGAGAGAGGAGAGGACCTTGTATGTATCTTCCATTCTCACCCGGCACCTCCGGTGCCCTCATCGACTGACTTGAGAAACATGAAACTGAACCCTGTGGTCTGGCTGATAGCATCCAAGATAACTGGTCAATGGGAATACAAGGCATATCTGCTACGAGAGAACCAAGAGTATGCAGTGATTAGAATTATTAATTCTTGAGTAACGCCTTGATTGTACCGGAAGTCTTCTTTGGTTCGAACGAAACCTTGGTCTTCTCGATAGATTCAATGAGAACAGCAGAAGATATCAGCTGCTGGAGCAAATTAGCATTACATTGAAGGTACCCGGTTCCACTCCTGTCATCATACTCATTTAGAAAGAAACGAGCGTCTGCCACGATTGTTTCCCCAAAGAGAGAGAGCATACTTTTCCAGATGGCATTGCTCAATTGACGCTCTGTAATGCGTAGTCCTTCTTGATGAAGCTTGAAGTAGATGTATCGTTTTCTGTTAGGCTTCAATGGTCATCACCTACTATCTCAAGTCCAGGAAGGATATGATTGTCATCAAGACGCTTCATATTGCGTTCTATGACTGCCAAGGGATGATCACTGATGGACTCGATCGCTTGTGCACGATTCAGACCGAGAAGCATTCCAATATGGACCATCGCATAGGGGGATCTCAAGTGAATCGGATTGCTTGCACCACTAGTAAGGATTACATGCATCTCACACTGGAGAGCTATCTTGATAGCATCTGTCATTGTCTTGAGGGCCCGAGAGCGATGGAGACCTTGAGTCAGTAATAGTGAATGTATTGGTACTTCAAGTACTGTGCCGCTCTTGGCAGCCAATCTAGCAGTCGTTGTCCTTAGTTTATTGCTATCAGAAGGAAGTAGTGTCAATAGATCGACAACCTGTTCTTCAGCTGCCCAGTTTGCAGGTTCAATCGCTCCAAGGGGGATAGCGAGTACTAGATACTTGTCCCTCATCCTTGCAGCTTCTTTCTTTAGAACAGATAATCGGTTTGTCTTAAGATCGAATCTAGAGAATATCTCAATGTCCTTGGACGCCATATTGGACTTCAAGTTCAGGCCCGATATTGCCAGCCCTGAATACCCTAGCTCCACACCCATCGAGGATAAGGATTGTAATTCCGAATCGGAATCCGCTATGACATTGAGGTCTATGGATCTCATGAAGGGGAAGCTCCTGCAAACGATGCATAATGCTCGATTAGTGCTTTGGCATCCGTTGGTCTGCATCTCGGTAGTTTGCGGATGTAGATCTGCAGACTAATGACATCCGGAGCCATTGCCATCTCGATATATCCCAGATATGCAGCTTGCTTATCAATCCTAAGAAAGAAGGTGCAATCCTCATCGATTCGTCTTTCAAAGGTCTTGAGGAGGGAATCCATATCACTTTGGGTGAGGTGAGAGAATATGAATCGACTCGTCTCATCGGTAAAGGGATGCTCCAAGGTAGCATTGAGAATACGAATAGGATTCTTGTGGTGACCTTCTGTCGTTTCCTCTGTCAGAATAACATGTTCTTGGATATCTTCAGGAAATAGGGTGAGAAGGGCTGTTCGTACCCTCTCAGGAACCTCAGTGGCCCGAGAGAACGCTCGGGCCTCGATTCGGTCGATATATGTTTGTGAAGGGTCAGACATGCTTGTCTACTTTCCAAGGTTTCCCTTTGCAGCAAGGCTAGGTCTGAGCTTCTCAGCGCCCTTACCCTTCTGCCTGAGACCTCTACTTCGTTTACCTGCAGAAGTGAGACCTCGACTTTCTCTGCCCTTTTGTGTTGGGTCACAAATCCAGTTGATCTCAGGGTCGTTGTAGATTACTGGATGATTTGGATCAACGAGGATTACTTCATACCACACGTTACGATGATCAGACCCTACCCAGTAGGAGTTTAGGACTCGAAGGTTCGGGAACTTCTTTCCAACACGTTCCTCAGCAATCCATCTCCTAGACTTTGCAGGAGTGTACTTGGTCACACCCAAGCTCCTCGGCTTCCGACCTGATGTGGGACGAGGTCGCTCTCTTGGACCACGACCGGTCTTGATTCTTACAATGACGTAGCCTTGCTTGGCCTTGTAACCGAGCCCTCGGGCTCTTCCAAGACGAGTTGGTCTTTCCAATCGTTCGATTGTGCCTTGTTTTCTCCAGACGATAAGCCTGCTTCTAATTAGCTCAGAGCGTTCATGCTGCTCTCTTATCCACTCTTCATTCATACGCTTGTATGCGGACATCTGTAAATTCCATCCTTTGCTGTGATTTATTCGCTTTGTTTGTGGTTCAGCCCCTTTGGGCCACATCCCTGCGGACGGATCCGCCATAACAAAGGAAATGGGATGGCTTGGATTGATTCCAAGCCATGCTTCTGCCGGTTCTATTTGCTTAAAGGTCTAACGATTTGCCTCTAAATCTTGGCATCATTTGAATGCATCAATGATCTTCTGTGCGGTCAGATCGCCGACGCGATCCTGTGCCTCGTTCGTTGAGGATGCGACATGGGGAGTAGCGATTAGCTTTGAATGCTTTACCAGCTTCCAATCTGTTGGAGGCTCATTCTCAAACACGTCAAGAGCGGCTCCAGCAATCTTGCCTTCTTCAAGAGCTATGAAGAGTGCTTCTTCGTCAACAACACCACCACGCGCAGTGTTGACTAGAAATGCAGTTGTCTTCATCTTGTCAAATTCGGCAGTGCTAATCATACCCTTTGTCTGCGGTATAAGAGGTACATGCAAGGTGATATAGTCGGCTTTTGAGATGATCTCATCAATAGTGGAACTCCTTGCGCCATACTTCTTGCATGCCTCGCTGATATCAATGACATCATAGGCGAGAACGTCCATCTCGAGCGCCTTTCCTCTCTTTGCAACCTCTTGTCCAATTCGTCCGAATCCGATAATACCAAGCGTCTTCTGCCAGAGTTCAGTGCCAGTTAGTTTCTTCTTCTCCCATCGCTCGTTCTTCATCAAGCTGTCTGCTTGAGTGATGTTTCGAGCCAGGGCGAACATCATAGAGATGACCATCTCTGCAACACTGACACTAGGAGCTTCAGGAGTGTTCATGACGAGGATACCCTTCTCTTTGGCAGCTTCTGCATCCACATTATCAAGACCTACTCCCGCCCTTACTACGACTTTGAGCTTGTCAGATGCTTGTATGACCTCACGAGTGATTTTTGTAGCACTCCGTACAACAACACCATCAAAACCCTTGATTTGTTCTTCAATCGGACCGTCTGTATTGGCATCCCTGAGGACAAGTTCCAATCCAGCGTCCTTCATCTTTTGAACAGCTGACTCTGCAACTGAATCTGCGATAAGTACACGTGCCATCGTTCAACCCTCTGAACTTGTGAGCTTCGCCGGGCGTGCCTTGAACTTAAGTCTGGCGTTGCGACAAGGATTTGATTGCGACATTTTCTTAACTGGGCAGGCTATCCTGTTCCCTCATGAAAAAAGAAATGAAAGGAATGACTGCTCTGGTGCCTTGCCCAGTCGTACTACTCAGTGTACGAGGGGAGGATAGACCGAACATCATCACATTATCATGGGCTGCGAATATTTGCAGCAATCCTCCAAGTATTGCAGTAGGCATTCGTCCCAATCGTCATAGCTATGATCTTGTTAAGGATGCTGGAGAGTTTGTTCTGAATGTTCCAGGAAAGGGTCAATTCGATGCTGCAGTGTTCTGCGGCTCAAAGTCCGGGAAGGATTTTGATAAATTCGAAGAGTGTGGGTTGACTGCCGTCCCAGCGTCCAAAGTCGATGCTCCAATGATAGGCGAATGTCCCATTAGTCTAGAGTGCAAGACCACTCAGATAGTAAATGTGGGAGTCCACGATTTGTTCATCGCAGAAGTGGTAGCAGTTCATATTGATGAGTCGGTCCTTGATGAAAACGATCGCTTTGATGCGTCCAAGGCAGATCTCTTTGTGTACCTCCCACTGAATGCCCAATATTGGTCCGTTGGAGATAAAATAGGCTAGTCAAGGATCAGTCATTCGGGAAAACTATCTCGAATTCAGGCTCATCCTCTTCGTCATAGAAGATAGGAGGTTGCTGAATCTCCAAGAGGTAATCATCTTCGTCTGATTCGAGGATGATCCATGCTCCTAGGGGGATGTCGGACTCTCGTAGATATATATCGAATATTCCTAGAAGACTGAACTCTACAATTATCGGCTCATATCCGAGGAGATAGAAGAGCGCACAGGCTTCCTTTGCTCGGTTCAAGGAATCAAGCTTGGTAAGAATAGGAATCCACTCCGATTCGTCCGCATCCCGTAGGTCTTTGCCTACCCATTTGAGAAAGGGATATGCTCCTTGGGGCGGCGTCTCTCTACTTGCCAGTAGAATGAATTCACGATGCTCGCGTTGGTAAATCGAGGGGACCCGTCCTTGTTTTGCTAGCTGGTGCCCTTGTTCCTTGGCTGATATCAATGACTCGAAGATTTCCATGTCGTGATCATCTCTTTCTCAGAAATTGTATTTTCTTCAATAGAGAGTATGGTAATGGTATTTGAGAGAGGAACCATACAATATCTTGACCAGTTTTGTAGTGAGAATCGTACTTCATCAGTCAAAAAACAGGCATTTGGGGAGCTGAGTTTTTGGGTCCTTTATATTAGGAGAAAAGAACGAACTATGTCCGGCTGCTACTGGACTCTCTGAGTCGCTCTTCGCTCTCGAATGATTCCTATTTTGAGCCCTTCGCGCTTACGATTTTGATGACATCTCTATCCTTCAGTTCGTGCTTATCGCTTATGCGCATCTTCGTTCGGGCATCTATAGCATGAACGAATGACTCCATAAGGTCTGTATGAATGACTCCCGCAAATTCCTTTGCTGTAATGCCTTGCGGTACAAGAAAAACGTCGGGTAGGACATTTCCGTCGCTATCTGTCAATGCGTTCGCATCATGCACAGGGTAGACGGTTATCATATGAAGGAACTCGAATACAGCAATATTCAGGAGATTCTGTACCCCTGAACCCCCATGCTTCTTGAGGATGTCAGACTTGATCTTCTCAAGCTGTGCAAGCTCCTGCTCCTTGAGCTTATCCTTCTCTAGTATCTCGAAATCATCATTCCCTGGAATGTACTTGATAACGCCCTTCTTATCGAGATCCTTCAATACCTTCTCAGTTAGCGCGCTTACCGGTACGATAAGGTAGTCAGGAAATGCTTCACGAAGCCTCTTCAAGTTCTCCTCTGCATTTGGTCGGTCAATCTTATTTGCAGCGATTATGATAGGCTTCGCGACATTTCGGAGTGTGGATACAAAGTGCTTGATCTCCTCCTCGGTCCATTTGTCAGCAGCCGAAGCAGTAAGCCCGGAATTTCTTATCGCATGTAGTATGTGTGCTCGAGAGACCTGAAGGCCCGAAAGCTTGGTCAGGAGAAGCTCATCAAGCTTGGCACCCTCTGTACGGACTCTGGAAGCTATCCGCCTCCAATCCTTCGTTATTATGGCATACATCCATTCTGTAAGCTCAGTTTCAAGAAAGCGTACGTCCTCAACGGGATCATGACTCCCAGCAGCGACCTCTTGCCCCTCTGAGTCCAATGCCCCGCTGGCATCGACTATATGGATCAGGACATCAGCTTCACGCAGGTCGTCAAGGAACTGATTGCCCATCCCGCGACCTTCGTGCGCTCCAGGAACCAGCCCTGCAACATCAATGAGCTTGACAGGTACAAGCCTAATACCATCGATACAGATGGAGTTCTTTGGGTCGTCCTGCATATCGAAGTCTCTGCATGCACAGGGAGTTCTCACATGAGTCACACCTACATTTGCCTCAATGGTCGTGAAGGGATAACTCCCAACCTTAAAGTCAGTCATGCATGCTGCGTTCGTGAACGACGTCTTCCCACAAGATGGCTTGCCAACAATTCCCACACTGAATCCCATGAAGAACACTCCAAGAACATCTGTCTGTGTGCGTTCCTAGGAGATAAATATCACCAAATGAGGCTAAAAACATGACCGATTGAGTGATTGATGATTGATTTCACTTCTTAATCTATCATTTGAGTTAATTTACACTCTGATTCATTGGAACGGAAAGATAATTATGGGGGTTTCAGATTGTAAATATTCGGAATTGATTGATAATGCACAGAAGAAGACGCGGAGGCAGAGGTCGCTTCCCGATACAACCAAGTATCGGAAAGGAGCCAAAAGCGAAACGGCTCATGCCCAAACCTGTTGTGGATTCGAATGAGATCTATCTTGATTTGGCAGAGGCAGAGGTATTGCGCCTTGTTGACATTGAGGGTCTATATCAGGAACAGGCTGGAGCCAAGATGGGTGTTTCCAGAGGCACTATTTGGAGGCTCCTCGCAAGTGCTAGAAGAAAGGTAGCTCAGTCTCTTTTTGAGGGTAGACCATTGGTCGTCGGCTTCCCAGAATCATCCCAGAACAAGTAGGATTCCAGCGAAATATAGTGGCCAATTGTTAAGTAGGGTAAATCCGTTCCTGCTTCTTTGAGGAGAGGAAACTTGTCAGATTGATTGAGGGGCTTTAAACACCTTTGAAACCCACATTTTAAAGCGGTAGGTTAGCCTAAACCAAGGCATCTGCGCGATTCTCACATCTCACTTCAGCTTATATGCAGACTTTTCGCTTCTTCTCTTGGAGAGAATCATTTTGCAATCGAGTCTGTCGACGAACTTGGAGCTCGTCAGCGACTACATCCTGATGAGGCGACCAGCGATCCCCCGCAGATGGGATTCATTGGCTAGACCGCATGTGGCGATCATAATTGATGAGCCACTAACCGGACAACGTGTCAGATACTATCTTTCCCAAATAGGACCATCTGAAGTGGATGGGAAAGAGAGCTTGGACATGGTGGACCTTGATGAGATGGCAAAGGAACTCCCTGCAGGAACTCTGTTGGAAGTGCGACTCAACGCCACCAATGCGAACCTGTACAGGCTGGAGAGCTGTGGCTGTGTACCTTGCTGGAGATGGATTGGCAAGTATAGAGGAATCCAGACATTCGAGTTCCCATCACCCATAGACTGGGACGAAATGATGATAGAGAATCGCAGTGTGAATGTGCATGATATGACTTGAGAATCTCGTTCAAGATTGAAAACACTGATATCCGTTCTCTCCCTAATT
>JBHLQH010000024.1:0-47633 GCA_048884965.1 Candidatus Thorarchaeota archaeon | reverse complement strand
GGTGGATGCAGTGGCTGTAGTGGCTGCGGAGGATGTGGAGGTTGTGGAGGATGTGGAGGGTGCGGTGGCTAGAATATGGATGGCGTCAATAGGGATTGCGTTCTTCTTTCTGAAACTCCCGTCATCTTTATTCGGAGTTCCTCTCAGCCATTTGCTCTACAACTTCACGTAACTGAGCAATGCAATCTTAGATGTTCTCATTGTTATAGTGAATCTTGGACAGATGATTTGAGCTTTGATAGGTTTCAGAGCATCATTTCTCAGTTCAAGGATATCCTAAGGATTGGCAAGGTTGAAGGGACGGTATATCTAACAGGCGGCGAGCCTCTCCTCTGGCCTCATCTAATCAGGGCAATTCAGCATCTAATTCGAGAAAGATTGGTTCCCCGTGTCTTGACGAATGGGACATTGATAACGAAGGATATTGCACATGAGCTACAGAAATCAAAGGTTCGCTATGTGCAGGTCAGCTTGGATGGAATGAAGAGTGTTCATGATTCCATTAGAGGTCCAGGATCATTTGAATCTGCTACAAGTGGGATTGAACTGCTCGTCAGCGCAGGTATCGAAGTGACTGTCATGCTCACACTCATGAAGCGAAATCTTCGTGACCTTGAATCTCTGATTGAGCTCGCTGAGAGCTTGGGAGTTAAACGAGTGGCTTTTGGTCGATTCATACCACTAGGGAATGGTTGTCAAATAGACTCAGAGAATCTATCAGCATCAGAAGTAAATGATGCATTTGAGCGACTTGAGCGTATGTCGAAAAATTGTCTCGTTGAGATTGTTAAACGAGATCCCCTTTGGGAAATCGTTGAACCCTCTAAGAATGACTTTGCAGGTTGTTCCGCAGGTCAATTAATTTTAGATGTACTTACGGACGGAACAGTCTATCCCTGTCGCAGGCTCCCCATAGAAGCTGGAAATGTCTTTGATTCAAGTCTGCTTGATATTTGGATTTCATCTCCAATAATGAACCGCTTGAGAAACAGATCAAATCTTGCCTGCAATCAATGCGAAAAAGTTCTCATCTGTGGAGGCTGCAGAGGAGTTGCATTTGGCGAAAGCGGCGATGCTTTTTCAAAAGACCCTCACTGTTTCTTGAGTTGAACCTCAACAAGAGAGGAAGCATACGTTATCATTATGCTTATGATTTTCCTAGAGTGACCTGAATCTTGATACATCTCTTTGCATGATAAAAACGTCTTATGCTCTCTGATATCCGATTTGGAGATCAGTGATCATGATGCAATTTGGCATATTTCATGAGAGGAACTCAAGAATGACAGTTTCATCATAGCTTGAGATCTTTCGTTTTGTGAGATCTTCCCCTGATGAAGCAACTACTTTCCATTTCTTCTTTAGATCGTTGTTTTCATATGGCCATGATTGTCGAATCGCTTCCTCAAAGGTCGAATTTTCATGACCCTTAATGAAAAATTCCTCTTTTGTACCTTTTATGTTGACGACTCTAGTAATGCTCCCTGCAAATCCCTTCAGACTACCTCTTCTCATTCGTATTCCAGCTACAAGAAATATGACCCATATTATACTACAGGTCTGATTTACTGCATTTCAACATAGATTACTAGTGTAATATATTTTCACATCTGAGTGCTTTTTTTACTACTTTTGTCGAATCTGAAATGAAACGTTAAGTATTCATCCTTTGTATTCAACAACTATTCCAGTGCTTCAATAACTCTTTTGATTTCGTTCCATCATTGGCTGGAAAAGGATTTAGTAAATTAAGGAATCTAGGGCATCAAGTCAAACCGGAAATTCCTCTGAGTATTGATTGGCAATCACAGCACTACTAGTGTTCCACTTCCTTCGGGGGTACAAGATATCGTTCCGCGAACAAGTACACTATCTAGTCTTACCCAATAGCGGCCAGTAGATACTTGGCAGGTTAGGTCCTCATAGATTGAAGAGTTCGTGATATCAATCCCATTGTTCCCTGCACAATTGATACCATGGTGGAAATAGATATTGTCAAAAGTTGCTTCGCTAGCTGTTAGGTTGATGTTCCCATCTCCTGCTGATGCTTCGATGTCAAGAGTATATGCTCTGTTGATGGTGACATTCACAAAAGCTTCCGCATCGCCTGCATGTAGTGCACATATGTCAGAAGGATTCTCCTTTAATATCTGAATCGTCACGTACCGTCCATGCGTGCTGTTCGTCACTTGGAGGTTTGTGTTCTTTCCAACTGCTCCCTCAACTAGGACTGTGAGTTTATAGTGTATCTTGATCATAAATCCAGGATCATCGACCACGTTGAATGATACATTGTGGAAGCATACATCATAGTAGATTGAGATATTCTGCGCAGTTGGATTATAATCCTCCAAGAAAACCACCGTTTCATCATATTCCACTAGTTCTGTCTGGGACATGACTGCATAGAGTCCGCCAGCTATTAGTGCAACAGCAAGTAACAGAACAAAAAAGATGCACATCGATCTCTTTCTCATTTTGCTCAGTAAGCATGTATCAATTCCCGTGAGATAAACCTATGTGGGATTTTCAATATGTTTCAGAGTTTGTGAAAAGACCAAGTAGTAGAAGTTGCTTCGGTTAATCCACCTTTTCTTTCCTCTCACCTGATCAAGATCTATTCCTAAATGAACGGTGTGCTTGCCTTAGTCACCATATACTCTCACAACCATAGAAGGGAAGTATTCAGTTTCTTACATTGACCCTCGGTACTTACCACCATCAATAAGTAATAGCGTTCCATGGATGTAGCTTGCCACCGGACTAAGTAGGAATGCTGAAACAGCCCCAAACTCGTGAGGTTCGCCAATTCTCTTTAGAGGAATGCCTTCGGTTTGCGGTTGAAGTGATTCATTCTGATCGTCCAGTCCAATTCTAGTTTTCCCACTTGGTGAAGTATTGAAACTTCCTGGGCATATTGCATTGATTCTAATGCCGATAGGACCTAACTCATCAGCTAGCGTTCTCATCAAACCGATGACAGATGTACGCAATGAATTTGCCAAGATGTAGTTCTTGGTAGGTTGCTTTACTGATGATGAGGTATTATAGAGAATCGAAGGACTTGTGGCTCCTAATAGAAGTGGGATCGCCCCACGAGTGATTCGAACCACGCTCATAAGTACAAGGTTAAAGCTATCTTCCCACTCATCTTCGGTAAGGTTTTCTAAGGTGCCAGCTGGCGGTCCTCCTGCGTTAATGAAGACCCCGTCAAGTATGCCTTCGGTGGTTTCTATATTCTCTAGAAGTCGGTCTATATCTTCATGTTGCGAGATATCTGCTACTACAAACCTAACTTTGCTGCCAAGCGTCTTAGCTGCCACCTTTAGTGTTTCTTCAGTTCGTCCGCAGATTATGACATATGCACCTTCTTTGACTAGTGCTTCAGCTGTTGCGAATCCAAGCCCTCTTGAGGCTCCAGTTACTAGGTATTTCTTACCGCTAAGACGCAGGTCCATCCTTACAACCATATTCGACACATAGAGCGGAGTATTTGATTTCATGCATCAACGCTGGATTTTTCCTATATCCTTTCGAATTTGGCTCGAACTGTTGCTCCGCAATACGTGCATTTCGCTTCTAGTGGTCCTACCCAGTCGATTGTTTCCGATGACAATGGTGCATTGCAGGACGGACAGTTAACTGGAACCCGAACCGCCCGTAATCCGTCATCTCCCTCGACTCTGCCTTGATATTTCTGTGGAATTGCGGCATGAGGTGCTTGGATGATCTGATTTTGCACTTTGTCTAAGCTGGACTTTGTCTTTAAGCATACGACACACACAACAGCTACGCCAATCACAAAAATCGCAATGCTGAACAGGAGAATGGGCTCGATGTTGAATGGAATTATAATAGAGGATGGAATAGTAAAGGTATCAATGGTCGCGGATGCAAGATGCTCTTCATCGTATACACCTATATTATAGACGCCAGAAATATCTCCATGGTTAGAGGCTTCCTCGACTTCGATATATACGATGCCACTGGAAGGTACATAGAACAAAAGTATCAAGAGCTCAGCATACATTGAACTAGTTTCTTCAATGACACCTGTCATGTTGGAATATGTTGCAATAGTGACCTTTACCTCTAAATCAGTGTAGCTTGTTATGACCAGTGTCCAATTGCCTTCTTCAAGGGTTATCTGATAGAGGTTGGGCTCATAGAACTGGCTCTCTCGTCCGAAGAGAAATTCGTTATTCAAGCGCTGATTAATAGTAAGAGTCGTCTGAGCATGTGCAAGGGGCAACAACAGGAACACACATAGGAATGAAAACACGAATGCGTATCTTAGAATTCTCTGACTACCCATCCACGCTCAACTCATATGATTTCTGAAGCGTCCTCTATTTATCCATTTGGTATCATTCTCTCCAGCTCAAGGTTTGATATTGTGTGTGCATTAGCATGTTCGCGTCTTTTGGATTGAATCAGACCGCGTGCCTGGTCATCTTCTCACCAATGATCGCTCAAATATTTCGAATGAGGGATATAGCATAAATATGCATTATTGCAAATTATCTGCTATGGAATATAGTACTGCCCCTGCATATGGACCGGAGGAATCGGGTTTCGATTGCGCACATTGCATGATCATACTACTCCTCTTTGTGAATGCATACTTGCTGTTCAAAATCCTCATCACTCTTGGTGGAAGCTTTCCGTAGAATCTATCGATTGGAGGCAATTCCAAGATTACTTCATGGGTCAAGTAATGGTTGATTCGAAGGAGGATTGATAGCTCTACTTCCTCTATACCCGACATACCACCACGCTACAAATGATATGAGGGGAATAAATACGAAGAATAAAATGAATAGCGGGAACAAAGCAGGATTGGAAACAGCATAACCAACAATCTGCAAAGCTTCTAGAGTCATATATGCTACAAATTGTATCACACATATTCCGTATCTCTTGAAATCCGAGTCCCTATCAAGTGACATTCATTTCCCTCCATTTGAAAATGCACTGCACTTCAATATGAATTCAGGCTTTTATATGTGATTTGAACATCGAGCAGGACAAAAACGAAATTTCGTCGATGCAATTAAAGTTGCGTAGAAGAGGTCATTCAATACATTGGAAGTGTACAGTTGAGGAAATGAAGTATGAAGTTTACAAAGCATACGACCCCGATGCTTCAAGTGAAACGAATCCCTCTGGCAGAATAGATGTAGTTTTTGCTGATACACACAATATGCTGGAATTCGTTCAAATGGTGCGGCCTGATATAATAGTTGGATTTGTTGAAGCTATTGAATTGCGACTTGAAGGCGAAGCTGAAGCCCCACATGCCGATGAGGGAAATCGTGACTTCACAGAGTACATGGAAAAGTATCCAACG
Source organism: Candidatus Thorarchaeota archaeon (assembly GCA_048884965.1). GTDB lineage: Archaea > Asgardarchaeota > Thorarchaeia > Thorarchaeales > Thorarchaeaceae > MP5-2226. The sequence continues at coordinate 42,283 of JBHLQH010000024.1, read as the reverse complement.
ATTGATCAGTTTCCTAGTTTGTATCGACTCATATTTGGATTTGTATATGCGAATCTGGGTTTGGCAGTCTCTCAAGATGCCAAGGATGCGACAGTGACTGTCCCTAGAGTGAAGAATGTTGGTTGCGTATCAGTTCCAAGATATCATCGGATAAAAGCAATGATCGATGTCTTAGGGAGAGAAGATGGCATCCAACTATACAAGGACTTTGTACTCTATCGTTCCCAGCTACCTGTTGAGGAAAAGATCAAAGGAACTGTGAAAAGCTTTCGAGAAGAATCTATCAAGAATTGGTCTGAGGCGAAGCATATGGATTTTGCAGTGTATGTGTTCGATGAAAATATGCATGTCTGCAAATTCACAAACTGTGTCTCATATGATGCTCTAAAGCATCTTGATGATCCAGAGGTCGGATATCTCACGCAATGCTATCCCACGACATTCTTGGTGGATCGACTCTATGAGACTCTCGGACAAAGAAGGTCTGTCACTCTCTTCAATCATCACTTCTGTGACGAACTCTATTGGGACAAGAATGTCCATCCAGACCCTGAACACCCATCACTTGATTTCATGGATAAGATAGTGATAGAGTAGTCTAATCTGTCATCAATTTGTTTGGTTCTTGATTTTCTTTCATTATGATCTTTGCTTCGAACTCATCCTCGATTCCCATTCTCTTGGCAATGCTCATGATATAATTCTGTCTCATTCCATGAGAAGCGTTTACTAGGACAATCGCAGGAATCACCCACAACGAGCTGATGACAGGGAGTATGACTAGAAAGATGACTGCTGAATAATGGACTTGAGTAGTGTAGATTGCAAGAAATTCGAAGGTGAATTGGTACAACGCTAATACTACTCCTATCCCAGCATAACCCTTCAGGAACGACAAGAACCATCTACCAACAGATTGAAGCTCAGTAGGTCCAATCCCTGCGCTTGCTTCACCTTTGTCCATTGTTATCATCCCAGAATCTTGAATAATCCATGCAGCCGCAAAGAGAGCAAATGCCGGAGCTTGAAGGTATCCTCCCAAATTAAAGAATAGGAAAATGATTCCATTCCATTGAAGATAGTATTCTTGAAACCATACGATTTCCATTATAACAGGATTGAATATCAGGCTTAGCGCAAAGTTGGTTGCCATCAATGCTGGGAACAATCCCATGAACATCCCATGAGGACCTGCATCAGAAGATTTCTCATGGAATGCAAATACTTGATTTCTTCCGATGGCTTTCTTGTAGATCCACAAGAAAATTGGCGCAAGAAGAAAACCAATTAGAGTTCCAACAATCGCCATTGCTGGGAAGAGTAGAAGAACCCATCCTGCTTCACTTGTCGCACTGAAAGCAATCGTTAGGGGGACAATGGCAATTATCCATACAAGAAGAGGTCTGGTGTGTATCAAGTCAAATCTCTCCGTTTCCTGATGACAGTACTCGGGGTTCGTTCCTAGTATTAAGTCTGTTCACTCTGCAAGCATGCATCCTTGTGGACACACAGCTATGCAAGAAGGAGTAGACCGCTCTATACTGACGAAGCTCGCCTATTCAAATGCACCTTGCTGATGACAAGCTGACTTGTTAGATAGCATAAGAGTACAGCTAGAGGAAACACCAGACCGATTTTTGCAATGGGATTAAGTTCAAGAAACGCAAATCCAAGAGATAGTGAAACAAGAATTGGTGGATGAACAAGATACATGTGATAGGCATTATTTGAGAAGCTACGAAGCAAGGATCCCTGGTTGCTGAATTTCGCATAGAATACCTTGATCAGGACAAAGATCACACCCATGCAAATCACATTGTCCACAATGGAAAAGAGAAGCGCATGAATATTGAATCCTCCTGAAAAAACCGAAAGATCTGCCTCGACTCCCAGAATAAGAAAGAAGTCGAGATAGACTAGAAACATGGAGATAATGATTGCGACCAGCCAGATTTGGACTTGCTTTTTAGTTATCTTCTCGAACCATCTATTGCGCACACAAATTACACCAACACTGAACATCATGAAATATTGAATGAGTTGTCCCCACGGTATCTCTAAAGGACGGTCATCAATGGGCAGGAAGATGCGAACTATGAAAGTGAGTAGACCCAGCATAATAGCTAGAAGTAGTAAATAGGCGAATCTTGGGATTGCAATTTCCTTTGGTACTCTTCGTTGCACCGAATCGAATTTCATAATCTGTCGTACTAGTGTGTAGACAGCTGTCAAGAGCAGAAGAACTCTGAGGAACCACATTGGTCCCCCAAATGAGAAGAAATCGATTATACCCTCCCATGTTTGGAACCTGATAAAGTAATAATCAAAGAACGATCCTTGGAGATAGGGTGATGTATTCCAGGGAGGTACATCCAATAGGGATAGAGTGTAGATCATAAGCGGATTGATTAGAACGACATATAGTAGAAGAGGGATTCCGATTCGAATGATGCGTTCTTTCCAGAAAAGATAGCCGCCCTTTCTGTCATAGCTATTTGGAGTGAAGTATCCTCCTAGTAGAAAGAACAAGCCCAACAACGAGGTTTGGAATATACCTCCAATTGACACCAGTAATAGAAGGAAAATGTAACTGATAGGATCAGTCGGATTTGATTCCTTGTAGTACCACCACCCCGCATCGACATATGTAACCATCACATGCCAATATATCACTAAGATGGTGAATAGGACCTTTATGTTATCAAGGAAAAGATAACGTGGCTTTTGAGAGAGATGAGTATCAGGTTCTTTCATCCTCAATTTTCAATTGATATGTTATGAGAAAGGTGGGATATAAACAAGCTCCCGTAATAGTACTATTCTCTTCATTGATTGGTCGTAAGGGATTCTTTTTTCTAAACACCTCGGAAAAATGAACGTAGGTATCTATTCTTTTCTCTACGATGTTAGCGATGCTTGAGAATAACTATCGTAATAATCGCAATTACTCCGATCACACCTATGATCGTGTAGATGATAGTCACTTCGGGAATATCCCTGTCTGACAAGTCTGTTATCGATTCAGTAGGTGGAAGTGTTGTACTGGGCTCAGGTGAATCATCCACTAACCACTTCGTCACCTTTAGCAGGAGTCCCCATTCTGAATCCTGATCATCATAATAATCGAAATCTGTGGTTCCATCTCGATCATCATTCTCTTCATACTCTGGATGAGGGCTTGAGAGAAAGACTGTGCCAAATCCGTAATGAAAGGCAATCATTGCGGCTTCACCATTTGAAGGATATGTTACAATTGGAATGATACCTGTCATATTATCCGCACTGAAGTACGCTGAGTTCCAGTAAAGAAGTTCATAGGTTTCAGGCTCGCTGGTAAGATCTGGACCAGATGATTCTCTATTAACACTCATATTCATCATGCGAGTCCCCTCCCCTGCTGTAGGTCCGATATATGATCCGTTGAAGAGATTCAGACGCAATCTTGTTCCAAAGAGGCTTCCACCACAGATACCAAAGTATGATCCTCCGCCTGAAATAAAATCACGAATAAGTTGCTTACCTTCAGAACCTAGAGAGGACGAATACGAACTTGTGCTTCCACCCGGAAAAACGAGAACGTCGATATCTTCAAGGCCTCCGTTTAGTATGTGTGTTTCATTTGTAGGAATCACAGTAGCATTCATCCAAGCAAACAAATACTCAAGAGCAATGACACTGCTCTCAAGTGCTCCATGACCCGTCCATAAAGCAACACTTACTCCTTCCAGATCCTCAGACGATTCCTGAAAGGTTGACACAGCTGATATTTCTAGAGGTGTTACTATGAGGAAAACCAACACAAAAGCAGTTGTGATTCGCATATCACTAAATGTCAGTTTCATCTTATCTAAGCCTCACATTCAGGTATGACATCTATCTTCTATAATAAATTCAGAATGTTTGACGCAACGTTGCATACTTCGGAGAAATCACATACAATTCTATGTTTATGGATTATACCATTAACTTGTCATGAATCGCTATTGGTATGGAGATTGAGGGCTTTACACTGATGCATCGTCATATTATGCAGACATTTCGATATGACAACAGAATTCTCAAAGAAATGGAACAACCAAGGAAGATTGCTTTTGCAATGAATTGCTCAGAAGATATCATGTACAGATTTAGACATTCTTCAGATTCTAAGGAATAGTATTATTATGCTACGGGATGAAAGAATCATACTTCCATTTTAATATGGAAATCGTTGGTAATGGAGTTGAAGGAAAATAAGAACAAAACGATATATTATACCTGCGATGGCATTGATGTGTATCTTGACGTTATCTATTCAGGTACAGCCAGTTGCTGCGATGTATGGAACAACTCACTACAGTCTTACAGGGAAAGCATTAGATATTCTGGAAAATGAATACAATCTGGACATTTCTGGTCTAAGATCCAATTTGGGTAAGATTAGAGAAGGTAATCTGTGGGCTGACAATGATGCTGAGAATCTTATGCGAGGATGGCACTATCAAGAAGCTTGGTTCCACGCTGGAGTATTCTTCCATCCTCCTGCTGGGGATGTAGCAACTTGGGGTATGAACGATGCCATCTCTTCCTACAATGCTGGTGAATACGAAGACGCCTTTTTCTGGGTAGGATTCGCTCTTCACCATTTACAGGATTTAATGATACCAGGGCACTCTGATGTTATCCTCTTGGGACTGTTTCAACACGACGAATATGAGGAGTATTGTCACGACAATGAGGGAACACTATCTTCGGGTGTCAATGACGCGATATTCACATTCTCCCAAAGTGGTATTCATCATAATCCTAGCACTGTATTTGGTTGGGTTGACTATGCTTGTCACATTTCTACACAGTATCAGAGCCAGTGTCTTGCCAAATACTACAAGGATGTTTCAGAGATTCTTATGCCTATAGCACTGCGTCTCACTGCAGGATTTCTTCTGTTTGCATACCATCTACTTGATTCGTCCATCGATGTTGATGGTGACGGTCTTACATATGCCGAAGAGGTACAACAAGGAACTTTGGCATGGAATTCTGACTCTGATGGTGATAATCTTAATGATGGTGATGAAATAGCCAACTTGACAAATCCATTGGATTCAGACTCTGACAATGATGGTTTGGATGATAATACTGAAGTGAATTTCTATCACACAAATCCGAACAAGATGGACAGTGATAATGATGGTTGGTCTGACCTCTATGAGATCACTCGAGGTTATGATCCAAATGATTCAAGTAGTCATCCTCTTCCGAGACCACCATTCCTACCTTAGATAGTAGCTGATGCCGCAGCTTACTGTATAATAGCTGCGGTCTTTTCCATTTCGGTTCGATATTTCATATCTGATGAATTGTTTCAATCACCTGCAACATGAACCTAAATTCGACCTTCAAAGAACATATTCATTAATATGCCAGAACGGGGATAATTGCTTGAGAAATCAAATTATAAAACCAGCATCTATACGGTGGTCCTCTAGCTTGGTCGGACCGCAACAGTCTGGCAACAGGAAAGGGAGTTCAAGCTACCAAAATCTGGCAGAGGGGATGAAACTAAGCCTGGATACCCAAAGGAATTCGACATTCCTTAAGCTTATTCCTGCTTTTTGACTTGCTTTGACTCAAAATCTTCAATTGCCTTGTGTAATGCATCAGCAGCCAAATTCGAACAGTGCATCTTCTGCGGTGGTAATCCATCAAGAGCTTCAGCGACTTGTCCTCGTGTGAGCTTCTTCGCCTCTTCCAAAGTCATTCCCTTTGCCATTTGTGTCGTCATGGAGGAAGTTGCAATTGCCGCGACACAACCAAAGGTTTCAACCTTGATATCCTCAATCACATCGTTTTCGACTTTGATATAGATCCGCATCATGTCTCCGCACACGGGGTTCCCGACCTCGCCAACACCATCAGGATCTTCCATCTTTCCCATGTTCTGAGGCTTTGTGAAGTTCTCGCGGACTTTATCTGAATACATTGGTGTGTCTCCCTACATTCTTATTCCAATAGTTTCTTCTTTAGGACTTTTCCTTTGTGACATTACCAATCATCCTCTGGCACATCATGATGATGGTCATCCTCTTCTTCCGTGTTGGCAAAATACTCTCCATGTCGGATGGGGCTGAACTCCCTCAATCGTTCCACTCCCGGAACCAATGTGTCAATAAACCCATCAATCTCCTCGAAGGTATTCAATCGTGAGAACGAGACCCTCAGAGACCCATGGGACAGCTCTGGTGGCAAACCGATTGCTTTGAGCACGTGGCTTCCTTGAAGGGTCTTTGATGAGCATGCTGAACCTGTTGATACAGAATAGCCAAACATATCCAGCTGCACAAGCATGCTTTCTCCTTCGATGAACTCAACGAGCATACTGAAGAGACCCGGGATTCTGTTTTCTGGATGTCCTGTGAATCTGATATCTGTCATACGCTTGATAACTTGCTCCTTCAGATAGGAACTTAGATCGACAAGCTTCTTTGAGTCCTCCGGGTTCCAAATCTCTACCGCCTTTGCAAAACCAACGATTGCTGGAATATCCTCGACCCCCGGACGCAATCGTCTCTCCTCATCTCCACCCTCATGGAGTCTATCGATACGCGTGCCTCTTCTAATATAGAGAGCACCTGCTCCCTTTGGTCCATGGATGAGATGCCCATCTATGGTGATTAGGTCTACCTGAATCTTCTCAGTGTCAATAGGGATCTTCATGTATGTCTGAGATGCATCAGTGTGGAAAAGCACCTTTCTCTCCTTGGTGATCTTAGCAATCTCTTCAATGGGTTGAACTGTTCCTATCTCGCCATTCCCATGTTGAATAGTAACTAAGACCGTATCATCTCTGATGATTCTCTTTAGCTGCTCTAGATTAATGATGCCGTATTCATCCACATCTAGAAATTGAATCTCATATCCTGCATCCTCCAAGCGCTTTAGGGACTTCAACACAGATTGCACTTCAATGGGTGAAGAGATGATGTGCTTTCCAGTACTCTTGTTTGCTCTCGCAACACCGCGTGTTGCAAGGTTATTTGATTCTGTGGTGCCCGATGTAAAGACAATAGCTCGAGAGTCCGAATTGATTGAGTCTGCAATGATTTTCCTTGCATTCTCAAGACCAGTTACTGCTCCTACATCCTGTGTATGACTCAACTCGAGACCTGCTGTCCCATAATGCTCCCGAAAATATGGTAGCATAGCCTCGATTACTCTCTCGTCCACTTGCGTGGAGTTTGCATTATCGAAATATGCCATGAATCTCAGTCCTTACATGCTGAACATTCGCCATCAACATGTGCGCAGTATTCCCTGTGCACATCACACAAGGTCCCTGCATCGCGAAGGACCTCAATGAGCCTGTTGATCTCGCGGGTCATAATCTCGTAGACGTACTCACCCTCATCTCTCTTATCCCATGCGTTGATAATTACTTCAGCGGATTTCTTGATTTCAGGTAATATTTTTTCAGGGATGTCCACTTGGTCTCCGCGTGATCGCTTTGACTTGTTGAGTTTGTACTGGGTCACAGCAGGCTCTGTGACTCCAAGCATCTGTGCAATTTGCTTTTGAGGGATTCCTTTGTCAATCATCGTTCGTGTCAGTTCACGCCTTATTGCTGGAAGTACATACCATACCTCTACTTCCTGTGGCATGAGCCAAGTCCTTCTCTTTCGCCGTTTGTCAGCTCCACTATTAGACACGATAAGACCCTCTTGAAAATTTACTATGGTTTACTATTCATCATTGTTAAGAAGGACAATATAAGGATGACGGCACGTACATCAGATTATGGACTCTGTTAATGAAGAGATTTGGAATGCTTCGTGTATTATCGATGATGCAGCATATCTCGTCGCATTGACTGGAGCTGGTATTAGCCGAGAATCAAATGTACCAACATTCAGAGGTGAGGATGGTCTCTGGCGAAATTATGATCCGATGGAACTTGCCACGCCGCAAGCATTTGCCAAAGACCCAAAGTTGGTATGGGAGTGGTATCAATGGAGACAAGCACTGATTCAGGAATGCACACCTAATCCTGCACATCTGACTTTGGCCAAATGGGAATCGAAGGGCATTCTCAAACATGTAATCACTCAAAATGTAGATAATCTGCATCAACGAAGTGGCTCTAAGAATCTTACACAGGTACATGGTAATATATTCGGGTTAAAATGCTCTAGATGCAACTATAACACGAATCTGGTTTCGCCTCCAGTTGATGTGCCATTGTGTCCTGAGTGTGGTTCTTACCTCCGTCCTGATGTAGTTTGGTTTGGAGAGAGTCTTGACTCGGATGTAATGCAGACTGTCTATTTCAAGCTGAATAATGCTGATGTAATCATAGTGATCGGAACTTCAGGGTTTGTGCAACCTGCGGCTTCTTTTCCATTCATTGTCAAACAGAATGGTGGGGAGATAATCGAAGTGAATCTTGAGGAAACACCAATCACTTCCTTTGTAGATGTTCATCTTTCAGGAAAAGCTGGTGAGATATTGCCCATGATTGATGAATTACTCCAAGAGAACAGATGATTGTGTTCTGGATGCAATGGTTCTTGCTTTCAGCTTAGCTTGGTTTGCTAGTTCATGTTTACCTTCCAGTGTGAGCACTCTTGAGAGCTGCTCCCACGCAGGAGCGAAATCTGGATTCGCACCAATGGCCATTCTTAAAACGTTCTCGGCTCGATCAAGCTTTCCTTCCTCAAGCAAAGATAATCCATAGAATGATAGTAATCGTGGATTGCTTCTTCGCTCCTTAAGGGCCCTGAGGAAGGCTTTTTGTGCTTGTGCATGGCGTCCTTGCTTTGAAAGGGCAATACCCAACTCAGCCCATGCATCGATGAATCGTTCATTTAGTGCAACGCACTTGTAGAATGCTTGACTTGCTTCCCAATAATTATTCAAGCTCATATGGCACATACCAAGTAGATAGTGATTACGTGCATTTCGGGGGTCAAAAACAATCACTTCATCGAAGATATCAACCGCCTCTTCGAATTTCTCTCTTTTATACAGTACTTCTGCCAAAAGCAAGAGAGCCGCTTTATTTGCAGAGTCCAGAGTCAAGGCACTCCTTAATGCTCTCTCTGCATCAGGATACTTGCCCTGTTTCGAATATAGCTGTGCGAATTCAAGCCATTCTGTTGAGGTTCTCCCAGATGTGTCTGCCAAGCTAGCGGATTTTTCCTTCTGACGAGGTGGTTGCTGGGATTGAGGTCGTTGCGATTTTGGTTTCCTAGGTTCAGGCGAAGTTCTAGTTGATGAGGGTCTTTTATCTGCCATAAGCTCAGGAGATCCCATCTTTTTCCATTCTGGAAATGGTTGCTTCTCATGCATTGTATGAGCTTGTTGTGAGGGATACGACATAGAAGGCTCGCGCTTGTCTATTTTATCTTCCTTATGGACTTTTGAGGGCTCTTTGGATTGCTCTTCTATCTTCACTGCCGCTTCTCTGTCAATGTACTTCTCTCTGAGTTGCCCACGAAGGCGTGACCATGAGAGACCTTTACCACCGGTGAGCTTAATGAGCTGTTTGCCAATGATTTCTGCTTCCGTTTCTCTGCGTTGCTGAAGGAGCAATGCGCATAGCTCAGTAAATCCCTCTATTGATCTTGGATTCAGCTCGATGACCAATCGATATCCTGCTTCTGCCTCATGGAGCTTTCCATTCTTCTTGCTTAGCCTTGCTGCGTCAAGCCAGACTTGCCAGCGTTCTGATTCTTCGACGCGCCCCTTCTCCTCCGTTTGTGATTGCTCCTCCGAACCCAATTATCCTTTCCACCACTTATTCTTGTGTCTGAGTAATCCTGAAGCTTAATGAGGGTTCTGATTCTATGGGCAATTCTGGTCTGTCGGTAAGAGATAAATGCTAGAAGCTAGGCTTTAGCATCTAGGTGCGCTATATGAAAGTCTTGTTGACAGGAGCAACTGGATTCATTGGGCGGAAACTTGCGAATCGTTTAGTTGAGGAAGGACATGATATCATCGCAATTGTTCGATCAACGAGCAATACTGCAGGTCTTCCTGAAAGCGTGGAATTTAGAGAATCTGATTTGCTTCATGACGATAGACTTGAGAAGGCTGTTGAGGGAGCTCAAGTTGTTATACATCTAGCCGCATACTTTGATTTCTATCCATCAGATGTTGACTTGCTTTACCAGGTGAATGTCGAGGGTACACGGAATCTCATGAATGCATGTGTTGGCACAGATGTTGAGCGATTCATCTATGGTTCGACGACTGAAGTCATCGGACCTGTTAGATACCCCCCTGGGAATGAAGATACCGAACTACTTCCTCAGTTTGATTACTCAAAGAGCAAGGTCATGGCTGAGAAGGCTATCCGTGAAATTACTCGCGATACAGGACTCAACCATATTATCCTTCGTCCCACCGGGGTTATGGGTGAAGGTGATAATTATACGGCGATGGAACTTATTGAGGCAATCAACAACAAAGAGGTACCTGTTCTGCCCGGTGACGGTGAGAAGCATATCATGTACACTCATGTTGATGATGTAATAGAAGCCTTTGTTCTTGCTGTAAAATCCAATGCAGCGCTCAATAGTACCCTAATCATATGTCCCAATAAGCCCATGAAATATAATGAGCTAATCACTTTCCTTGGTGAAAAGCTTGGCGTGAATATTCCAAAGCGGAGAGTTCCCACCAGTGTGGCAAAGATTGGAATTGGCTTACTCAGTCCAATTAAGAATCGCAGAAAGAACACTTTCCTCTGGCATATGCAGACGATTCAGAGTATGGACGAGGACCGTTGGTATTCGAATGCTTTGGCCAAACGACTCCTTGGGTGGGCTCCAAAGGTCACTATGGAGGAAGGAATAGAACGGCAAATCAAGTGGGCTTGGAGTTTAGGACTTCTAGAAAAGAGAGTGTGAATATATGGACCCTATACTTGGTTTCTTACTGATAATCTCTCCAATCATCTTGGCATTCATTCTGCTTGTTTTTCTACACAAAGCAGCTGATACTACTGGAGTGATTGTGTGGCTAGTTACAGTGCTGATTGCAATTGTTGCATTTCAAACTGATATTGGAATTGCGCTTGTAGCCAGCATTGCGGGAATTGTCAAGTCATTCCCTATCTCATTAATGGTTTTGACTTCGATTCTGATGATGACCTACATGCAAGAGACCGGCTCCTTACAACGACTGATTGTGTTCTTCAAGACACTCGGTGGCGGAAGCAAGCCGATGCAGATCATGCTGATCAGTCTAGGATTGGGTCTCTTTCTTGTTGGAATCGGTGCAACACCCGTATCTATGCTTCCACCAGTCATGCTTGCCCTAGGATTCTCCCCATTAGTTGCAGTTGCATTGCCTGCAATCGGGTATGATCCACTAACGACTTTCGCACTATTGGGAGTTCCGGCTCAGGTTTTCAATACTGAGTTCTTCAATGTAAGCGGAATGGAGTATCCTCTCTGGCAAACAAGCTCTGTATTTGCTTGGTATATGCCTGTCATTACGACTGGAATCGCAATCTCGATGCTATGGATTGCAGGTGGGAAGGCATTACTGAAAGATCGTGAGGGTATGGGATTGGCTGTGCTATCTGGTGTCACTGCTGGTGTTGTAGCAATCATAGCCAATTCACAGCTCATTGACCAAACAGTTCTGACAAATGTCTTTGCAGGCGCTGCTGTGATTGGCGTTTTGACATTATATCTTAGAATCCGTCGGAAACCAATGATTGATAGAAGCATCCTAACAACTGAGGATCAAGAAGTAGAGAGTAAGATGTCGTTATTACGGGCAAGTATTCCCTGGTTGATTCTGGTCATTCTATGTCTTGTGACCAATCTTATTCCGTTCATCAAGGATATCCTATTTACTGATCTAGCTCTTCCTGTACAAGTAGGAGCATATCCCTTTGCGATAAAGACTCGATTCTTTTGGCAGGCGTATTTTCTGATGCTTGTCGCAGTAGTCCTGTCAATACCCTTCTTCAATAGAGATTCGGAAGTGATGAAGAATACAATGAAGAAGTTCGCAAAACGTGCACCGCGTCCCGTACTGGCAGCGGCTATCTTCTTTGCCATGGCTGAGGTCATGAACTTCAGTGGCTGGATACCTGATATCAGCACAGGAATATGGTTGAATCCGACGGATCCAATCAATGGACTCGACCCAACAAATAACATGGTGTACCTTCTTGCCACGTTGACATCAGGAACAATTGGACTAGCGTACCCACTGACGGCCGCATTCATAGGTCTTCTAGCAGGATTCATCTCTGGATCTGAGACTTCTGCAATCGCTATGTTTACTGGATACCACCATCAGGCAAGTACCCTAATCGGAGCGAACTCAATGGTCGTTGCAGCATCGAGTGGAATTGGTGGTGGTCTCGCCAGTGTTCTCAGTCCAGCAAAGATACAGAATGCAGCAGCTGTCGTCGATCAGATAGGGATTGAAGGTGATGTTATAAGATACGGTGCAGTGGTTGCCATACTGATGACATTGGCAGTGGCTCTAATGACAATGGTCTGGGCTTTTGCCTAACTCTAGGGGCTCTATATGCCCCTTCCATATTATCTTGGTCTATCAATCAGGACGCCTATGGGTCATAGGAGATTTATTCATTAGTACGATAACATTCTCTTTTTAAAACTCCATTAGAGATGATCACAATGAAATCTAAGAAGCTTGTAGTGCTCATTTTTGCTCTTATGTTTGTCACATTACCAATAGCAAACGCTCAAAATGTGCATGGTTGGGAATGGGCTGTTAGTGTTGGCGATTTATCCGAGTATAAGATGATAATCGATTATGATATCTTGCAGGATTCTAGAAATGTCTACATCAATATTACATCTCTCTGCAATCTATCAACTATCACTGCTGTGAGTGATATTGACGTAGGGCACAAGATAATGTATACTGATTATAGCGACCTAGAGTCAATCCATTCCTCTGCTTTCTCTACCTACTTTGACACTCCAGTTGTTCTGCCCATTGGAAATTGGGAAATCATCTCTGAGAATGCTCCTGGCCTAATGGGCGACTATTTCTCATACCTGTCATTTCTGGTGGATGACACTGTCGTCGAGAATACCACGCACTTCGGCTTTAATATTGAGCTTGTGGAAACTGGTTATCTATTCCTAATGAATATGACTTGGTTCAAATCTGATGGCTCTCTTGCCCTGTACAACTTGACCTTTGGGGGTATTGATTCGAATATCAATCTCATTCTAGATCGACTTGATCCACCTCAACCATCTCTTGTTGATGACATCCTTGGGTTCGTTGAGGACAATCTGATTCTTGTGATCGGCGTTGTTGCTGTTCTATGTATAATCGCGGGGATTGCCAACAAGAAATAATACCTCATCTCGCGGTGTGCTTCAAGCACACCTTTCTTCTCTTTTTTAATTTATAAGAATCAAAAGTCATATCTCTATTTGTTCAATATACTATTCTATATATTCTGGAGGTTTGCAAATGGAGGAAAGTATTCGCGTATCGTCAATAGAAAGAGCAAAGGTCTATGGGATGATCTATAGCATATTGAACATCTTCAATGTAATTCTCTTTTTCTCAACATCTCTTCTTATGATAGCGACGCCTGATCAGAGATTGAGAGCCTTCACTCTCATGTGGTTATCTGCTTTGCTGATTGCAGTGGTTGCTGTTGAGATGCTACGATCGCTTTATAGTGCTGGAGCCAATCCATTAGCTTTATCGATTATCGGAGCAATCAACATCATCTTTGTCGGCATGCAACTTGCAGTCTATGCTGACATTATGGTCTATGACATCATGGATACTCCAATGGTCTTACTTATTGTCTATCTCATTCTAGCAACCGTTGGCGTCTTGGTTCTAATTTTGTGGATGGTGATGATGTACATCAAACATCGAAAACAAGCGACAAGCACATGATCTTTCGGAACCGCGATTTCAAGAGGCAAAGGCGCAACTATATGAAGGAAAAGCCCTTGAGCATTCGATATGCTCGATAAGGTTTCAGACAGAATCTATGCGGACCTAACAGGCAAGACCGGGGGTAACTTTGGTCTTGTTGTGCTGGATGACCAGATCGTCTTCATCGATGCAGGAATGGTACACACTTATACTGATCAGGTTCGGCAGTGGGCTGAAACGGAGTTTGAGAGAAAGGTTACCAAACTTATCTACACCCACAGCCATAGTGACCACGTCTTCGGGGCGCAAGGACTAGGTGAAGTATGTCGCATCGGCTCATCGCAGATGCGGTTAATTTGCGAAGAGAACCTACAGAGTCACTGGAAACGAGATGCCATTATCGAGTCAATGAAATCGCGAAGAGATGAACGTCCAGAATTGTGGAATGCCATCCAGAATCTAGAACTAAAACTCCCTGACATAGTGTTTGAAGATGGCCTAATAGTTGGAAGCTCTCGAGACCTGAAGATAGTCCATCGCGGTGGGCATACCGCAGGCTCTAGCACAGTATCTGTAGAACCTGAACATATTCTTTTCATTGGTGATCTCATCTTCAGTGGAGTCTTTCCCTATGCTGCAGACCACTCGTGTGATCCTGATAAATGGATATCAGTCTTGGAAACTATAGTACTAGAGGATTATGACCTAATCATTCCTGGACACGGACCTTTATGCGATAATAAGGAGTTGGAGAAGCACATCTCTTTCCTTTCAGATCTCCGAGATGCTGTCAAGGATGCGATTAGTAAAGGCATAACAAAGGACCAATTCTCAGAACAGGGACTTCTACCCACTCATTATGATGAAGGACTTCAACATCGAGGCCCCATCACAATTGACCATTTCTATAATTTTTATGGATAGGTGGTAAGATGATACTACTAGAGCCTATCGAGATCAATGGACTTCATCTAAAGAATCGAGCAGTTATGCTTGCCACACATCTTGGCTATTGCTCAGATGACGGAAAGGTCAATGACCGACTCATTGAGTTCTATACGACGCGAGCACGATACAAGCCAGGGCTTATCGTTGTGGGAGGTTGCTATACCGAGCCTCTGGCAAGAAGTGGGCCTACTATGATAGGGATTAGCAATGACACCCACCTCGAAGGACTTGGGAATCTAGTAACGGCGATTCACGAGTATGAAGTTCCAGTAGCGGCCCAACTGTATCATGCTGGTCGGTATTCACACCCGTTATTCTTGGGTGAAACCCCTGTATCTGCTTCAGCTGAACCTAGCCGACTCTTCAAATCAACTCCTCGTCCCTTGAAAAAAACAGAGATAAAACAGACCGTTGAGAATTTCGGGTTGGCTGCTGCAAGAGCAAAGGATACCGGATTCGATGCAGTTGAGATCATAGGATCTGCAGGCTATCTCATTAACCAGTTCCTCGCACGGGCGACAAATAAACGAAGGGACGAATATAACGGGGATTTGCATGCTAGAGCACGGTTCGCCATAGAAGTAGTTGATTCTGTTCGATCTCATGTTGGGAATAACTACCCAATCTTCTATAGATTGAGTGGTGAGGATTTCGTTGAGAAGGGAAATACACTAGCAGATAATAGAATTCTAGCTCCGTGGTTAGTAGATGCAGGAGTTGATTGTATCAATGTCACTGGAGGATGGCATGAAACACATGTTCCGCAAACGACGATGGATGTTCCACGAGGACATTATGCATATCTTGCTGAGGCGATAGCTGAAGTCGTCCAAGTACCTGTCGTCGCCTGCAACAGGATCAATAGTCCTACTGTAGCTGAGAGCATATTGAAACGTGGCAAGGCAAAGCTCATTGGAATGTCTAGAGGATTCATTGCAGATCCTGAATTCATGGAGAAAGTCAGAACTAATAGGGAACATGAGATACGCAATTGCATCGGGTGCAACCTAGGTTGCTTGGATAAAGTGTTCTTGCTGGAGCCAGTGATATGCGCCATTAATCCACTTGCAGGATATGAATCAGAAAGACCTCTTGGTCCCAGTGGTACTGGACACATTGCCGTTGTAGGCGGCGGCCCATCGGGAATGGAGGCTGCAAGAGTGCTCGCAATACGGGGTTTCTCTGTAACACTATTTGAGAAAGAACCTCATCTAGGTGGCATCCTTAGACTCCTTGCAAGAGTACCGTTACGTGGAGAACATGCATCGTATATTATCCATATGCAGAGAGAGCTAAAGCGTTTAGGAGTCACAATCAATCTAGGACATGAAGTGACTCTTGCTGATCTTACATCTGCGGACTTTGATCATATTGTCATTGCAGCAGGAATGATAGCAGGTGCTCCACCAATAGATGGAGTGGAAGGCCCAAATGTAACCTCCGCGTTTGATGTTCTCGCATCAGGTGGGGAAAATCTGGGACGAACATCTGTCATTGGAGGAAACTCTCTAGGTTGTCATGCGGCACTCTATGCTTCTGGAAAAGCAAAATCAGTCGATTTCTTTGTTCTTGAAGATCGCATTGGAGAGGACATAGGTCGCTCAACAAGATGGGTGATTATCAAAGCGCTTCGTGATAGAGGTGTTCATTTCCATGAACGAGCTGATATATCCCAAGTTACCTCAAAGTATGTCATGATAAACTATGGTGATGCCGTTTCAATGATCGAAGCAGATACAGTTATTGTTGCCACATCTCCAGAACCTCGAATGCGATTGGTTGAGAAATTACGACGAGTTGGTGTGCCCATCAATGATGAAAATGATCCGTTACCATTCACCAAAGGCAAGGTGACTCTTGTAGGATCTGTTAAAGGACATATGAATCTCCTTGATTGCATCCATGATGCATTTCAGGTTGCGAATAATCTCAAAATTTAGAGCTATATGCACAAGCGGATACTCTTATAGGCTTAGCAGTGAACCTCGGAACAATCCTCAGACTGTGGAGTATGTGAAACCTTGTCCGTTGATGATTCATCATATAGCCGAGTCCTAAGCTATCCAACATTTACCGAGATGGAAGCGATCCTAAAAGAGGACTTTGAGATTCTTGCCAGCCAAATGGAATATGGCATGCCTACATTTCTCTATCGATGGAAGAGAAAGGGTAGTATGAATCCTGAGTCCACTGAAGCATTCATCGAGCGATATAGGGATGATTCAGAACAGGAACCTACTGCACAAGTGAGGATTGGAAATGTTCCAGATCCTGAAGTACAGCGAGAAGTCTTTGAGCGAATACATAAACGCTCCAAGGATCTAAAGGTATGGCCTATAATTCGGTGGAAAGACAAGGAAGAAGGCATATACTATACACGGTTCATACCTGAGGAACGACAACCAAAAAGTGACACTCGTATAAACAAAGCCCTCTTCATAGCCACTCTGGCATCAATAGCTCTTGGAGGGTTCCTTCAAGCCTCAAGTGAGGTCTTTCTTGCACTATTTTATCCCCAAGGCTACACTATTTGGGATGTAATATTCACGACCGGTATTTTCATGCTTGCCTTAATGGGGATAATTGGTACTCATGAGATGGGACATTATCAGATGGCAAAGCATCGTGGAATTGAAGCAACACCCCCGTATTTCATTCCAGGGCTACCACAGATTGGTGGTACCTTTGGTGCATTCATTCAACAGAAAAGCCCACCTAAGAACAGGAGCGATCTTCTTGACCTTGGGCTAGCAGGTCCATATGCTGGATTCATCGTGACGGTAATCGCTCTCGTCATTGGGTTCTTGATGTCTGTTCCTGTTACTGCTGAGCAGATTGCTGCAATTGATGCGGCATATCCTAACATGTCTGGCTCTTTAGAGGTCCCACTTCTATTCAATCTACTAGAGTTCTTGTTTGTTGGTTTCATACCAGAAGGTGGAACAATCTATCTACATCCGGTTGGATTTGCAGCATGGGTTGGATGTCTAGTAACCGCATTGAATCTGTTTCCTGCCGGTCAGCTTGATGGAGGCCATGCACTTCGCGCTATCATGGATGAGAAGATACACAAGTATGTTGGATATGGTGCAATGATTGTAATGTTCATCGTTGGTTTCTGGTTGATGGCTATCTTAGTGTTTGCCTTATCATCTGGCGCTGGCCACCCTGGTGCACTTGATGATACAGTACCAGTATCGAAATCAAGAATACTGCTCTTCGTACTGGCGATGATTGTACTTGTAATTTCAATTCCTCCCCTAACGTTGTCCTTCTTCTAAAGGTAGGGTTCAATTACGGAGGGACGGGAAGTTTCAGATTTCCTTCTTCGTAGGAACTCCTCCAGAGTGGGGAAGAAGCAATCTGAAAGTAAGGCCAACGACTTCATCATTTTCCACCCTGTCCTCGACTTCAATCGGTATTCCATAAATACTGGTTATCTCTTTGACAAGCATTAGTCCTATCCCAAATCCATTATTGACCTCCTCGTCTGAGAGGAGCTTCTTCTTGAGTACGTGTGACAACCCACCACTTCTGTCCGAGATGGCTAGGATGATCGAGTTTGATGCCCTAGCGAATATCTCAATTTCAGGATTGCCATGTGCATGACGAATTGAATTGTCAACAATGTTCCAAATTACCTGAGAAATCAATGGAGTTGTGCTTATGTAGCATCTCTCCAGCCCTTCGGTCACTATTTGCTCTACTCTTAGTGAATGCTCCTTTATGGCTCTACTAGCGACATCATTAACAACTTCACAAAGATCCAAGTCCACAACATGGTTGGAATGTGAGCCTAGATCAATCCATGCGCTTCTGATACGATTCATGAAGTCCGCGGCAGAGCTAAGTGATTTCTGAACCGTTTCAAGCATCTCTACGGACTCGTCATCAGTGACCTGAACCAGGTCGACTGCACCTTGTGCGACATTAAGGAAATTGCGAAGGTCATGAGAGAGCATACTTGCAAAGATTGTGGTCAAGCGTAGGTTCTCTACAACCCTTCTTCTGGTTGAGCCAATGAAGGCAAGGAACATCGTGATCATGACTGCTGCTTGCGCGATAAACTGCACATACCCTGCAATGATCACCTCTGCTGAGAGCGGGAGTAATATCATCGGGAGACTTGCTACTGCCCAGAGGAGATATGATACTCCGGCTGAGATCCAAATCTTGCTGCGATCTTTCTTGTTGTAGAGGATCTCTCTAGCTACGTAGAAGAAAGTAAACGCCATTATCATCGATGTAGGAATAGCTGAAGTATTAGAAGGGAGTCCGAAGTATGAAACAAGCAACCAGAACAAGGCGATTCCTACGAATATTGTTGGATGGACCACACTATTGCGAATATTGGACAATCTACGATAGTTGAAAGCTCGAAGCAAGAGAATCGAAGCATACACCTTGAGAACCATACTGAAGAAATCACCGATGTACGGCAGACCGACGAAGAGATTTGGTGGGAGGAAAGCTATCCAGAAAGATAGGTGAGTAAGAGCCCAACGTCGATATTGAATATCAGTGGAGTAGTAGTAGATACCAAAGAGTGCGACAAGAGCAAATATCACTCCTGCAAATATCGCTGATGATTCAAGAACGAATTCGATAGGAAGATACTGCATTGTAACATCGCCGCTCAGATTTTAGAGAGAAAGTTAAGGATTCAAAGCATTCTATGATATTATATTAGGAAATAATACTATAATAATAATGTTTTGCATGATGTGACATTTTGCTACGCTAAGTTCGACAGAATAACTACAATCCAGAAAATGAAGTACCCCGGGAGCATGTCCCAGGGTGTTGTATATTAAATCTAATGAACTACTCGATATCCCAGTCTTCGCCTTCGGGTACTCGCATCACGCCAAGCTCAAGAAGTCGATCCATGACCTTCTCTGCAGCCTCATCGATTTGAGGCTCGAATTTGGCACCAGTAATAACAAGTTTACCTGATCCGAATAGGAGGATAACAACTTTGGGGTCTCGCATTCGGTAGATTAGTCCTGGGAACTGCTCTGGTTCATAGAGCGTATTCTCAAGCTTCATTGCAGCAAGCTCCAGGTTGAGTTCTGCACCTAGACTAGCACTTGCAACAATATTCTGCACGACGATGATAGGCTTACCAGTGATCTCAATTCCTGCCTCTTTGATGTTCTTCACAATTCGGTGGACTGCGCGCTTGGCTTCCTTCTCGCTCTTAGCGCCAGTGCAGACCATCTTGCCCGAGTTGAAGATCAGGGTGGCAGTCTTCGGTTTCTTGAGTCTGTAGACAAGACCTGGAAATTGCTCTGGGTCAAACTCAACATTTGGCATGGTTGCAGCAATCTCATCCAAGTCAAGTCGCTGGTTTAGAATAACTGAAGCGACGACATTCTCAATCTTTGTCTTTGGTTGCGGTCTGGGCATAATTTGACGAATCTCCTCTACTTATAAGGGACTGCTTATAAAGGGCTTTATAAAGAGCCCTTATAAAGCTGTGCAATAAGTCAACAAGAACTAGACGGTAAATCTTCTCTCCTACCATTACAAGTCAGCTTAAGATATTTCCATCCGCTTTGGCTCATCTTCAATACACGTTTCAGATGTGCAAATATGATATTATCAGCTGAAGCTTGCTGCCGACCTATTTCTGATTATCATTATACCAAAAACAACGATAATTCCAACGCTTGCCAATGTGATGATGATAGAGATTGTCTGGAGCGTATCAAGTGGAGCAAACCACCCCTTTCTAGTTATCTCGACACTGTAATATTGCATTCCAACAAATGCAGCTACTTCTAGTTTGATGTGGTTCAATGCACCATCAGATTTGGATATTAGAAGTATCTCAGTCATATTACTAGAGCGAGATTCATAGTCGATTTCATAACCCCAATCTGATGGAGTGTCTATTATGGTTATATTAGTGACAGAAGAAATGGCTGGTACAAGCAGTTCTGATATCAGAGTCCAATTGCCTATTGGGACTGCAATCCATGGGAATGAGTACTCCGTTCCATTTGAAAAGGACTGATTATAATACTGCGGTAATAATATTGGAATTGCCGTCACAATAGTAGGAATTTCTGGAAGAGATTCAATAGTGACGTAGCAATCGACTGTAATGTTATCAAATAATTCCGATTCCATTCCCTCCGAGTAGGTATTTAGAGTGTAATCTATTCTTTCACCGACAGATATGCCCCAAGAAAGACCTTGCGTGTTTGCAGCGCTGGCGTATCCTCCCCCAAAGAAGATAATTATCAACACCACGAAAGCTATAGATAATCCCACCCTCAGTATTCCACTCCGTCCAGCACGAGCATAAGGTATACAATCCCTTGCTGTTATAAATTTCTCGAATATTTTTCTTGGCTATTCTAGGATTGGAGTTTTGCCATAGCAATGTCATTATATCATCAATAAGGAAGTTCACGTTGCTGCTTCAGATGTGATATGAAATGAAAGAAAAGCCTTTGATGCCTGTGCTTTTCATTGGGCATGGATCTCCCATGAACGCGATTGAGGACAATCGATTCACAAAAGACTGGGAACGTGTTGTAAAGCTTATTCCAAGGCCTGATACTATTCTCTCTATTTCTGCGCATTGGTATATCCCTAACACAAAAGTCCTTGCAGTTGAGCACCCTCGCACGATTCATGATTTCTATGGATTTCCTGAGGTGCTCTATCAGCAGCAGTATCCCGCAGCGGGGAATGTACCCCTAGCTAAGAGAATCAGCTCTTCGACTGGAGCATTGCTTGATACTGATTGGGGTCTTGATCATGGAACTTGGAGCGTTCTCAAGAGGATGTATCCTGATGCAGATATTCCAACGCTCCAACTGAGCATTAGCTACACGCAACCACCGAGATATCACTATGAAATAATGAGTATGTTGAAGGAACTACGAGCCGAAGATGTCCTAATCATTGGGAGCGGCAACCTAGTTCACAATCTCCAGCTAGTGAATTGGAACATGCCGGATGGAGGATATGAGTGGAATATCGAGTTCGCCAGAAAAATGGATTCCTTCATAATGAATCAAGACCATGATTCAGTCGTGAACTATCTGCGGCTTGATACTATCGCGAGAAAAGCTCATCCTACACCTGATCATTTCTACCCACTACTCTATGCACTTGGGGCAACAGAACCCACGGATACTGTGCAATTATTCGCTGACGGGTATATCTATGGATCACTTTCCATGAACTCGTTTGCATTTGGACTATGATATGCTTTCTCACAACGACCTCCCAAATAAAAAGGGAGGATTGGGACAGCTATATTCTGCTAGTCCCAATCTTAACTGAGATTGATGCCGTAACCGTATCGCCAAATTCATCGGTCAGCCTTACATAGATCACATGCCATCCAACCGAGTAGCCAGTAATGTCCCAATTGCCCCAGTAAGAGCCACTAACTAAATTCATTGTAGTCCAACCAGAGCTATCGACCTTCCATTGAACTTGAGAAATGCCATCTGGATCTGATGCGGAAGCACGAATGGCAACTATTGGTCCTCTGACTGTGCTACCTGCTGTCGGAGATAGGATTGAAACCGAACCCACATCATGGATATTGTCAATGGTTATGGTGATTGAGAACTCGTTCCATTCGCCATAGTCGTCGATAGTTCGCACGGCTAGAGAATGCAACCCACAATGGTTGTCATAGCTGGTCAGTGTATTCCACGTTGCGATATAGTAACCATTACTATAGCTCATGCTAGATAAGGCTCCACCATCGACCTTCCATTTGACCTGATCAAGACCATTTGGATCACTTGCTGAAACACTGATGGTTATGGTTCGAGTTATAGTCGCTCCTGATGTGGGATTGCTCCACGTAAGTGAAGCACTATACGATCTATGCACATGAACTGTTCTTGAGAAGGTGTTAGTGCCACCTTTGATATCCGTGGTTGTGATTCGAATCTCATGATTCTGGTCATTAGTTGCAGAATCTGTGTTCCAATTAGCAATATAGTATCCTCCACTCAGAGTCATACTATAACTGCCCACGCCATCGATACTATATCGAACCGTACTCAAGACATTCGGATCCGAAGCTGTGACCTTGATCTGTATTGTGCCACTGACAACTTGTCCTGATGAAGGGGTGTACCAAGTGAGTATTGCTGGTTTAGGATTGGTGGCATATACATCACGCGTCCTGTAGCTATGTTCACCCCAAGAATCAGTTGTTCGAATGGTGATTGTGTACCATCCATCAGTCTTTACAGTCGTATCCCAATATTTCACATACTGCACAACGCCATCTGGACCATACTGCATATCCATGTAGACATAGTTTGTTCCATCTATGGAATATTGTACAGCAGTAAGACCATTTTCATCATCTGCTTCTACCTTTATCAGTACATTACCGGATACATCAACTCCTGCAGATGGAGTTCTGATAAGGATAGTAGCCTCAACGTCTCTATGCACTTTTACTGTTCTGCAGAAAAGCGTGACACCTCCGCAGAAATCTGTGGTTTCAATGAATATGTCATGAAAGACATCATTTTCTGCTGTATCACTATTCCAATCTGCGACATAGTATCCATTGTCTAATGCCATCGTTTCGAAAGAGCCATCATCGATGCGATATCTGACCTGAGTTAGATAATTGGCATCACTTGCGGTCACTTTAATCAGAACCGATCCTGAAACAACTTCATGGTCCTGAGGACTATACCATGTGAGAATAGCATCCACAGGATTGTTAATGTAGACACTTCGAGTTTTGTAGGTATGATCTCCATAATGATCTGTGGTTCGAATGGTTATATCATATGATCCATCCGTCAGTCCTGTCGTATCCCATGAAGCTCTATACCATACTATGCCATCAGGACCATACTCGATAGTCATATCCACATAGTTCACTAAATCAATGCTATACTGACAGAGTACGAGGATGTTCTCATCAATAGCTGATACCTTGACAGTGACACTATTGCCGCTCACTATTGCTCCTACTCCCGGTTGTAGGAACATGATCGTTGCATCAATTGGATGATAGATATGGACATTGAGAAGGTAGGAATTCTCATTCCCAAACTTGTCCATTGTAATTACTTGAATTGTATACAACCCATCATCAAGATTAGTAGTATCCCATGAGGCAAGATAGTGTCCTGTTCCTCCATCATACTGCATATCGGAGTATGATGTATAGCCAATGATTCGGAAATCTATGTTTTCCAAACCATTTCCATCACTTGCAGATACCTCGATTGGCAAGTACGAATCAACCGGAATCGCATACTGAGATGTATCTGGCTCGACGAATGAGAACTCAGTAAGTAGATCAACATATAGCAATAGCCAGTAGGTCGTTGATTGAATATTCCCTCCAAAATCTCGAGCTCGTATCTCAAAGATGAGCTCACACTCAAGTTGACCACTCAGATACTCACTGACTGCAATAGGTAGTTCATAGGTATAGTCATTTCCCGAAGAGGATACATGACTGAGTTGCATCTCATTCAATAGATGGGGCTTTGTCCAATCAACTTCATTGACCATATATGCATCAGGGGGTACCACATCGCCCATAATCCAATTTGCAGTATCTCCATCCTCAAAGTCCTCCAAGAGAACATTATCGACTTTGATATTGTCAACCATTACATCACCGCGAAAAACGAGATAGGGTATCTCGGCAATATCGACAGCTGGAATGAACATTCTAAGTATTCGTTTTGGATTTAGATGTGCGGTGTTCCACTGATTGCTGAAGATGAAGCTAGCACCGACAGTTACAACATTATCTTGAATGCTAATCCCTGAATATTGGGGTTCATAGGAAATCGTATATGCCGTATCTAAACCATCATCCAGAACTACTCTCACCTTGATACGCCAATCTGTGGAGAGTGGTTTGAAATCAAGAGTGATTGCCGCATTGGAATCAGGAGGCATAGTATAGCCACTACCGCTGGGGAATTTGTAGGTATATCTAGTTGAGATTCCCGACCCATGGGTGTTCAATATATGACTATATGTTCTTGAGATTCGAATGTTACTACCATAATCAGCATCAAATCCACTACTCAGGTCGTATGTCCTCTGGAATGGTGTGTACTCAAAGTCATATGTTATCACACTGGTTGCTTCTGTCAATGTCCAAGTAAGGGTTGTATCTGTATTGATGCCTTTATGATAATCCTCAGTACCAGTATGAAGAGCTGGCGAAACATCAATCAAATCCGGCGCATAGGTATCTTCTGGGCAGGTTAAATAGAACCATTTGATGGTGGTTCCTAGCAATCCACTAGAATCCCGCGCAATTGCATAGAATTTATGCCAACCTGGCTCTAGAGCTCCCTGTGTCATCCTTTGCATAAGATCCATATGCACTGTCCATCTCGCGATGTGACCATGATCTGGGATGAAAGGCCCTAATCCATATCCATCAGGGTACTCATTCTCCTGATCTTTCTCTATGAAGCCTGTGACCGAGCTATCACTATCCTTGGAGTCCCAGAAATTACCATAGTAACATTCCCCACTTTCGACTCTAACAAAGCACTCATCTGGTATCGGCACTCCATCAATGGTTTCACCAACGTAAACACTCATCTTGAGAATGCTTCCAATTGCGCTTGGTGATTGTATAGATATAGATTTGTTCCAACCGCTAGAACCTCTTAGAGTTCCAACTAGATGATCCGAGCTGTCATAGAAAGCTATCCATGAACCGAGCGCAAGTCTGTACGATAATTGCAGTTGGAAATAAACTGCATTTGATTTTCCTGCAGTAAACACTCTGTATGCAACTTCACCGGTGAGATGATTATCATAGTAGTAGTCTAACTGAATCTCGTAATTCTCTTCCGTAGAATTATAGCTGTAGAATGTTGGATCATGATCGATTCCTACTAGAACACTTGTTACTTCACTGTCAACATTCAGTCCTTCATGAGGATCAAATGTGTACAGGTCCAATGTTGCGTTATCTCCTGAAAGTGCAATAGGGTTTTGATAGACCACTGAACAGTTGATTGAATTAACATCATTGTACTCTCCAGGATTGATCAATCCATCTATTGCTTCTCCAAGTGGGTCGAGTATTGATGTAATGAAGTTGATAACTGGCCCATTTCCATAGCTCTCATAGTCTTGATTTGGCTGAGCCCAGCTCACATCATCACCAGCATCATTCGCTGTGATAAATTCAATTCCGGGTGCAGTTCTATCCATGACACTTCCGTCTACCTTTGATACGGTACCTCCGACTATACTTTGAGATATCGTCGATGCAAGAAATGAAAGATCAATTACATTATTCAGTGGTATCTGCAAAGCTGTAGCATCAGTTCCGTCAAAATAGAACGCCGGGTTCGCGATTGTAGATCTATCCTCATTCACGAATGTATCCGATCCAAAAAACAGAGCGTTTGGTCCTGTCAGATCCAACAATGTCAAGTTTCCATCCAGAAATGACAATTCCGGAATCCATTCAAATGCTGCATTGACCTGAACTTCCATGACCGGATAGAAGATATAGAGATAATCAAACCACATCCCCACATCATCCCATACAAGTGATGTTTCCATTGGAATGCTCACTTTCACCCAAGCATTAACATCTATCTTCACAATAGTTGTGTTGACGGTAGTGTCAATTCCGAATTTCGCCCATGGTGAAAAAGTTGCAGTGAAACGAACACCAGAATCTGCTAGAGTATAGATACCCCATAGATCAGCACCTATCTTCAATGGTAGTTCTAGTTTCGGAATTGTTGAATGTATTCTATCTAGACTTAGAGTAACAGAGCCACTTACTCCTGCGTGTTGGTCACCGTAGATTCGTAAAGGTAATGGAATTCCCAAAGCGGGACAACCAAACCATGCCTCTATAATTCTTTCACCGTATGGTCCAGGAACTGCTGCATATCCCAACAATTGCTCAGTACCAGAAGTGGGGCTTCCTTCGGTTGATCGGAACAGGAGTCCATTGTAGCTGCTATCAATAATTGCATCAGGATTCGTTGCATTTGATGCCAAGTAATCAAGTAGGAATTCGATGTAGAGGTGTCCTTGAGTATTGTATTCGAATTCTATTGGGATTGGTGGTGCTGTAGGAGTGAAGAAGGTTCTATAGACTGAAGCTTCAACCCAAAATTGAACCTGAATCGTTCGGGCATATATGTCAAATGGCAAATCATTTTCGTAGTATGCATGCTCAACCACTCCAACCCATAAGCCCATCGCAACCTTTCCATGACTTAAGGCATCTTGAAACTCCATCTCCCAAGTATAATCATAAAGACCTTGAGGCCTGTCCT
The DNA here is from genome assembly GCA_048884965.1 of Candidatus Thorarchaeota archaeon. Classification (GTDB taxonomy): domain Archaea; phylum Asgardarchaeota; class Thorarchaeia; order Thorarchaeales; family Thorarchaeaceae; genus MP5-2226. The sequence goes on along the minus strand of JBHLQH010000024.1, from coordinate 15,167 downwards.
CTCCATCAAAATTAATTCCCAGTATTTTCAAGATTTGCAAAAGGAACTCTATTTTGGATCCTCCATCTGCCATATCTCCCCATGCTTCAATGATTTCTTGGATGATATTATAGAGTGTATATGTTGTAGTAGCTGCTGAGATTAGATCACACAGATGATTTCTGAAACTCAAAGCTTCAAGTGGTTCAATCGGATTTAACAGACGTTGTGTGTATTCATTTGTTGCTGATTTGATTTCATGCGTTATCTTTTCATTTAGGGCCTCTACTTGTTCCGGATTCGATAAGATTCTCTTCAAGAAGATGGCAACTGTCGCACTTCCAATCATGTAGTCTACTGTGCCCTCGAATCCCCTCACGTTCTTATGGGTCACTCCCTCAAGTATGGAGGAATAGCAACTTGCGAAGAAGTGGCTGCCCACATTTGCTCCTTCAATATGCATTGCAAGTTCACTCCAATCAACTTCCTCCCCGTTGATGTTTAGTCCTTCAGATGAGCCATGGAAGAAGTACATGTACACATCTGCAGTCGATGAATCCAAGAGCTGGATTAGATTCGTAGCTCTACTTACAGCCAAGGATTGGAGTTCTAGACCGCTTGTACTCACAAGCTTCAGAAAGTGATTGTGTGCCTTAACTGATGTTGGATCTGAGGGATCATACAAAGCCACATAGTTTGACTGTGTTCTGGATTGCTCAATATACCTCTCTTGCATAGGTGGTGTAACGATTACTACAACCTGTGCGAGAATCATTACTATTACAAATAGTGACACCTGTCTTTTCATACTATCATTTCTCCAACGACGCTGCAACCTGTTACTGCCCAGCTGATATTACGAAAATATCTGCAACTAAATTTCAACATGAAAGAATATAATTCTAGAGATTAGAATCGTTGTGCCTTCCTTTGGTGTTCTGTATCTGTAATGAATTGCTGCCAATATCCCCGATATAGAAATGCATAGAGTTATGAAAGCAATCCACCAATAACCACAAAAGTAAGAGTACTCTTAGAAGATAATCCCAAAGAGCGTGGTATTCAATGACATATGAAGAAGGAGAATATCTAGGATATGATGGAACTCAAATGTTCATGAGAATTTGGACACCTGATTCCAAGCACAAAGCAATTGTTCTAGGGCTTCATGGACTTGGAGCACATAGTGGAACGATATCCTATGTTGGTGAATACTTTGCGAAGAATGGTTTTCTGTTCTATGCTCCTGATATGAGAGGTTTTGGCAAGTTTACAGGTACCAAGGGCCATGTTGATAGTTTTGATGAATATGTTCAAGATTTGGACTCGTTGATTTCTTATCTCAAGCTTTCTCACCCGGATGACAAGTTCTTCATGTACGGTCATTCGCTTGGTAGCCTCTGGGCGTACCAATATACTCTAACGCATTCAGATGGAATTGATGGTCTTATCACTCCATGTCCAGCTGTATCTGAACGACTTAAGATAAGTGCAGCAACAAGGACGATTGCAAAAGGCTTGTCGAAGTTGAATGTCAAGCAGTATTTTGATACAGGATTGGATCTTGACCTCATTGCTCGCAATCCTGAGGTAGTGAAGCGAAACAAGGAAGACCCACTACGGTTCGACAAAGCGACTCCTCGCTTTGCTATGGAAGGTCTAGGAATGCGAGAGAAGATTTTCAATAGGGCTGAGGATATCACGCTTCCAATCATAGTGCTGCAGACTGGCGAGGATATGATTCTCATTCCTGAGGAGAATAAGAAGTTTTTTGATAGGATCTCATCAAAAGATAAGACTTGGAAGTTATATGAGGGACTCTACCACGAACCTTTCGAGGATGAAGGTGGGGAGCAGGTTCTTGCTGATATGATAAGTTGGGTGAACGAAAGGGTGTAACTCAATTTGCCATTCTCCCATGCGCTGATACAACACTAAGTCTATGAAAACCCTTTTATGCTTCATGCAGGCTTCGAGCCGCTAAGTAGTGAGATGACACTAGAGAGTCCGTCTACGCTAACGAGAGTGACATTGGATGAACAATAAACACAAGACTTTCACATTTCTCCTAGCCCTCTTGGTACTAAGCAGTACTGTGATGCCAATGGCTGTTGTTCAGTATTCAACTACCTATATCACAACACCAGTTGACTCACCAAGGGCGGTTGCAGCGACCAACTTGGTTGTTGAGAATAGGACGATCAACTATGATCAGTTGTTCAATGATGATGATTTTGAGTTCTATGTCTTTAATGGTACCTTCGAGATATCACAGGCAAATGTTACACTCTACAATACCACTGATAGCTCCAAGTATGCCTCCAAGCTTACGGTTGGAGATGGTTCAGCAATCTTCTACGATGTTCCACAAGGTGTTTTTGAGTGGAATGTGACATGGTCAGCCGCACCAGGAATATCATTGAATGGTAGCATGGTATCAGATGGACCTGAGGCCTACTCAAGCCTCAAGATAGGCAATCTCGATTGGGAAGATGATGATGACGATATCTTGGTCACTGTCACTGATATCGATGACGCTCCTGGGGAAGGATTAAACTTCACTATTTACTCTAGAGATTCCAGCACCATCTACTCACAATTCATCCTAGGTACAAATGGAATCGCCAACGTGACTGATATTCCCATTGGCAATTATACCTACTATGTGACTGTAGCATCAGGCATCTACACAGGAACTGTGCTTGTCGCTGAGAATTTCACTACTGATGGCACAACTCTCCTAGTCCACCAGACAATCGGTCCATTTGCAGGGCTGCCTGAATACTATGATCTTGAGGTATTCACCTATTATGAAACTACCCTTGCTCCTCTTGAAGGAGCATTAGTGAACGTTACTTACAAGAATGGTACCGAGCTCTATTATCAATACACTCCTACAAATGGCACAGTGAGATTCTTGGATCTCCCTGTCGCATATGTGAATTGGACAGTATCCTACCTTGGCTCTCCAATTGGCTTGGGTTCGTACTCATACAATTTCACCACAGTCAACACTGATCTTCGTGCTCCCGCTATTGAATCCCCTGGCGATAAAGAGGTTCTAGTAGGAACTGCGAACATTACACTGACTTGGAACATTAGTGATGAGTATCCCGCAGAGTTCAGGTTCTATGTGGATGATGATTTGAACACAACTGTGACATGGACCAATCAGACATACTTTACCTTCAATGCGACTGGATACAAGATTGGCGTTTACGAGTTGAAGCTTGTCGCAACTGATCTTAACGATAACACTGCTGAAGATATCGTTTCTCTCCGAGTCTATGAGAACGTGACTCCTGTCCTCAGCGGACCTGAAGATCTCGAATTCTACTATACCCTAACCGGAAAGATCCTTCGTTGGAACATCACTGAAACTAACATGGATTCCTTTAGTCTGTACGAAGACGGAGTAAGTGTGGCAAATGGCTCTCTGAATCAGGAGGAACCATTCTATTCGTATACGATCTCTTCGATTCTTGCGATTGGAGTGTATAACTATACGTTATGGGTGAATGACACAAGCGGAAATTGGGTCACTGATGAAGTGACTGTCACTGTTCTGGTCGATGATATGGCTCCCATTTTCGTATACGAACCTCCAACAGTCAGTTATGCTCAAGGCGATCAAAGAATAGTAAGGAACTGGACTGTCACAGATGATTTCAAAGATGCATACACCATCTCTGTTGATGGCGGATTGATTGTTAGTGCTGATTGGACATCTAATACGATCGTGTTTGATTTCGCTGGATTGAGTGCAGGAACTCATGAGGTCGTCCTCGTTGTAACCGATATAGGTGGGAATACTGCGAGTTCAACCGTACAGGTAGTTGTTTCGATCTCAACAGCTAGTATTATGCTGTTGATGGTAGGAGCACTAGCTGGTATTGTGATCATTGCTGGTGTTCTCATCTGGTTTGTCAAGTACCGTTAGTTTTGGTTAGATTCCTTGGCGGCCGACATCGGCCGTCATCCTTTTATCTTTTTGAAAATCCTGAAGGGATAGTCCAAGTCATGTTTGACTGGACTGCGAGATTATGGTGACTATTATGGAATTCATCAAGATACGTGACGTTCTTGATGGTCATCACGAAGGAAAAATTGTCCATCTTCGTGGGTGGGTCCATCGGACTCGAGCTCAGAGTAAGATGGTCTTTGTCACTCTTCGTGACCCATCAGGACTCGTTCAAGCGGTAATTAAGAAAGCGGCAGTAGGCGAAGAGCAATTCGATGCTGCTAGCAAGATGCTAGTGGAATCCCTCGTGACGTTGGAGGGTGAAGTAAAGGCTGACTCAAGAGCAGCTGGTGGTTATGAAGTTCAAGTTACTAATATTCAGGTCTTGCATTTTGCGGAAGACTTCCCAATAACCAAAGATCAGAGCGTTGAATTCCTAAATGATAATAGACACCTATGGATGCGGTCTCGCCAGATGAGTAACGTTCTGAAAGTAAGGGACGAGGTCTTTCGTGCAGCGCGTGCGTACCTTCGAGAACAAGGATTCTATGAAACTACGTCTCCAATGTTCGTGAGTACCATGGGCGAAGAAGGCGCAGAGCTCTTCGAAGTAGATTACTTTGGGAAACCAATCTATCTAACTCAAACAAGTCAGATGCATCTTGAACCACAACTGTATGCAATGGAGAAGGTGTTCATCCTAGCACCCTCGTTTAGGGGAGAGAAGTCTCGAACTCGTAAGCACCTCACGGAATTTTGGCATCTTGAGGTTGAAGAAGCATGGTGTGATCATGAGTGCAACTTGAAGCGTCAAGAGGAACTCATCAGCTACATGTGCCATGAAGTAGTCAAGAACCGCCCTCATGAGCTAGAAGAACTAGGCGTGAATCCTGAACGTCTCCTGAAAATTAAGCCCCCCTTTGAACGGATGACCTATGACAAGGCCATTGAGGTATGCCAAGAAGCAGGACTGAAAATCGAATGGGGTGAGGACATTCGGACTGAAGCAGAGGAGATTCTATCGAAAGATCGAGATACATTCCTCTTCATCGAGTACTATCCGAAAGAGATCAAGTCCTTCTACATGAAGCACAACCCAGATGATCCTCGAACATATAGGAACGATGATCTTCTAGCTCCGCATGGCTATGGAGAAATCATAGGAGGAAGTCAGCGTGAGGATCAAGCTGAGCTTATACTTGACAACCTTAGAAGGATTGGTGACGATCCTGAGAAGTACAAGTGGTACATAGATATCCGACGATACGGTAGTGTAGTGCACTCTGGTTTTGGCGTTGGAATGGATCGCTTGATTTCTTGGATGCTTGAGCTGGAGCATATACGTGATTGTGTTCCATTTCCGCGGACAGTCACTAGAGTGTATCCCTAAGCTTTATGAAACGCGGTGAGTTAGCTCTTCGCGTTTCTCACTTTATTGTGCTATGGAAGCGCATCAATTTATTTTCATTGTTAGTAGAGGGCATTCTTGATATTGGATTGACTGAATTAGCTTAGACCTTGCTCCTCCTGCTTCTTAAGGACTAGTTCTTCCTGATGTATCCTAGCCATTCTAAGGGAAAAAGCAAATCCAATCAAACCAACCCCTGCAAGAACTATCCACAAAGGACTTGCGAACGGGTGACTCATAATCAAGGTAAAGATATACACATTCAAGGAAAAGAAGAATATTCCAAATGTAATGATAGCAGCAGAATAAGACCACGGCAATTCTAAGTAGCTCATTTTTTTCCAACCACAAAAAAGAGTCATCCAATATAGACCTTATGTAGAATAGCTTAAATCCAACATAGAAAATGCATTTAGCGGGTTAGAATGGCGGAGAAAAGTATCAAGGCTGGAGATTTCGATGCAAAAACGAGCGGTCCTAAGGGACAATCTCGTCTGTATCTCATCCACGGATTGCCATTTGTTATCATGACCACTGTACTAGTTCTAGGTACTCAGTTGATTCTAAGTACCTTGTCATCATTGATGAACCTAGTAGTCATCTCAGTCTTTGACGCACCTGACCTCATCACTAGTCCCTTTGCAGCATCAGTGGTTCTTATTGTGCTGATATTCTTTGGACTGATTGGTTTGGCGTTTATCTACGGGATGCTGAATAGGATCCTTACGGTGCGGATTTGGCATGAGAAGCAGAATAGAAGATTGGATCGTCAGCTCGGCCTCGGAGTGATTCTCCTAGTAATTCTTTATGTCGTGCATCTTCCTTTGTTCCCCTTCTATGTTCTCTGGGTTTCCGGAATGATGCTCGAGCAGATAGTGTTTTTCGTTTGTTATGCTATTGTTGTATCGATGATTGATGGGGCCTTCGCAAAATATCTAGCTACACTTGACCTCGGATAGTATAGCATTCTGGACTATTCATGTCGGAAATCGTCAGCAATGTTTCCAGATAGTGCTCTTCTTGTCGTAACTATGACTGAGAGGATTGCCGAAGCATACCCGATGAATAGTATAGTTCCTATGAGGAATGATGGAAGAATCAGCTCAATTGGCAACCTTGTCCAAGTAATATCTCCAGATAGCCCCAGAAATACAAGCGGCAGTTGCAAAATTAGATTGGATAGATACAGTCCTAGGAATAATCCAATCAAGCAACCTACTGACACACTAAGGAACGAGTCCAGCACGATTGAAGAGAGGACTGATCTTGTGTGTGAACCAAACGCCCGAAGAATGGAGTAGTATTTTTGAAGTCGATGTGTTCTCACAACACTGATGATGGTAATTCCTATCACCAAGTAGGTCAGTGCAAAGATCACATTCAGACTGTATACTCCATTTATCGATTGACTAGTTCTTGAAGTTAATAGATTGTCAATCCGTTCTTGAGTCGATATCACTTGAAGACTCGATGGAGCAATAGCACGTAGTTCTTCAACTATCTGTGTAACATTCTTTGTATCATCAATGTCTAAGTAGAATCTACTAATTCGTGATGTATTCAATAGGGCATGAACACGGGTCAAGTTCATTATAATGAAATCAATGGATTGCGCTTCACCGGGCATATAGTTCACAGAATTCAGTGAATAGCTGCTAGAGAAGGAATCAACAATCGTATAGTTGTAGCTGAAGTTACCAAAGAAGGTCACATTTGTTGGAGGTCCTACAAAATTAATTGTTAAATTTGGATGGTAGAGAGGCGTATTTCCAGTGATGTATAGATACGGCATAAACGTTGAAATTACATTCGTTTCATTCTCCGCAAGCAAAGATAGGCTTTCTTTCGGCTCTTGAGACATTGCAAAATAGGATCGTAGATATGCCGAGACCGCCCATTCGTTTGGCTGAACCGCATAGATGGAGAGAGGAATGCTTCTACGCAGGACTTCCCCTTGAACTATCTGAAGATATGAAACATGTGCTGCAGTACTTAGCATACCGCTAGCATTTAGAACCCCATCAATCGCTGTGAAGTTCTGGATAAGATCCAATGTTACATTCTCATAGTTATCAATTGCATCAATCACAACATCTGCGCCTGTGTCGAAAAGGTACAACTCCCGCATATGGGTTGCACCTGTGACTGCTGAAATACTTGAGAATAGCGCCGATGTGAACATCAATGCAATGAACATCACAGCAAGTGACTCGCTATTCTTTACCAATCTTACATATCTTGATATCATTACCGAGATGGCTCGAAGTGATGGTTTGCGGACGACACCCAATATCCTTGATTTCAAAATATATGTGGGTCGTGAAAGAATCCGTGTGAAAGATGATATGAAGACTCCAAACATGGAGATTATCACGATAGCAAAGAGGAGAAATGTCGTTGGCGGAAAATTCCCATAGAGGACCATGGATAGCAACGGGAAGATGAGATATCCTGAAACTGCGACTGCAAGGATTTCCCATAGTGGATTGGAGAATTTCTCAATTCCCTGAAGTGCACTTCTCTCAATAATCAGGTGCGCTTCTTCTGGAGTCATAAGGAGAGCCTTAATGGCACTAGGAAGTGCGACTATGAATCCCAATGTGAAAGAGAATAGGAAAACGACCGCTATTGATGTTGGTTCCAAGAGTAGGCTGAAGTTCAATGAGTTAGCATTGTCAAATTGAAGAAACTCCTTCACGCCTCCTGAATATATCGCAGAAAGTGCCCCTGTGAGCACTGCACCAAAACTACCAACGATTCCCGTGACCAATGCATTGCTAAGAACCCAATTGAACGATTGCCACCCTGATGAACCACGTGTGGTCAAGGTGCCCAAATCTCTACGCCTATCATCTTCATTGAGTTGAGAGTTATTTACGACGAGCATCATGCCCATGACAAGGGTCGGTATAGAAAATGCTAGAGCGATTACGGTCATTGTTGATGCCCATGAATTGTAACCATAAACGACTCCGAGAATCTCGAATTCAGTTACAGATGCGAATGGAAGGATTCTTTGCTCAATTTTCTTCTTTATGTCATCCAACGCGGATTCAACGACATTTGGATTATTTTCAAGTATAAAATCCGAATCAAACTTCATCCAGATTCTATCAAAAATGCCATCTGTACTAGATTGACCAACAAAACCAAAATGATCTTGCATTCCATCTTTTGTGGTGATGAGTCGGAGCGATGACGACGGGTCTGCTTCTGATTCAGAGTCAGTTGTGAAGAATGAAGATTTGAATTGCCCTGCGATGATGAAAGTGCGGTTATCACGATGTGTCTGATAGTTTGCATCGCGATAGAATACATTAGCAGTGTATGTACTTCCTATCTCAAGATTATAGAATTCAAATAGAGCTGATTCAATATAGCATGAATTCTGAGAGAGTGGTAGAGCTTCTGGCAGGAGCTCGATGGAATCGCCAAACGAAGTGAAGAAAGAATCGTCCACTCCAAGATACACGTAGCTTCGGAATTGCCCCTCTGGAAGTAGCCTATCGAACCCTTCTATGGCTATGACTGCTTCTGCTGTTTCAACTATTGATTGCTCCTTTACCACATCTAGAATAGTGTCTAATGTTATGGCTGTGCTTTCATAGAATGTCTGTGTGCACTTGATTTCCATATCCACAGGCAAGTACTCAGTCATCTCCTCTAAGACCTCTGAGCTCGTCGAGTCCATATAGAAAAGTAAGCCTCCAAGGACTCCTGATGAAAGTGAGAATACTAGGAGCGTTACCAATAACTGCGGTGTTTTAGATGTAAGCCGTGACATCAGAAACATTAGTACACCTCCTCTGTGTATGGTCCTGCCTCTGTCCACGTATAGTTCAGAGTCTCACTCAAACTAATCTTAGCTCCAAGAAAAGCTATGAAGAAAATGAATATGACTACACATCCTATAAAGAAGGACAGTATGGAGAAGAGCAGGGGCCAAGGAAACACCACCGAGAGTACTGAGGGGAAGATGTAAGATACACCTCCATAGGTTCTCACAGCGGAGATAAGTGTGTTGACTGCTAAAATAGGGGAAAAGATTAGCAGCAACAGGATACTCATCAGTGTCAAGACTGTCATCTCACTGACTTGAGTTTTCAGGACCAGTGATGTATCAGCACCCAGAGATCTAAGGAGTGCGATCTCTCTTCTTCTGGATCTAATGCCTTCAAAGGAGTAAACTGTAAAGGTTCCAAATATTGTAGTTATGCTAAGTATTGTAAATAGTGAATCAGAGGCACGATCTAACTCGTAACTTTCCTGAGAAAGGTACTTTTCCACCTCGAGTTCTGCAGAAACCCATTCATCGTTGAGAATAGCTTCACTTGCTTCAATTTCAAGGAGTTGCGAAACAAATAGTGAAGTGTTTGTTCCTTTGGGCATTCTCATGCAATAGACGTAATTGATGTCTGGAATCGAATCTATGATTGCTTCCATGAAATTCTGATTCACCCAGATTCTACTTGCTCCAACTTGATATGTCCAACTAAGTCCTGGATACGGATTATAGCCTTGCGAGAAGGTCAGGGAGTCCGGGATCGCATCAACAACTCCTATGATGCTGAATTCGATAGTTTCAGTTTCAGAACGATTCTGCCAGAATGCTCTGAGGACACTTCCTGCTGTTAGTCCATAACTCTCAGCAATATCTTGAGTTATGATCGCTCCGTCTTCTGTCATTTGAAGTTGAATGAGATAATCCGAAATCACAGATGAGTTTAGTTCTGAACCTTGTGAATCGTATCCTACTTTGAGATATTCTTCTGGCTGAATACAAACGAAGTCATAGAGTCCCTCTGTTCCAGATGATAGAGATAGTGGAAATTCGGTTACAAGTGAACCAACAGATGATGCCTCTAAGAAACTTGCATTTCCAATAAAGTCATCCCACATTTCTGTTGCGTCAGAATCTAGATGAAATGCGATGTCTCCACCAACTGCGAATCTGGTTTGGTTCAATCTAGTTGTGGGCAAGGTTGCGGAATTGATTGCATAGTTCCAACTCAGACTCATTGCTAGAACAAGAACGATTACCAACAAGAGTGATGTGGATGATTGCTTCTCGATCTTTCTTATTCCTACTGCAGAAGGAATCTTTCCAAAGATTTTGCTGAAGGCTCTGGATACATAGAGTGTACCTCTCCGGAGTGCTTTGAGTAGTATACTTGTAAGTGAGAAGAACAGTGCAAAAGGCAACAACACAATCATCGCTGAGAAGACTGGATTCGCAGCAACAATGGTGCCTCCCGAATTGAGTGCAGCTAGTAGTAAGACGCTGAATGCCAGCAAGACTGCATCGCTGCTGATGAAATTCAAACTTTCAACTATTCGTGCAAACTTGCTTGGTTTTGCTTCTGAAGTGGAGTATCTTGATCTTTCAGTTTCTTGGGAAATCAGCAGTATGAGTGGAGCACCTATTCCAATTAGGATAGAATAGAGGATTGTTTCTATGCTGATTAGGATAGGTTGGGTCAGGATTCGTGAGAAATCGAATTGGAGGTATCCTGTTGCTGACATCGCTACCCGACTCATTATAATGCCGAATAGTATCCCAACTGGTGCGGCAAGAATTGATGAAATGACTAGCTCGATGCTAACCATAAATCGAGTTCTTCTAATAGAAGCTCCACGGGCAATAAGCATATTCGTTTCGAAGGCTCTTTGCTTGAGCACATAATTTATTGCAAGATATATAGTGGAAAACCCTAGTAACAAAAGGCCACCCGTTCGATATAGTTGAGTGAATCTCAGATTCCCTAGATATTCGTCATAGTCCTCAATACCCATCACGAGTGAATTGAATACTGTGTAGCGAGACCTACCTGTGAACTTGTAACTGGGGTCAATATCATAGATTGCTACTTCGACCTCATTCAAGAACATCAATGCACCTTTTGGATTTGTTGGCGTTATTCTTGATCTGTCAATATCCGCATAGACTAAATCGAAGGTGTAAGTAGTATAAAACGAGGAGTGAATCATGAAATCACCTCGTCTATACATCCATGTCTGCGATGTATTGAGACTCCCATGATCATAGATTCCCACTACGATTGCGTTTGTTGATGATTCTGTAAAATCGATCGAATAGTTTACTGGAGAATTCAATTCAAGATAGAGAAGATTCACTGCTAACATCGACACAGCGACCTCATTTTCATTTTCAGGTGCTCTTCCTTCGATGAAGCTGAATATACTGGGGAACGCTGCTTGAAATGCCTCGTTGTACACCACTGCTTCGAGTCCTTGGCTCCATTTCAAATGCTTGTACATCGATTCTATGTTGAAGAAAGCTCCATTCAACCGAGCCGCTTTTGTGATACCCTCAACATTAGCTATCTTTGCTACTTGATTTTCCATGTATCCTTGGCCGCTAACAATTATAGCAGCGGGTCCTACATTGACATCTTCATTCCATCTGTACAGTGAATATGAATCAACAAAAACCAAGGTGCTCATGAATATCGAGCTTGTGATCATGAAGCAGAAGAGAGTGATCAATCTCCGTTGCCTCTTTTGACCATCCGAATATCCGAGAAGTGCCAAGGTTCTTGTTACTCCTTTCTTTTCTTCCTCTCATGACAATCTTGGTAACTAATACTCAAATTCCACAGAATCCTTTCAGATAACGAAGGATTCACCACTCATAAATACCTTCTACTTTGAGTGGTGGATGGATGCAACTATTGATTCTCGTGATTGTTTTCCTCCATCTCAAGAGGTGTAATGAGAAGACCTTCATTTGTGACTTTAAGTACAACACGTTTTCCAATCCCTGCTAATCGACGCACAGTTTCAGGAATGACCATCCGTCCTTTTGCATCGATTTCTGTGATATCTCCAAAGATTGTGTGCTTTTGTCCCTCAATTAGTCCATCCCGGATTCTTAACACTCGATCTGCATATGATGCAACTCTAGGAGAGTGAGTGACATTGACGATTGTCGTCTGGAAATCCTCATTCATAGTCTTCAGGGTATTCATTACGTTCTCAGCAGTTTCTGTATCAAGCTCACCAGTTACTTCATCCGCCAAGAGAAGTTCAGGTTTGTTAGCTAGAGCCACACAGATTGCTACACGTTGGTTCTCCCCGCCCGAGAGCTGATGTGGCTTGTGACCTATTCTATGTTGAAGGCCTACTGTTTCAAGAAGCATCTTCGCTCTCTCAGTTGATGGTGCCTTTGGGGCACCAGCAAGCCGCATCGGTAACATGACATTGTTCAAAGCATTCAGCCCCGGAACGAGATTTCCCGTTTGCCATACAAAGCCTACTTTTTGTCGCCTGTATAGCATTGACCGTCTGTCATCAAGAAGAGTCACACTGTGTCCGTCATAGAGAATCGAACCTGCCGTTGGTTTATCTAGAGCCCCTAGCATTTTCAGTAAAGTTGACTTTCCAGAGCCAGAGGGTCCAACGATTGAAAGGAACTCTCCTGTTCCAACTTCAAAGTCAAGACCTCGAAGAGCTATGACTTCCTTCATTCCCCTCTTGTAGACTTTCATGAGGTCTCTTACGACTATCTTGTTTTCGAGTGCAAGTTCCTCTAAGTTTTCTGACATGTTTGCCTATCACTCCGTGTATTGTATCTCCTCTGCAATGTTCTTCTTCAGAGTTGATTTTGTGACTAGATATGATGCTAGCAATGCAAACGCAAAGCTAACAGAAATGATTACACCAAGCGTCACCCAAGGTATACTCAGAAAGACAGGAAGACGCTGCCACATTTGCAATGTTGTTGTTCCATAATAAATCAGTGGCATATTGATCGAGAATGCGGCCAGTATCAATCCTATCAATGAACCTATCCCGAGGGCGATTAACACACTAAGTGCTGTATCAATCAGGACAGATCGTGTTATTTCCCTTGCATCAGTTCCTAAAGCCCTCAAGACTGAGAATTGCTTTCGTAAAGAGTGTATTCTTACTGATGCAACGATTACCATTCCAATTGAAAGATAGAATATCGTGAACAGGACATTAAGTGTATAGACACCGTATATTACCTGACCTGCCCTTGAATTCTGAACTTCATCAATCCCTGTGTATGCTGATTCAATCGTTTCGAAGCTATTCGGTGCGATATCATAGAGGTTTCTCATGACTACTGTGTAGTTAGCACCTGGGTCGATTTTAACTAGGAATTTATTCACAACCGATGTATTGAGATACCTCTGGAGGAAATCCAGATTCACAACAACAAACTCATTCAAATCTGGTTCGCCTTGTAGGTATTTTCTAGAATAGACTTCCTCACTCGCTCCCAAGACATCTACTATCTTCATATCTGTGATATTGATCCATTCAGGGGTTCTGAGACAGAGCGAGATATCCTCTCCATAAACGGGTCTTTGGTTGAAGGTTTCTCCTACATAGTGATCAATTGGTCTGAATGAGGAGATGACGAAGGATTCGTTCTCTAGCATTCTTGAAACTGCCACATTGGGAGCTGAAGCTAGTGTGAAGTATGGTAGCCAGAATGCTGATTCCAACCAGGCAGTAGGATCTACTCCGTAGATTGTCATAGTCTGGTTATAGAATGTCCTTCTATTCCAATCATACGACCAGTATGCCACATATTGATCAACCTTGAGAATTGGACAAACAGAAGCAACACCATCTACCATGGTGATGTTCTCTACGAGATCCAAAGTGACGTTCTCCAGACCTCCCTTGACGGTAATCGCAATATCCGAGCCTGTATGGAATTTAAAAACAGAATCAGTATGCGTCATTGCAGTACTTGCTGAAATACCAGACAACACTCCAACCACAAAGACCATCGCGATGAATACAACACCCATTGCTTCACTTTTCTTGTATGATAGCAATGTTCTTGACATCACCTTTGTACCGACCTTTGCTGTTCTCTTTCCTATTCTACGAATGATTGATGCCTTTGTACTTGCTACTGGTCGAGCGAGCAATCTTGAGAATGAAATCACAAACAGGCCCATCATCGGAATTAGTAGAATCAGGAAGAAGATCTGGAACATCCCATAATAGCTCATCATTGACATCAAAGAGAGAATTGGAATCAGGATATAGCCTGATATTCCTAGGATAATCAATTCTGCTAATGGACTGCCAAGATTCTCTCTAGATAGTAGTACGTCTCGTTCTAACATCGAGTGAGCTTCCGTAGCAGTCATCAGGAACGATTTGATTGCTATTGGGAACGCTACTATAAGCCCAACTCCGAATGAGAATGCGAAAACAGCAATCAGTGCATTTGGACTTACGATAAGAGCTAGATTCGCCAGCTGTGATAAGTCAAAGATGAAGAATACTTTTACAGTGGATGAGAGTATCGCAGAAACTGTTCCTAATGCGATAGCACCGACGCTTCCTATTAGACCTGTAAAGACTGCGCTACTTATGATCCAATTGAAAGCTTGCCACCCTGAAGCTCCTCGTGTCTTTATAGTACCGATATCCCTTCTGGTTTCATCACTCATCAGATTCGTATTATAATATATGAGCAGTATCCCCATAATCACTGTCGGAATGGAGAATGCTAGAGACAGGGTTGTCATTGACAATGCCCAAGCTTGATATTGCTGGACCGCCTCTCTAAGACCAAAGGAGGATACAATCGCATAAGGTAATGCTTCTTGCTCAAATTGTCTTCTTAGATTGTCCAAAGAGTCATAGACAGTGTCAACGTTGTTATCCAAGATTTGAGTTGAATCGATAGTGATCCAATATCGTTCAGAGATACCTTGATATCTACTAAAGCCTACTTCTTCGAAATTATCGTTGATAGAGTCCTTTGTCGTTACGATAGTGAGTGAGGTCTCTCGCATATTATAGTCA
>JBHLQH010000023.1:0-50264 GCA_048884965.1 Candidatus Thorarchaeota archaeon | reverse complement strand
GCTTCCTTCACTTTCTGAGGTTCACCAATGAACGTGAAGACAGACCGATTGTGATCAGGATCAAACTCGACATCAAGAAGTCTGACGCCTTCAACGCTCTTGACCGCATCAGACAACGCGTCAATGATCTTCTTATCACGACCTTCTGAGAAATTAGGTACACACTCAATGATCTTCAATAGACCCACCGAGCTGCGCTCGGAACGTTCCGTATTGAAAAGGGTTTGGGATGAGTCATTGTTATTTCGAACTGGAGATTCGAGCAAGTTCCTTTGCGAATTTCTTCTTTTCTTCGATGTTTGACATCCTACTTATCATGATTCTCTGAGCTTGTGGAGACCCAGCACCATGCATTGATTCAGTCAAGTACCCTACAGCCGCTCTACCAAGTGTAAGGTTCTCTATCAAGCGAAGCATCTTGATCCTATCTTCAGTGTCTACATCTGTAGTCCCAGCAAGATACTTCTCAATGATGTGACGCGTTTCAGGATTCTCCATCTCCTTTGCGCTCGGACATGTCACGAAGAGGCCTCCTGCTATATCCTGAAGGAGTCGTGCAATTTCATATGGAAACCGCGTGACATTCTGCTTGCAGATATTGGCAAGTAGAATATCTACGAGATAGTTGCCAGCTGGAGTCTTCTGCCCTGCAGCAGAACATGCGATGCCACAGGAGTAGAGGGTCTCATTGAGATGCGTCATCTCGGTTATCTTATCCTTGATATGCGATGCACCTTCCACACCATTATACTCTGCGATGCTCGCCGCAGCGCCGATTAGGACATCGCCAACGCCAACCTTACAGCCACCATAACTCTGGCGATGATATGCTGCAAATGTGTCCACTAGACGACTACAGAAGTCAGTTTCGCCGTTCATGAAGATTCTCTCTGTTGGAACAAAGACGTTATCAAAAACGAGCAAGCATTCCTGCCCACCATATACTGGATTGCCGCAATCGATGTTTCCACCGGCGCTTTCATCCATACGACGGAGGTCACATGATTGCCGCCCATAATAATAGGTTATACCTGGGGCATCAGCAGGGACAGCACAGCAGATAGTGAAGTCCTTGTCTTCATTTCTCATCGCTAGCGTAGGCATTATCAGATGCTCATGTGAGTTCACGGCTCCAGTCTGATGTGCCTTAGCTCCTCGAATGACTACACCATCCTCTCGTCGCTCAACAACATGAACATAGACATCAGGATCCTTCTGTTCAGAGGGTCTCTTGCTTCTATCACCTTTCGGATCAGTCATACATCCATCGATAACCCAATCTCTCTCTTCAGCAGTTTTGACATACTCCACAAATCGCCTATGATAGTCGGTTCCATGTTTCTCATCAATCTCATATGTTGTAAGAAAGACAGCATTAAGCGCGTCCATCCCAACACATCGCTGAAAGCAAGTGCCGGATTTCTGTCCAAGTATTCTTTGCATTTTGACCTTGTCTTGAAGATCCTCAGTGCTTTGATGCAGGTGACAGAACCTATTGATCCTAGCGCCAGTGACAGAGGATTTTGTAGTCATTATCTCGCGGTATTTCTCATTCTGAGCTAAATCATATGTTAAGGCAACAGAATTAATTGATGCTCGTATAATGGGATGATCAACAGGATTCTCGATTTTCTCACCTAGCATGTATATATTCAGAGGATTTCTTTTCCTGAGACTCTCTAGATACTCATCACCAGTCATAAGTGTCATGTGCGAGAACTCCTTTAAGAGATAGATATCATATCTCAACAATCGCGTGTACTAAAGTGGTTTTCCTTTCCGATTTATATTAGTAAAGAATGAGGTTTCAACTATATCATTCGCCCAAGCATCCCAGATGAAACCAATTATTGCATAGATTAATATCAAAGATTCCGTATGTTTTTCGATTAAAATGAATACAGAAAAAGTAGAGGCATTCCCCACAAGTAATTCGCCGATTTCCTTTGCCTACCTTAAGAAGTTCAATATTTACGCGGGGATTCTTCATCTAATCACTGGAATTCTGATGCTATTCCTAGGCCTAAGCTTGGAATGGTCTCAGGATGTCTACACTATATATCTGGATTTTCAGATACTTCCGGAAGACCCGTTCTTCATTGTCCAGCCCACACCTACAGTGTTGTTCACTCTCTCCTATATAGGAGTCATCTTGGCTTCATTCCCCTTGATGTCAGCATTCGCTCATTTTCTCATTGCATTTCCGTTGAACAATAGATATGTTGAGAACCTGCAGAAAGGAATGAATCCCTTCAGATGGTATGAGTATTCTGTATCGAGTTCAGTAATGATATTCCTAATCACATTCCTATTGGGGGTCTGGGATATTTGGTCATTGGTCATGATTGTTGTCCTTAATGCTATGATGATCATGTTTGGATATCTCATGGAAGACATTAACCAATATACTGAGAAAACAACATGGAAGCCATTCATCCTAGGATGTATTTCAGGAGCGACACCATGGGTTGTGCTGTTCGGTTATTTTGCTGCGGCAATTAGTGCAGCTGAAACAAATCCGCCGACCTTTGTGTACATTATCATCTTCATGTATCTGATCCTCTTCAACATATTTGCATTGAACCAATTACTTCAGTACAAGAAAGTCAGCAAGTGGAAAGACTATCTTTATGGAGAACGAATGTACATCGTACTGAGTCTAATTGCAAAGACTCTACTAGCATGGATTGTATTTGCTGGCATATTCGCACCATTCTGAGAATCATCGAATCAATAGAGTATGATGGTTGTGCAATCTACCATCATACTTTCTTTGTTTTTCAATTCGCTATGATATCTGAGAGTCTAAGTCACTGAAATTTGAGCTGTGTAGGCATCTAGAACATTGCGCAAAAGCATTGTAATGGTCATTGGTCCGACCCCACCCGGAACAGGAGTGATAGCTGCGGCCTTGGTCTTCACACTCTCGAAGTCAACGTCGCCATGAGGAGTGGATACATCAATCACAACAGCACCTTCCTTAATCATATCTGCAGTGATGTAGAAGGGATCATTCTCAGAGGTTCTGCGACCTATCGCAGTAACGAGAACATCAGCCTTCTTGGTCCATGATGGTAAATCAGCAGTACGAGAATGACAAACAGTCACAGTCGCATTCCTATTCAGAAGTAACATGATGAGTGGCTTACCAACGATATTAGAACGGTTGATGATGACTGCATGCTTGCCAGAGAGGTCTTTCATCCCAATCGAATCTAGCATGGTGACGATTCCATGCGGAGTTGCAGCGCTGAGCTTCTCACCACCATAGAATAGACGATAGACGTTCATGGGGGAGAATCCATCAACGTCCTTCAGAGGGTCGAGAGCACCAATGATAGTCTTCTCATCGATATGCTTTGGCAAGGGCAATTGAACAAGAATACCATGTACTGTCCTGTCCTTGTTGAGCTTATCCAGTAGGACCAAGAGTTCTTGCTGAGTCGTGCCTTCTGAGAGATCATAGTGATCGGAAAGTATACCAGCTTTCTCGCAGGCTTTGCGTTTCATGCGCACATACATCTGTGAGCCCGGATCCTCGCCAACTATGATCGTTACTAATTTTGGAGAGAGATTGAACTTCGCAACCAAAGCCTCAACTTCGGATTGTATCTCCTTTCGTATCTGGCTTGACAGTCGTTTGCCCATAATCACGTGATCCTCTAAGACTGGCTTTGAATCATCATCACTCATACTATTCACCTAGCCCCTAGAATACTCCACTGATGTTGCCATCATCATCCACATCCATGCCTTCCGCTGCAGGAACCTCAGGCAACCCAGGCATGAGATTGATATCGCCCATCTGTATGACAACGAATCCAGCTCCGTTGCTCACAGAAGCACCCATGACTTCAGCCTTGTCACCTGCAGGACGTCCCCGCAAACCTTTGTTATCGGATAGGCTGAATTGTGTCTTCGCAATACATACTGGCAACTTTCCATACCCACGCTTCTCAAAGGAACGTAGTATCCCTAGTGCTCCAGAGCCATACTCGACATCAAGTGATCCATATATTTTCTGTGCGATCTTACAGATTTTTGTTTCCAGTTTTTCTTTCAAATCGTATGTATATTTGATCTTGGGATTCGGGTGCTCATTGATCAGATCTATCACTGCTTGAGCAAGTGCTTTTCCACCTTCACCTCCCTTTGCGAAGACCTCGGAAACCTCAAGTCGCCAACCACGTTCATTACAAAAACGTCTGAGAGTTTCTATTTCCTCTTCAGTATCATCAGGGAATCTGTTGAGCGCAACAACTGCAGGAACGCCAAAGTTACTGATGTTCTCCATATGCTTTTCCAAGTTCGGGAAACCAGCAACAAGGTCATCAGAACCATGATACTTCAGAGCACGGATTGTCGTGACAACCACGGTCGCGTCAACTGGAAAGTTACCTACTCGAGTTACGATATTGAAGAACTTCTCTGCACCCAAATCAGCGCCGAATCCAGCTTCTATCACCACATAATCGAATATCCTCAAGGCGAGGTCAGTAGCTATTACTGAGCTTGTCCCGTGTGCGATATTTGCAAAGGGACCTGCATGAATTATGGCTGGGGTTCCCTCAGATGTCTGAACAAGATTGGGCTTTAGTGCATCTCGCAACAGGACGGCCATTGCACCTTCTGCCTTCAAATCACGTGCATACATCTCCTTCAGGTCGTGAGTTCTTGCTATTAGAATATCTCCAAGTCGTTTCTTCAAATCTCGATAATCCTTAGCAAGGGCTAGGATCGCCATAACCTCAGATGCCGCAGTTATCACGTAGCTGTCTTCGCGAGGGAAGCCATCAAATCTTCCGCCCAATCCAACGATGACCTTTCGGAGGGCGCGATCGTTCATATCGACCGTTCGTGGCCAATAGACTCGTCTTACATCAATCTCAGGCTCCTTCTCCTGTTGGATGTAGTTGTCAATCATAGCGGAAAGAAGGTTGTGGGCAGATGATACAGCAGGAAAATCTGACGTGAAGAGGAGATTGATCTTCTCAAAGGGCTCGACACGAGCCATTCCGCCTCCAGCAGCTCCACCTTTCACTCCAAAGACAGGGCCTAGGGATGGCTGTCTGAGAGTCACTACAGCGTTGTAGCCAAGTGCGTTTAGAGCCATCGAGAGACCTATTGAGTTGGTCGTCTTTCCCTCACCTGCAGGCGTTGGGTTCGTTGCAGTAACTAGGATGAGTTTGCCCTTCCTATCACCTAGTTCCCTCTTTATGTCAAAAGTGATCTTTGCCATATAGTTTCCATAGAGCTCAAGATATTTCTCAGAGATTCCAGCCTTTGCTGCTACATCCTTTATTGGAATCATTCACCGTCACCTACTAAGACACGACTTGCTACGTTTCTTTGGACTTCCTTTTCACTGATAAGCTCAGCTCTTTGGCAAGTAATGTGGTTTCTGAATCCATAATAATGTGCACATGCCTCATTATTGATTGACGCAGCGTCAATGATGTGCTATATATTATGCCAGAGTTACTTCCCTTCACTATGAGAGTTTCATCAGTGGTTGTATTAGGAATCAGTCTTCTCATGTGCATCTCCTTGGTTCATGCACCCGAAGTTACAGCAACACAATGCTGTGCTACTACAGAAGACATGGACATATTGATGATTATAGCGACCGGTTTTGGTTGGAACTACTGGGAGATTAGGGAGCAATTCGAAGCCTGGGGAGTGAACGTCACAACTATTGCCAACTCCCTTAACTATGAGGTCCAGTCTTGCCCAAATCGTGAACCAAGACCTGTGACAGCTGATATTCTCCTTTCGGATTTCAACTTCTCCGACTTGGTCAATTATGACGCTGTATACATTCCAGCGGGAGGACACTGGTCTGGACTCATCAGCTCGAATAGGGTCCTGAGCTTCATCTCCACAGCTCATGAGATGGGGTTAGTGATTGGAACAACCTGCATAGGTAATCGAGTGCTAAATCGTGCGAACAACATTGTGAATCATACAAAAGTAGCATATTATGCTATGACAAACTCCGAGATGCATAATCAAGGAGCGACTGTATTATCATCCGCATTGGTAGTAACCGACAATAGGATTGTCACGGGCGGTGGTGGTGGTGGACCCTATGCAGGAGGGTATGAAACAGCCCCAACTGTTGAAGTTTGTGCAGCCATGGTCAAAGCTGTCAGTCAAACCTCTCATGTAGATGCCGTTGAGGTCACCCCCTCGACTTGGAATGTAACAGCTACCTATCAAATCAATGTCGTTACTCAAGACCCATGCGATTCCATCTCTGTCCTAAATGATACGGACATCCTTACTGTTCGCGCCTATGTCTATCCTGAGGGCGAGTTTGATACATCATCTGTCACACTTACTCTTTTGGACAACGACGAGGACGGCATCTATTCTGGCACATTCTCAGATCTTGCTCAAGGATCATATCACATCGATGTCGAGGTATCATGTTCAGATGACACAGTTGAGGTAGTATCCGTTGGCACCTCAATCACCTATATAGAAACAGGTGTAAGCCTGCTGATATTGGAAATTGCCCTCATCCTTGGTGCGGCAGTTGTGGTAGTGGGACTTGGGATTTTTCTCAAGAAGAGAGTCTGACCTATCTCTGCAAAAGAACATAAGACGGGAAGGTAATCACTAGATTTGGTTGATTTCAATGAAGAGTCTTCCATTAGATGCCCTTCCCGATGCATTACCTGATGCAATTGATGATGAGAAATATGTGATTTGTACCTACTATGCAAGGCTACCTCCCTTCATGAACGCGAGAGAGGTAGCACAGGCAGCGGCAGTGGAACAAAGCACTGGAACATGGACCCTAGTACCTGGTGAAACTGCCGAGGTGCGTAAACGCCACGTTGCCAAGGTCATTGGTGTCTATGAGGTCCCACAATACGAATACAGTCTGCCAAGCGACCTTGAAAGGCGGCAGTATATACTCCAAGTCGCATTTCCATGGGAGAACTTTGGACAACAGATCCCTATGTTGCTTTCCACGGTGATAGGGAACATCTCCCTAGGTCCGATTAAGTGTCTTGACATGAATTTCCCCAAGAGTTGGCTCAAGGGATTCAAGGGACCAAAATTCGGAATCAAGGGACTCCGGAAACTGATGGGTATCAAGGAGCGCCCGTTCGTCAATAACATGATCAAACCTTGCGTCTACACATCAGCCAAGATGGGAGCTGACCTTTGCTACGAAGCAGCTGCTGGGGGTGCTGATATCATCAAGGATGATGAGCTCCTGGCAAATGCGTGTTTCAATACCCTTGATGAACGGATCCCCTTGTTCATGGAAGCGATTGACAGGGCGAACGCTGAGAAGAATGAGAAGACACTCTTTACAGTCAACATTACTGACAGCATACCGAAGATGTTCGAGAATGCAGAGAGAGCAATTGAGCTCGGAGCGAATGGACTCATGATCAACTTCCTAGCAGTTGGCTACTCAGCATTCCGACATGTCGCTGAGGATCCATCCCTCAACGTGCCACTCCTTGCTCACATGGACGTCACAGGAGCAATATCATATGCGCCTGATATAGGAATAGGCACGAATCTTGTTATCGGAAAATTGCCTCGCATCTGCGGGTCAGACATTACAGTCTTTCCAGCACCATATGGAAAGGCACCTATGATAAAAGAGAGGTTCCTCTTGATGGCACATCACATGGTCATGCCTCTACACAACATTGAGCAGACAGCTCCAATGCCAAGCGGTGGTATAAGCCCTGGACATGTTGAAGAGGTCATGGATGACCTTGGTCCAGATATCGTCATTGGTACAGGTGCAGGAATCCATGCACATCCAAATGGTCCACGCGCGGGGGCTATTGCATTCAGACAAGCAATTGATGCAAAGATGCAAGGCATCTCTGTAAGCAAGTATGCGAAAGAAGAGGGCCATGAGGAATTGAAGATCGCGATGGATGCATGGGGTGCAAAGAAAACTGGATTCGATCTCTAGTTGGATTCATAAGTCACCTCACTACAATCCATGGTGAGGTGTTCTCTTGAACATGGTAGATGATAGTATCGTGGATTGGCTCCTTGAAGAGGATAATCCAAGTGTCAGATATTGGACCTTGGTGGACATCCTTGGCAAAGACCCTAATGATACAAAGGTCCGAGATGCCAAGACTAGCATCATGAACTCTGCTTGTGTGCAGGCGATTCTAAAGGAAATACATCCGGAAGGCTATTGGGGCAAGGAGGATGACATGTACAATCCTAAGTATACAGCAACAACCCATAACCTGCTCATCCTTGCTGAGTTCGGTATGGAACGAATTCCCATGATTGAGAAGGCAATTGAACATGCCTATCTTTTCCAAAGAAAATCAGGTCATTTTCTCATGGATCTGCCCAAGACTGACAAGGGTTATGACAGTATTATCAAGGACGGTTGCTGTTATGATGGAAACATTCTATTCTATCTAATTCACTTTGGATATCTGGACGACCCAAGGACCCAGCGACTCATCTCATTCCAAGAAGACTACTACTCCAGTGAAGAGGGAGGGTGGAAATGTCGAGCATTTCCAATTGACCCTTCAAAGGTCTTTCCCGTGAATTGTTTCATGGGGAGATGCAAGATGCTGAAGGCACTTGCATCAATTCCAGAGAAGAAAAGGTCGAAGAAGATCAAAGATATCATCAGGCAAGAGATCGAAGTGATCCTTGAGAATCAGATCTACAAGTACTTGAAGAATCCTGATAGGACCAGAAAGGAGAAGGCGGGATGGAAGCGATTTGGGTTTCCCATCTTCTATCAGTCGGATGTCCTAGAAGTGCTGGATGTCCTGACAAGGTTGGGTGTAAGAGATGATAGAATGCAGGAATCAATTGACTTAGTTTCGAATCTACGTGATACTGAAGGGAAATGGGAGTTGAAGAACTCGTTCAACGGAAAGATGATCTGTGATATAGAGGAGAAAGGAAAGCCCTCGAAATGGATCACATTGCGAGCGACTCGTGTATTGAAGAGATACTATGAATGATTAGGGCTAGTGTGCATTCATCTTCTTCCAGAGTTTCTTATTGGTCTTATAATACTCCTTTAGCATCTCAAAGTGATGATCATAGATATCAATATTCACAGGATCTGGCTCAAAGACATGCTCAACCTGAATCCTATCAGCGGCCTTCTCGAAGTCGCTAATCTCGCCCAAACCTACGAAAGCAACTAATGAAACTCCCACCGTTCCGGCTTCTAAGGGATTCATCATTCGGTAGACGGGCTTCTGAAGGACATCGGCATAGATTTGGGTCCATACATCTGAGTTCACACATCCACCAATCATATGTACGTTCGATACCTTACCAAGCATCCTCTTCTTCTCGATACCTTCCATCATCCATCGGGCATGGAGCGCGACGCCTTCAAGGACTGCACGTACCATGTGGTTCTTCTCATGAGCAAGAGAGAGGTTGAAGTAACCTCCCCGTACATTGTGGTCATCGATTGGACTTCGCTCTCCAAACATCCAAGGAGCGAAGAGAAGATTCTCACAACCAGCAGGTGCTCGTTCTGCTATCGCATCAAGGGTAGTGAAGGGATTTCGGTCGCCTGACTTGCAATCTGCACATGCAGCACTTGCATGGTCTCTGACATTAAGGCAGAGCTCGCAATGCCATTGCTCTTTGAGGTGCTTAAGACAGGCACCAGCTGATTCTTGTTCTGCAATAAGGATGAACTTGCCTGGAATTGCACTTCTAATCGAGCCAGTATATGTAAAGATGTCCAATTTCCTATCCGTGACATGTGCGCCAATCCATGCACTTGACCCCGCATAGATATGGACTTCCTTTTCGCGAACTGCACCAGAACCAACCCCTGCAGCGGTCATATCTCCGCAACCATTGACGACATGAGTAGCAGTTGTCAGTCCCAGATCATTAGCTGCTTCAGGTGTGAGGTTACCGATAACCTCAGTGGAAGGAGCCAGATCTGGTAGCCTTTCCTCATCCAAGCCAATCCAGTTGAGAATAGTCCCTGACCACACGTTTCGACCTTTCCTGGTGTTCATAAACCAAGTGAGATTCGCACAATCCCATGATGTCATGTATTCCCCAGTACACTTGAATATCAGGTAATCCTTGCAATCAAGAAATTTATGCGTCTTTTCGAAAATCTGGGGACGTTCTTCTTTCACCCATACGATCTTACCAAGGATATCCTTCCCAGAAGGAATTCCTCCAGTTATTCGAAGCATACGTAGCATCTTCAAAGGATTCGAAATTGCATCCTTATTCTGTTTTGAGGCACGGGTATCAAGCCAAGTCATACAGTTCATCAAAGGAGATCCTTCAGAATCCACAGGAATAGTACCCATCATCTGAGTCGAGAAGGTCACTCCAAGAACATCTTTAGGATCGATCTTGCTTTTCGCTAGGACCTCTCTTGAGGTCTCTCGGATCGCGGCCCACCAGTGTGCCTCGGGATCCTGTTCGGCCCAACCGGGATTTGGATAGAGAACAGGATAGAAGGACTCTGTTGAAGCCATGAGCTTCCCGTTAATATCAACTAATGATGCTTTGTTACCGCCAGTACCTACATCATGGGCTAGGACATATCCAGCCATTTCTCCACCTCTTGATAGCTATAAGCAATGTATGTGAGGTGGTGAAATACATTTCGTTTCATAGATAGGTATTGATTATTTCAAGAAATGGTCTCTAGCAACTTTTCCTGTATCCTCAAAGGAAACCCCTTCCATCATGAGAAGCCTTTGCTTCATCTCAGCCCCTCCTTGATAGCTACCTATGGTTCTATCCATTCGAACTGCTCTATGACAAGGGATCACAATTGGCCATGGGTTTCTAGCGAGAGCACTCCCGGCGGCTCTTATTGCTTCAGTACCCGCATTCCTTGCTAACCATGAGTATGAGGCAGTCATTCCACGAGGGATTGTTCTTTCAGTCAACAACACTCTCAACTGAAAAGGAGTCACTAAGGATGTGTCAACATGATCTATAGGGATGGATACATCCTTTCCCTCAAAATAGCGGACGATCAGATCCGTTAGCTCGTTCATTCCAGAGGGATCTTCATCCGCATCAGGAAAGGCAGAGAGGATTGCCTTCCGAAGAGATGTTTTGGTGTCAGGCAGAAATATACGAATAGCCTTCGAATTGCTGAAAACAAGAGCAATGGTTCCGTATGAGGTATCTTGTAGACGATAATTCATGGTTTTACAAGAGAACGTTCAAGAAAAAGGATGTTCCTCATGATTCCCGAGCAATATCAAGATGTTGTGATCTCAGCTGCCATCTTACGTATCTGTTGAATCATCTTCAATAGATTGCTATCACTAATCCTGTAGAGTTTACGAGTGCCATCACGACGAACCGAAAGGATGCCTGCCTTTACGAGCTGAGTAAGATATGCGGAAACAGTCGATTGTGAGAGACCAATCTTAGGGAAGATATCGCATTGACATTGTTCACCATCTGTAAGGAAATCTACAATCTGAAGACGCACAGGATTACTCAGTGCCTTGTGAAACTCAGATCTCCATGTGATGCTTTTCTCGAATGTCAAGAGCCTCTACTCTCCTGGAATTACTCCTGAGTATTAGAAAAGAAGAACCACGATATAAGTAGCTGCGTGGAAGACATTCTATTCGATCGTCAATCTATCTCCGACTTTGAGAGGAATTTCATCTGCAGCACTCGAGTCCTTCGCAGCGATCTCCAGAGTGTCATAGCTGCCTGTCACAAGAAAGACCCCATATTCGGGGCCTGAATGATAGGTGGGATGCCAGCTGATATCCCACCGCAAGTCAATAGTTCTGAGGATGTAATCGCCTTTTGTGAGGGGAGGGATATTTGTTATAATGTTTCCAAACTTATCTATCCGCACAATCACACCACTTCGACCCTGCAAGTTGAATTCGAGTGTCACGCTCAATGATGGCTTGAATCCACCAAGCATCCGATCAGCTTGGTTCCTGAGGATGAATGCTGCCATTCGTGCGAATACATCACGACCATGAAACGTCCGAGAGGTGGTGGGTTCAACAACTATAGAGGAAACGCTAACAATCCCATCATCAGTTGCAGCGGGATAAAGCAACCCATTATCGGGTCCAACGAATGTATAGTTCTGGGTCTTGACCACAACAGAATCACGGTCAGTACCTACACCTGGGTCTACGACCACCACAAAGATTGTCCCTTTAGGGAAGTATTGATAGCTCTTGTAGAGGACCCATGCCCCTTCAATAATCGATTGTGAGGGTATCGAGTGGGTAAGGTCCACAATCTCAGCTGTTGGACACAGGGAGAGGATTACTCCTTTCATAACACCAACATACTCTGAATCACCAAAATCTGTCATTAGAACTATCACGATTTGCCAACCACCTCATTCGACCTTCACGAGCCGTATCTCATTATAATCTGTGATTACTCTGATATATCCTCGTAGCATCTCATCGATGTTTTCCTCGCCCGTGTCGACCTTCAAGGTACCACCATCAATTCCTCGTAGCTTGGCAGGAGTGCAAATTACCCTGATATTATCCTTCCCAACTAGTTCTATGATTCTAGGACTTATCTGCTGGTTCCCGCGACCAAAAAGAATTCCTTGATGTCCAATGGGAGAAACAACGACCCAAGTCTTTGTTGGGTCGATTACTGTAGAGAGAAGTGTCTTCTCATTAACATCATTGAGGACTTCACCATTTACATAGAGATCAACACCCAAAGTGGTCTTCTTCACACCAAGCATATCTGCGACCGTCTTAACGGTGGTTCCCGGCCCAAGGATATAGAGGCCATCAGGAGTCATTTCCTCAATGATATATTTCGCAATAGCCTCTTGAGCCTCATGCTCATTCACAGTTTCAGGACTTGCCTGTTTTGCTCCTTGGAATCTAGCTGGTACCGAAGGACCCTTCAAGTAGCCGTACAGACGTATGATGAAGCGATCCTGTCTGAATGCAGCCTCATCCGCATCCATAATCTCGAACTCAGCGGGATTAGCCGTTCCCTCGATGACAAGTCTCACTACTTCCGCAGCATCCTTTGGATTGACCACAAAGATGCCACTATACATCTTAACGCCTGAAGGAACGCCAATGACAAGAAGCTCAGTCAGGGCATGCTCATTAACTGCATCAAGAATATCTCTGGCAGTTCCATCGCCACCAACGAATACCAAAAGGCGTACACCTTGCGCATAGAGCTCCTTGATGCACCTTTTGGTATCTTCAGATGTAGTCGAGTCTCCAATTGGTACTTGAATTGTTGAGAAGGCGTGTGTGGTGCCGCTTAGGATATCAGCACCCATCTTCGAAGGACAGGTGTACATCTCACAGCGGTCCACTATCGCAGTCATTGAGTGCAACGAATTGATGAACTCTCTGGCTCGTTCAGGAGCAATAGGTTCGGCACCGAGCTCGATAGCCTGTTCAACAACGCCATCAGTTCCCTTGAGACCTACGCGCCCACCCATTCCTGCGATGGGATTGACTAAGATTCCGAGCTTCATCAAATCACACAGCCACTATGTTCCTGTTCTACGGATATCTGCTTTAGGCATTGCGATTGGGGGCCAAGAAGAAAAATGAGGGTAGTATCTACTTGTTCCCTATCAAGAGAGCTCCTACCTCTGCAGCTGACTGAATCCAGAATGATACTCGCACCAAGATCTCCTCAAGAAATCTCGGCTTATCATCAGTCGTTGCATCCTCAGGCCATCTGTTCTTCCGATACTCATCGAACTTCTCGAATGTCCTTCCATATTGAGTAGTTAGAGGGATATTCACATACTTGTCACAGATAGTGACCAAAGCGCGAATAAGTAGAACGTAATCTAGATCAAGCCGCAGCAACCACGCGGTCAAGGACTTGAAGAACTTACGGGAGTCAGTTCCCTCCCAACCTAGCCCCATAAGTGGCTCTCGGGAGTTCACCTCAATCCTGTCGCTATTGAAGGAACAGGCTTTGTCATACTGACACTTTGCACGAACATAGACCTTCTTATCCGAGAACCAGACAACTATCGCATGCTCGCCCTTGGACTTGAGCATCTCTTTATGCTGGCCGGCTGGGAAGGTCAACTCGACAGTCCCTTTCCTCCTATACTTCGTGTCTTTCTTGAAGTACAGAGCAAGAGCCCATGCAATAGCAGGCAATATATTGACTGGATAGAGTTCGTTCTTGTCCACCATAACAGGTAGAGCTAGATGCCTAGCTCAGATAAGAATTAGGGTTTCGTGTCAGTGAATCATTGCTCGCTAGTGGATCGTTTCTCAACAAGAATCTGGGCAAGTTCCTCAAAGATGTCGACAATACCTTCACCAGTCTTCGCAGAGCTTTCCAGATATGGCATGTCATGCTTATCAGCGAAAGCTCTTCCTTCAGCGGGTTCAACTACCCGATCGGGAAGGTCGGTCTTATTCGCAACGAGAACCAGAGGTATCTTCTTGCCTATTGCGCGCTCAAGCTCATCGAGCCATTCCTCAAGCACAATGAAAGTTCGACGTCGAGTCACATCAAACACAAGTATACCACCACTTGAGCCGCGATAGTACATCGGTCGAAGGATTTGGAATCGTGACTGACCTGCGACATCCCAGATCTGCAACTTCACGGTATAGCGAGAGCCACTTTCACTGGTGATATCGATGTTCTTCACAGCGAACTGGGAACCGATCGTGGTCTTGTAGTCCGTTCTGAAGAAACCATGAGAGAATCGGGTCACGACAGCTGTTTTTCCGACAGCTCCCTCACCTAACACGACTATCTTGAATAGGAAGTCATAGCTTGAACTCATGTGGTCTCATCTCTTTTTTTGCTGCAGGTGAGTGGTTACTCGTTGCGATAAGGTCTTACGGGTCTAATAAGCTTTCGTTCGACTTAGCGATTTTGGTATTTTTGTACGCAATCTCATTTCGTCAACTCATTCACATCTGTATTGGATTCAACCCACTGGAGATACTCGGTGAGATGCTTATTGAAGGTCTCCCAGACCTCTATCATGGGTGCGTGATCACCGCCAGCGATGACGACATATTGAGAATTTGCAATGGAATCAGCAAGCTTCTTCGCAACCTTTGGTTTTATGATGTCGTCATCCTCACCAACCATGACGAGAGCTGGAATCTTGATCTCATGAAGTCGATCATCGACATTGAAGTCATCACAAGCGTCAAGGTCTCTGAGTATCGAGCTATTGAATGAGCCAGCTATCTCGCGATAGTCAGGAAGGATATATTTCTCTAATTCTTCCTCCAGTTGCGAGTAGTCCTCTACGGGAGTATGGTCCTCAAGTGTTTCAATCACTATACCAAAGATCAGTTTCCTAAGGTCAAGATTGGATGAAGTGTCAGCCAACACGATGGCACGAGGTTGCCTGAAGGACTCGTTCAGGACATATGACATGACAACACCACCGCCCATCGAGTGTCCGATAAGGACGAAGTCCGATAGTCCAAGATGATCGACAAGCGTTGCGACCTGCTCGGGAAAGCCACACAGGACATCCGGCGGGTGGTCAATCTTCTGGGATTCACCATGACCGTACAGGTCGAGAGCTATCACACGATGCTCTTTTCGTAGTTGAACAAGTTGAATAGCCCAGATGATCCGGGACGAGCCAGCTCCATGTACAAAGACTACATTGAGCCCCCTTGATTTGTCCTCTCGCTCATCAAGATCGAGATAGAACATCTGTGCTCCTCTGAATTGGAAGTATGGCATGGTTCTCAAACCTCAGAGAGGGGCATGCTCATTCCCATATAGCAATATCCTGCATTAGTTAGCTTTTTCTAGTTGAGGACACACACTCCGTTCGAGTAACATGACGGGCAAGCTCTTTGGTACGACAGGTGTAAGGAAGCTGTATGGCGATGAATTCACCCTTGATATGGCACTTGACTTAGGGAAAGCCGTTGGAACGTCTCTTGGAGAGGGAATGGTGCTTCTTGCCAGAGACGCACGTACCACTGGACAGATGGTCGCGGATGCTCTCTGTGCAGGAATTATCTCAACTGGAGTCCATGTCAAACATGCAGGAATAATCCCCACACCCACTTTGGCGTACATAACAAAGGAGCTTGGTCTGGCTGCTGGCTTGATGGTCACAGCCTCGCATAATCCTCCAGAGTATACAGGAGTGAAGTTCTGGGCGCATGATAGCATGGGCTATACGCCAGAGATGGAACGAGATATCGAGCGGATTTACTATTCAAAGGAGTTCAAGGTCGCTAGCTGGGATCGCATAGGTACTATATCACACTTGGAAGATGCTGCAGAGATTCATATCTCGAACCTTCTGCACCAATGCGATGCCAAACGAATCAGAGAGAAGAACTATCGAGTCATCGTAGACCCAGGGAACGGGTCAGCCTGTGTTCTCACACCATACCTGATGCGACAATTAGGATGCAAGGTCATCACCATCAATGGACAGCTTGATGGTCACTTCCCAGGAAGAAAATCCGAACCTGAAGAGGAGTCCTTGGGAGACCTCATCAAACTAGTCAAGGATACCAACGCCGACCTTGGAATTGCGCATGACGGAGATGCTGATCGTGTCGTGTTCGTAACCGAAACAGGTGAAGTGATCAGAGGGGATCGCACAATAACCCTGTTCGCCATCGAATCATTGAAGTCGAGCCCATCGAAAACGATAGTAACGACAGTGGATAGCTCAAAGGTCCTAGATGAAGCTGTTACAAGAGCAGGAGGGAGGACTGAAAGAACTCCGGTAGGCGATATCCAGGTCTCACTGAAAATCAAAGAAACTGGAGCGTCCCATGGTGGCGAAGCCTGTGGAGTGTATGTGTTTCCAGAATTTCACTTGGCGCCAGAGCCTTTCCTTGCGGCATGCAAGGTCTTGGAAATGATGGCAATGACCAACAAGTCATTTGGTGAGCTAATTGCGGCGATACCAATCTATCCATTGAAGAAATACAAGCTCAAGGTTCCCAATGAGAGGAAAGCAGAAGTCATGCTGATTCTACAAGAGAAGTTGCCTGATGCAATGGGAGATGTCCAAGAGGTCTTAACAGTGGATGGTCTAGGCATCTCACTCTCGGAAGGCTGGGTACTTGTGAGACCCTCAGGTACTGAGCCTGTAATCAGAATAACCTGCGAGGCGCCCACACAGGAATTGGTCGAGAGCATCCTAGAACGCGCCAAGAAGACAGTCGAGGAAGTAATTGGACCAAATTAGATAATTATGTCATGCAGGTAATCTTTATAGCGAATTTACACAAATTTTGATTGAGTCAGAGGCTTATCAGATGGGCGACGACGACGATTTCATTATGGAAGAATTCGAATGGGCATTGAAAGATCCCACCGAAGAGAAGCTAAGACAGCTTGGAGAAGTGGTGAGTATCATCACTGGAAAGCTCATTGACGCCTTTGGATCGCTTGAGAAGCGGCTTGAAGAAATCGAAGGCCAAGTCTCTGCATTGGATTCAAGGATCGATTCGCTAGGTAGTAGAATTGCCTCTGGAGCCTCAATATCAGGTGGCCCATCAGCGGCAGCAGATGCTGCACCTGCCATGGCTTCTGCACCAATCGCCAAGGCTCCATCACCAAAGCCAGCTGGTGCAGGTGGTGGAATGAGTATGATGGGAGAGCTCAAGGCACTCCTCGCAGCACGAAGGACAAAGGCCGATGGTGCGACTGAAACAAGTGATTAGATGAGCTGTTTCACGCTATTATGTGGATAGAATGGACCTACGTGAAACGGAATCTCTATCGTGAATGCTTCAGCCCTAGCGCATGCTGCCTGTACACCACGTAACCTTGTACGGGCGTCATAGAACTTTGTGTAGAATGAGTCAGCTTTCTTCAGTTGTGACTTGTGCTGGCCTAGTGCCTGAACAGCAACATCATAGGAATCTGTAATGTCTACAAACACCTGAGGTCGTGATAGAAGGCTATTGACCTCCATATGATAGATCCGTTCTACCTTGTGTGCGTCCTCATAGATTGTGACATGTGAAGCCCACTCTGCAGATTGGCTTACAAGGTCCGAGCATTGAACATGATTCAGATTGTAGTCATCAGTAGAATGTGTGATTATGACTGTTGGTCGGGATTTGAGAATCACTTTAATGACCTCATCTCGAAGGGTCATATCAATGGCAAAGTCATCTCTTATCCCAACATAGACTTCTCTAACTCCAAGAGTTTTGCAGGCTGCTTCCAGCTCAGACTTTCGTGTATCATTGGCTGTAAGACAGAGGACATCCACTGGAATCCCATGTCCTGTATGAGCAGCAATCGTGCCTCCAGCACCTAGGCTCTCATCATCTGGATGAGCACACACGACCAATATAGAAGAAGTCAAATCACTGGGCATAAGCAATTAGTGATAATCAGCCTCTAATCAACGTTTGGCAGCTTTGAATGTTGTCCTAACCATTTCCCTTAAAGGGGAAATTTACCATCTCCAAAAGGAAGGTCGTTAAGCGTGAGAATTGGTGTGAACTTATACCCAACTGTTGGTGGATCCGGATATCTGGCGACTAGGCTTGGCCAACATCTTGCTTCAAGGGACCATATCATCCATTTCATCACATATCAGCGTCCCTTCTCCTTGATGTGGGAACAGACAAGAGGTGTCTACGTTGATCTTGTTGATCGCTTCGACTATCCCCTCTTCAATAGCGTTGGACCTCCATACACAATGGCATTGACATCCAAGATGGTGAAGGTCATCAAGGACTCCAAGCTAGACCTGATTCATTCCCATTATGCAATACCTCATGCGATGGCAGGCTATATGGCAAGGGAGATCACCGGAACTCCATATGTAGTGACCTTGCATGGCTCAGATGTACATACACTTGGACTAGACCCAGCTTACCAGCCTGTCGTAAAACATACTGTGGAAAGGGCTGACGCGGTGACATGTGTTTCTGATTACCTGCGTCGAAGGGCACATGATGATCTAGGCATCGAAAGGGAGATCCATGTCATACCAAACTTCATTGACATCGACAAATTCTCTCATCTTGATGGGATCAGATTGACTGTTGAAAGCGGATGTGTTTCCCTCCGAAATGAGGACGAACTCAAAGAAATCTCACCGGATGAGAAGATCCTTCTACATGCATCCAACTTCAGGAAAGTGAAGAGGGTTGTGGAACTAGTCGAGCTCATGCGAATCGTCATAGACCACTATCCAAAAGCTAGACTAATCATAGCAGGTGATGGGCCAACCAGAATCGAGGTTGAACGAAAGATCGAGGAACTTGATCTCTGCAACAATATCCATCTCCTCGGTATAAAGACCAATATGCAACAAATCATGTGCTCAGCTGACATCTTCCTCTTGAATTCCACAGAGGAGGGCATGCCGCTGGTCTTGCTTGAAGCTATGTCATGCAGACTACCAGTGGTGACCACTCCAGCCGGGGGAATTCCAGAACTTGTCAGGCCAAACATCGATGGCAAGGTTACGAAGGGATACGAGGGAGATGAATTCGCACAGGCTGTCATAGACCTCCTTGAGGACGACACCCTCAGAAAGAAGTATGCTCTTGCAGGGAGAAAGAGGGTAGAAGAGAACTTCTCTGCTGAGAAGATCGTATCGCAATATGAGAAGGTTTTCGAATCAGTCATGGAATCAAGGTGAGGCATTATGCCCAGACCAAGTATTACTACCGTCTATGAGGACTTCATCTGGTTGAATGAAGAAGTTGAGTTAGCAGAGAGATTGTATGGAACTCCACCAAAGACATTCGGTGGTAACTCAGAGAGAATGATAAAGCTGCTAGCAGCATATGAGAAGACAGGATGGCATTCGGCGGATAGGATGAAAAAGCTACAGAAAACACTTCTACGAATCAACAAGGAGTTAGGCACCCTTACACCGAAGGTCAAAGGGAATATTGAGAACCTACATCGCGGGGCAATAGAGGCTGCTCATCAATCAGCTATCCTTGGAGGGCCAACTTTCATTTTGAACAAAGGAGCTACTGCAGAGCGTATCGCATCCTTCAACTCAACTGAGGAGCATCCTCTCTCGCCTTTTTTCTGCATTGCTGACTATGACATCGTACAGAATGAGCTAACTCACATGAGGACGCCCCTCATGGGATCTGGTGGGACTCTTATGTCAATTCCCATACCTGAAGGATTTGAGTATTCTCCTGTGAGTGTGATTCCTCTTCCCGAGTATTCGTGGTTCGAGCAAGTCGAGGAAGATATCAGATCAGGCTACAGACCCATGTTCAAGAACCTTGAAGGCAATACTAGATTCCTCTTCGAAGAGCGACTTGAAACTTCGTTGATGATTATCCGCAGCGCATTTGTGAACACCAAAACTCTAGGAGCGTGGGCGACGCGAATCCTTGGACATCTCTTCAATATCCAAGGAAATCTTGGCCTTCCGCTGCTTCCGGCATCGGACAAAGAAATCAGAGAGCTATGGGCTCTTGGAATGGAACTACTCCTTCAGAAGGATAATCGCTTGAAGCTCATCGAGATCCATGGTCAAGCTACAGAACTGATCCAAAACAGGGGATATGAAACCGGCATTGGATCACGGAGTGATGAGTATGTCCCGTTCTACTACGAATGTACCAGCGAGTCCTGTAACCGAAGCAGAACAGAGCTATCGTATATTGATAAAGGGACTCAAGCGCTACTACAAGGAAGATGTCCCAGTTGCGGAGATATTCTTGAGATTGAGGTTGATGCATTTGCACCTGACCTCTCTGATGTCTGTCATGATCTATCACCTCGAGTGGACACTAGACAGATGATTATCGATACCTCACTTCCTATCCTAGCACACGCGGGAGGACCTGGAGAAACTGCATATTATGCACAAGTCATCCCCGTTGCCAAAGAACTCAATTATCCGTTCCCGCTCTATGTGAAATAT
Organism: Candidatus Thorarchaeota archaeon; assembly: GCA_048884965.1. Classification (GTDB taxonomy): domain Archaea; phylum Asgardarchaeota; class Thorarchaeia; order Thorarchaeales; family Thorarchaeaceae; genus MP5-2226. The sequence goes on along the minus strand of JBHLQH010000023.1, from coordinate 29,419 downwards.
CCACGGATATACTACAATACTCCATGGAATGAGAGTTTGGCAAAAGAACTGAAAGAAAAAGAGCATCCTGTACTCCATAACGGTGAGATGTTCAAACCTTTAGGAAAGGTATCAAGATTTAGAGGCAAGGACCGAATCGACGATATGAATGAGCAACTTCACCAGCTTGCTTCGATAATCAAGGATACCCATGGAAGTCTGAATGCATCTCTAAAACAACTAACAACAAGGATAGAAACAGATCCTTCAGAAGATAATCTACAGGAGAAGGTGGATCTTGAGAGATATCTTAGCTGGGTCTATGGGCAATATGCGGAAGGGAAGATGTCCCAAGAGTCCTCTTGGGTCTGGATAGATTGGGCTATCAACACGGGTTTTGCAGACCTCTTTGGACCCTATCAGCGAGCGTATGTAATGGGCATGAAACATGGTGCAACATATTTTGTTAATTTCGTTGTGTGAGAAGACCTCGACTTGATGCGTCGAGGTCTCTTCACAATATCTATACGTGCTCGGAGAGTAGCTTGCCTAATCGCTCGATACCTTCAGCTATGATGTCTGGTTCTGCGTAGGAGAACCCGAGTCGCATAGTATTTGGTTCGGGCTTGCTTGGTTTCAAGTCATTTCCGTTCTCTGTAAGGGTGTATCCAGTGATAGGATAGAATGGGCCACCCGGCACATACAAGATGTCGTTTGGAATAGCCACTTCTTCCATGAACTTCTTGCTGTTGAATTCCGGATTCTCACTCTGCCACCAAATGAAGAAGCCACCAGTGGGATCCGTTCGGTCCCCTGCGGGGAATGAAGCATCCATTGCTTTTGCCATAGCCTCATATCGCTTCTGATAGAGTGGTATCGCATGCTTCATAGCAGCGTCAATATAGTTCTTGTAGTACTCATCAAGGATCCTTTGTACAAGGGTTGACGTACACAGATCAAGGTACCCCTTATCTTTGAGAACTTGATCTCGGACATTGGGGGGCAGTATCGAATATCCTACACGAAGCACCGCAGCTTCTTTGCTTGTGGTCCCAAGATATGCTACTCGTTTATTCTCCTTGTCCAATGCCTTGATTGGTTTCGGATTCTTCTTGAATTGAATCTCTGCATATGCAGAGTCCTCAATCAGGAGAATATTATGACTTTCGCAGATATCGAACAGCGCTTGTCTTCGCTTCTGTGAAAGTGTAGTTCCCTTTGGATTATCCGAGTCCGGAACGACGTAGACAAGATCGGGGATCTTTCCGAACTTCATCTTTGAAACATAGACAGCCTTCTCCACATATTCTGGTATGATACCTTCTAAGTCTGTAGGCACTGTAATCACTCTAGCGCCAAGCTTGACTGCAGGTACCAGAAAGCCGAGGTATGCTGGAGAGGGTGTGATGATGATGTCGCCAGGATCAATAAGAGTATCAAGAAGAGCATAGATTGCTTGTTGAGACCCATTCGTGATTGACACGTTTTCCCAATCAGCTTCACAATTGATAGGAATCTTCCTGACATCGCACATTCGCTTTGCAATGGTTTTCAAAAACCAAGAATGTCCTCCAGTAGGACCATAGTTGAAGTCATCGAGAGCAAGCTTTGGGTCCTCAAGATATCTTGCGCCAAGCTCCTGCATGATCTTCGCGAAGGTATCTGTAGGGATAATCCCAGGTTTGCCTCCAGCATAGTAGTACTTCACAGTGTACTTCAGTAAAGCACGAATCTGTGACTCCTCAATGAACGATGTCCAACTAGAGAAACTATATCCACGATCATTCGCCATTTGGATTTACTCCGTTGACTGTGAGTTAATGTTAGATGATACACTAGTCAGATGTATGTACACAAGTGCACATGACCCATGTATCGTCACGAAAACCTTGCCTATATCCTTTTCCAACGTAGAACGACTTGAAGGGCTCTGAAATGAGGCATGATGCGCACTTCTGTACGTTATTTCATCTCATCCAATGCGCGTCTGGCGGCAGCTGCTGGATCCTCAGCAGTAACGATCGCTCTTGCCACAATGACATATGATGCTCCAGCATCAAGGGCGTCCTTTGCACTTGCACCTTGAGCGCCAACACCGGGACTAATTATTGGGATATCATCTCCGAGGTATCTCTTTACCTCCTTGATCTTCTCTGGATATGTGGCTCCAACGATCACACCATCGACATCCCACTTCCTCGCGCGTTTTGCGAATGTGACATAGATGGCTTCTGCATCCTTCCCTTTCGGGTTGTCAGAAGCATAGAGACCGTATCCTTCGTGGGATGCAGGATGTGACATGTAGCACAAGGTAATCACACCTCGTTGCATGTCCTGAGCGACCTTCATCACAGAATCAAGGCCTCCCTCCCATCCAACAAAGGGATTGGCTATGACCGCGTCAAAGCCAGCCTCATAGTAGTACCGAGCAATGTGCTCATTGGTATTCCCTATGTCGTTGATCTTGCAATCCATGATGGCTGTCAATCCAAGGTCATGAATCCTATCCAGAACACGTGGAATCCCATCAAAGAGGCCAAGAGGTAGTGCTAGCTGGCGGTTGATTTTGAAAGCGACAGCGAATTCTGCAGTCGCTTCGACTATACTAATTGCCTCACGCTCAAGACGGTTCTTCTCACTTGTGCGCTCAGCAACGGTTCCAGACATATCAGCAACAAGATCAAGACCTATGATCAATTTGCTCTTCCTTACAAAGCTGGCAGCGGCGAGTTTGCGTTTGTACATCTTCCTCAATACTCCTGATACGCAGTGTACAATAATGTTATCATACTTTATATGAGATGCGATAGCAAACAGAACTGGTGAGGAATCGTGTCTCCAGATTGGTTGTATACTCGACTCATGGTTGTATTGCTTGCTATGGTAGGTCCTATCTACTTCTTTCTCCTTATGATTGCACTCCCCTTCCAAATGACACCATTTGCGGAGCCAACATATGATCTTCTGTTCAATTATGTTGCGACCCCGATCATCTTTTCCCTCACTTGGGTAGGTCACATCTACTATCAGAGATATCGACTGTCCAACACATTCTATCACATGGATGACACAATTGATGCAGTTCCTCTACGATGGAGAATATTCTATGGGTCCAATGCAGCCTTTGTCATCGGGTTCTTCCTCCTGCCAATGATAATCTCCCCACTTGCAATACTCTCAGGACTCTATGTTGCATACCATGTGTTCCATACAATTGGCGTAGGTAAGATGGGTGGAGGAAAACCAGCCTCGTTCATTGCAGGAATAGTTGCACTCTCTTTGTGTGTACTGCCAGCAATTGTAGCTATTCAGTTCATCCCCAACTACCTACAGGTATGGGAGCAAATCCTTACAGCTTGGAGCACCTTCTGGTTCAAGGTGGTCTATGGCTTTGCACAATGCCTTGTAAATGCCTTAAGTTTTGGAGCACCGATATATTTCATCTACTTCGGAGCACAGGAGTATGACAAGGGTGTCTACGGGACTGTGTACACAAAAACACCAACACGGTGGATCAGGTTCGGGGAAATTATGCTGTTCCTGATATTCCTAGTTCTTTACCTGCCTCCAATACCTACACCTTTCGGGTACTCAATTCCATTCCTAGATATGTCCTGGTTGTTCTTCAACTTCATCAACTGGGTATCTTTAGCAATTGTTGCGATTATGATCCTAATCAAAAAGCGCCTTGGTGTAGCGAACGATACAACGATTGGAGGTCCTGTGAACATCATCATTGTCGGTCTCTTCCTAATCGTTGAGATATTCTTCAAGCTTGATGTACTCATCGTGACCTTGACTGTATGGATGGCATTCTTGCTCTTCGCCAGTATCTTTGCGGCAAACTACCTTAGAGCGTCTTCAAGGGAGATGTACTAGTATGTACAAGAATCCGACACCGACAATTGATGTCGTCATCACAGACGGAACAAGAGTTGTTCTTGTGAAACGCGGACGAGACCCCTTCAAGGGTAAATGGGTCTTCCCAGGGGGATTCATTGACTATGGAGAACCTGCAGAGCATGCAGCTGTGCGAGAGGCGATGGAAGAAACTGGGATGGAAGTAGAGATCACAGGGGTGCTTGGAGTCTATTCAGCCCCTGACAGGGACCCAAGAAGCCATCATGTGAATATCGTGTTCTTATCCCGACCATTGACCGGCAACCCTCAGGGCGGAGATGATGCAGACGATGCAAAATGGTATAATCTTGAGGACTTGAAATCGGGAGATCTAGCCTTTGACCACGACCTTATTGTCACTGATCTGAAATGTTGGTTGAAAGACAACACCAAGACATTCTGGTCAACTATGGATAGGTAGCATTGAAGACTATCTAGAGATCGAGGATTTCCATCTTCTCTGCAAGTCGGATAATGGGAAGATGTACGACCATTGGTTCAGAGTCTATGGTATCAAGGAACTCGATACTTTCCTTTGGTCGAGCTTTGTAGGCAAGGAAATTACCTGCAGGAGGGCCATCGTACTCTATGTATATCCACAATGGCAATCCGTACATCTCATAGTATCCATGATTCGAGATCAAGGTACCGTAGATGTGCTTTCCTTGGTACTCGAAGTATAACATACTGGCGGGTCTATCTCTTTGGGACCATGAAACTAGCATTCTAGCCAGATCCGTCATTGAAGAGATTTTTAGATTCACCGGGGGACGGATGTCAGATTTGCTCATCGTTTATCAAGGTGGTTCCTTCCTTGGCACCTTATAAGGACATTCATCAAGCATCGTCATGCCTAATCCTAACGACCTTGAGCCAATCTGATCTTATCCATTGTGGAGGTCACTTGCTTCTGATTATCCCCAACTATCACGATAGGGATACTGACAGCATCCAGACTGACTCCAATGGATACAGACGCTCTTAGTCCATCTTTCCGCAGGAAGACGTATGAGAATCCATTATCTGTATGAGTCCTAATGATGCTCAAACCTGCTGCAACTAGAACAGCAAGGACCTTATTGAGCAAGCGAATCGGGTCTACGCCAACGCTTTGTATTGATTCAGCCTCTCTATGCTTGACCTCAAACCCAAATAGGAATTCGTGAGAATGTGGACTGTAGAGAACCTTGCGACGCATCGCTTTCTCTAGGAGCGGTCTTCCCAAAGCGGGAAATGATTTGATCTCTATCGAGTCAAAATCAAAATCGATCTCTATGTCTTCATCAGGAAGGTCGACCTCATCAGCTGAGATAGATGGCTTCTCTATATCAGTACGAGGAGCAGGTGTATCGGTTAGCTGGTAGTCTTGCTTCTGTTCTTTGAAGAGATGCTCCACATACCTCTTCATCCAATCGTCAAGAACCTTCCAATCATCCTTGCTGAGCTGCAATGGGGGCCTCGGAACATCAGGCAATCCTTCCATTGGCTCATCTTCCATGTGTTCCTCCTCTTCAGCGAACTGATCATCCTCATAGCGTCTATCAGGGGCAATCAAACGTGCAGCTTCAAAAAGACCAGAGAGCCTATCTGATCCTCCATGTTGGGATACCCTGGGACGTACCTGCATGATGAATCCTCGTTTATTCTCGGTCACTTGATCGAAGACCAAAGCAACTCCTCGTGGAAGGCTACTGATGAAGGTCTTATCACGGAACATATCTAGCATGACCGCTGGAGCCCTCTGCTGCAACGCACGGATATCTCCATCGTGAGAAAGTGAATGAGAGATGATCAAATCAGCCTGAGATATTGCATCATCAGATACTGCAGATGGCTGCTGTGTGCAAAGGACAAGACTGCAACCGAATCTCCTTCCAAGCTTGGCGTAGCCAATGATTGCATCTTTGGCAGGAGTACTGCCACCTCTTGGCACAAGTGTATGAGCTTCATCGATTATCAACCAAGTTGGAGGAAGCTCCTCTCGTGCACTGGTTCCATCATCAGTCCATGCCATCCGGTAGGTAAGAACCTGTCTGCAAAGCATGTTCGTCAGTATTGCGAGCACAGCTTCGGCATCAGAGCCTAGAGGAGCGACATCAATGATAGTAATCTGTCCACCCACAGCTAGATCCTGTGCGCTGGTCCCACCAACATAGAACACCCCCAATCTATCAGCACTCTTTAATCGCTGGATTAGAGCAGTACGTGTGGATATCTGGTAGAGCTCAATGATACGTGGATTCTCCTCGATACAGCGAATCATGTCCTTGATGCTAAAGTCCCGTTTCAGCGGAACCTTCGCACCATTCTCAAGGAAATAGCCCTTGCGAACCGATTCAAGAACTTCTCCTATCAAGTTGTCCATGGTTGTACTAAGCTGACCACCCTTCTCCAGTACATAGCCCCAATCGCTGTTCGTAAGCTCTCTAGGGCTAATTGCCAGTGGGTATAGATGTTCCTTCTTCTTCACCTCGTCAGGCAGACCAAGGTAAGTACTTCGTGGGATATAGACCGCAGCAGCAAGACCTCTTGTTTCAAGGCCCCATTTCTTCAATAGGGACTCTTGGCTCTCATTGGGGTCCGTCATCTGACGAAAGACATCCACCGTATCAATAACGATCCCAGCAACTTCAATCTCTTGGCGCTCCATGGCAAGAGCCAATTCCTCTGCAATGATACCCAATGTATAGCTCTTGCCAGAACCTCTCTTGCCAGCCACGAAAAGAACATGGGGGCTCATCAAATCGAGATGAACTGGCATTCCAAAGAGAGATGTAAGGACATCATCAGAAGTTTCAGAGACCGCACCGATCATTCCTAAACCGTGTCGGGGGTATTTTTTGTGGAACGACGCTGTCCTTCCAAGGACGACTCCGAGGTCTTCATCAACTAGAAGGTCCAAGGATGCCTCTACACGCGGATGGTATTCTAGTACACTCTTAGGTATCTTCTTCATGGGCTCGGGAGGTTGCTCATCGAGTCCAGGAGGTTGACCATCCATCTCATCAGTCTCTGAATCAAGTTCATCTTCCATTTCAGGTGGTATATCGCGTTCGTCCAACTGGCACCCTCCAGTTCGTTGATGGTCGAAATCGAATAAAGCTTTGGTGCTCGGCGCCTTTTCATTCAGAACACTTAGCAAGACTCAAAACGGAATGAAATCGCCTTCTTGCCATGTCAAACACTATCGTCGATGGCTCATATGTCTACATCTTCCTCGATGCAAAGAGGAATTGGATCAGAAAGGTAAAGGCAGGGGAGCAATTCCACTCGAATAAGGGCATCATTGCCTTTGATGACATCATCGGTCGTCCGTTTGGCATTCGTGTCAAGAGTCACTCAGGCACCATATTCCAAGTGCATAGACCAAGCCAGAATGACATTCAGATATCCATGGGAAGGAATACCCAAATCATTTATCCAAAGGATGCTGCAACCATCATCAATGAAGCAGGCATCTTTGCGGGTTCGCGGGTGGTGGAATCAGGCACTGGCTCAGGTTCGCTCACATGGGTACTATCCAATGCGGTAGGTTCCCAAGGGCATGTCTATACATATGAGATTCGTGAGGACATGTATAATGGAGCAAAGAAGAACCTTGAGAAGTATGCAGATATGGGCCGCATAACGATGCACAATCGAGATATCTTGGATGGCATTCAAGAGGAGGATATTGATGCCATAGTCCTTGATCTAGCAACACCATGGTTACTCATGGATGATGCACATCGTGTATTGAAGCCCAGCCACTTCATCGCTAGCTATAGTCCGACCATCGAACAAGTAATGAAGACCTGCACAGCAATGGGCGAGAGCGGCAAATGGGGAATGCTCAAGACATTGGAGATTCTTGAACGGGAGATTATGGTTCGTGAGGGCAAGACTCGTCCTACGACCTGGATGGTAGCACATACTGGCTACATTACCTTCGCACGAGCTCTGGCAGGAGAGGAATAGCAGAAGGTGCGTACAAAACCTTATATCAAGATGTGATGGAATACATGCCGTTGATTGTTGACGATTGTTGTCGATAAGTGACGGTGGGCTATGATATATGACGTACAAGCATAAGAGAGGCAAGTGCTCAAAGGAAACAAAGGAGATTCTCGAAGACGTTCTACTTGCCAAAGAGGAAGAATATGGTTGTATTGACTGTGCAGAGACTATTCGTGTGAAGAACCCCATGGAGAAGGTCCTCAAAGAGGAAACTTCCGCACCTAGGATGAAGTCTCAGGCCGAAGCCATAATGGAAGAATCAAAACAAGAGAGTGGAACAGTCGCGCCAGCGCAGAACCACGATTTAGAATCGTATCAACCACCAGAGGAAATAAGGGCCATGAGAGAGAATGGTGCGAAGGAGATCTCTGAGAAAGAGAAGAAGAAACGGGCCTATCTCGAATTCAAGAAGGACTACAAGTAGCTGGGGGAAGTAGAAATGAACAAGGATGCAGAAATCGAGAAGCTGCGAAAGGAAATCAGGACTCTAAGAGATACAGTTTCGGATCTTACAAGAACAATCGACGATTTGAAGACCACAGTATCAAGTGAAAAGACCGAAGAAGGTAACGATACCTACAAAATCTTCACTAATTCTGAGAATTGTCTGGACTATGACGCAAGCTGGCTTCGATTGATGGGAATGCTGGAGAGAACCGATGATGGCCTCAGTGCTGCAGAAGCAGCGAAGAAATGGGGCAAGTCACGTTCTAGAACCAGCGAGGTATTGAACAAGCTTGCTGATGAAGGGCACCTAGTCAAGTACCGTGATGGAAGAGAGATCAAATTTCGGGCTGTGGACGAATAGAAACAGATCGCAATAGTGCATCTGTAGATGTTCAGGTATTCTTAAGTATAAGGTCGTGCAATCCCTCATTATTCAGGATTTGAGAGGACAGACTTGAGCAATACTACCAAAAGCGGAAGGGATGCAGCAAGCACCCCTGAAGTTGTTGTTTATACGAGTAGACTATTCGAACTCAATGCAGAGGCACAAGAAGCAGTAAGAGATTTCGCCCTTCACGATATTGATGACAAGGACGGGCTTGAAAGCAAGAGGCTGGTTATGCATGACAGCTTCACCACACTCTATGATGAAGTGGCAACATTTAGCGAGGAGATAATGGGAGAAGAATTCGATCTAGCATACATTAGGAATCGTCTTGCTAACGCAGATGGAGAAACTCGTGAGCAATTGGAAGAAGCGATGAAGGAGATTCAAGCTCAAGCACAAAGCAATCTCGCTGATGTATGGATGGCAAAAGTCCTATCATGGCTTCATCAGGCTGCCGCTGCAAGTGGTCCATTCATGGCTCAGGAGCATGAGGACAAGAAGAAGAATGCCTCACGGCATCTTGCGAAGGTCTATACGATGCTTGAGAAGCCCTTCTCAGCTGTCCCCGCCACAGTAGATGGAACACAAAAGCTACGTAGGGTTGCACTAGGCTACAAAGCCTATGGTCTCATTAAGGACGCATTAGAGAAAGACAATAGAGAACTGTCAGAGATCCTTGGGAAGAACAAGAGCGCTGAGGCAGAATTCTATGACGAGTTCGTAAATGAGCTGATTAATCAGGAGAGCACTTTCAGACAAGCATTCAACCCCTTCGACGAACTAATTTGGCGAGATATCCTTAGCTCATTCATCTTTGAGCAGGCAACTGATTTGTATAATGAAGCACTTCCACACTTCAACAAAGCAAAATCATTGGATAAGCAGAAGCTCGCGCAATTGAAAGCATGGAAGCACAATACTGCAGGACTGAGCGAGGTGTATCTTGGGATGACATACAATGATATTGCAGATGCACAGATGCGCGCGGGGAATCTTGAAGATGCTTCCAAGCTCTATCTCACAGCGTCTGATGCTTTTGGTCGTGCAGAGAAGCTATTCGCGGAGGTCGTGGTGCTTCAAGGGAATGCAGATCAATCACGGCAAGATAAAGAACAAAAAAGGGCACAAGCGCTATTCTGTAAAGCAGAGGCATCTGTCCAGACACTTTCAGACTTACTTGAGGTGAACAACTCTAATGAGGCCTTCAAGATTCTCGGTGAGATATTCAAAGACCTGAAGAAAGCAGAGAAGCTTTCAAAGACAAGGGAACTTACCGCTGCAATTAGGGAGAATCTTCGAATCTTCTCCTTTGTAGAGGAACTCCTGAAGAAAAAACAATCTGATGTGCGGAGTATAACAGAACAGATCGCCTTTGCCCAAGACCTTCGAAAAGAAGGGCTGATTCAAGATGTCAATAAATCTCTTGACGCCGCATCAGAGGATCTTGGCGAAGACCCATCCGAGGCTTTGGAGGCAATACGGGAGGCTTTGATTAGTCTTGGAATACTCCTGAGTCTTGAAACCGAAGACAAGGATGTCGTCCACTTGAGGAACAAGACTCTTGCTCTCTTGAATAATGTGAAGTATGTGATTCAGTTCAAGTTGAGTTCCCAGCTGCAGCATGGGGTCAAGTTCATTATGTCAAGAATCCTTGAGAACCTTCACGCAAAGGAAGCATCCACCTATTACCGAATCATAGGAAGCGCTGAAACCGCTGACGAACTCCAAGACCTAGGTAAGTTGGCCTTAGCAACAGCTTTTGCCTCAGAGGCGCAGGTCTTTGCGAGGCAATCAGAACAGTGGGCATTCAGGGCACAGATAGAACGAGCCAACTCCTTCGCTAGGCTTGAAGATGAGATGGTACAATTCGATGATGAGAATGAGAATATCGAGGATGCCATAATGGCTCATGATTCTACAATCGTCAGGATCAAGCATGCGATTGCCTCCTTTGAATCAGCTTCCAAGGAATTGAATGCTGTTCAAGGACAATTGATACGGACTAAGAACAGTGTCGATGCGCAGGTACAGCAATTGAACGGAGTTGTTCTGAAGTTCAAGGGAGACCTCTACCGACTTGAGGGTGCCAAGAATGACTTCATGGGAGAGTATCTCTCAAAGAAGGGCGAGAAGTCAAAGGCAGGAAGATACTTTGATGATGCCAAGGACCAATTTAGGGAGGCTGTTGGCAACTATAATGTGGCCGCTCAAGTGTTCCAACAGGTTGGCGACATGCAAGCGGCACAGAATGTGGATGGCAAGGCAAAGACGGCTGACCTTCTCGCTCGAAGTACGTGGGACAATCGACAACGAGTTAGCCGAGACCAAGAACCCACTTACAAGGGCGAATCGGAGCTTATAGCTCTGTACTTAGGTGGACCCGGTCAATAGACCATCAATTCGATGCTATCGCAGCTACAGCAAGAGCCTCTGGCAATGATGTGAATGTCCTCTTCGCCACGAATGGTGCAAAGGCGATACCTCCTGCATGATAGAACTTACTGAACCACTCTACGAAATGGAGACGTAATGTATGCATGAAGGCAAGTAGCCCCTCAAGTATTCCTACTATGAAAGTCCCGATAGCTGCACCTATCAAGGACATGCCTGGAACTACGTCAGCTCCATGATACGGAATGGTTTCAGGGATTAGCTCAAAGCCACCGATGGAGATAGGTGGAAAGTTAAGAACAAGGATACCTGCTGTAAAGGAGAAGAATACTCCACTCAAGATGACATGTACTGTGTTCAGTGCGAATATACGAGCATAGCTCACGGTGTGACTAATCATTCCCAATGCAGACTCGATGAAGTGCACTGCGCCATCCATTCCATGCATGAAGGAAAGCAAGGCCATGAGAATCAATGGCACAAAGAGACCCAGAATGGTGAACATCATTGGAGCGATGGGAAGAGTTGGGTAGATACCATTATTGCCAATACCATAACCAATCCCAACAATAGGAAGCCAAAGATTTACGGTACCCTCTGAATTGAACCACTGGTTGATGCTGTTGTAGCTCACACCAAAGAGTAGATTGACAAATCCAAGATAGAGCCATAGGTAGAAGATACTCGTAAGAGCCCCATCTCTTTTCCTGTGCTTTATCTTATTGTAAATGTCCAAGAGAATACCCAATGAGATGTGGATGATACCAACCTCGATTGAGAGTTTCAGCATATGAGCGGCACGAAATGTATTTTGCGTTCCATCAGGGAAGTAATGAACAAAGATGTCCCATTGAGCCTCTATTACGGTTTCGGAGCCAAAGAAGCTTCCAAAGAGAAATCCGCCTATGATGGCAAAAAGGCCCATCATGACTAGACCCCATCCACCGTTCTGGATGTAGCCCAAAATCTGCCCCCAATCATCGCCGCGTTTCTTTGCGCGAATGGCAGCGAAGCCAATGAGCATGATAAGAAAGCCTTGACCAATATCTGCGAATACTAGGCCAAAAATGACCGGGAAGGATAACCACATGATCTTCGTCGGGTCAAGGTCATTCTTCGCTGGAACACCATATGCTGACACTACATCCTCAGTCGCACTCATTATACCGGGATTGTCCAGATAGGTTGGGGAATCTGTTTCTGCGAAATCAGGCTCGTCGAATTGCAGATCGAATGCGGTCCCAATATACTCAGTAAGGAGTGCACGCAGTTTCTCCTGATTGCCATCAGGAATCCATCCCCATGCTTTCACAGAGGATTCGGTATAGACAAAGAATCCCTTGAAGTTCGTGCGGGATTTTTCTATCTCAAGTACTTCCCACGCTGCAAGAATCTGAGGACCCCATTCCTTGGCAATGAGTTCTTTTCTATTCTCCAGCTGTTGGATTTCTTTCTCCAATCGGAGTATCTGGGTCATTGCTTCCTGTGCGATATCATATGGACTGCCTGTAGAGTCTTCTGGCACACTGAAGGTTTCAAATCCAATAGCGGTAAATATCCGATCGGCAGCGTCCTTTCGCTCTATCGGAATGCTGACACTTGCAATCATGACGTTCTTCGCTTTTCTTGCAGGAACAGCCCTGAAGACAAATGCTCCTTCGGTAATCTCATTCAGACTCCATTCTAGCTTGCTGAGTCTGCCTGATTCGATACGCCCGACAGTAGTATAGGTATACTCAGAAGTTCCTATCATTTCCAAATGCAAGCCCAATGGTTCAAGAGATAACGCGATGTCACGTGTTCCCTTTTGTCGTTCCAGTTCGAGATTAAGGGCAGCTAGCTCTTTATCAGAGTCTAGTATCTCGGGCTCTATTGATTGTATTATCTTTGAGGTGAATGAGATAGAATCATCAATCTCTCGGTCCTCTACCGTTTCACGTCTTCCAATTCCCCTTGCTGTATCGATTCCTAGAGATTCTAGGATGATCGCTATCCTGTCTGAGGCTGCAAAAACTGTTTCTTCGTCACGGGTTCGCTTCACCTCAAGGATACCAGCTTGATGACGTACATCAATTGGTTCGAAGAGGCTAAACTCCTCCAACGCAAGGATCATCTTCCGTTCAAGGTCTCTGTGTGAAACAACTTTGGCGACAAGCATTTTCGAGGGACTCATTCTCAGAACCATGGCCAATTTCACCGCAGTAACGACGCCGTAGCATATATCAAGGCTTTCAACCTGTGCATAGACGTTGAAAACCAAGACACGTACATACACAGATAAGCGTTATGTCATGGTGCATGACCACAGCGCAAGCTCAATCTTTATCAGTGAATGTGCAACGAAGACAATAGTCTCCATCTTTAGAGGAATAAACAATGGAATCGACCCAAGACGGAGTTGAACAGATTCACGCTGCTGAGCTGGCAGCACGTGAGAAGATAGAAGAAGCCGAGAGAAAGGCGCGGGAAATTCGAGAAGAAGCCGAACGTGAGTCAAAGATGATTCTACAGCAGGCTGAAGAATCCGCAAAGAGAGAATCAACCAGACTCCTCGAGGGGATTTCTGGTGAGGCCAAGAAGGTCGAAGGCAAGATCCAAGGTAGCACCGAGGCAAGAATCGAAGAGATGATCGCAGCCTCTCAGAAGAAGAAGAAGGATGCTATCAAGGCCGCCCTGAAGATGCTAGTGGAGGAGAGCTAGAAGATGAGCGGAATCACAAATATCATCGGGATTATTGAATCGAAAGCCGAAGAGAAAGTGACAGGCATCATTCGTGAGGCCGAACTCCAGAAAGAGCAGACGATTAAGGATGCCAAGAAAAAGGCAGAAAGTATCACACAGCAGATCGTCTCTAAGGCAAAGATAGAAAGCGATGCCGAGCTAGCAAGACAGGAAGCCAGTGCAAAGCTAAAGGCGAAGTACAAGGTACTCGAAGCCAAAGAAGCCGTCATGAAGGAGATTCTAGCTACTGCTGAAGAGGACCTCAAGAAACAGGTGAAGAGCAGTGAGTACGAATCCGTAATTACCAAGCTGGCAATAGCAGGTGCAACCGCCTTGAATGAGGATACTATAGAACTCATTCTTCCCAAAGGACAAGAAAAGACAGTAAATGTCACAGGTCTTGCCAAATCAATCTCTGATGAGATAGGGAAGAAGGTGAGTGTGAGCATATCAAAAGATACCATTCGGGCATCTGGTGGCTTGATCATCAGGAACCAGCATGGAACCAAATGGGTCGATAACACCTTCGAAGCCAGATTCGAACGTTTGGAAAGTAAGATCAGAGATGAAATCTCAACTATTCTTTTTGAAGAGCAAAAATAGAGTCAAGAAGATAGAAGGATGGTATGCACCATCCTCATCTTCTAGTGTCTCTTGCAATCTCTAATGTGCAGCTAGTAGCTGAGGTATGTAACCAACTAGAAGGAATGCAATGACGAATCCGTAAATTGCGATAGCTTCGATAAATACAACATAGAGAATTGATTTACCAAAGGTCTCGGGTTTCTCAGTTATAGCACCAAGTGCAGCTGCAGATGCAGTTCCCATGCCCAGGCCACCGCCAATTCCAGCTAGTCCAATAGCAAGGCCTGCACCAATTGCAAGACCCATTATTGCCCAGCCAGTGGAGTCTGTAGCAGTTTGAAGTGCTGAGAAACCTGACCCGGGAGTAACTCCTACCGCGGATGCAGGTAGGGTCAATATGGACATTACTAGTGAGAACAGGACTGCACCCAAAATGAACAACATGAAACTGCTTGTTCGTGTATCTATTTTCATCGGGTTATCTCCTTTTTATCACCAAAGTGTGATCATTCGTCTGATGTTTTCGGCAGACTCGCCTCGTTCAATCCCCACGGCAATCGACCGAATGTTACGGACCTCATAGAACTTCAGGTTAAAAAATCCAATGACTGACCCCAATTGAAATGGGTAGGCAGACATTTTCTGTTTTACCCGCTGTGCGATATAGTCCTCGATAGCAAGCTCTACTGCGACAAGATTTTGCTCTTCCTCATAGAGTCGTGCAATTCTACCCGCGAGCTCACGATACCGTGTACCCTCCAAGGCAGCAAGGACTTCGCGCCAGTTTGGCTTTGCTCGAATGCTCTCAAGAAGAGCCTTCGATCGACCAGTAAACTCGACGAGTGACATGTCAATCGCTCTTGATTCTAGTTGAAGAGCAAGAGCTCGAAGCATGGTGAGGACATTTCGAAGGTCCACCCTTGCCTCAACGATATCCAAGACTCGCTTCTGGTCATCTACCGAGAAGTCATTGAGTGCTTTCAATAGACTCCTCAAGTACCAGTTCTCAGTCGCAACTTCCAGCGGAGCTGTGGAATCCAATTCTTCGTATACGTGGACCTTAGTGAGTAGGGATATTTTGAGGTCCCAATAGGGAAGCTCATCAATGAACCCCTGCACTGAGCGAGAGTCAGCCAAATGCTCATACTCCTCAGCCTGCTCAGTAGAGGTCGGCACTGCGAAACGAAGTATTTCATCCTTGTCCAGCCCGACATGAATGCCACGAATCATCGATTTGATGCTCTCTGCCAAGAACATCTTCATGTATGCTGTGGCAAATGCGCTCACCTTGCCAGAGAGAGATTTTGTCAGACTGTAGCTGACATTAGCAAAATCCTCTGATAGAGTGAGTGCCAACTCGTCAGGAGATGGCTGCCCTGTTGGGTATGCCTTACTGACGATTGGGCCATAGTATGTTCCAGCAAGCAACTTGATGAAGTCATCATAGGACGGTGATTGCAACAACGCTTCATAGGTGTCCAATCCAAGAAACCGTGACATCATTCCTCGAATTCTCGCATTGACAAATCCATACTCGTTCGCTGCTTTCGAGCCCATAGTTGCTCACCGTTTGCGTCGGTCAAGGGAATTGACGCTGTGATGTAGCACACTAGCTATACTTGATATAAGGATAACGAAGGAGCAATAACTAGGAATTTTCATGTGTGACGAAGATTCATAAACGCCATAGGCATTACAAAAGGTGGTTGGGAATTATGTCAGATGACGAATTTGGTGATACCCAGAAAATTGACCTGTTTGACATAGGCAGTCTGTTCAGGACCTCTGCAACATTGACCTTCGTGATTCAAATCATAGCAGTAATCGTTATGTTTGGCTCTCTCGCAGGATTCTATATTGGGGATATCTTCCCGGGATTGCCAGAGGATATTCAGGTTCTTCTGTTCTTGATTGCCTGTGCCTTAGCTGTCATGGTATTCCTCGCAGCTCTTAGTGTGTTTCTCAGATTCTCGAGAAGGATAGGGAATGCGGTCATCGGACCAGGCATCGAACAGGTTCGACTTGATAGCCCGAAGGTAAAATTGGTCGTATACGCCTATGGAATCCTTGTATTCCTGATGGGTATAATCGGTGTCTATATTTGGATAATAGTGAATAATCGCTTCCTTGTGCCTTGGGTTCTAGCGAATGGTGGGTCGATACTGCTCACTCTCTTCTCATATGCACTCGGAGCATTCTTCATTGCGCTCCTTATTCAGGTAATCATCGCAACCGTTGGAAGATCATCGACAAAGATCATCATCGAAGTCCTAGATGCAGATGATTCAGAGTTCCTGAAATAGTCACTCGCTATCATCGGGGATGTCGAATTTGACATCCTCGAAGATCTCTTCTTTTGAAGGCATGTATGTCCGTTTCAGTTGGGACTGTGCTTCGATATGGTCATAATATCTGACAGTAGCATAGACTCCATAAATCCCCAAGAAAAATCCGACGACCGCCCCAAGCAATGCACCAGTTGTCGCTCCACTAGGACCAAGAACTGATTGCCCTACAAGCTGCCCAACTAGCAATAATGCAATGACTGTGCAGGGCAGCTCGCTTCCAATTGCCAGCCATCTACCCATGCCGCTCATGCTGGTTCCTTCGTCTTCGGAATTCATAGGATGCGATAATGTGTTAGCTGTTATCAGTCTTCTCTAGGACATAGTGTAATCCTTTTCTTAGTGAATGTCTAAGGCAATATAGAGGATATCAGCATGAAGATAGAAGTGACCTATGGCGATTCGAAAGTCCCTATTGACATTCCAGAGAAGAACTACGCAGGGAAGGTGGTACCTAAGGAAGCAAAGACTATCCAGGACATCCAAGTGGAACTCAATCGGGTGTTGAATAATCCGCATGGCACATCCCTCGAGGAGCTCTCAAAGAGTAAGAGTGTATGTGTACTAGTTGAAGACCACACGAGGGACGAGCCGCACTGGGAACTTCTTTCAGCAGTAATTCCAAGACTAAAGGATGCAAGTAGTGTCACATTCATGATCACTACAGGGTCCCATGAGGTCGATCATCCAGGGAATAAGGAGATTGTTGGGATGATACAACGAATCTCAAGAGATAACAAAATCCATGATTTCATAGTGAAGATAAATGATTGTCAGGATACAGATGTTGTCAGCTTCGGGACCACCAGTCGGGGCACACCCGTCATAATCAGCGCAGCTGCTGCAAATCATGATCTCTATGTTCCAATAGCGGATATGAAAGCACACTATTTCGCGGGTTATTCGAACGCTTTGAAGGATTTCCTACCTGGTGTCTGTGCATTTGCTAGCATTGAGGGAAATCATTCAATGGCCCTAGACCCAGACTCCACCTTTGGGAAGCATCCATACCATCCAGAGGAAGAGAAGAGGAACAATCCGCTTGCAGATGATATGCGAGAGGCAATGGAGATGATTACAAAGGATGCTAAGGTCTTCACCTTATCAGTCATCACAAATGGTCCGAAGCTGATCTGGGCAGATGCAGGGAACATCAAGACAGTCACTGCAGCAGGAATCGAAATACTGGACGAAACGGCTAGCTTCACGGTGTCACCCGAAACATGTATCATCGTATCACCAGGAGGCTATCCCCAAGACAAGAGCCTCTACCATGCCCAACGAGCCATGGAGCTGACTAAGAACGCTGTCAAGGATGATGGAGAGATTCTGTTCATTGCGGAATGCCGGGATGGTGTTGCTCCGGAGTCAGCTATCGAGAACTTCTATAATAAGCTCACTGCCCCCTTGGATGATGTGATTAGCTCAATTAGCTCTGAATATCATCTGTATGAACATAAAGCATACAAATTCGCAGAGCTCATGAAACGAGTTTCAAGAATAAAGATGTATACTGCACTGGACAAGAAGACTGTTGATTCTGTGCACATGGAGAAAGTTGATGATGTGCAGAAGGTCGTTGATGGATGGATTTCGAAGAACCCAAATGTGCGAATCCTAGTGTTGGATAAGGGAAACAAGCTCGCAGTCTATGCTAAGTAGAATTCCACTTGATACCTGCTATTGCCCGATAGAGTTCAGTATACTTGAGAAAACCAGCATCGTACACAGCGCGATTCTCAATAGACGGATAGAGCACGTCTTTCTTTGAGACCATCTCATCCGCAGCCTTGGACACTGAACTGAATACTCCCACACCCTTGCATGCTAAGATAGCCGCTCCAAGGGCTGTTGCTTCCTCTAGCTGGGTACGGATGATGGGAATCCCCAGCACGTCAGCTTGAATCTGCATCCATACATCACTTCGAGCTGCGCCACCTGTGACTCTTACTTCCTCAGTGGGCAGTCCTAGCTTCTTCATGACTTCTAGATTGGATCTGATGTCATAGGATACGCCCTCAAGAACGGACCTCATCAGATGCCGACGAGTATGCCCCAGAGAGAGCCCCGCGAATGTCCCACGAGCATGAGGATTCCAATGCGGCGCTCCGGCACCAACAAAGTGTGGAAGATGGATGACGCCTTCGGACCCGGCAGGAACGGACTCAGCAGCTTCTGTGATGACCTCATAGGGATCAATACCTCGATCTCCAGCAACATGACGCTCCTCGGTAGCAATATGGTCCCTGAACCATCGAAGCGCAGAACCAGTTGTGAACATGCTTGCCTCAACTACGTAGGCATTGGGTACGACATGCCGACTGCACAAGACTCGCCTCTCTGGATCCAATCGGGGGTTCTCCGAGTATGCGAGTATGAAGGTTCCAGTTCCAGTGGTAGCTTTGATCGCGCCTTCCCTCACAACACCAACACCAAGAGCGGCACATTGTTGGTCACCACCGCCTGCTATCACAGGAGTGCCTGTTCGTAGTTTGGTCGCCTTTGCTGCTTCGTTGCTCACTTCGCCAAGGAATGTACCAGACTCGACAGGTGCGGGTAGCTTCTCCTCGGGTATACCGAATGCTTCGAGCAATTTGTCAGACCATACAGACTTCTTGAGGTCAAAGAGCATCGTCCGGCTAGCATTTGAGAAGTCTGTTGCGAACTCCCCTGTAAGCTTGTGAAGCAAATAGTCATGAACCAATAGGAACTTGTGTGTCTTCTTGAAGATTTCAGGCTCCTTCTTCTTGATCCATAGAAGTTTAGGTGCAGTGAAGTACGGGTCTATCGTTAGCCCAGTGGTCGCATAGATCTTCTTAGGAGATATCTCCGAGGATATCCAATCACACTGCTCAGTCGTCCTTCGATCCTGCCAGACAATAGCAGGGCGGAGAGGGTGTCCTTGTGCGTCTACAGGGACGACGGTTTCTCGCTGATTTGTGATGCTGATAGCGATAATATCCTTGGTCTTGATATTATCCGCAGAGATTGAATGCTTGAGTGATGCACAAGCCGTATCCCACCAAAGATTGGCATCCTGCTCAACCCATGATGGATTTGGATATGAGCTGTTGAACTCACGATATGTCATTGATTGGACATTCCCAGCCGTATCAAAGAAAATTGAGCGAACGCCTGAAGTTCCAGCATCAATTGCTACAACCATCTCGACCATGTGGACCACAGGTCATGTTGCAACTATTCGAAGATAAGAAGGCTTCGAGATTACCAAAAAAACCGAAACTCCAAAAGGCAGAACGGAATCCTAAGGATGAGAGCAATGCAAGAAGAGAGAGATGCTAGAACTAATTTCTCATCAATCGTTCTATTTGGTATTCTTTCCATTGTTTGTGCAGAGATGTTCTCAGGTTCCGCGCCTCTATGGATGTGGGACCTGTGGGGGTTGCTCGTGGTCCTTCCCCTCTACTGGGGACATGGATTGCTACTATTGAACATCGCTCTCAGGTATCAAAAGACCTCCGTGACGCATCTCTATATTCTGGGGATCATCTATGGTCTCTACGAGTCGTGGATGACCAAGGTCATCTGGGCGGGATATATGGGGCAAGATCCTCAGTTTGGTCAATTCCTCGGATTCGCGATTGGAGAGTTCCTAGTGATCGCATTATTCTGGCACGCGATCTTCTCATTCATAGTCCCGATATTCGTATTCCAAATACTTGGTTCAAAATGGGGCGAGTTCACAATTACCAAGAAACGCATTGCTGTCTTCGGTGTGATTGTACTCATCGCTTCTATATTCATACCAACTGGGCTCGTGTTTGATCTGGGAGCGACAATCGTCGCAGTTCTCTCGAACGGACTTCTTCTGACAGTAGCCATTGGAGTCACAAAGGCTCTACATCCACACGGATTTGCTTTGGACTCACTCAGGTTAGGTAAACGAGGGTTGAGTATAGTTGGAGCTTACATCCTGTTGCTCTATGTGTTCCTATTCATAGTGATATTTCCTGAAAGGATAGCTCCGCCCTTCACACTGATGCTTACAGTTCTTTTCTATCTGCTTGTCATCGCGATGTTCTATTTCAGCAAGGAGAAGCAATTAGCTCCAGACATTATGACCGATGTATCAGGATTCAACAGGAAGCATATTCTAGCGGGATTTGCAATCATCTTCGCGCTAGCCATTCTTTGGACGCTCCTTAGTCCCATCGCAAGCATCCTTGGAACTTTACTGTATCTTGGGATGGTAATAGCTGGGCCTATGCTGTTCATCATTGCGCTTCTTCAAGTCATGACAAGAAGGATTTAGCTACCACTTTTGCTAACAGCACATCTCACAAACTTTCGTGCCGCAAGAACACCAATCTACCGTTCATCAGACTAGTAAAATGAGAGAAAGGCAAAGTGGAGCATATATATTGAGGAAATTCAATACATAGGTAGGAGGATTGGCTGTTATGGGAGCAACAAGACTTCATGAACTAAAGAGAGCTGTCGATGAAGATCCAGAGAATGTGGATAAGTGGTATGAACTTGGGAAATTTGCAGCTGATAGATTCGTAGTTGGTATCAGCGAGAAGGCACTTACTAAAGTGGTGAAGGAAAGACCAAGTGACCCCAATGTTCTCTCACTACTCGGAAAGGCATTGAATAGAAGAAGGAAACTAGCAGAAGCAGAGAAGGTCTACAAAAGAGGACTTGAGTTAAGTCCGAAGGATCTGGAACTCCTGACAGGACTTGCTGTCGTCTACGGCAATCTTGGAGAACAAGAGAAATCCATAGAGTATCATAAGAAAGTTCTAGCGATCGACCCAGGATATCCTTGGAGTGTCCATGCATGTAGGTTCACACTGGAGGCCCTTGGAAGAATCAACGAAATTGATGCGATATTGAAACGTGCACTGGAGGTGAATCCAGAAAGTGCACTCGTGAATATCAACTATGGCACCTTCCTCAGGGAGACCAGACGTGTGGCTGAAAGTCAAGAGTACTTGGAGAAGGCGATAAAGGTCATAGATCATGCGGATCCTGAAGAGCAGAGTAGGACTCTGAGGGTTCTGATGGATCTGGAGAATCCACAACTATTGAATGTCGCTGAACGGCTGTTCAATAGGGATCGAGATCACGTTGATCTCCTTTGCATCTTCGCAAGTCTACTGGGCGATACGAAACCAGATGAAGCGAAGGCATTGTTGCAGAAGGCATTAGCTGATGATCCTGAGAATGTTCGGATCATGGGCCATATGATGCCGCTCTATCTACGCACAAGGGACATCTTAGGAGTTATGGATCTGAAGCAGAAGATGGAAGCGTCTAAACCTGAAGATGGACTCTTAAACCTCCTAGATCTTACTGTGGTAGGAACAGATGCTGGAGGATTGCTTACTTCTGAGGAGAAACGCGATAAACTAGTTGAATCGGTAGCTGTAATATTGAAGAGAGCACCTGGAAGGATGGACACTAATATCAGATACCTAGAAACCCTACTGACTGTAGGGAGAAAGGACGAAGCAATAGCACATATTCAACATATGATTGATAATGTTCCAATGCATGATGTTAAGGAGGTCCTTAATTTTGGCCGAGTTCTCCAAAAGCAGAACTTGTTTACCGAGGCACAATCAGTCTTCCAAAGAGCAGAGAGCATAGCACAAACACCGCTAGAGAAAATGCTGGTGAAGCTTGTCGAATACGCACATATGGAGAAGTATATCGATATTGCGAATCTACTTGAGGCATACATTGAGAAGGACTCGAGTGAACCTATCGTCTACGCGATTCTTGGTCGCGTTCAAAGTTACACTGATCATCCAGACGCCATTAAGAACCTTCGAGTTGCAGCAGATGTGAATCATTTCGATTCAAAGATTCTTCTTGCCAGCCTGCTAATGAAGGAGAACGATGACCAACATGCCACTAAGCTTCTAAGAGACGTTCTTGACTCTTCCGAATCTTCACGGATGGACAAGGTCCGTAGTCTACTTGGCCTTGGGGATGTAAGTCAAGCTACTGCTCAATTGGAGCAACAGATACAGGAAGCGCTATCGGATGTGCGCGAAGCTGACCCATTGTATTGGCATCTACTTCTGCAAATTCGAAAGAGAGATGGGTATGAAGCAGTAGAGGCAGTTGCGACGAGGATGTTTGAAACACACTCAGGCATATTCAAAGAGAGCGACGAAGCAGATGTCCTAGGAGACATTGCCATCAAAAGTCTGGTGAAGAATGTATCAGATGAGGTTATGACAGGAATACTTGCTGGGAAGATCAAGCATGCCCTATTCATAAAACAAGTCGACCTGCTTCTTGAGAAAGCCTTTGGAGAGAACACGGAATGGACAACAAGCTCGTGAGTCTACTCTCAGAAGGGTTAAGCTGGAGGGATTCACTTGACGCGAATGCTCAAGCTGAACTTCTCAATCAAGGTAATGTAGCTTTGTGGATAGAGGAAATCAAGAATAGCATGAAACAAGTGGGAGTAACTAGAATCCTCCAACAGATAGCATTCTCCTATCAGGATGTTTCTGCGTGGGGCATCTACATCAATGCAGTTCTCTCATGTTTGGGTCTTTCCGAGCTATACGGAATATCTATCGACCCAGCGAGCCTAGTGAAGATGGTCGCGTCTACCACACCAGATTCATGGGACGCAGCAAAGGAAGCAGCGAAGCGAATCTCTATCGAGTACCTCGAAAAACAGATCAAGGAAGGAGATGTCTACCTTCTCAAACCAAGTGAGATTTCAACACCGGACCTATCGGTGTTCATTCCAAAAATCATTGAGGCTAGAAATCAACAGACCTCTACTCCCTACCCATACCTTCTAGAGAATGGATTAGTCGACCTGTTTGATTTCCTTGAGCTGCCAATTTCAATGGATTTGATGATCAAGATGGGCGTGGGCGGAAGAGCCAAACCCAAGGCGGCAGAAGAGGTTTTGAATCGGTTAGTCGAACTTGGTATATCTTCTGTGAAACGTCCAGAAAGAAAGAGAGAGGATGAGAAACCTATCTTAGATCGATATTTGAGTCTATACCAAGGAAGTATGCCGCATCAAAGGGATCTTCTGAGAGGGGCTGCAATGGCTCTTGATCCAGATGATGAAGTCTGCAAGAAAGGAATAGACCTGATTTACTCAACTGGGCACGTCCATTCAAGGGAGCCTCTGCTAAAATCGCTTGAAAGAAGCGATGATGATATTCTAGCTACCGCAATTAAGGGACTAGGTATCCTTGGAGATAGGACGGCATCTATGGATATAGCAAAGTTTCTCAAAAGTCCATCAGCTGATGTACGCGCACAAGCCTGTGCTACTCTCGGAACTCTGCAAGCGATAGAGTATATGAATGAGATCTCTAATCTACTCCGCTCGAATGATGAAAAGGTTCAGCTGGCAGCACTAGGTGCTCTATTGGAATTCAATACGGAAGAGTCCCAAGAGATAGTGTGGATGAACATTCAGCGATTCGGATATGCAAAGTTTTCTGCCTTCTCTAAGAAGATCGCATTGATGCGTTCAGAAAGAGCGGTTCTATTCTTGTTGGATCTCTTCTTATTGGATCTTCAATCATTCATGCGTAGCGGTGAAGTGGGCTTCTTCAATATGCTTCTCAATGCGAAGGAAGAACAGGTGGTAGCCATGATGAACATGCTCATTCAGCGCTTGAGAGAGCAAGGAGTATGGGGCTTTGGAAAGCTTGGTTCCCTTGCGGTACCAACACTAGCGTCACTGCTACGAGTCTTCCCTGAAACTAGGAACATCGTTTCACCTGAGGTCGAATGGAATGATGATGAGAAGAACTTCGCTGAAATGCTGGATTCACGGTTACGAGAGCATTATAATTTCCCATATCGACCAGAGCATATCCCAACTCCTGCTAAGGAAACTATTCGTGCCTTGGGAGTGACACATTCGCCAAGGGCGATTCCTTATTTGAACGAATTAGTTTCAGCGGAAGATGAAGAGATAGCATTACTCGCACTGGAAGCATTGAGCGAAATTGATGTGCCTGCATTAGATTGCCTCATAGAGATAGAAGATCCAAGACCTGTAATCCGCTTGAAGCAGTTGAATTGGATAGGGACCATCGTTCATCCAAAAGCAACAGATTGGCTCAAGGAGCAATGTGCTTCTGACAATCCACTGATCAGAATGGAAGCAACCAACTTCTTGGTAATGCGGAATGACCCTTCATTGGAGGAACACCTATTGAAGATGGCAAATGACCCAGAAGTGGTTGTAAGGATGGGTCTTGCCAATGTCATCGCACGTCTTGGAGTCAATACCTATCCTAGGGTCTTGAAAAAGCTTGGAGAGGATAATGCTGAAGAAGTCCGAAACACCATCGTTAGAGCGCGATTGCATTTCGAAGCAGACGAGCATGATGACTTCTGGGGTTGAGTGATAACAAAGGTTGATGCTAGATTCTTTCCCATACAAACAATATGATTCGCAGGAAGAGAGATAAAGAAGAGAACCCAGCCCGATTCGGAAATGACATGATGCCGAGAACAGCTTTGGTCACTGGATGTGCAGGATTCATCGCAAGCCACCTAGTTGATAGACTGCTTGACGAAGGATACCGAGTGATTGGTGTTGACAATTTTCGGACAGGAACTAAAGCAAACATCGCCAAGGCATCGGAGAATCCCAATTTCAGATTCTTGGAGGAGGACATAACTTCATACTCTTTTGGGGATACCATCTCTGAGGAATTAGACATCGTATTTCATCTGGCTGCTGTTGCTTCTGTATCACTCTCGACAAAGGATCCGCTTCTTGTGAATAAGCACAATGTAGAAGGTACATTGAATGTGCTAGAGATTGCACGAAAAAGGAATGCGAAGAGATTCGTCTTCTCATCTTCTGCAGCGGTGTATGGAAACCCAGAATTGCTTCCAGTAAGAGAGGATTTTCCACTGAGCGCACTTAGCCCCTATGCCGCCTCGAAGATTTCAGCCGAGTACTATGTACAATCATATAGAGAATCATTTGGGATAGACTATGTGATTCTTCGATTTTTCAATGTCTATGGACCTCGACAGGACGAGTCAGAATATAGCGGGGTCATAGCAATTTTTGCGGGTAGAGCTATGGAAGGCAAACCACTGATGATCGAAGGTGATGGGCACCAGACAAGGAGCTTCATACATATTCAAGATGTGGTAGATGCTATCTTTGAGGCAGGAGAAAAGGATAGTGCAAAGAATCAGATACTCAATATATCAGGAAACGAAGTTATTTCTATCCTTGAGCTAGCTCAGACGATAAGTAAGCTGACAGACGTTGAGATCATCCATCGAGCACCGAGAATCGGAGACATCCGAGATAGTGTTGGTGAAACCACTAAGGCGAGAAGCATCCTAGGAGTAGGTGTGACGGTGCCATTGAAGGAAGGACTTCAAGAAACCCTAGACTGGTATCGTGCACGTATTTGAAATTATGTCACAGTTAGGATCAAGGTGATAGCATCGACCACTCCCTCCTCTGTCCGTAATGTGACCTCAATGAGATATTGCGCAGACACTATTCCCGTCGGAAGCGATGCAGAAATCCTAGGAGTTGTTCCGTAGAGATCGCCTACACCAAGAGAACCAATATCAAGGGAGAAAGTCGTGTTGGTTGGATTAAGTGTTGGAGAGATTTCCTGATTATGCCAGAAAACCGTGAAGTTTCCAGCTGCTACTGTTATATCGACCGTAAGGTTATGATATGCATCATCATTGTTTCGCAACATCAATACAAGGTTCGAGAAATCACCAGAGGTGATAGTTAGTGGGCTTAGCACAGCACTCTCTATTCCAACCTCCCCGTCATCGATAGTTGTTTGATTGAGTAGTCCAAACATTCGATAATAGGCTTCCACGACATTGGCCCCTAGAGAGACCCGTTCACCTGTCTGAGCATCTACTAGTCCTACGCCACCTAGTTTCTGTATGACTCCTTCTGTGGAGGTTTCAACGACCAGGAAGACCGGGACCACGAAGAAGAGGGATCCGCCGAGATGATAGAGCAGGCGATTACCATATCGATGCTCACCCCATAGCTGTAGCTGCGTCCTAACAGCATCATCCGTTTCGAAGGCTTGAACTGCAGCATTCGGTCCTAGAAGAGTCGAATATCCGGCATCACCGCCGACTGCGGCGCTATAGAATGTCAAATGACCAAAATCATACCTTCCGCAACCCATGATATAGAGTCCTGCAAGATTCCTACCCTGAGACTCGTAGAACTCAGCATTGTGCATGGCAATGAACTTGTCTTGACCTCCGAATCTACCTATAATGTATCTTGTATCTGAATCAATTGGAGCTTGATGAAACTCACTACCAGATAACCAAGTTTCTGCTTTGTCAACGTGATAGATGTAGGCGACATCAAGTTGACGCTCGTAAAGGTCCTCAGGCCATTTCAATTGGCTCTGAAGCCAGTCTGGGGATGCCTGCCAATCATAGTAGGACATGTAGGTACTATCTATGAAGAAAGTCGTATTCGTTGTTGGAGGAGAATAGAAATGAAGGCCTCCATTATCAATGTCAACAAGAACAACTCCAATGAAACGCATGTAATTCTCATGCGCATAACCGGTAGAAAGTCTGTAGTCGATGAATACCGACACTGCATAGTACAAGTTGCCAGATGGATCCACCACGATATAGGGGTCTGAATCGGTTGTCAATCCCTGCAATAGTATTGATTGAACTCGATCCACAACATCTCGCTGAACGAGCATATCCATATCATCACCCATGAATGACCAAGCTTCAGGACTCAAGGTGAACATGAAATATGATGATTCGAAACCAGTTAATGTATAGTCAGGAGTACCTGAGTATGTATCTCCTCCCACCTCTTCGTAGCCTTGAACATTGACAAATGCCACATCTCTAAAGCCTGCACCTTCACCATAATAGGTATTGATAGGCGCGGAACGATTGAATAGCGCTGTCAGGTCATTGCCCTCAACAATGTCACCGCTATACGCATCTAGCACTACCATCCCTTCAGTATGGGTATAGAAGATGTGCTGAGCGATGAAGCTCGTACTAATAGTGGAATAGTCGAAGGTCAGAGGAGCAATCCAGTACTCGTGCCCTTTCAGATAGACTATGTCAGAATCCGCTAACTGCATCCAGTTAGTCCCTATTTGGTTCTTCATACGGAGATAGCTCGCCTCTTGATCCCACTGCCGTACAGTCGTAAGGAATTCTACTTCACTCTCAGGTGTAGCATTAGAGGTGAGATCGGAGATAGATTTCGTATCCATCTCATCAACACCTGACGCCCAATTTGTAATGGCAATCTCCTTGGTGATCTCTGTGTTGAACTTCCAATCGGTGTACTGCTCTCCATTCATAGGGATACCGTAGGCAAACATCTGGACAGTCGGGAACAAGACAACCGTGAAGATGAGAAAGACTGAGAGGACAGCGAAGTTTCTCGGAGAGCCTGTGAAGGGTATCAGACGTTCGAGCTTGAGACGCCTGAGCTCATTACTGATATGAGATTGATCCTCCATGAGCAATGACACACGTCTCTTATAGTCCTCTATGTCCATAGCACCTGTTTCATACTCCTTCCTCACGGACTGCATCTCTCCCTGAAGACGTGCTAGGTCTTCCTCTAGTTGAACTATCTTGCTCCGTTGCCTCTCTTGCACACCACCTCTACGGATACGCATCACCATGAATGCAAAAGCTCCAAAGATAGATGCACACAATCCTACTACCAATGTAACTAAGGAAAGATATGTTCCAGTATTGACGGTCCACATGGGAACGCTTAGAATTTCTAAAATCACGATTAATGAAACAGCGAAGAGAGTCTTCGAGATTATCACATAGATGTCCCTGCGAGGACTCATCATGTCAGTTAGCATGCTCAAGATGATTCGAGCAGCTGTAACGACAAGAAATGTGGCAATAAAACCGAGGAATAGCTGGTAGGCTTCCATTGCTGGAATGAGGCTGATGATAGTATCCGCCGAAACATCTGGATAGAATGGTAAGACGAAAAGCTGCGAGAGCTGATCGCTGCTAATTGATATCGAGCCTCGTTGAGTGAGAAGCATGAGAAAGGCCACATTCTGCCCAGTTAGCGAGTATCCCCCGGTAGATGCATAGAAGAGGAAGAAGCCTGCGAATTCAAAGAGTCTCCAGAGAAGCCCAGTCCTTAGATCTAGTTTCTTAACCGTAGGTCCGGCTTGGGATACCGTTGACATGAAGGAGATAAGGGTGCTTCGTTGGGGGAGCATGATGATACTGCTCAGAAATGCCAGTAAGAAGGATGCCAAGAAGATATTGTTATCCAGAGTCCATGTTGCCCAGAAATCGACACTAGCTTTGGATGCATAGGTGCTTTGAAAGATGATTTGACCTAGATACCAACCATAGAGGAGTGCGGCTGAAATCCCAATAATAGATCCTGCTATGATGATGACAATAAGGAATCTTAGATACTTCAAATACTGCTCCTCCGGCAATGGCTTAGTGAAGTCAGCGATATATATCCATATGAGACTTGCCTATTCCTGACAAGTAATCAGATTCAACCCACATTATCATTTGTATCCAGACATCGATACCGGAATGAACGATGATCAATCGCCCGATCGACAGCTAAGATACCATCAAGGTGGTCATACTCATGTTGGATAAGCTCTGAGAGACCATCCTCGAAATCCTTAGTTTCAAGATTCCAGTT
>JBHLQH010000022.1:0-56909 GCA_048884965.1 Candidatus Thorarchaeota archaeon | reverse complement strand
CTTGTTGACGTCTTGTGTGTTATCTGCAGAGTATGCTAAGTTGGCATACTTGAATGCACCTTCATATCGTAATCTTAAATCATCAATGGTTTCAAGGAGTTCCTTGACTTGTAGCGCAGTAAAATGCTCAATCTTCCCGCGAAACTTCTCACGGAAATCCTCTGACTCCTTTACTGCAGCACTCATCCGTTCTTCGATCCATCCCGGATCATCGAACTCGACGAGTTGTGCCAAATCCCACTTCATCTCATCATTGGTCATGATAATCAACTATTGTGAAGCCAGATTCATTCCTATATGAGTTAACCGCATGAGGTAATTCAATTTGGTCAATCTTCAAGATGACGTCTTCTGCTTCTCTTTCTGCTCTTCTTTACACCATAGATACCTGCAACGAAGATTACTCCAGATACCCCCAGGATGATTAAGCCAACCCATACGATGGGGGATTGAATGCTTGCAGATATGATGAATGGACCAGCAAGAGTGTCTGGTGAGAGAGCTTGAAAGAAGTCCTGGTAGGTTCCATTGCCATAGTTACCCGATACCATGATGGCAAAATAGCAATCGAGACCATGACTCGTTCCTGATAGCTGAAGACTTGTCGAGTAGTTCGCATAGGACGTTCCCGTGGCAAGAGGGGTTCCACTTCTATCTGCTGAATCAATGATCAAGAAATCTGAACCATCCGCCTCTTCGGAAGCAACTATTAGCTCTATGCTTGTTATGTTGACCTCCAGTATAGCAGCGGCAAGTGGAGCTACACCCACTGAAACGTTCACTATTTCGTTGAAGGGAGCTGACCATGGTGTGTTGGCTTGAATGTAGACTGTGACTGCTACTCCATCATCGACGTAAGTTGTTGGATCAAATGTGACACCAAGCACAGGTGTGGGTAATAGCAATACGAGGAGCAGTGCAACAAATGAACGTTTCATGTATTTCCAACTCTGTTCTTTGATTACAATACCTCTTCTTAACTTTGACTAATCATGTAGTGTCAGACGATTTCTTTGAGCCATTCAACAACTCGACTATAGGCTTTGATTCTATTTGAAAGCTTGGAGAGACCATGTCCTTCGTCAGCAAAGCGCATCATCTCAACAGGAATCCCTTTTGCCTTGACCATTTCGTAAATCTGTATCGATTCTGATAGAGGTACTCGCTCATCATTGTCGCCTTGGATAATGAAGAGTGGACATAGAATCCGATTGACCTTATGAATAGGACTTATCTTCTTGAGAACCTCCACATGAGTTTCAAGACTTCCATATTCAGATTCTCGTAGGGTCCGTCTCCATTTTGCAGTATTCTGAAGAAACGTAACAAAATTCGATATTCCTACAATATCTACAGCAGCAGCCCAGAGATCTGGAAATTCTGTAATTGATGAGAGGACAGCAAATCCCCCATAGCTTCCTCCGTAAATGACGATCCTTGAAGAATCTATTTTAGAATCATGTTCTTTGATGTGGTGGTACAGCTGAGCAATGTCTTTTATCGAATCTAATCTCTTCTCGATATTATCAAGGTCCATGTACCGTCTGCCATACCCTGTGCTGCCTCTAATATTGGGGGTAACTACAGCATATCCTGCGCTTAGATAGAACTGTATCACTGGATTGAATTCCGGACGTATCTGTGCCTCTGGACCTCCATGAATAATGAACAGTGCAGGCCATCCATTCTTTGGCATATCTCCCTTTGGAAGGTAACGGAAATACGGGACGCTCAGGCCATCAAAACTATCGAATCTTAGCAATGTCTCAGAGGAAAAATCACTGGGACTTAATCCCATCATCTGAGAATTTGTGGCCTTCCATGTATTCATGGTCTGAGTATTGACAATCCATACATTTGAGGATTCAACAGAAGTACTGATGGATATGGCTAGCTTATTTCCATCTGGGGAGAGGGACATTCCCTTGGAAAATGAACGCTGATCACCTGAATTGATCACTCCTCTCATGGGAAGACGTATCTCATTGACTTCGGATAGTGATGACTTTTTGAAGCGTCCTCTAAAAACGCGATTATATCCTTCTTCATTCAAGGCGAAGTAAACATATTCTGATCCCTTCGATGCTACAGCAGTTTCACATGAGGATTGGAAGCTTCTTTCAATTACATCGTATGTATGAAATCCTGCATCTGCAGAAAGAACTGCTAGTCTTTTGAAATCAGATTTATGATCAGTGTTTACTAGGAAATGCGTATCGTCTAGGAATTTTATGGCTTGCCAACGGGTATCTCGTTTGTTAATGGAAGCAGTTAGAGGTATCAACTTCATTGTTCTCAAATTCAAAAGGAAAAGATTCTGTTTTGCATTTCCTTCAGCTTGCTGAATCAAAGCAAATGAACCGGATTCTGATGTTGCCTGCAAAGAGAAAACGCCACTCTTCGGCCTAATGAGTAGTTCAGGAGTATTACCTTCAATAGGGACTCTATGCCTGTAGATATCAAGTCGTGCTTTGTCCTCTATATTCGCAAGATAGTAGAAGCCTGAATCATCAACATGACTAATCCGGTGCTTGGCATCAAGATCAGTTGTTATCCACTTTAGCTCACCACGATTGCTCACATGTCCAATTTGAAAATTCTCATTTCCGCCAGCATCCATTGAGAAGATGAGCGAGCCATCTGAGAGGTATTTCACTTCTGTACATCGATCATTTTCAAAAGTGATGCGATTCGGCCAGATAGTTCTTCCTTCATCGATCTCAGTTGTGAATATCTGGTAGAATCCTGGCGCATCATATACGAATGCAATCTTGGTACTGCTTGGATGCCATGAAGCTCCTCCTGCAGTCTCAACTCCAAGATATCGCTTGAAGATGGATTCAGCTGATGCCATATTTCTATGTTAATTAGTACCATCTATAGATGTTACTATCTGGTTAGGAAGTTAACCTTTCTTACTTTCAGTGGATTCTTCGGTTTACGAAAAGATTTCTGCAGTCTTCACATATTATGTTCGTAGCATTCTGCATTTTATTACTCTGGGGACAAGCTATTTACCTTGTTGGTAGGCCATGCTGGAATATGTGTCTACGATTCAAGCGACGCAATGACACTCTTAGCACGAGAGATATACGCTGCTATCTCCTCCGAAGTAAGTTCCTGTTTCGTTTCATCTTCGTCCTTTATTCTGTCTGCTTGATCATATATAGACGTGGTCGATTTCAAGACTAGGACTCTCTCTTTGAGCCTACTTGCATCTAGAAAGAAGTGTGTAAGTCCTCGTTGAGATGACTCGTTTAAACATTCATCCAGAATGATAGATGCGGTATCGAACGCGCCTAATTTTGTTTCCAAAGCAGCTTTTACAACCAGAACCTGCAATTCCGTAAGTTTCGCGTTCTCTGCGCGGGCATTTGAGATGAGAGTTTCAATATCCTCCTCTGCCTCTATATATTCTTCATTTAAAACCAAGAACTCGATTCTGTTTAATTGAATGAGGTTCATCATCGTTGGATCATCAAGTGTAGATACCTTTTCAGCAACAGTATCCAGCAGGAGGTCAAGGCCATCGAGGTCTCTTTTTTGAAGTCTGTACTCAATATCATAAAGATCGCATTGTGCTATGAGATTTTCATGACCGTCTTCCTCAGCTACTTCCCTCGCGCGTATGAGAGAAGCTTTTGCTTTCTCGAATTCACTCATGGAGATATACAGATGACCAAGATGACAAAGAACATCTAGAAGGATTTCTTTGTTCTTAATGCTGTCCTGAATTGCGATGCTCTCATTCATCAATTCAATGGCAATGTGCGGAGTGCCAGCAAATTCCTCGACCTTTCCTTGCAGTGCAAGTGCTGCTGCTTCCATTGGTCGAAAACCTAGTTTTCTTGATAGTCTTCTGCATTCAAGAGTCATTCTTGTAGCTGTTTCTAGGTCTCCTGTCATTATGCTTAGATCTGCATAATCATAGGTAATGAAGGTCATCTCCTTCTCACTAAGTCTTCTTCGCTGTCTTAGTAAGAAATCTAGAATCTTGCGTGCACGGGGATATTGTCCAATTGCTACATAGACTGCACTTAATTCCGACATGCCTTGAAGGACACTGTTCGTATCATGTGTGCGTGCATATAATTGGATGGACTTTTCAAAGAGTCGAATAGCATTCTTGAAGTCGCTTTTACTATATGAAATTTGAGCTAAGATGAAGGTCACACGCGCAACTCCAACTAAGTCACGACCTTTGCACATTAGCTTCAGTGCTTGAAGGGCAATGTTCTCTGCCTTAGAAGGGTTGCCTTGCTTGTACAGGATACTAGCTTGAATTGATTGGGCAGTCGCTTCAGCGAGTAGGTCATTGAAGGTTTGAGCGGCTGGGATGGCTCTTAGAGATAGACTATTCGCTGAATCATAATCTCCATACCGCAAGAAGTCACCAATCAAATCATAGAGATGTCTAAATCCATTCAAGAATGGCACCTGCAAGTTTTGTATATGCATGATCCTCAATTTCTGCGAATCTTTGGGTCTGTTCAAAGTTGAGAATATCCAGATTCTAAAGAAAACTCTAAGATGACGGATTCTGTATATCATTGATTGCATATATCGGATGACATCCCTTAATCGACTTGTCTGACTTGGACATTCGATCATGCTCAGGGTGTGCTCCATCTCTTTCAAGTTGCAACTCTCTTTACTATCTCATTAACATGGACTTGTGCAATCAATCATGTTGACAATGAAACCATTAGAAAAGATTATATGTAAAGTTAATTATACGTATAGTATACTTTACATTGTGGTGTTATGATGATAACCAACCGGGTGCGTGAATTCCGAGAGAAGCGAATGAGTGAATCCAAGGATTCCTCATCCTGGACTCAAGAAGGATTGGGAAAGAAGGTTGGTGTGACTCGTCAAACAATGATAGCAATCGAAAAAGGTACATACAATCCTTCCCTAGAACTTGCTTTCAAGCTCTCCAGAGCACTGTCAGTTTCTATTGAGGAGTTATTCGAATACAGGGGGATGTGATATGAAACGAATTGTGGAATGGATGTGCATTTTGACTTTTGTAGTAGTCTTCTCATTATTTATCGTGTGGATCATACCTGACAAGGCATATCTTCTAGTAGCTTCGTATTTTGCTTTGGCTATTACGCTCCTTGTCAGCAAAGCGACTAAGTTTGATGAAAAAAAAGATGAAAGAACGATCCAGTTGTTCAGACTTGGTGCCAGCAATGCATTCGTATTCATGATTTTAGTAATGCCATTCTTAGCACTATTCATCCAGCTTGGATTGATAGTAATTGAGGCTCCTCTCCTCTTATTCATCCTCTTCATTGCCATGATAGCAATCTCATGGATAACGGTAGGTTACCACTATTGGAAGTAGATAGTGCCTTCATCGAATCTGTCGATTGATTATTGACTATAGAAGATACGGGGTTTGTTAGCCAGAATCTCTTCTATCCTTTCTAGTGTTTCATTGGAGAGAATGACATCAGTGGCTTCTACATTCGAACGCACTTGTTCAGGTAGTCTTGCTCCCATTATTGATGAGGATATCTCGGGTAGTCTAAGAGTCCAAGCTATTGCAAGGTGATTCATACCAATCCCTATTGAGTCTGCAAGATCCTTCAATCCTGGAAGGATTCTAGCATATCTTTCTGTGACTTCTTCGGGAAATTTCTGAAAGGTGTCATTTCTACTACCTATCGGTGTGTCATTCATATATTTGCCTGTGAACAAACCGGTAGCAAGGGCTTCGAAAGTAGTTAGTCCCAGACCGTGATACTTCGCCACTGGTATCAAGTCTACCTCAATGAAACGTGCCATCATATGATAGGGTGGTTCTTCCACAGATGGTGCAATATAGCCATTCTCTTTGGCGATAGAGATGGTTCTTTCAACGAGATGTGGCGGCCACATACTAGTACCCCAGTAGTGAACCTGCCCGTGATCAATGAGATTGGTCATTGTTGAGATGTCAATGATCAATGAGATTGGTCATTGTTGAGAGTCATTGTTGAGATATTTTCTTGAACAAGATGACAGATAGTTTTGTAAGTCGGTGTTTATACATCATCGTCAAGTCATCATCATCCAATAGTAGAGGTAGCTCGATGAACTATAAGCACGTCATTATGCAGATATGCATAGCAATCGCCATCTCATTCATCTGGTGCATACTCTCACTAGAATCATGGTCTACATATCAAACACATGTTGCTATGTACATACTACTTTCCTTTCTTGCTATCATGTGTTCTGCTGGCATTGCCGTGCAAAGAAAGGTAATGAATGATGAGTATCACAATGTTCTCCATAATGCTATGATATATACCGCCTTGGTTTTTCTAGCA
Source organism: Candidatus Thorarchaeota archaeon (assembly GCA_048884965.1). Classification (GTDB taxonomy): domain Archaea; phylum Asgardarchaeota; class Thorarchaeia; order Thorarchaeales; family Thorarchaeaceae; genus MP5-2226. The sequence continues at coordinate 50,586 of JBHLQH010000022.1, read as the reverse complement.
GATGCCCTCTACATACTATTCTATCCAATGGGTGTGATTGATACAAAATCGATATCTTGGCATTTGGATGACTTGTACTTTTTGGCCACATTTTCTGTGCTTGTGCTCTTGGGCGTATTAGTAAGACGAGCTAATTGGTCTCCCAGAAGAGTTGGCTTTTTTGTGCTATCTTCAATTATTGGGGCTTGCGCATTACATGCTCTATTCTTTTTTACCGTTGTAATTCAGGCTTCTTCTGAAGTGATGATTATAGTGGGTATCGCTTTAGGCCTCTTGACAGGAATATGCTTGCCCATCGCAGGCTTTCTCTGGACAAAGTTACCTCATGAATTCATTGACTTTGATAGACCACAGATGATCATAGGATTCACTGTTTTTGGAATATCATGGATGCCAATGGTTCTTAGTCTTATTCTTGAAGGGGACTATTGGACATTAGCCTTTCCTTTACGTGCTATAGGTTTCTTCTTTCTGCTTCTAGCAGTGACTATACCTTTTCTCAAACAGATAGGTATGATTTCGAGTCGTGCCTATCAATTGGTCATCTCCATTGCACTACTTGGCTTTGTACCGGTGATCATCACTACAGCGTCTGAAGTGATTTCGCCGGGACTGCAAATTGAAAGTATAATCGCCTACCAGATGGCTCACCTTGGAGCTTCAGTACTCCTGATCGTCATTGCGTTCCTTGTTATTGCATATTCAAGAGAAAAACCCGCATGGAATCGGTATCCCATTATCTTCCTTTACACTGCTTGGTCAGTCATTGAGATGTATATTCTGATATCCTCCACACGTACGATTAGCCTTGTTCCCTATGTGATTGGAAGTCTACTTACGTTGCTGACACTACCTCTTGCGATTAGATGGACTCTTCAAGAACCCAAGAGATTGGAGAAGCGTACGATGGACTTCTTGTTGGTTATGGGCCCCTTTACTACCGTAATACTCCTTACCATTGGGAATTTCTTAGAGAACATCATTCTGACATACTATCAATATCTTGCGGAGTTCCCTATCGCTCGAGGTATGCTAATGGCGATCAATCTACTCGTTCTCTTTGCTTATACCTATCTCGCAATACTCCTCGTGAATCGAGTGGAAGGTCGAATAGGTGTGGATATGGTTGCAATTGGAGCACTTTTGCTATGGATTGTTCCTGTCATGTTAAAAGGCAATTATGCTGCATTTTCGATAGGGTGGTGGGCAAGCGAGATGTTCTTGGTTGGAGGTTTGCTTGGAGGACCTACTATCCTTGGAATTCTCTACGTTAGGGAGCTATCAAGAGCTGAGCATGCGCAAAGACAAGCAACTCTCTTTGCTGATCTCTTGGTCCATGACATATCGAACTACCACCAAGCAATCACTGTGTGTCTAGGTCTCTTGGAATCAAAGGACCTTCCAGAAACCTCTCATAAGCTCCTGATTGATGCCACCTCTGAGCTTGAACGAGCTGATAACTTGATTCGGAATGTGCGTAGATTGGGATTGGCTGAACAGGTACGAAAAGAAGCTCTAGAGAGAATCGATGTTGTTGAATGTGTACGGAAATCTATAGAAATCATTTCAAGAAATCCATCAGCGAACGCTTTCGAGTTCGATATGCAATATGATTCGGAACCCTGTTTTACATCAGCCAATATTCTCCTAGTTGATGCTTTCAATAATATCATTCTAAATGCAGTCAGGTATTCAAATTCCTCAAAGATAGTTGAAGTCAAGATATCAGAAGCAGTCGTAGGCGGAAAGGAGTACTATCAAGTGGAATTCATTGATTACGGTCAGGGAATTTCACCAACTCAAAAAGAGAAGCTTTTCGTTAGATACATGGAGGGGGCATATGGCACAGGGTTGGGATTGGCGGTGGTTAAAGCTCTCATTCATGCCTACAACGGACGAATTGAGGTTCATGACCGAGTTGATGGAGATTATAGCAAAGGAACAAGAGTAGTAGTCTTCCTACCAGCCATAGTGTAGTATTGTATGCAACTGACTGCGTAGATATTGAGTCTTTTTAATCAAAGATTCACAAAACTCTTGCTTCATTATCGAAGTTGGAGATTGAGATGAATCATAAGAAAATTCTAGCAACTACTGGATTTCTGGTTTTCCTACTAGTCCTTGGATCCTATCCTGTTGCACAGGTATTCTCCTTGGGGATATCGCATAATGCAACATTCCTTCCTGCGGCAGATTCAGATTATTGTACTCTAATTGGAGGAGATGCCCAAGAAGATGCCACGAAGATCACATTCGATAACAGTGGTAGTGTGATACTAATTGGTCAAACACAAAGCTCCGATTTCCCTGCAACAGATGGTGCTCTGCAAGAAATCTTTGGTGGAGGTGATTGGGATGCATTCGTCGCGAAATTCTCTGAATCGGGAGATCTCTTATGGGCAACCTATCTTGGTGGTAGTGGATATGAACATGTAACCAGTGTTAATTGTGATGCCGCGAACAATATTCTGCTATCAGGCACAACTGGTAGTCCAAACTTTCACATTTCAGAGGATGCCTATCAGTCTACAATAGCTGGGTCTTTTGATGGATTCATCACTAAGCTTGCACCTAATGGAACACTACTATACAGCTCCTTCATCGGAGGAACTGGAGAGGATTGGATTTACGGTATAGAGCAGGATGCGGAAGGGAACTATTTGTTTGGTGGTTGGACGACTTCCGGCGGATTGGCTACAACTGGTGCTTACAAGGAAACCATTTCCAATGCAGACATCTTTGCTGGGCGACTTAGTTCAGATGGCCGCGACATAGAGATGTTCTCATATCTGGGAGGGTCTAGTCCTGATCGTGGGTGGGCTATGACTGTGGATGCCGAATACAACTATGTGCTATCTGGAATCACAGAATCATCAGATCTTCCCACGACGAGTAATGCGTTTCAATCAGAGTATGGTGGTTCTGTAGATAGCTATCTCGCTGTTCTCGCATACAATGGAAGTACTCTCCTCTACTTGACATATGTAGGAGGTTCCGATGAGGACATGGGCTTAGTAGATGTTGATTCCAATGGTAATTACCTACTCGCGGGACCTACTAAGTCAGATGATATTTCAGTTGTAAATGCGTTTCAAGATGAATACGCAGGAGGATTATATGATAGCTATGTTGCCAAGTTTGCTCCGAATGGTGAAGTCGTGTTTCTTAGTTATTTAGGTGGAAATCGTACTGATCGAACTTGGGATGTACGAGCCACCCCAGATGACACCATTGTGATGGTTGGACGAACCAATAGTGATGATTTCCCAACCATGAATGCACGCCAACTCACACGTGCTGGCGACTATGATGCCTATGCAACGGAAATTTCCGAAGATGGTTCTGAGATTCTTCGGTCTGGATTAGTTGGTGGTTCCAATGAGGATATTGGAGAAGGAATAGCGATTGATACTGATGGATCTATTGTAATATCAGGCAGGGCTTCATCAGCAAACTTTCCAACGACTGATGGTGCATATCAAGAAGATTATGCTGGAGGGCGTGATGTGTTCGTGTGTCACAACATCTTTGATGTACAGACAACATCAGGAACAGATACGACTCCGACTGAGAACCAACCTCCTCTCGATGGCATAGATATCCTTCCAGTACTGATAGTCATCAGCATATCCCTTGCAGTGATTGTTATCATAGTCCTAAAGTTGCGAAAGTAGAATGTGAAGTGAAGGAGAAGTATCTCTCCTTCCTCTCTCTTTTCTTCTATTATTTTTTGCATATGCAATAAATATATCATACTTATCTACAAGTAATCGGATACTCTGGGAGATATTTACTTCACATTGTTAACTTACCTACAGTGTATCTTGGGTTTCATCAACTTCTCTTTGTGTTGTATCTATGCGGATAGGTTGTTGTGAACATGAGGAAGGAAGGTGCTATACTTATCTCTCTGTGCTTTGTATTTCTATTCATATGCTCAGACCTCTATGTAATCTCAAATTGTAGTGATGCGGCCAGAGCAAGCATTGAGAGAACAGAAGCGACGAAGGTCGATCGTGCAATTCAGGCGGTTCTAGCTGATACTCCCCCGCCCAGAACCCCAACAGATCTAAAAGATTTGGTAGTGGAATTGCAGTCAGTGACACCAGTCGCGAACCAAACAGATATGGATGCAGATGGTCTCTATGATCCAGTTGAACGAGTTATAGGCACGAACGTGGATGGCAACGACACAGATTTCGATCTGCTATCAGACTATGATGAGATCATGCTCTATGGAACAGATCCATTGCAACCTGATTCCAATGATGATGAACTTCTCGATTTTGACGAAGTCAGTGTTGATTTGGACCTTGATGAGGATGGTATTCCCAATGCATGGGACTTTGACAATGATGGCGACGGTGTTAATGATTACCCAGATTTATCACCATTCTCGAAATCTGAAGTTCAAGACTACTTCGATATCGCAATTCATACCGATGGAAAACCAACATTCGTTACTTTTCAGATCATCCCAGAGAATCCGGAACATATGAAATTAGTATACCAGTCCTGGGATTGGCCTGATGATGATGAAGAAGGTCTGATGCAAGACCTTGACGGGTCCAAAGAAGATATCACCATACAACCGTTACTGAATATTTTTACAAATGAACTACCAAATAGTAGTCTATTGAATGAATTCGGTTTAAAGGAAACAGAAACCGGATACCTAATGCCACTGACGCCAGTATATGAGTTTGGAAATATTGTTGCTTTCAATGGAAGAGTTCTCTATATGGATTCGGAGCCCCTTGATATAAATCTTCAAGCACGACTTCAATGGCAAGTCAATGGTGCCTCAGATGTCCCAGTGAATTCTTTGATGATTGAAGGAAACTATGTATCAGTAGGTGCAGATGGGTATGCAACATGCAATACAACCGAAGAGGAGGATGCAAGTCCGTTACAGTGCCAATCACTTGGTGGAAAACGGTATTCAATCCGTCTTCTGAACGGTCCATATCTAACTGTTAACCCTGATGGTTATCTCATCTTCAATGCAACTGAGGTGGGAGAGAAAGAGATATTCCAACTAGGCGATCGTTTCAGGATTTACAATGGCAACGACGCTGATGCTCTATCAAATGGTCTGATTCTAGCCCGTGCAATTGCTCAGTTTGACTATGAACTTGTAGATAGAGGTCCTATTCCTGAATCTACCAACCTTGTGAGATACAATGAGCCCTTCATGTTGTCAGGACTAGCTCTTGAAACCTCTATTAGTTCAGAAATTGGAATATTCGGAAATGTGACTGATAAGAATCAGACAATTGCAGCACAATGGGTTATGGACCATCTCTTTGTCAATAACGTGACAACAACACTTTCGGATATGGCAGGATTAATTGAATCACAGAACACAAACGTATCATACTATATTCAAACGACTCGCGACAAGTATGATTCTTTGCTAATTGCTAATGATGAAATCATCCCTCTGTTTCTAGAAGGAGCACCAGAGAAAACACATGTTCCGATTATTATTGCGATGGAGGACACAAGTAAGAGCATTGACCTTTCTGATATGATAACTGATTCATATATTCTTCAAGGAACTTGTGTAGCTGATATTACAATCTCTCCCGAAATTATAACTAAGACATTGAAATTGAATTGGTTCAACTCGACCTCCTTTGTAGGTTTGAGTCTCGTGGATGCTTGTGCTGAGGTATTGTCCTGGCAAATGGAAGACAACGCAACATACAACATGCTAGCTGCAATCATAGGCTGGCATAGAGGCGTGAGTCAAATTACAAGTATAGGGGGCATTGGAGAAAAGTTCGATTCAGTTAATCTAGCTGATGTAAACAAAGCAGCGACCATAGCAATGATTGGATTGGAGAGTATCGGTTTTGCAGGACAAGTCTTGTCTGCCTTCAAGAATTGGAAGAGCATGGAATGGTTTCTAACACTTGGAAGAGAAGGTATTCTCACCGTTGTCAACACGATGAAGATAGGCACTGATATCAAAACTGTTGCAGAGATTCACGACACTCTTGGAAAAAGCTCAAAGTTTGTTTCATGGCTAAAATATGGAGATGATATTACCGCGGTCAAGAGTGTGAAATTTGCCAAGTACTTCAAATTGTTTGACGAATTCCTGACAGTTGTTGGGGTCCTAGTAGATGTGGCAATGGGCATTATTGCTGGATGGAAGATTGCGGATCAGATAGGAGGTGACGTAGGACGAACTATCGGTGCACTGTATGGTGTTTTTGCAGTGATTATGGCTCTTGCATTGTCACTCACAATATATCTTCTGGTCCAGATACCAGTGGTAGGATGGTTGATGGCAATAGGATTGGCAATAGCTGACTCTGTTGGTAACTATTCCTCCAAAATGGTTGAAGTGCTTGTGGAAGCATTCTTTGGTAGGGTAACCTCGTATTCCTATGTTATTCCGAATACAAATATGGATGCTACCCCAACCGTTACATTTGAAGACGTTGGAAGTAACGGGTTGGATGTCGGTGACGGAATTACTCTGAATGGTACAGTATGGAGCGAGTTGGATGTTGTAATCAAAGGAGCCCAATTATTCAGAAACTACTTTGCAGAATATTATGGAACAAGTTTGAATGCTGCCTTGCAGTTGGTCACAAATCCTGGTCAATATCCTGATAATCGACCACATTTAAACTTCAATGTGCCCTATATCAAATTGATTGGGTGCGATGGAACATTGGATATCGATCCAATAAGATACATCGGTGGAAGTATAGACGAAACATCTCGAACCTTCCAAACTACCGAATACCAAGATGGTATGTACTGGGGCTGGGACCACCATGTATTTGCCCGAGAGTATCCTTGGGCTGTAGAATTCATCGCGAATGTAGCATCACCCAATTTCGCTGTTGCTCTAAATGTTTACTCAGTATACAAGGTTTCCAATCTATGGTATCACCACCCAGTTTGGAAGTTTTGGTCAGCGGAACCCGTATTGAAGCGCGACTGGGGAGAGTTAAATTGGACTGATGAAGTTGAAGTCACCAAGTTATACTATGACGTGTTCCCGAACAATCTAGAGAATTTCCTTGATTGGTCCGCAATTACTCTCAATGACTATGATGGTGACGGAATAAATGATGTCGATGAAGCAACATATGGGACATCCCCATATGATTATGACTCGGATGGAGATGGATTAAACGATAAGTATGAGATAACCCAAGGGTTAGATCCACTTCTGACTGACTCAGACTCGGACACTCTATCAGATTGGTATGAACACGTATACGAAACAAATGCTACAGACGTTGATACTGATCAGGATGGCTTGACTGATTTCCAAGAGATTTCAGGATGGCTTATCTCGTTCAACTACATGGGTAATCTATCCCTTCCATTCGAGATTCCTGTGACTTCGGATCCTGCTGATAATGATACAGATCACGATGGAACAAATGATTACGATGAATACAGATTCAATACAAATCCAAGGTCAAATGACACAAATGGAGATTGTGCACCGGACCTTTCGTTTGACAAGTGTGTGTCACAGGCTGTTCTCGAAGGAAAGATCTACGAAACTTTCTATGGAGAGGGATACGTTTCATACCAAGATATTGCTGTGGATAAATACGGAGATGTTTATGCAAGTGCAAACAATACAATATTCAAGTTTGATTCATCCTTAGATCCAGCTGCTCTTCCTTCAAGCTCATTGTTCTCTAACTCGTCTTCATTTTCGAATCCCTATAGAATCGAAGTCGATAACTACAATGAATGGATCTATGCATATTTCTCTATTAATCTCCATAGATTCGATTTGAATGGAACTGAACTGGATCCAGATTCATGGACTCCAATCACAAACAATGCAATAAGAGATTTTGATTGCGATCAAATCGGGAATATAGTGGTAATGGATACTGGGGGTGACTACTTGTTTGAAAAAAGAAGTCCTGATGGAACCATGCTTGCAGAATGGGCTAATGGCGGTCCGACAGAGGACGACTTTGATCGTCCGGTTTCGATGGCGATAGATACTAAATATGGATTCATCTATGTGTGTGATGCTCAGTACTTTTATAGCAAACCCGACCGCCTTGTTAGGCTTCGTCTCTCAGATGGTGCCTATCTTGGAACAATATCCTCGGGGTATGAATCTGTAATAGATGTTGATGTAGATGATGATGGTTATGTCTATTTATTGGCGTACAATGAGTCGCAGTATAGCATTCAGAAATTCAGTCCGTTAGGTGAGGAAGATACCGGCTTCAAGTTCAGTGGGAATAACTTTGAACATCTATCCGTAGCCTCAGACAAAAGCATCTATGTAAGCAACTACACCGGTTCTGGGATGACCACTGCCTGCCTTATGAAGTTCTCTCAGACCATTACTCTTGCGAGTGATATTGTTCCTGGCTCAGATTCTGACTGGGACAACGACTCGCTGACCAATACACAGGAAATCGTTGGTTGGGATATCACTGTCAATTATCCGACTGGTGAAGAAACGTTCAGAGTTACCAGTAGTCCTCTGATGAATGATACAGATCAAGATGGACTCACAGATTACTTGGAGTTCACTCTTGGCTCGAATCCTCAGTCTATGGATACAGATAGGGATGGCGTGTCAGATCATGAGGAGTGGTGGCTTGATACATATCCAAACATCCCATATCATCCACCCTCACAGCAAGGACCTCTTGTAGCAACCAGTATACAACCAATGCCACCGTATGCAATTGTTTTGGCAGGTACAGGTCCCTCCTTGACAGATTGGGACTCTGATGATGATATGTTGGGTGATGGGCTTGAGTTGACGTTCGGAAGTTCACCTTCCAATCCAGACTCAGATTCAGACACTTTGGGAGATGCTTTGGAGTTCGTACTTGACTCTAATCCGAACTCTGCTGACTCCGACGGAGATGGTGCAACTGATGCGGAGGAGTATGCAGGAAACTCAAGTCTGCTTGTCATTGATTCGGATGGAGACTTCATGCTAGATGGGGCAGAGTATGACGCTGGCTCCAATGCGACGAATCCAGACCACGATGGAGACTCGATCCCTGACGGTGATGAAAGGCTCTATGGCACTGACTTCCTGAGCTACGATACAGACAGCGATGGTATCTCAGATTCTGTTGAGTTTGCATTATATCTCAATCCACTAAGCAACGATACTGATGGAGACGGAGTGCTGGATCTTGTAGAGCTCGAAATGGGCTCTAATCCTTTCCTAACTGATACTGACGGAGATGGAGTCCCAGACAACCTTGATCCTGATACCTATGAAGTGTTTGAGGGGCCAATAGTAATCGCGTATGACCCAACAGTGGCTATAGCAAGTGCGGACTTTATTGGTAACCTGACAGACTATGCCAATGTCGTTGTTGTACCGGTGACAGAACTGCTATCTGACTATCAAGACGCACCATATGTACTTCTCATCGGACAACCGGATCCCGCTAGCACTACAGCTTCTGGACTCATCTACGAGCTCCTAGAGGAGAGTGGTAGTGTCCTCGATGATATGATGGAAGAGGATGCCCGAGAGATTGCCATACGCTATGGTATATGGACCGAAAACCAAACAGTGATTATGATGTCCAAAGTGCTTCTGGAAGACATCTACTTGATTCTGCAAATTCTGAAAGGCAGAGACGTCACCATACTTCCTGACTCCTATACAATGACCTTTGACACTCCTCCAGTCATATACACGACGGAGGTCGTATATCAGTTCGAAGCCTTCGGTATAGATCCGTTCAGAGTCACTGATTCCTTCGTACAGATCTACATGAACACACCAACTGCACCGACCTTACAGGTCACGAGATATAACGCGACGACAACTCCTCACACATTGGATGCTACGACTGGATTAGAGGAAGGTGACCATGCTATGGGGAGATACCTAGAGGTGGAGCTGTCCGAAAGTGACTACATATTGGAGTATGCGACTATCTGGATATACTACAGACATCTAGATCTAGATCTGAATAAGGATGGAGTAATTGATTCTATTAACGATTTGAACGAAACCACCCTTGTCCTTTATTATTTCAACCCAATAACAGATGAATGGCTGAAGGTCTCTGATGAGCTGGACTGGGTCATTGATTGGGGCGTCAATACTACAGATGTGGAGGTCTATGGAGAAGTCTATGCAGGTCATATTTGGATACAGGTAGAACACCTATCCTTGTTCGCTGTCGCAGGACAGGTCTATCAAGTTGCTCTATTTGAGGACTGGATGACTGTCTTCGCAATCACAATTTCCGGTATCGTGATGGTAGGTGTGATCTTTTCCATACGACGCATCCGAAGACAAGCACCGCATAGGAAGCATACAGATCTGTTGGATGACCTCTTGGATTCATAGAATCTGGAGAGGTCTCTCCTAATCCTTATGAGATTCAATGAGTGATTCGAACTCAGATTCAGATAGTACTTTAACTCCAAGCTTATTGGCTTGGTCGAGCTTAGATCCAGCTCCAGGACCTGCCACTACATAGGTTGTCTTTGCGCTGACACTTGAGGCCGTCTTTCCACCTAAGTCTTCAACCATCTTCTGGGCTTCGCTCCTACTCATCCGCTCAAGTGTTCCAGTGAATACGAATGTCATGCCTGAGAGAGCATCTGATAAGGCCTCCACATCACTCTTCATGTTCAAGCCTCGTTTCTTCAGATCTTGAATCATCTTTATAATAGAAGGATTCGAGAAGTAGGAGTTAATGTTCTTGGCTACTTCTGGACCAACTGATTCGATCTGCTCGAGCTGCTTCTGTGATGCCTTCATAAGATTGTCCAGAGTCAAAAATTCTCTGGCTAGAAGTCGGGCAGTTGAAAGGCCAACAGTCGGTATTCCAAGTGCGAAGATTACTCTATCCAATGGTTGTGATTTACTAGATTGAATCTGAGAAACAAGCTTCTCCGCAGAGGTTTCGCCAAATCGTTCGATTTTCAATAGGTCAGCTACCTCGATATCAAATAGTGATTGAATGCTTGTTAGCAAGCCTTCATCCATGAGTTGTTGGACACGTTTCTTTCCAAGCCCTTCGATATTCAATCCATCGCGAGAAACAAAGTGCTCGATTCCTCTCCTGAGTTGAGCAGGGCAGGATATGTTTGGACATTGTGCTGACTTCTTATCATCACTCATAATGACCTCTGATTTGCAAACAGGACACTTACTAGGCATCTTGAATTTTTTCTCAGATCCTATCCTAAGAGCCTCAATGGATTTCAGAACCTGCGGAATAACATCTCCTGCACGTTCAACTATAACCGTGTCACCCTTTCTGATATCTTTTCGCTCGATCTCACTCTGGTTATGAAGTGAGGCTCTGGCAACTGTCACACCTCCAATATTCACTGGCTCTAATTCTGCGACAGGTGTCAATCTACCTGTGCGTCCTACTTGAACTGTAATATCTAAAAGCTTGGTTGTAGCTTGACGCGGTTTGAACTTGTACGCCGCGGCCCACCTTGGATCTCGAGTTCTCGATCCAAGTATCTCTTGTCCCTTGAGAGAGTTTACCTTGAATACCACACCATCGATCTCATACTCAAGTGTATCTCTTTTATCATCCATTTGTCGATGGTACTCAAGTAGTTCGTCTATGCCTCTACAAATCTTGGTGTTCTTTAGATTTACTCGCAGTCCCCAATGTTGAATCGTTTCGAGGACCTCGTATTGAGTCTTGAAGGAATATCCCTCAACCTCAGCTATTCCATAAAGAAATATACGTAGAGGCCGAGAGGCTGTAACGGTGGGATCCAACTGCCTAAGAGACCCCGCTGCAGCATTTCGGGGATTGGCAAACAGTGACTCTTCTTCTTCAGAGCGTTGTCTATTCAGCTCATTGAACTTCTGCAGCTCCATATACACCTCGCCACGAAGAACAAGTTTCCTTGGTGGTTGCTTTCCCTCGAAATCATCAAGGATTAGTGGGATATCACCTAGTGTCCGAATATTCGAGGTGATATCTTCACCAGTAATGCCATCACCACGAGTCGATGCCAATACAAGCTCACCTTTATCGTATATTAGCTCTACAGCGAGACCGTCAAACTTTGGCTCAGCAGTGTATTCCACTACTTTTTGCTTCAGTCCTTCTCGACATGATTTATCGAATGATTCTATATCTGACTCATTATAGATGGTTTTCAATGAACCCATTGGTATGGGGTGCTTGACTTTGACCAAAGCAGAAACAGGTTCACTGCCAACTCGCTGAGTAGGAGAGCTCGCAGATAGCAGCTCGGGAAACCTCTCTTCTAATGTGACTAAATCAAGAAGTAGCAAATCATACTCAGCATCTGATATTACAGGATCGTCCAGAATATAATACCTGTAATTGTGAAACCTTAGAGCTTTGCTGAGCGTTTCTATAGCTTGCTTTGCTTCATTCTTGCTTCCAATCTTCTTGATATCAATCTTGGGTTTAAAATCCCTCATAATATATAACCCCTCAAATCTTCCTCATAACAGTATTGACATACTCGGATATGTAAGGTACCTTAAGAACTTCTATTCATTCTAAAGATTTCGTAGGTCTTCTAGTATGTTCATGCTCGCTGCTTTTCGTGCTGGGAAATAACAAGCCAGAAGTAAAGAAACAAACTCTGTTCCGAATACGAGCAATGATCCATACAATGGTAATGAAATTGTTTCACTCAAGATGGGAGTGAATGGAGAAAGACTGAGAATCAGATATGTGGCTGCATAGCCAAAGATTACACCCAGACCAATACTAACAAAAAGTGTTGTTATCACTAGACCAGCGAACTCATTGACAACTATTGCATAGACATCCTCTTGCTTTGCGCCTACAGCTCTAAGTATTGCATATTCTGATCTTCTATCGTTTATGGCGGCCCCAAAAAACAGTCCAATTGAGGATATCGCCATTACCAGACATGCCAGAGTACAGACAAGAGCAATCCCTTGGAGCCCTCCAGTGAAACGCTCTATCTCGAAGTAGATTGGTGGCTGTCGCGAATAAAAGACGGAGTCATCAGCCACTATTAATCGCTCCCGGTCAGGAAGAAGATTCCAGTGAGGAGTTAAAAGGTCAAACCTGTACTCACTGAGAATCTCATCGTATAGATCTACAAATCCATCATCAATATCGACATCCATTAGAAATAGGTCAGTTTCATACGTTGAAAGAAAGGATGAAACCATCTCATAGTTCACTAGTAGGAATCCATCTTGCGGTATTTGGAAACCCAAATTCGATACTATAGTATCTTGATATGAATCATGCAGGCAGGCATCACCAAAACCAGGTGCGCTTTCCATTACGCCAACAATAGTGAGTAGAATCGGAAAAACGTTCGTCACTCTCACTAGAATGGAATCACCTACATCTTTGCTTAGGAGATCCGCGTAGTATTTTGGCAGTATAACTCCGTATGGAGTATCTTCAAGAGCATCTAGAATCTCTGTAGCTGAACTTTCTGGAAATGTATCCGCAGTGAAGGTTCCGATCTGTAGATATTTTTCTGCATCGACGCCGATCATGAACAATCGATTGCCTTCATAGGTGACCAAATGCTTAGTGACTGGTGTTACAAGATTGATATTATCTTTCTCTTCCAAGTTATCAATAATTGAGAATGGATATGGAACATATGCTTCAGCACGAAGGTCTCCTCCAAAGGAATACACAATATCATTATGGATTGTTTCAGCGAAACTTGAACTTTCTATAAGCATCATAGTAGAACTTGTGAGCGATAGAGTCAGAATGATCATTAATGGAATGAATTTTCCTCTTCGTCGCCTAAGACTTTGATGAACATATAATGCCCTCTCTCCTAGTTTGAATCCAATCTTTGCATATACCTTTGAGATGCCTAACTGGATCACTCTTGATCCAAAAAATGATCCAAGTATTAGACTCGCAGTTACAAGGAGTAATCCGATTGCTGAAGAAACATCGAGAAGATGAAGTACCCATGGAGCTATAAGCGTGAAGATGATGATTCCCAATAGGATGATTATATAATGCGGAAGATATGACTCCTTTATTCGCTCTTCGTCATCGTTTTTGTCTGGATTCCCAATCTCGAAGACGTTGATTCTTCTCTCAATCTGGTATAGGTATAGTCCAGGTAGGAACAGACTCAAAATGACTGCAATCGCGAATGAGAGATAGGGAATTCTTAGCGAATGAAAGAATCGAAAGAACTCGATAATATTGATGGAGAACAGGCCAGTTGATGAGCCAATAACTGGAGCCATTAATGCTGTAAAGATAAAACCTAGTACAAGGCCTGATAATGAAAGAAGCATTGATTCCCACATTATACTCGTAATCACTTGGTTGTATGAAGCACCTTTTGCTCGAAGTACAGTAATTTCCAGCTTTCTATGGCTCAATGAAGATTCGGTAGTATAAATGGTCACAAAGATACTCAGGAACATGATCGGTAATGCCACTAGAGTAAGTATTTGCCCTTGCTCGAAGGCTTCTACCATCACTGCAATCTCTGAAAGAGTCGATGCTCCTATAAGGAAAACTCTTGGTACTGCGTCCTCAATCTGGACTTTGACCTCAAGTAGATTATCCTCAATATTCTTGGGGCCTAGATCTACCAGTCTAGAGATATCGCCTCTGAAAAGAGTAACAGGCTCGAAGTATCCCTCCCTCGACATCACATCCATATCTTGAGGGTCTATTTCATCTTGCAGTATCATCACTGAGTCTTCCAGTCCGAGGACAGATTCCATATCATTGATGTGTTCAGGCCAAGGATCAGGGCGAAGGATAGATGGAAATGCTTGAGCAAGCAGAGTCGAGAGTGTCTTCAGTTTATAGATTCCGGCGATGGTGTAATTTGCCTTGCTTATTATGTCAACATTCCAGCGATATGCGAGTATGGGATTACCATTCCGTGTAGTTGGCATATCAGGAAGGATGTCAAAGTCAAGTTTCATTCCCGGTTCCAATAGAATCTCGTGTGTCCGCCATACATGATATACTAATCTTTCAGAAATGAGAATCTGCCCACTTTCTAATCTTGATTCGCCATTCCATACGAATTCTCCCATTATCCGATCAATTATCTCATTGGTCACCGGTATGAGTCTGAAGTCGTTTATCCCGGAAGCAGGCATTGGAGAATTTTGAAAATAGGTGCTCCACAAGAGAGTATTGCTATTAGTTAGAATTCCTACAGTACTTGGAAAATAATCAATAGCCTCGATTGTATCGTACAGGTCACTTCGCTCCTCTAAAGACTGAAGAATTGTATAATCTGACCTTAGATTTGTTTTAGCTAGCATCTGATACGCATTCGCAGAAAAGTGATCTTCAACTGCAAGATAGATTGACGTATCAGTCCATGCAAAGACTGTAGTGGGAATAGCAATGTTGAAGGCTAGAAAAATCACGATTCCGATATTCTTTAGTGGTTGACGTCTAAGTGAACTGAATGAGTATGCCAAAGACCAAGAACGGTTCGAATCTAGTTGTTCACTCATGAAACCACACATCTATTTCGTATAGGACTCAAGATTTCCAATTTGCTGTCGGATAATGGCAACGGGCATTGCCTTTGCGTTTGTAGACTTGCCCCAATTGCCTTTGACATCTGCTGCAATGATTCCTGCTTCACTCTTAGTCTTTTCTGAAAAGAATGAAATCCCTTTATCGGCTGCCAATTGCACATCCATACCATGTTCAATATGTGACACGACATCTCGACATAAGGTCACTCTCATGATGTGCTCTCCGAAACCAGTTGCTGAAGCTACACCCACGTCATTAGCGAATGCTCCAGATCCAAAGACGGGAGAGTCTCCAACTCTTCCTAATGGCTTATTCTTTAGTCCGCCTGTTGAAGAGGTAGCTGCTGTTCTTCCCTTACTATCAACGATGATGCATCCAACAGTATCCATCGTATCTGGAAGAAGAGGTTTTTCTATGACACCCTGAGTAACCTCTTGTCTATATCCTTCCTGAATCATATTCTTGTATTGTGCAAGTGCCCCGTCTCCTGCAAAGAACACATACTCGGTCTTCTCCATTATATATCGCGCCAAGGAGATTGGATTCTCAATACCTCTAATAGATGCTACAGAACCAAATCTTAGATTCTCACCATCAATTATCATGGCATCAAGCTCTTGTTGATCAAGAGCATTCCTTGTTGCACCTCTCCCAGCATTCAGCATACCACAACTTTCCATGTATAACGTACATTGCTCTGCTGCGTCTAGAACACTCCCTCCATCTAGAAGAACTTGGAATCCAATCTTTGCAGCAACTTCAACATGCTCAACTCCAATTGGTATCTTTTCGTCTTTCCAGTCACCAGCTCCGCCATGCACTACGACTAAAGGTAGCTCCAATTGCCAATCACTTCCATCTAGGTCTCTTGCTATTCTCCTGATATCTCTATTCATCAAAACGAATCTATGAATAATAAATGGGAATGTAAGGCAGGAAACTGGTTCAAAGAACTTATAAGGGATAAATTTACTATAGTTAATACTACTTTTGAGATGAATGAAATGGAAGATATGTCAGGGAAAGTATGTGTTATTACTGGAAGTAATTCTGGAATTGGAAAGGAAACTGCCAAAGCATTGGCAATGATGAATGCTCACGTTGTAATGGTTTCAAGATCCACTGAGAAAGGGGAGGTCGCTAGAAAGGAGATAATTGAAGCCACAGGTAATCAGAAAGTAGACCTACTGATAGCGGACCTTTCATTGATGCAGGAAGTGAAACACCTAGCATCTGAAGTCAAAAGCCGCTATGAAAAAATTGACGTTCTTGTCAATAATGCAGGCGGTGTGAATCAGCATCGAATGGTTACAGAGGAAGGCAATGAAGTCACGTTAGCAGTCAACCACCTTGCTCCATTTCTGCTTACACACGAGCTTCTCACTTTACTGAAGTGCAGTGATTCTCCCAGAATCGTGAATGTAAGCTCTTCTGCTCATCAAATGGGAAAGATCAATTTGGAAGACTTTCAGAATGAAAGATATGGGTCATTTCGTTCCTATGGGGCCGCGAAACTTCTCAATGTGATGTTCACATATGAAATGGCAAGAAGACTGGAGAATACATCCATCACAATAAATGTACTGCACCCCGGCTTTGTGAATACGCAATTTGGTAAGACGAATGCAACAAGAGGAAGAAAAGCCATCATGAAGCTGGCAAGTTCTCTTGCAATGTCCCCTGCAAGAGGAGCTGAAACCTCTATTTTCTTAGCTAGCTCTCCTCAAGTTAGAGGAATTAGTGGAAAGTACTATGCTGACTCGAAAGAGAAGAAATCATCCAAAGCTAGTAATGATGAGAATTTGCAAAGAGAGATATGGACCAAGACAGAAGAGGTACTCGGCATTGATTCGTGGTCCTATCTTAGAATCTTCGATGAGATCGAATGTGGAACAAAAGGAGGAAATCATTCTTGAATCAACTATTCCCTCAAGTCGTCGGTAGCAATCTTTTGGGGGAGCAGAAACTCATCCCACATGATTTGGATGGTGAGATCAACATTCTAGTGGTCGCATTTCAGCAATGGCAGCAAGCTTGGGTTGATAGCTGGGTGCCAACACTTGAAAACCTAGTCAATACGCATCGATCCATTGAATATTATGAACTTCCTACAATTAGAAGACTTAATTTCATCGCGAGAAAATTCATAGATGGGGGAATGAAAGCAGGGATTCCGTCAAAAGATACCCGACGGAGAACTATTACACTGTACATAGATAAAGAACCTTTCAAACGTGCGCTAGAGATAGAAAAAGAAGACCTCATCTACATTTTCGTTGTGCAAAAGGATGGCACGATTTTATTCCGCACCTCAGGACCTTATACCCTAGATGCAGAGACGAAACTGATTGAAATGATAGAGAGCATAGCACAATGAATTAACTACAAGAACATTGCTTCAATCTTTTTCCTTTTAATTTGATTCGGATTCTCAGTACTAGTATCAATAAAAGGTGAGGTCATATGAGAGTCTTCAAAATCATCATCATAATATTTCTATTCGGAGTGCTGATGATCTCTGAAGCAACCTCAACAAATATCAGATTCGCGGCAACAGAATCGGAATTCCCTCTGGACGAATGGACCATTTCTTCACCTGAAGCTGAGAATATGTCATCTGAGCACCTGCAAGACATGCTTGAATATATTAATGAGAATATGCTCTCGATTAACTCAATAGTCATCGTTCGCCATGGCAGAATTGTTCTCGAGCAGTATTATGATTTCTTTGACGAAAACACATCAATGAATATCTTCTCTTGTACAAAGACCGTGACCTCAATGCTAGTAGGAATCGCAATAGATCAGGGATACATTTCCAATACCAGTGTTCCAATTCTCCCCTACTTTGCGGACCGTGACATTCAGAACATGGATGACTGGAAGCAAGCAATCACCTTGGAAGACTTGCTTACAATGAGAGCAGGTTTCGACTGGGATGATAATTCCGATGCTGGTATGAGCGAGTATAATCAAATGTTGAGATCTGCTGATTGGGTTCAATTTGTCCTCGACAGACCCATGTCTTATGCTCCCGGAACCGTCTTCAACTATAATTCTGGTGCGTCACTTCTCCTTTCAGCTATAATTCAAAATGCAACAGGAATGACAGCTGATGAATTTGCTGGGATCCACCTTTTTGAGCCATTAGGAATATCGGAATATCATTGGAGAGAGAATAGCCAAGGTATTACAATTGGGGGAAACACACTTACTCTTCGTCCGAGAGATATGGCAAAACTAGGCTTACTTTTGCTCCATAATGGCACCTGGGGAACAAATCAAATCATATCTTCTGGATACGTCAGGGAAGCAACAATGACACATACTATTGCATTCTACGGCCTAGGGTATGGCTATCAGATATGGACTCATGATTCAATAGGTGTCTATCAAGCAATGGGGTATGCGGGTCAATATATTTTCGTAGCCCCTGAGTATGATCTTGTAACCGTATTTACAGCAACATCGGGATGGTCAAATACGGCTATGGAGGATTGGATAATTCCTTCAATACTGGAATTTACTGTGAATACAAATCAGGTTGATATTCTACTTGTTGGAATAATATTGACTGCTACGATACCAACCATTCTGGCATTAGTTTACTATTTCCGGATTAGAGGCAGATCTGTTTCCTAGCCGATTGCTTGAGTCAAAGCTTGCTTGATGTCCATGAGCAAATCTTCTGGGTCCTCGATACCAACCGATAGTCGGACAGTTGAATCGCATATGTTCGTCTTTGCTAGGTCTTCTCGAGAGAATCCATAATGAGTTGTCAATGCAGGAATGCTCGCAAGGCTTTCGACACCACCTAAGGAAACGGCATTTAGAAAGAGCTCCAGAGAATCAACAAACGTCCTTGTGGCTTCTAAGTTTGCGTCCAGATCGATTGCTATCATTCCACCATATCCTGACATTTGACGTCTTGCTACTGAATGATTCGGATGATTCGGTAATCCAGGGTAATGGATCTTTGATATACGTGAATCCATTGAAAGCTTATCAGCCAAGAATAGAGCGTTGAAATTGTGCCAAACCATTCTAGCGGCTAGTGTCTTGATACCTCGTTCCAGAAGGAATGCTGCAAAGGGATCAATTGTCCCTCCAAGGAGTTTTGCCGCTGTTCTAACCTTGGTTATGTGTTCTGTTGACCCAGAAACACTTCCAGCAATAATGTCACTATGGCCTCCAAGATACTTGGTTGCACTATGGATGACTACATCTACACCAAGTTCGTGTGGTCTCTGATTAATTGGTGTTGCGAAGGTGTTATCGATAACTGACAATGTTGATACGGAGCTCGCTGCGTGTGCTACTTTCCTTATATCGACAATTCCTAGCACAGGATTGGTAGGTGTTTCAAAGTAACACATATCATATGCACCATACGAATCCTCAACGGCATCAGCAAATCCTTCTAGCGGATGAAAATCCACCTCTATCCCTTGATTTGGTAGAAGGTCCTTGAAAAGATGCAGAGTACCACCATAGATGGAATCACATGCAAGAATCCTACTCCCTTTCTTTAAGAAGCCGAACACGGTCGATGAGATAGCGGCCATCCCTGAAGCAAGAAGAAGAGTGTCATCTGTACTTTCAAGTGCACTTATCTTCTGTTCTGCGTTCCTAGTTGTTGGATTACTCCATCTTGTGTATACATGCTTCTCTGATTTGCCTTGTACAGCATCAAGCATCTCTTGCTGATTTTCAAAGATGAATGTAGAAGTCTGAACTATTGGTTCTACGGCGGGTCCGGCTTTGGCTCTCTCGTTTCCTTGAACACTTCTTGTAGAGAGGCCGCGTTTCCTTATAGTCATCGAATCTTACTTGCTCCTTTTCATTTATCAGCAACATAGCACAATATCATCATTTTGCTATGAATACGTGAACCGTTTCATTATAATATGACTCTTGTACGTGCAATTCCCTTGGAATGAGAATTTACTCTATCTTAGAGTACCTCCATCCCTTTGGCAGCGGGGATAAAGATGGACAAAACTGATAGAATAATCCTATCCGAATTACGGATGAATTGTCGTATTTCATATGAAACCTTAGCTCGTTCCTTGAACATCACTGCCAATTCTGTCAAACGAAGAATCAACAATCTAATTGAGACAGGAGCCATAGATAGTTTCCAAATAAGACTCAGTCATGCAATGGCGGATGTAGAACCAGTGCTGGCTCTTGCAGAGGTTCTGGATACGAAGAGATCAGATGAGATAATCACGAGAATCGGAGAGCATCCCCATGTCACTCGAGTCGGATTCGATTCATATAGGTGGCTAATCATATGGGCTGAGTACAATGGCACAGATGGACTTGCCAATCTAAGCTCGTACCTTAGATCGTTGAAAGGAATTGGTGAAGTCGAAATGAATCCACTCATCAACCGACATAAAGGAAGGAAAGTGGAGTTCACGAAAACTCAATTGAGAGTCATCAAGGTGCTCTTAGACGATCCTAGAATGCCTATCTCAAAAATTGCGGTCAAAGGAGGAATGACTACAAAAAAGGTTCGTAAGATTCTCAATGAGCTAATAGAGGGGCAGGGTGTCGTCTTTACTGCTCGTCAAAATATCAATGCGAGTGAAACAACACGCTATGTACTTCGACTATCATGGGATGAGAAACTAGCAAATGCAGAGGAAATCCAAACTTGGCTGCAAGCGAACTATCCAGATGAGTTCTGGTTTGCGCTAGTCACTGCATCCGAGGCTCGAATGTTTGCTGTATTCATCTCTGAACACATTCGAAGAGCAGATGTGATAGCAAAACATCTTAGTGAATTACCGGGTGTTAATTATCATGTTACCTCGATCCCGTATCCTGCGAAGCTGTTTCATGGTATTCGTGATACCAAGCTTAGGGAAATGATAGCTGCCACAGTTGATGAGATATAGAAGGTCACTTCAGAGTTCCTTCATAGAGAGCAAGTGTAATCGTGTGTCCTTCTTCGCTATCGAATAAATCGTCATTCTCTGTTTCTGTGGTAAACTGCTCTGGGAATTGAACCATCATGAATGTTATTCCTTTTAGGCTACAGAACTCTGCTTGCTTCGACAGAAGTGAGATGAGGGATTCTCTATCTGTTGGATATATTGTTGTACACCATTCTTGATCAATTCCATCTAGACGTTGAAATCCAAATGCGATGCCATCGATAGTCTTGTCTTTAGATACCGAATACCAGAACTCAATACTTTCTAACTGTCTAAGTTTCTTGATTGCAGGATGATCTATATCCACTGCATACCAATGATACACAAGTGCTCCACTGGGTACCAGTTCGAAATTCCTTCTGCTGTTTGCTATGTCAAGAAACTTCTCAAAGGGTATTGAGACTGCTTCTGAAGATGAGTCCATGGGGTGCAGCTCTCGCAGGTCAAGCCATCTGACATTCAGCGTGTATAGACATCTCATAGATATGCTCTTAGCCAGATGGTTTGGAATCGGACTTTGAACCGCTGTAGTTAATCTGGTACGTTCAGCCCCAAGCTTAATTGCTCGTTGCCGCAGAAAATCCGTTACTTTTCGGGCTAGTCCCAGTCCTTGATACTTCTGATGTACTCTGAGGCCTTCTAGCCATGCGGTTTTTCCATTGTCAATCAATCTTAAACAGCCCAATGCAGCGATGTCTGCTCCAACAACGAATGATACGGTATGGCAATCCTCATTCCTCAGCCATTCGTTGAACATAACAGGAAGGTGATCATGACCACCCCAAGTATTCCTTGCAATTTCTAGGATTTGCTCTTCATCAGATTCTTGGAGTGCACGTATCATGAATTCCATTTGTGGTTTGCCTCACACCTTCAAAACGTATCTCCAATACAAAGACTTTGTCACTGATGTAAGGGCGCCGCTCAGCGGCAATGGAATTCCTTTGAATCGAAATCTCAGAGGAACCAGCGGCAATCAATAGTTGCTTATGATATAATCTTCTGAGGAACTACTTCTAAAGAGCAAACACCCTGCACCAATTATCGCGAATCCCAATCCGATCATCAACACAGTTTCCATTTGAAGATCGAATGATAGCCAGGGATTGTGTGTATTGGAATTGCTATCAGTATCAGAAGATGGCATCCTTGTTACAACTTGAACATCTACACTATCTGTCGCGTTATTCCCTGAACTGTCAAATGCCGTAATCGTGAATGTGTAGCTACCCACTTCTAGGGAGGAGAGTCCCACAATAATGATAGGTGATTGGAGCGGACCTGATTGGATTAGAATCGAATCTCTATGAACCGTATATTCCAATGGAAGGGCGTCTGTGATACTCCAGATAATTCTAGTAGAAGAACCTTCAACAATCTGAAGATCGCTGGGTTCATTGATTATTGGTGCCTGAGTATCTGAAACGATTACATTAACCTGATCTGATCCTGAGTTAAGGTTGGAATCAATCGCTACGATTGTATAGTTATGCTCTCCTAGCAACAATGCGACATCATCTGTCGAAAGATACATCTCCATTGGAGAACCTTCCCAAGGATGCTCAAAGACATTCACTCCATCCAGATAGATCTGGCATAGATAGGGATTCTGTTCTACCAATGTCCAATGTATGTAGGATTCAAAGTTCCCTGCCTCTAAATTGATGTCACTCGGGGAGCTGACCTGTGGTGGAATATGGTCTGAAATATAGGGAGAAGTAGCCATGAGTCCCCAAGCTCCATGACTTGGCTCATTTGGAACCCATTTCATAACATAGAAATAATCATATCTAGTGGTGATTTGGTTTGCATTGTACTCCCCATTTACATGAATGCCTACTGAAGGACGAAACGGAATCTCATATGATAGAGTGCCAGTAACAAAATCTCCTCCACAACCTAATTTTACCGTTCCCATTGGTTGAGCAAGGATCTCATATTCTTTGTACTCGATATTTACATCACCAATTGAGCCATAGAAATCGAAATCGTCGGAACCAACAGAGTGGAATACAAGTGATGCGTCATAATCATCAATATCAATACATATGAGACCATTTATTCCATATGTTCCTATATTTGAATACCCAAATCCAAAGTAAGAATATCTTCCAGTGAAGTCGTCGAAGGCATTGAACCTCATTCGGGTTCTAAGTCGATATCCTCGACGTGGTAATTCCTCTGTTGAAACTACAGAAAGAAAATCCCATGTCTTGCCAGATTCAATAGTAAAGGTCCCAATACCTTCCTCAAATGTTGGCATCGGATCTGTGTGATTCCATTTTGTGGTATTGATAGGAGCTGTGAAATCCTCAAAGAAATCACAGACCGCAATGCCATTACTTAACGAAGTAGCAAAGTGATTACCATAATACATGTAGATCGTAACTGCCTCGTCCAGATTCTCAGCTATTTTCAACCAAATTATTGCGTTATCGGAAGGAGTCATGTTCTCAATCCAGTAATCTAGTACTGTTTGTTGATCGCTTCCTGTGAACCTAATATCACTAAAATCCACATTACATAGCTCATCGCAATAGACACTGAATCCTGAATCTATACCATCGCCATAGTTGACAAGTATCTTTACCTGATAGTCTATTCCTGCTCCTTGAGCGCCTGTCAAATTGTGAGCCTTTCTGTATTTCCACCCTGATAACCAAGAACTAGCATTCGTAGAAAGAACGTCACTATCCAATGTGTGTTCGACGTTTTCTGCACTCACTACGTCGTTCCCTTTCAATCCGAGAAGAAGAATCAAAATCATGACCATTATGAATGATTTTGACATAATTCGACTCAATGCATCCAACCTCCGGACATGACCTCAAATCACGTACATGAATTGCTCTGAACGCTATTAAATTCTAGTGTCTTTCTGAATTTCCATTGAAGAGAGGACATCCCATGTCTTGCACTCAATCCCTATCATAGATTTTATACCCAAAGATCTAGTTGCTGAACGATATGATTGGTGTTGCATTATGAAACGGATTGTCATTACAGGGGCATCTAGTGGAATAGGGCGAGAAATCGCACTTGAAATGGCTTCGGAAAATCATTCCTTCTATCTGATTGCTAGAAATGAAAGAAGATTGAATGATGTAAAAAAGGAGATAGAATCCCTGGGTTCTCGAGCCTTCATTGGAATTGGCGATGTATCAAAAGAAGCTGATGTGGACAGAATTTACGACAACATCATCTCATCACTTCAGGGAGTTGATGTTCTTATCGCAAATGCTGGAGTGGGTCACTTCGGCAACTTGGAAGATATCAGTCTCCACGAATTTGATGAACAATTCAATACAAATGTTCGTGGAGTGTTCCTTTGGGTGAGGAAAGTATTACCGGACATGAAGATACAGAACTCTGGTCAGATAGTCGTTACTTCTTCAAATCTAGGATTGAAAACCTCTGCTCGTGCAAGTGTATATTCTGCCACCAAACATGCAGTTCAGGCAATGGTATGGTCTCTTAGGGATGAACTGAAAGGAACTGGTGTCAAAGCAGCTACAATCAATCCTGGTTCAGTATCCACACCTTGGTTTGATAAACGAGAAGTTGACAGGGAAAAGATGTTGACCGCGAGAGATGTAGCCAAAGCAGTTCGGTTAATTATAGATCAAGAGCAAACTAGCAATATCGATCACATCCTTCTGATGCCTGGACGAGAATAAAAACCAGTTTTCAATGAAGAAATATATCTATATACTGAACTGCAGAACATGAAAACCATGAGGGACGCAGACAATGACGATAGCTCATCCACTGGAGAACAAGATACTCTAGCAGCATTCTACGTCATAGGAAAGAAGCCACATGAAGTCATATCTGGGTGGATAGCTCTTGAAGAAGGATTAGATGAATTTCGAGAGACCATTTTTGAAGAGATGGAGTTCACGCTTCAAACAACAGTAGAGAAGCAAAACGAGTACAATCTATATTTCGTAGATTCAAAGAGCAAGAATTCGCTTTCTCGAATAGATGACCAATCAACTTTCGAAACCTTGAAGAAAGAGGAAGGAATTCGGTTGATGTTCCTTCATAGCTCTGTAGACACCAAGCAAGTCGAATCACATCCCAGATTTCATGATTGGCTAGAAGAAACAGATGATATGTAGTGTTAATCCTCGGGTAGGTTCTTGGCAAGGATTATTGCTGTTGAGGAATCATAGTAGTACCTAGATATCCGACCTGCATTCTCAAAACCAAATTGCTTGTAGAATCTATAGGCTGGGATATTATCGTCATCTAGATCAACGAATATCACTCTAAATCCATGTCTTCTACCATATTCTACCATTGAATTGCAGAGTTCTGTTGCAATCCCTTTTCTTCTATAGCGGGGATCTGTAACGAGAGTTTCGATCCATAATCTGCCTTCCTCCTCAATACCCATCACTGCAATCCCAACAATATCAGATTCAGGCGTTTCTAGGGTGGCTGCATATGCAATCCATTTCTCCATGTCCAAGAAGCTTTGCAATGCATCTACTGTGACCCACTCTCTAATATCATGTAAACCCAAGCGTTCTGCATATTCGAGAATCGTGGGAGCATTGAAGGACTGTGCAATTCCAAATGACACGAACCCATCTCTATCTGCTACCACATACCCATCCCTCCTTTTCCTAGAAGTCGTAGATAACAGACTCCACACCCTTCAGTGACTCATTCGCTTCTAGAACAAGTCGCGTTCCTTCAGTCTTTTGAACTGTGAACATGACTGATGAATATGGAGCAATTAATAGTCTTACATCATGACTATAGGTTACAGGAGCGTATTTGCCATGATAGGTCGAACTTGTCTGATTACGTATGATTGCATAGTGCCAGCGCTCTTTCGCTTCTTCAATGATTTCAACATTTAGCTGATCAAGGAGAAAATGTGCTTTGTATCTCTGCGAATGTGTATCCTGAAAGTTAATGAGACCTATGCCGCCAATTCTTAGTAATGATAATCCACGTGAGAGAAATAGGGCGAAGGCTTCAATTGTAAAATCAGGGTCCGCAACAAAAAGATCGAATTCCTCCTCTATAAATGGAAGTGCAGCTCGAAGATCAAGTTGATGAACCCGAATATTCAGATTCTCTTCATGAGCGATTAAGGCAATCATTGCACATGTATAAGGATCGACCTCGATCAGTGTAACCTCGATCTGACGCCTCGCTAATGAAATGGATAGTAGATCATCATCCCCCACAAGTAAGACTCTACTGGGTTGATGTTTTAGAACGTGATTCATCTTCAATAGGTGAGAACTTGGTGTCAAAGGTGCCTGCCCCAACGAGTAATCAAGTATCTTCCTTCGAGAAAGAAGGGTTGCTATCTCGTCATACTCCAAAGGTATTGTTTGGAGTCGATTGCTATCAATCTGGTTGAAGATGAATAGACTATGACCGTCTGGCGGTGTCACTGCATCCGAAGATTGCAGGTAATCTTTTACATCCTGAATTCTTGTAATGACTTCCTGATACTCGACAGTATCTGGATTGATTGTACCTAGAGCTAGCTTGTAGAGAAGCTCCAAACTTGTCTCTTCGAAATCAAAAACTAAATTCTTGAATCGGGGATTTGTTTGAGTATCCACAATAGCTATGGTGTTATCAGGATTGATAGCAATGTAAACTCCCGATTGTAGCGTCGTGTATTGCACATCTGGGCTGCGTTCAATTAGATTTTGGTAACTAATAGTCAATGGATTCCAAAGCATTGGAGCTACTTTCTGTCCCTCAATCATTGGAGGCTTTATTTCACCTGCCATGATTCTGATGGCTTGCATCACAGATTTTTGATAGCCTCGTTTCAATGCATCATTGGCAGCGGCAAATATCAAGCCCACACCCAGAATTGCTCCAATGAATAGCAGCATTCTAAATAGGGATTGACCAGCATTCTGTTGCAGGACATAGCTTGATTCAGTAAGGTAGCCTGTTTCATACCAATCGAAGTTACCTACTGAGGTCGTTCCACGTGCTGACCATACTTCATGCACGAAGTAACCTGTTGTAGGATCGAAATAGTAGGAATCAGTGAAGGTGATCGAAAGCATGCCATCAGGGTCATATTCATCATTGAGGATGTATTGCTGTACATTTGTAGCTCTCAGCTCAATTACATCCACTGCGGAAATCAAGTCAACGAAGATTGTAGTTAGTCCAATGACCGTGTACTCATTTCCAAGTATAGTCACCTGAGAGTCAATGGGAGTGTCCGGATCAATCCGGAACCAAATATAATCAAAAGTGTAGTAATCCAGATACGATGAAGGAGCATCATATGTAGAATTGATATACTGTCTTGTTACAGAATTCAGAGAGAAGCGATACGAGCCCTCTTGGTCGAATGAATTACCATCAGTGTCAGTATAGCTATACCTTCGATCCATGATCCATGTGACTTGGTCTCCAGAGATAGATGATACCTCATAGGTTCTCTCTTCATGTTCCTCCTCTGTGTATCCATTATAATCTCCAGAAGTACCTGTCAAGCTTGTATGAAAGACCACAGAAAATGAATCAGTTTCTTCAAAGACCATTTCGCCTGAAACACAAAATGGCATACTGATCACCATCGTGCCCAGTATTAACATCACAAGTAATTTTCGCAATATCAGACTTATTCCCCTCTCTCAAATCGTGTTACGACTAGGTTTTCGTGCGGGATATGCTCTCTAAGATACTCAATCATATCATCTAGCCTTATCGTTGGACCACAAGTGAAAATGTCAATGACTACCTTCTTGAATTCAGGCCAAGTATGGACACTGATATGACTCTCTGAAAGAAGTGCAAAGGCCGTTGTTCCTCCTGTTTGGAGGTTTCTCTCATCTGCCAATTCCTTTTGCTTTACGGAAGAAAATTGATGGGATGCCAAGTGTAGCATCTTCATTCCACCCATCTGGATCAATCTGCCTATCAGATCTCTCCAAACCTGGTCGCAATGAAATCTCTCATCTACCACACCAGAGAAATCCAACAATATCGAAATACCCACAACCATTAAGGCCTCTCCTCATGAAACCATATTAAGTTTGGTTCTCCAAGAGTAATGGAGACATGGACTCTGGAAAAAGAAGGAGCCTTGTCAATTTGAGTGCTGCGATTGACAAGATATCAACACGAGCCTGAAAATGCAGGTAGATTCATTGTGAAAAACCCTTGCTCCTGAGAAACTCTCCGAATTTAGTATCGATGCTTTTGATGTGATCCACTAGCCAATTCATAAGATAAGTATTGATTGACTTGCCAAGTGCAGGAGTTGGACCTTCCTCTTGAAAATCGGTAATCATCGTTTTTACCATTGCTTTGAATTCCTCATGCTGCTTCAGATGAAGATCGATAGCAGGATAATTCTGCTCCTTCATATGCTTCTCCTCAGTAGAAAAATGGAAATCTGTGTACTCACTCATAAAACTAAGAGTGTTCAAGACAACTTCTGGGCTTTGGTGTGAATCGACTGCCTCAGATATGCTGCTTATTCTTTTTATCAATTCCTTATGTTGGGTATCTATCAATTCAATATTGACAGACAAACTATCATTCCATATGACATCAGACATTATTAGTGAGCTCCATAATACCTAGAGAGCTTCCAACTGTCCCAAAAATAAGCGTAACTATAGAGCAGCCTATACCCAGAATTGAAGATATTCATGATTGTAAAAGTCACAGATTGAGTCCTCTACTTGTGACCCTTTGAAGTGTCCTCTAATAGTGGCTGTATATTATATTCAGTTATAGTACCTTTAACGATGATACAAGATGATTACCAGCACAGAAACAAACCAGACATCTCAGGAATACGACCCACTGCTCGAATTCCTAGAAACAAGTGGAGTCAGCTCTATTCAGATGATTGCGAGTGCATTAGAAACAGATGAGGAATCTATCATCACCCAAATTGAAAATCTAATCGGTTTGGGAATTCTGCATGGATATATCACTGAAGATCGAACACGATTCTTCAAATCCGATATCAAAATGTCAAAGGCACCAAGCATCCGTTCTAACGCAGAAGAACTTATCATTGAGCATCCGAACACAAAGAATAGTAAGTATGCAATGGTCGGAGGAATTGTCTCGATAATCGGAGGACTTGTTGGCCGTTCAATTGCACCAGCATCAGAAGTCCTTCAGTCAATTGGCGCATCATTTGTCCTCATTGGAATGATAATCCTTGCAGGCGGCTGGCTATTTCTCAGCAAGCAAACCTCTTCGGTGAAGTCAATCTAGGTCAGGCAACTGGATCTAGGTTCTCTTTAGAAAAGTCCCTTGTCGATATTCAGTGAATGCCAGTTGGAGCTCCTCATCGGTATTCATCACAATTGGTCCACGCCATGCAATAGGTTCCTTAAGGGGTCGACCTGAAACAAGCAGAAAGCGAACTCCCTCATCAGATGCAGTAACTTTAATGGTTTCCCCATTCGAGAATAATACCAGTGTTTCGGCAGAAATCGTCTTTGCTTCTTCAGAGCTGAAAGTACCACTGCCTTCAAAGATGAATGCAAAAGCTGTGTGTCCACTTTGAATCATATGAGTGAAATCCCCATTTGGAGAGATTTTCACATCAAGATATTGTGGTTCAATGACAACATCTTGCACAGGTCCAGCTGTACCATTGACGGTTCCAGCTATTATCTTAACACTGACTTTTACATCAGGTTTGACTTCTGGGATATCCGAGTTGGTTATATCCCTGTATCTCGGATTCATCATTTTATCCTTTGCAGGTAGATTGGCCCATAATTGGAATCCTGCCATCCTACCACCATTTCTCTCAGGCATCTCTTCATGGATGATACCAGAGCCTGCGGTCATCCACTGCACATCACCAGGACCAATCACGCCCTTGTTTCCCAGACTATCACCATGACGAACCCTCCCTTCAAGCATGTATGTGATAGTTTCAATTCCTCTATGTGGATGCCATGGAAATCCAGCTATGTAATCTTCTGGATTATTAGAGCCAAAGAAATCTAGCAGTAAAAATGGATCCATTTCTCGTACTTCATAATAACCAAAGACACGCTTAAGGGAGACTCCAGCTCCATCCTGTGTCAGTCTTCCTTGCCAAGTCTTAGCGATAGTACGTGGAGTGGTCAGTGTCATCAATCCTCAAGCAGTTTCAATATGAGCGGCCAATAGCATCTTCCTTAAAGAGAGTTAAGGTGCGTGAGCTTTTACAATTCCCTCGCATCTTGAGATTCTATTCTTTAGATAGGTCCAGAGAATGAATAGAATAGGAACACCCGTGTTGAATTCTAGAAAGCTATTGAAAAGGAACTCTGAAAGAACACCTGAAATTGGTGATGGGCGAATACCAGCAAGCCACAATGTAAACTCCATACCAAAATGAACAAGAATTCCTACAATGAATAAATAGAGAAGATATTTCAGCTGTATTTTGTCCATTTCTTTCCAGTATTTGGGAAGGATATACAAGCCTAGATATCCAATGATTACGATAAGGACTTGCGGCACACGATATACAGACATCTCGCGAGTAACATGAATAATTGTATCGTTCAGAGGAATAATCTGAGAAAGCAATCCGGAGATAAACCATCCTGCATAGAGGATTGATGTATAGAGAACCCTGTCCCTATTTTCATTCAACCGAAACATTAGTGCCACATATGAATACTCGATCATTCCGTATGTTGTAGAGAAGTAGATGAAGAACAGAAGGGGATCAAGAGGACCTTCTAAAGTCCTTATTCCTTGGACATTGAACCAGATTCCGAAGTCAACAATAAAATTCACTATTATTCCAAGCAATCCTAGTCCAAATTCTAAACGATAGCCTGCTTTTAGTATCAGAAGTATCCAAATCAGGCAAAAGATAAGGTCCATCAAGATGAAATCAATATGAAAGAATCTCTCGACTAGAATCTGCATATCTTTGACCTATGGCAATCCAGTATTAAAAGCTTCAATTTACTTCACTATGACAGTATATTTAGTTCGTTCGTTAGCCGGATCGAAAAGAATCTTTGAGATATCTAGACGTATGAGTGTGAAATTGGGATCCTCTGACGATTCCCAGTATCCATTGAACCAAGGAATTGCTTTTGTAACTCTTGCACGTATTGCCGGATCATCCACAATGATAGCGGTTCCTGAAGCTCTCAAACATCCGATATTCTGTTCGCCTTGATATGAATAAGTGAATTCTATATTGGGATTTTTTCTTAACTGCTGAATCTTATCATCTCCAGATCTTGTCACAACCCAGATTTTCTTATCGAGGGGCGTAAAAGACATGATTCTAACCCTCGGTTGATTTCCATCCAGTGTAGATAGATGTAGTAATCCACCCTTCTGATAGATTGGCCAGATATCGTCAAAGGATTTAGTTTCAGGATATTCCTTTTTCATAGTAATCATGCAGTTCCCTCCTTGAACGAATATAAGAGATTGAGTCAAAGCAAGAAGATTCTCATCTGGTTTGACGAGAATCCATAAACCTTGCCGTTCTAGCTTTCAGTTTTGATTTCAGAGTATATCCTAGTCGTTCCAAGAATCATAACTGGAAGAACCAATAGCATATCAAAAAGGAGACCCATTCCTCCAATTAGTAGTGATATCCAGAATTCGAAAGAGTTAGGACCTGGCCATAGTTCCGGTACCAATTGTAATCCTGCCCATACTCCTAATGGCAAAAACCAGATAACTAATAGAATGAAGTATATTGTCCAAGAGCCAAATACTCTTGTAAAATTGCTCTTCACTAACGAGAACGAGTTCTTGATGCTCTCGACTATTCCATTTCCGTCCACAACTGCTGGTATTATCATCCTTGTTAGACCAAGAATGATGTACACATACACAACGAAGAATACTATCATGAAAATAGTTGATTCCATTGGAACTATCCCTGCATATAACCAGTCAAAGAGATATCCAAGTAGAGCAGGTGGACCAAATGCGAAAATTGCGACGATAACTCCACTTACAAGAAATGAGACCATTTTTCTTTTGAACCATGAAAAGGCATTCTCTGCCTTAGTGTTTCCTGTTGAAATTATATCGTTACTAATTCCGTATACCGTGTAAAGTATCATCTCTACTAGTACTAGAAGGGGTATTCCCATAAGAGCCAAAGCTGTGATTGTATTAAGTGAATATACTGTTGGCAACCATGAGAACAACACATCATTCATCCAGACAGTGATGAAATCCGTACTTGAGTAGTTGCCCCCAATAATCCATAGAAGCACTCCTATTGGTAATGTTGCAACTACAACTATCAGAACCATCACAAATATCATTCCAATCATTGAAAGCAGGAAGCTAGGAAAGAAAGGTTTCATTTGATTAAAGCTGCTTTTTATGTCACCATAGATGGACATATTCAACACTCCATATGTCAGAAGCTCTTCGGTTTGGAATATAAGCTACTGACTCAACGCAAAAAATCGAGCCAGATAGGCAAACCCTACAGGATATTAGGGAGTCTTGTGTTTTGTATGAAACATATTCGAGGAGATTAAAATGGAATCTACGACAATGCCTAGTGATCGAAAAGAACGCCTTTCATGGTACTTGTACGATTTCGCAAACACCAGCTTCACTGTACTTATGGTTACAGCATTGTATCCCCTATTCTTCAAAGCAATTGCAACTGCATACTTTGGAGATGCAAATGTTGCTGATGCGTTATGGGGTTTCGCTGGCACCGCAACCATGCTTGTCGTCGCTGCGATCGCACCAGTGCTTGGGGCAATAGCTGACTATTCTGGCGCAAAGAAGAAATTCCTGATATTCTTCACTGCGCTCTGTGTGTTCTTCAATTCGTTGATCTTCTTCATTCCTGTTTCGGTTCCCATGATCTTTGGCATACCAGTCTGGATCATTGCATGGGTCTTCTTTGTGATTGCGAATATCGGTTTTGAAGGAGCACTTCCCTTCTACGATGCTTGGCTACCAGAGATAAGTACTGAGGATACAATAGCTAGAGTTGGTGGCTTTGGATATGCTGCTGGATATGTTGGTGCATTCTTCACCGTCTTGATTGCATTGATTTCTGTTCTCAACTTTGGTGATATGTCCACAATTCCATACCTTCTAGGTGCAATCTTCTTCTTTGTGTTCGCTATACCTGCAATTAGGGGGTTGAAGAATCGACCTGCACTCGCTCGACCTGAAGAAGAAGGTATGAGCATGATATCAATTGGCTTCAATCGTCTCAAAGTGACATTTAGGGAAATGAAGAAATATCAAGGGCTACCTCGATTTCTCGCCTCATATTTCATATTTAGTGATGCAATCACAACAGTAATTGTTTTTGCAGCCATCTATGGCGCTGCAGTTTATGCCTTCACATCTACTGATATTCTCATATTCTTCTTGGTAACTCAACTATCTGCAATACCCGGCGCTTTCATCTTCGGATACATTGGTGATTACATCGGTACGAAGAAGACGCTTATCATTACGTTGTTTCTTTGGATATTCGTTCTTCTCCTAGGCGTATTAGGCTCTGAACCAATTGTATTCTGGATACTTGGTATGATTGCAGGAGTAGGGATGGGGTCAGCTCAGAGTACTGCAAGAAGCATGTATGGGCAGTATATTCCAGAAGAGAAGAGGACTGAGATGTTTGGATTGTATGCTTTCACAGGGAGATTTGCAGCAATCTTCGGGCCTTCAGTATATGGGGGCGTTCTACTTGTTGCTAGTAGTTATGCAATTGATAATGCATTAGCAAATAGATTTGCGTTACTTAGTGTATTATCCTTCTTCATAATTGCACTCATAATACTTCTAGGAGTGAAACAACCTGTGAAAGGTATGAGCAAAGCCTACCTTTCTGATTCAGATTCTGAGAATTGATAATAATGATGGGAGAGATAACATTCTCTTCCACTTTCTTCTTTTTCTTCTATTGAACCAATCTTTGGATCCATTCTGCCACTCTGTGATTGAATGAATCTACCTGTTCTAGCATCACTGCATGGCCTGCATTAGGAATAACATACATTTCAGAAGTTTCTATTCTATCTTTCATGTATTGAGAATACTTCACTGGTGTCATCTGATCATTCTCGCCAACTATAATCAAAGTGGGAATCTTGATAGAGGATACTTCTGCCATGATATCAAAATGATTGCATGCATGAAAGTCTCGTTCGATTATCGTGGGTTTGCATTTTCGTATCTCATTCTGTGATGCCAATATGACTTCCTTAGATGTGGATTCATCAAACATGAAGGCTGCTGCTGCCTCAACATAGCCCTCAAAATTGCTCTTGAGCATCTCAAAAATCATTGGATTGACTCTGAGTCTGCTTCCAGTTCCAACTAGGAGAATTCCGGTAATCTTCTCTGGATGCTTCAGCGCGTAGAGTTGCGTTAGTGCTCCTCCCATTGAATGTCCCCCCAAAATAGGTGAATCGAACTGAGACACGACCTCATCAACATCTAGCAGATAGGAATGAAAGATATCATCATCATTACGATCCAGAGTCTTTCCATGTCCATTCAAGTCAATCGCAATAACGTGGTAATCATCGGAGAGGCCCCGTAGCTGCATAAACCATGTTGCAGATGACCCACCGGCTCCATGAATAAGAATAAGGGTCTTGGAGTCAAGGTCTCCTAATTCCTCAAAAAAGACACTCATGGTGATTTCATCAATCAATCAACCTTTGAGTGTTGCGGATGTCTTTTGATATTCTTCGATATTTCTTAGACAATCTTCTGAAGAAGTAGAGCTTTTAAGTAGGAATAGCTCTGTTTCTTATGGTCTAGGTTATTGTCGTATTTTATACACAATTTCCTATCTGACGCTTTTAGTCGACTGAAGCGAGGAGCACAAGAAAATGAGTTCGAATACAAAAACGATAGCAGTTATCGTTGTCATTATCATTGTCGTCGCTGGTGTTGCAGGAATAGTCCTTCTTGGACCGTTACTCTTCCCAACAGGCCCACGAGTAGCAATAGTCTTTGCAACTGGTGGTCTTGGCGACAAGTCATTCAACGATGCTGCATACGATGGTGCTGTAATGGCACGCACTGAGTTTGGATGGAACTTCACATATGCTGAACCAACCCAGATCAGTGAGTATGAAGGTTTCCTCAGAGACTTCTCTGAGGCGGGAGTATATGATATTATCATATCTATAGGATTCGACCAAGCAGATGCCTTGAATGAAACGGCGCCTGACTTCCCGAACCAAAAATATGCAATAGTGGATATGGTCGTTGACCAACCAAACGTAGCAAGTCTGATCTTTGACGAACACGAGGGTTCTGCTCTCGTCGGAGCAATTGCTGGTCTTACTACTGTTTCTGACAAAGTTGGATTTGTTGGTGGTATGGATATTCCCTTGATCAACAAGTTTGCTGCTGGCTTTGTCTGGGGTGCTGATCATGTTAATGATGGCGTCAACTACACCATTGCATACACAAACGATTGGGTTGACACAACCGCAGGTCAGAGTCTTGCTGATGGAATGTACACTGCTGGTACAGATGTCATATTCGCAGCTGCTGGTCGTTCAGGCCTAGGCGTGTTCACCAGCGCAAAGAACAACAACGACACCTCTGGATATCCAAATCCATTGTGGGTCATTGGTGTTGACAGTCCACAGATGTACCTTGGTTGTGATGACACTGAAGACCCAGAACCTCCAACAGTTGGTCTAACATCAATGCTGAAGAGAGTAGACATAGCCGTCTACAGCACAATTCAGAAAGTCATGTTAGGAACATTCACTGCTGGATTCAATGTCTTCAACCTAGCGAACAACGGTCTGGGATATGAGGTCAATGAGGATCTTCTGGTTCTTGATCCCTCAATCATCACAGCTGTTGAGGCACTCAAGGCCGGTATCATTGCTGGTACCTACACAGTACCTGCTGATCTCGACGCACTTGATGACGCCCTTAATCCATAGAATCTTTTCTCGAGGGGCCGCATGGCCTCTCTCTAATTCTTTTTGAAACCGTACTGTTAAATACAACGAGGTATTCTTTGATTTTTAATTTCAAGATGATTGTCATCGATCATCGCGAACATGAGAAGGAGGATCCCACCATCTACGCTGTTGAGCTAGAAAACATCTCCAAGACCTTCGCAGGAAATGTACAGGCAAACAAGGATATCACACTTCGAATTGAAGAAGGCGAAGTTCACGGCCTCCTAGGTGAGAATGGAGCTGGAAAAAGCACACTCATGAATATCCTATATGGACTGCTTACTCAAGATGAAGGTACCATCAGAATCCGAGGTGAAGAAGTATCATTGAAATCACCTCATGATGCAATTGCTAGAGGTATAGGGATGGTACACCAGCATTTCAAGTTGATACCCACTCTAACTGTAACTGAGAATGTCATTCTAGGATTGGAACCAATCAAACTCAGATCTACTGCGAAGATTCAAACATCAGAAACAGAAGATAACATTCTTGGTAAGCTAAAAAGAGGGACTTCTGCTATCCTGAACGCGTTCAAGCAACTAATGCCTACTGACATTTCAGGAGCTGGTGCAAGGATTGCACAGATTGCTGAAGAGAATGGCTTGTACGTTGACCCCTTTGCAAAGGTACAGGATATCTCAGTTGGTCTTCAGCAACGAGTAGAGATCATCAAAACACTATACAGGGAAGCTGACATCCTCATTTTAGACGAGCCAACATCAGTCCTCACTCCCCAAGAGGTAGATGAGCTCTTTGTTACTCTTGATAAGTTCAAGAAGGCGGGACGGACTATTATCCTCATTACACACAAGCTTCGAGAGACTATGGCCTTGTGTGACAGGATTACTGTCCTTCGTGATGGAGAACTTGTGGGAACAGTAAAGAAAGAGAATACATCACCGCAAGAACTAGCACAGATGATGGTAGGACGACCTGTAGTGTTTACGACCGAGAAGATGCCAGCAACACCAGGCGATGTAATTCTCAAGGTTTCAAATCTTCATGTGAATGATAATCGTGGTTTGGCAGCGGTGAGAGGAATCAATCTTGAAGTACGAGCAGGTGAGATTCTTGGTATTGCTGGAGTTGAGGGTAATGGTCAAACAGAGCTAGTAGAAGCTCTGGCAGGTCTAAGAAAACCTGAAAGTGGTCATGTATTATTAGATGGTGTAGACATTACTGGTAAAAGCGTTAGGCATGTACGAGAAGCAGGTGTAAGTCACATTCCTGAGGATAGACATGCAAGAGGTCTTGTTCTTGGATTCTCAGTGAAAGAGAATCTTGCATTAGGAAAACACTATGTTGAACCCTTCGCAACGGGTCCAAGGCATTCTCTTCTCAACTTGGAATCGATGGAAGAGAACTCAGAACGTCTTGTAGACATGTATTCGATAAAGCTCTCGGATATAGAAGCAGAGGCGAATACTCTCTCTGGAGGAAATCAGCAAAAAGTGGTGGTTGCTAGGGAACTCGCATCCTCACCAAAGCTAATCCTCGCTGCTCAACCAACAAGAGGATTGGATGTGGGTGCTACTGAGTTTATTCACAAGATCCTCATCAGCATGCGTGATAGCAATACGGCCGTTCTTCTTATCTCAGCTGAACTGGATGAAATTAGGAATATAGCTGATCGAATAGCTGTGATTTATGATGGTGAGATTGTTGCTTTCCGATCTCCTGATGAAACAGATAATCAAGAATTGGGCCTTCTAATAGCGGGACACAAAAAGGATGACCTAGAGGAGGTTTCACAACAATGAGTGACGAGAGTTACACAACCGAAACACAACAAGATTTTCCAATTGAGGAGAAACCGAATATAATTGGGAGCTTCTTCGGGGGATTGATCAAGAAAATATCAAGCCCTGCATTTCAGAAAACTATTGTCGTCACAATGGGGTCAATTATTCTGGCAATGCTTGTTGGAACCCTTGTTATGATCATTGTTGGCTACAATGCTGGACTTGCATGGATTGCTTTGATACAAGGAGCGGTCGTCAGATTCGATCGAGTTCTCTTCTATGCGACGCCACTAATCTTCACCGGTCTATCGGTAGCTCTAGCTTTCAAATGTGGTCTATTCAATATTGGTCCCGAAGGCCAGCTCTTCATTGGAGCAATCTCTGCCGCAATCGTAGGTTTCTCAATTTCACTACCGGTGGTCATCCATCCTCTTGTCGCTCTTGCCTTTGCTGCTCTGACAGGAGGATTATGGGGATTCATTCCGGGGCTGTTGAAGGCATATAGAGGGGCACACGAGGTTGTGACCACAATGATGCTAAGCTATACGGCAATCATTCTAACTCATTGGCTTGTATCAGGACCTTTCCTTGAACCTGGAAATGAATATGTCTTGGAAACACCAGATATTCTTGTAACTGCAGAACTACCAAAAATCTTCGGATCATTTCTGAGCTGGGCCTTTATTGTAGCAGTGGTCGCTGTATTTGCCGTGGACTTTCTGATCAATAGAACTGTGCTTGGCTATGAACTACGAGCTGTTGGTATCAATAGAGAAGCTGCTGAAGCTTCAGGCATCAACGCAAAGAGAAACATCGCGCTGGCCTTAGGAATAGCAGGAGCATTGGCGGGACTTGGTGGTGCGGGAGAGATCCTTGGTTATCATCAGAGATTTGTAGATGGCTTTTCTTCAGGCCTCGGATGGGATGGAATCACTGTGGCAGTCTTAGGTGGGAATAATCCATTTGGTGTTCTTGCAGGTGCGATCTTCTTTGGGGCTCTTCGAGCAGGTGGAAATCAGATGCAGACCATTGCCAATGTTCCTCTTGAAGTGATTAGCCTCATGCAAGGTCTCATCGTCATCTTCGTTGCGGCTCCTAGGATAATTGATTGGCTTATTGACAGAGGCTATGATGAAGCAAGATGGATAAAGGAACTGCCAAAAGAAGGAACACCGCATTTCCTAACTCTAGGAACAACATTAGTTACATCAGTGATTGCCTTTGCTAGTATTGGTCGATACTTCTCTCTGGTGGCAATTCAGTGGACGGTTGCAGGAGGGTTATTGTTTATTTGTGGGGTTCTTGGATTTATAGCATTCATCCTGATGTTCACTCGAAGTTCTAATGGTCTGATACTTGCTATCGTGACCTCTATCATCTGGATCGCACTTGGAGTTCTAGGTGTTATTGTCTTGAGCCAGGGACTGATACTACTGGCTTTACCGATTGGAGCTGTTCAGATCGTTTTTGCTTTAGTTTCATATCTAATACTAAGAGATCGCAAAATCATGGACGGAGGTGCAAACTAGATGTTGCAGATAGATCCAGCTTTGCTGGTAGGATATCTTCTGAAGGTTACTCTTCAAATGGGTACACCCATAATCTTGGCAGCGTTGGGCGGCATGTTCTCAGAAAGGTCTGGTATCGTGAATATCGGACTAGAAGGTATGATGTTAACAGGAGCATTTAGTGCTGTCGTGGTGACAGCTTTTACTGACAACCCATGGCTGGGATTGCTAATCGGAGCTGCAAGTGGAGGATTGCTTGCTCTTGTTCATGCAATAGTATGTGTGAAGTTCAAGGGAAACCACATTGTCAGCGGCACAGGAATAATCCTACTGGGAATGGGCATAACAACTCTTGGACTCCAAGTTGTTTGGGGCATCAGAGGACGTTCAGATGAGGTTCAGGGACTTGAGACCATTCAGATTCCTGGATTGGAAGGAATACCAGTTATTGGCACTGCATTCAGTTCTCTCTCCCCTGTGATCTATATGATGTTTGTAATCACGATTCTCTGCTGGTATGTTATGTACAAGACTCCATTTGGTCTACGACTGAGAGCGTCTGGCGAAGATCCAAGCACCTTAGATACTGCAGGTGTCAATGTCGAGATTTATAGGATCATTGGCGTCATCATGAGTGGCATACTTGCTGGATTGGGTGGTGCATACCTATCCATCGGCTATGAGAATGCTTTTTCAAAGAACATGACATCAGGCCGCGGATTCATAGGACTTGCGGCGCTCATCTTTGGAAATTGGACACCCATTGGTTGCTTTGTGGCAGGATTGTTCTTTGGTTTCCTAGCAGGCCTAGAGTATGGATTGCAGATCGCACTTGGAACAAATGCAGTCAGAGAGTTTCTCTCATTCATCCAAATGCTGCCATATATTCTGGTGGTCATCGCTCTAGCAGGGATACGTAAATCAGTGCCACCCAAGGCAATCGGTGTTCCATACGAAAAGGAAAAGAGAGGCTAACCGAGAACCACAAATAGTAAGAAGTACATACTGGATATCGTCATACGTCGAACTATATCAGCTATGCTTAAAAGACAAATCGAATGAAGTGGTATTCACATTGCTATCAGCACATAATAGGACCTCATTGATGTTATGCATTATTGGTGGGACCGCAATGATTGTATCTGGTGCTAGTGGAACCCTTGGTTATCTTCCTGCACTTCAGGAAGGACTTCATTCATTCTTCGGCGAGTCATTTTCGTTCACGTTCGAGCTAATATTAGGAATTCTTGCCGGGCTCACTGCAATCGGTGGTATGGGTGTAATCATTGGAGGTTTCATTCTCACCTCTCGTCATATAGAAGCAGGTCGCATTATAGTGATGGTGTCCATGGGCATGGGCGCACTAAGTCTAATCATGAGTCTAGTTCAGCTAGCTTGGGCAGGTATACTGGCAATGCCTCTTATGATACAGATGACTCAATCACTAGGATGGATAGGAGCAATGATGGCCATTGTAGCAAGGACCATTTCCGAGCAGCAGCCAATAATCGCAAAGACCTAGCTCTACCTAAATGTCAAAGACAGATACTGAGGTTTCAAGATTCTTCGCCGCTTGAACACATTCATTCATTATACCAAACTTATCTTGATCCATAGGAGCGAAGGCGCATACAAACCAAACACCTTTCCCAGTACCTGCAATAAGACTTGTAGCACCATCAGGATTTATCGCAACAACTCCATTCTTATCATGCAATGCGACAATAAAGGGGATATGTTTGATCATCAAATTGCTAATCTGACCATCCCACGCCCTGACGATTTGGTCAATCTCCTCAGAGGTTAATTGCATATTCTCAGTGGCATATCCTATTGTTCTTTCATACGTTATCGCGCATGCTCCTGAAATACAATCATAGTTAGCCATCGCGATTTCTACAGTTCTTTTGACTCTCATCGTCATCTTGGAATCGACACTATTTGCTACTCTTTCATTGAAATACGTTCTTTGTATTATTGAAGTTGCAATAATTTACGAACTCGCTAGATGAATGGCTTTCAGAAGAAGAAGGGATCTACTATGCAGCTCATCATGGCTAACCCAAGAAGCAATTTTGCCTTCCTTTACAGAGAACCCGTGCCGCAATGCTATTGAGCTGAGGTGAGGTGATTCCAGTGGCATTGATTGAATCCTATATACGAACCAATCGTCTGTGCCATGTTGTCGGATTCTGCATTTCAGATCAATCTCTACTCCTTCACTGGTGGTCAAATGGAATCTCTTGCCAATAGATTGCTTGATGCGTACATCAGGACCAAAGACTCCCTTGATGACACCAAGGGTAAAGACTGAAGCTGGAGATGGAAGGAAAGCCCATGACCAGAATCCATAGGCAAAGACCATCAGTGCAAATGCTAAGAAGAAACCTACTGTATTGAATGAGTAGACTAGTTCGAATCCCTCTGCCCAACCCCCTGAGATCCATGACGGGATTTCATCAGTAAGACTATAGATGCCAGGGACGTAAAACGCATAGAACGTGATAGTGAAGACGATCATGAGCGTAGCTAGTGCTATCCTTTGCCTGTCTCTGTACAGACCCTTTGCGCGGAGAAGCAACGTATCCAAGCTCACTCTTCCTCCAATGACTTCTCATAGATCTTTCTATAATCAGCTCCAAACTTTCTACACATATCTACCAACAATGATAGCAACGGATGCTCATTATTGATTCGGATTGCGTAAAGCTTGGGCGTCAGTTGATCTATCAATATCATTTCGTTCTCTTGCAGATGGGATAGCACACCCCTATAGAGACTTCGCGATTTCCCGCTGTAGCCAATAAGGCGGCTTAGCTGAACCCCTGACACACTTCTCGGGTATATGTGCGCCAGTGCAACAAGAATGGACCGTCTAGTGTCATTCAGGGCTGACATCAATTGCACTAGTTCGTATACCGTTTGAAGCGTGTCGTCGTTGTTCATACCTCTCAACCGTCTATCAACGTTTATGTGCGTTTAAATACACAACCCCTTCCAGCGAATTTCGAAGATTATGAGTGCATTATGCGCATTTACTTCAATTCGTAAAGGTATATTTCTGTGTTCCGAACACATTTCATTTTTCGAAGGCGTAAATCCTGCATAGGTTAATAACACTCTGCTAGTGAATATTGATAGATTTCCTATTCTAAGGAGAAAGTGAGAATTATGGCTCTCGGTTCAAAATACTTCGGATGGCTGGTAGCCCTCCTCATCGTGTTAGGTGCAGGATGGTTTCTACTTCCAGACGGGTATAACACACTAATTCTCTGGCTATCTCCTCAACTTGGTAACTATGTACGCCCCACCATGGTGCTGGTTAATGCAGTTCTAGTTAATCCTCTGAACAACTGGATCATGGTTGCTATCTGGGCTGGTGCTGGTTTTGTTGGAGGAATGATAGCTGGAACAAAGAAAGGTGCATTTGTTGTAGGACTATTCACTTGGATTTCAGTGCTTCTTATTCTAGTCTTCTGCGTATATCAACTATTTATGTCAGGACTAGATCTAGGCTCACTGCCACCGATGCCTCCAGGTACATCATTAACTGATCTACTTGGTATACCTCTCATCCAATCAATTTTCACTGAATTGCTTGGTTTGATTGGTGGGTTCTCTGGAGGTGGTATGGATCTCATGGCGCTACTGACACCTCTTTTAATCTGGGTGTTCACTCCCGTGATTGTGATCATTGTAGCAGGAATGATTGGAGCAACTGTTAGACCAAAGGAGTGATGATAAATAATGAAAATTAGATTAGAGCACGCATTTGCAATTTTCCTCATCGGATTCTTAGTAGCAGCTCCAATGGCTGCTGCAGCAGGTAGCACCCTAGCACAAGACGAATTCGGTGGCGAGGAATTCATTGAAGACCTTTTCACAAATGGAGCAGAAATAATGCTCTCAATGATTGATGAAATGGGTGTACCATCAGCAATCTATGGTCAGTTGGGTATTCCATCCGCCGACCTGATGCTTGATTCAGCGATGTACGAAGGCTGTATTGCGATGGCACTTGTTTCAACACATGGAGAGTTTCTTGACATCGTCCTTGAGCTTGTCGGAGCTGATATGTTCGGAGGCGATGGGGGTGGTGGCGGATTCGCACTCGCCCAAGATGGAGGCTTTGACTTCAATTCGATTCTTGACATGATTGGAACAGAGTTCAACTTGCTCGTGAATGTCTTTGTCAACGTTGATGCAGCCACTTCACAATCCCGAATGGGCAGCATCCTAAGCAACTTGCAAACACAGTTTGGTTTTGGGTTCACTGAGCTAATCACGCTAAGAATAGACGAGAGTCTGTTCCCACCTGAAGCTGAGATTACTCTGCCCTTTGATTCAATTGATCTCTACATATATCAAGAAACCCATGAGTTTGGCTTAGCAGTTGATACAATCTTTGGTGTTATGAATGAAGATGGTTTTCTAAGTTCGATAGATACCACAGTATTCACTGATGCCAATGCAGCAGCTGCAGGATTCATTGCAGTTCCTGATATGGGTGAGCTGGTAGAGCTCATCAATTCCTTCGCAGGAGGAGATGGAGGAGCAGGAGCCCTATGGACGACCTTAGCCCAAGACGGTGCTCCAAGTTTCTTGACGAACCTAACTGGACCTATTGCCATTGCTGCTGCTGGATATCTCGGTGAACAGGAATTCTCTACAGATTCAACTAGTCTGAATGTAGAGGAACTCTTTGGAATTACCGGAAATGTCGAACCATTTTCAAGTGCCAACTCGTTGATAGTGACAATACTTCCTGACCATCTGAATGTAACTTCGATTGTTCCAAATGTTGCTAACCAGAGCTTCTATGATCCTGATGGAAATAT
This sequence comes from Candidatus Thorarchaeota archaeon, assembly GCA_048884965.1. GTDB lineage: Archaea > Asgardarchaeota > Thorarchaeia > Thorarchaeales > Thorarchaeaceae > MP5-2226. The sequence goes on along the minus strand of JBHLQH010000022.1, from coordinate 6,147 downwards.
GGTCTTCTGGAATGCCACTGCATTGGGAACTCAGGCTGATTACATCATCAACTTTGTGGCGGACTTTCCACCTCTCATTACTATCGAGAGAACATTCTCACCGGAAACCACCACACCAGGAGGTTCAACGACAGTCACAGTTACAGTGACGAATGAAGGTGATGATCCCATCAGCAATCTTATCATAACTGATGACGATCTAGCCACCACGTATACTACTATAACTGTCACTGGAGATACATCTGATACAGTTGTGTCATTGGCTGGAGGAGCAAGTGCCACCATTACATACGAGGTGACATTCACCAACGAGGGCGGCTACAGCTTTGCTCCAGTAGAGATTTCCTACGAGTACGATAGCAACACATACTATAAGGACTCACCACGACAGGGATTTACTGTTACTCCCGATGTCGCTGGACTCTTTGTTGAAGGTCTCATGAGCGGTATGCCTTACACAGGTGCCGCTCTTGGTGTTGTGGCACTAGTAGGTCTCTACTCCATAATGGGTCTGGTAAGAGGTCGCGGTGGCGGCGACACCTTCCAAGTATAATAGAACTTTGATCTCTGACACGACGTCAGAGATCTTCTCTTCTTTTTCGATTATCGCCTAGTTTATCTTTACGCTTGTCTGCTTGTTGCTAGATAAGAATGCCATTAAGAGATTCATTGAATGGATATCTACGACCATCGAGAAAGTTCTTTGGTATACCAGAGCCTTCTGAGGGTAATCCCGATGTTGGCATACTAGGTATTCCATATGATATCACATCTAGTCATACTCCCGGTGCAAGATTTGCGCCGGATGCAATTCGAAAGGCGACGGATGGTGAACGGTCTCATAGTTTCCCTCTGTCTCTGACTTCATCAAATAAAACACTGGAGGACCCTCTTACAAGAGCTATGACCATAGAAGATATGGGCGACCTTGAACTTGGCGTCCAGCTACCTGAGTCTGTAGCAATTCACATCTCAGAGGCTGCATCAATTCTTGCCAAAGAGCAATCTCGACTGTTGTTCCTAGGTGGAGACCATTTTGTCACATATCCTCTAGTCAAAGGCATAAAAAAAGGAAATAATGAGGAAATAGGTCTGGTCTATCTTGATGCTCATGCTGACTACTATGATGATATGGGTGGAATGACACTCTCACATGCATCCACAATGAAACGTATCGTTGAAGAGAAACTTGTCGAGCATGAGAATATTGTTGGTTATGATCTAAGATGCATTACACCGGAGCAAAGGAAAGAATTGGGAAGGAATGTATGTCCAGGAACCCATTCAGAATTTCAAATGAGCATAGATAAGATATCTAAGAAAGTTAACCATCTTTACATCTCAATTGATCTAGATGTTCTTCAACCGCATATTGTCCCAGGAATTTCACATCCTGAATCAGGTGGCCTAACAATGACTCAGCTTGTTGAGATTCTCGATCTGTGCTTTCAAGCAAAGAAGGTTCGCTACGTAGATATTGTCGAGTTCAACCCTATGCTAGACACCTCTCAAATCACTGGAATCGCTGCAAGAGATATTGTGAAGGCTATCCTGACAGGATTTGCATACTATCACAAGTAATTTAAGTAGTATTTACACATAATTTATTCAGAAACGAGATGAGCCTGGCGAATGAATCAAGCATTAGTGCTATCGAAACTAGAGTGACCGAGGTCCTGAGAGACCTAGGATATGGCGTACACGAAACCTCAGTTATCATAGCACTAAATCAGTTGACATCGGCGACTGTGTCGGATTTACATAACGCAACTGGAATTCATCACGCAAATCTCTACTCTGTTTTAGATGGGTTGATATCACAGGGACTAGTCGTGAGTAATGAGGGTCGACCGAGGGAATATCAGTTCACACCGTTGAATCATCTAGAGGATGTGCTGACCACCAAAGTAAGCCAATTGATTGAAGGACTACGAAGGATACAAGAGGAACGCGTATCCCAAGGCATCATTCCAGCATTGATTTACACCATTCGAGGGAATCAGGATGTACTTGCAAAGGTCCTGAGTATGATTAATCGTGCTGAAGAGAGAATCCTACTTGTAGGTCCAAGTATAGAGGCATTCGGAGATGCAGTGATCCTGGCTCTTGAAGATGCGATCTCAAGAGGTGTGAAAATCAGAGCCATCTTTGGCGTACCCATGAAGAGTACAAAGGCGAAAATCCAACAGAGAATTAAAGAGGATACACTAGCCATAAATCTAGTAGCAGATGGAAAAGAAGCAATGATAGCGATACCAGACCTTAGCGTTTGCGGTTGGGCTGACAATGCTCTCATTTCTCTCCAATTTGAAGGCTTTCTCGAGCAAACATGGAACAATGCGAGGACGAGATAAATGACAGATTATGATGTGATTATTGCAGGGGCAGGAACTGGCGGCGCAACTACTGCATATACCCTTGCAAAGAAAGGACATTCCGTATTATTGATAGATAGGAAGGAGAAGAATAAGATTGGTGACAAGACGTGTGGCGATGCACTTGGAAGTCATCACGTGAAAGAGGCACAAGAACTGGTTGGACTACCTGAGATTCCGTCTGACATTGTTGAATACGTAGTTAATGGTATAGATCTGATCGCTCCTGATAGAGAGCATCGTCTGAGAATGCAAGGTCCAACTACAACTGGGATGTCATTTAACAGATTGAGGATGGGTCAATGGTTCATTGGTCTAGCAGAGAAGGAAGGCGTAGAATTAATGGCCTCTACAAGGGCTAAGACACTTCTCTTCGATAATGGTAAGGTCTCGGGATTAAAGATAATGGACCCCGATGGAAATGATAGGAATATCACAGCAAAGATAGTGGTAGATGCCACAGGGGCTACAGGGATGCTACGTAGGCAACTTCCAGAGACCAGTCCAATCGAGCGAGTGATCAATAAGGAGGATATGATGGTTGCCTGGCGGGACATCTATGAAACTCCTGAATTCGATTTTGAAACCCCTGATATCCTTGAAATCTTCTGGAATCAAGACGAAACTCTAGGCGGGTATACATGGATTTTTCCACAAGGCAAGAATCGTGTGAATGTAGGCGCTGGAGTGATGACCATAAAGGACCATCGCAAACCACAAGATATCATGAAGCAGTTTGTAGAGCCTAATTGGGACTTCTATAAGACAAAACTAGTGCAACTGGATAGCAGTGGAGGTGTGGCACCCATACGACGACCTATCGATACAATGGTCGATGATAACTTCATGTTGGTGGGGGATGCTGCATGTCAGGTCAACCCAATTCATGGTGGTGGTATTGGCTCGTCAATACTTGGCGGTGCTCTTGCTGGATTGACCGCATCTGAAGCACTCGAGAAGAATGACACATCCATCAAAGCACTCTGGAGCTATAATCCTAGATACATGGAGATGTATGGTTCAAAGCAAGCTTCCCTTGACGTATTCCGATGGTTCCTACTTAATGTGACTAATGATGAGATCGATTTCGCATTCAAGAAGCAAATAATCAAAGCGGGTGATCTTTTGGACACAAGCATGACTGGAAAGATGAAGATTGGAACGGGTGATAAATTCAGACGCTTGGTTTCAGGATTTGGTAATATCCCCTTGCTACTTCGAGTTCAGAAGATCGCTCATCTGATGGAGGATATTCGAGAATTATATGCACAATATCCCGACTCACCTGATGGACTTGCAGCTTGGCAACAGAAATTATGGCCGATCTATGATGCAGCAAAGCAAACCTAGTTGTGGATGGTCTATCTGATTGATGAAACGCATCGGAACTATCGCAGGGATCGAATATTTCATTCCTTCCGATGCCTCTCTCTCTTTTTTCAACAGTCCTTACATAGGCCATGCGAATCAAACAGCCCTTGATATATATCCTTCAAACACTGAATGGATTGGACCCGCATATGCTCCAGTGTCAGGAACCATTGCACGAATAGAGAAAATCAAGATGGGGAGAAAGAAGGATTTCGAAACGTCGGATTCAGATTATGCGATTGGCATCATACCTCATGACGAAACAGGTATAATCTTTCGAATCCTCCACTGTCAGCCAAATGTGGATATTGGGCAAGCTGTTGAAGTGGGAGATGAAATCGGATTTCTTATTCGATCACGCTACTTCAATTTCTGGACCGGACCTCACTATCATTTGGAAGCAATGAGTTCAAAGGACTTCTTCCGCTCTTCACAGTCAATCAGGCCAGACTCGCTGCTACTCTCGAGTGGAAATCTATCTCGTGTGCCAGGATGCTCAATCTTCGAATCGCAATGGGAGATTCAATTGATTACTGCAGACTATATGCTGTTAGCATCAAAGGATTCCGAATATGGATCCATGAGTGGTTTTATGGGGCATTTGGCATCTGATAGTATCTCCGTGGGAATTCTAGATGCAGGATTTCCTCACTATCCTCACGGGGGCGTCCATGGAATTTCCTCGCTGGTCAAGCAGGAAATATCAATTGGTACGGAACTGATTGGAAATGGAATGCAGGCATTTGATAATACGGTTTTCTTCAAACATCCCCGAGAGCGTACAATCTCAATTGAGAGTGTAGCTGTTCGAGGTCTCTCAACCTATCTCTATTCTACAAGCAACTCAAGGCTTAGAAAGCCACCATTGAAAGTCGTTCCCTTAGAGTATTCATCACTGAATGCGACATTCTCTGAAGGAGATCATGTTCAAGTTGAAATCACGTAGGATTCACGGGTTGTTCAGGTTCATCAATAGCTATAGTCCAAGGACCAAGCCTTGAAACCCACCAGAACAGGATCGTACTGAAATTGATAGTGAAAATCCAAAGTGCCGCTGTCAGAAAGAACTGCAATACAAGCTCTGTTTCGGATGCTGGAGGACGACCCCAAATCAGTAATGAGAAGAAGATACCGACCTGCACAGCTAACCCTATCAATATCGCAATTTGTGTGAAAAGGAGCATCTTTTGCTCCGTCGCGAATGTCTTCACTCTTTGACTTGCCTTCACCACGCTACACCAAGACTACGATACCTTACGCTACTAATAGTTCTTTGTAGTGACTTGTCACAGAACGACAACATTAAGGCAGGATATCACAAGGAAACATCGATTCAATTGGTTGAGTATGTGAGGATTTCGCTAGGCACTGCAATGAAGTTAGGATTAGAATCTGGACCATTCTTAGAGAATTTTACTACTGCATTCCTGATGACATATCATGATGGAGGATGTACAGCAAACTGCTCTTTCTGCCCACAGGCATCCAGCAGTGAATCTAATCCTGAACTTCTATCACGGATAGGATGGCCGCAATTCAAGCTAGATGAGATAGCAGAAAAACTAGCCCAGAATAAAGATTTCAAGCGTGTCTGTATCCAATCGTTGAATTATCCGGGTGTCGTCGAAGATGTCATTCAACTAGTTCTTGCTGCAAAAAGAGCCGTTGGAGCAAGAGTATCTGTTTGCATTCATCCTGTGTCCACGCTGGATATGATAAGATTACGGGATGCAGGAGTTGACAATATGGGAATTGCCATCGATGCCTGTACTCCATCACTTTTTGATAAAGTAAAAGGTAACGAACGAAATTCTCGGTATACGTGGGAAGGTCACATCGCTGCAATCAAAGAAGCGCAAACCATTTTCGGCAAAGACAATGTTACGACTCATCTGATAGTAGGAATGGGTGAATCGGAAGATGAAATAGTGAAGTTCCTCTTCGATATGCAGGATCTTGCTGTACGTGTCGGATTATTTGCATTTACTCCTGTCGAAGGTACAAATTTTGAAAAGATACCTCAGCCAGACCTAGGAAGGTATAGACGAGTTCAAATTCTGAGGAATCTTATGACTCGGGGCAAAGTATCCAAAGAAGAGGTCTTTATCGATGCGTTAGGAAAGATTGCATTCGCCAAAGATGAAAAAGAACTCAGAACCCTGCTTTCGTCCGGAGTCGCGTTTCAAGTGTCAGGATGCCCAGGATGTAACCGACCATATTATAACGAGAGACCTCGGGGGCCAATGTATAACTATCCTAGGCAATTATCCGAAGAAGAATGTGAGCAGGCATTAAGCGAATCAGGGTTGGTAAAATAAAATGGACGAACTTAGGTTTCTCGATCTTACGACTCAAGATGCGTTCCACAACATGGCCATCGATGAATCAATCATGATTTCGA
>JBHLQH010000021.1:0-60850 GCA_048884965.1 Candidatus Thorarchaeota archaeon | reverse complement strand
CAAACCATTAGAGCATACACCTATGGAGAATATCACTCCTTCTAGTCCAATGGACATTGCGAGAGTATTGCTTGCTGCTAGATTGGCTTTACCCAATCGACCAGTGATATTGGGATGTGCAAGACCTCATGGCGAACATAGGAGGATGACCGATACATTAGCTATTATGGCTGGGATAAACGGAATTGCATATCCTACAGAAGTTGGATACGAGTTTGCAGAAGGACTTGGATTGCAATTGAAAATGTCTGACAAATGCTGTTCATTGATGGATGACGTCCTGCCAGCTAGGGAGGATGGTGAGTAGAACCATGACAAAATGGAGATTACTTGATACAGGTGTGCTCACTGGAGCGGAGAATATGGCACTAGATGATGCGCTTCTTGAGTGCCGCTCAAATGGCTTAACAAAGAATACACTTAGAATCTTGCAATTCAGCTCTGCTACTGTACTTGTTGGTTTTCATCAATCAATTGCACAAGAAGTCCGAGTTGATTATTGCAAGCGACATGATATCGACTATAACCGACGCATTACTGGTGGAGGTGCAATACTCTTCACCCCCACTTGTCTTGGATGGGAATTGATTGCTGACAAAAAAGCACCAGGAATCAATGAGCTGCGATATGATTTAGATAAGCTAGCTCGACTTAGCTGTGCTGGTACTGTGGCTGGTCTAAAGAAGCTTGGATTAGAGGCTGAGTTTAGACCAAAGAACGATATTGAGATAAATGGTCGAAAGATATCTGGGACTGGTGGTACAGAACGTGGCGGTGCCTTTCTGTATCAAGGAACTTTGTTGATAGACTTTGATGTTGATCTCATGCTACGCACACTCCGGATACCCATAGAGAAACTTGCTGACAAAGAAATCGAAACCGTAAAGGAGCGTGTCACCTGCCTTAAGTGGGAGTTAGGATATGTCCCACCACTGGATGAGATTAAGCAAGCAATTGTGGATGGATTTCAAGAAGTTCTCCAAGTTGAGTTTGAAAAGGAAGTGCTTACACCCGTTGAGAAAGAGGTTTTTACTGAACTTCTACCTGAGTTTCAATCCGAAGAATGGATTGATATGGTGAAACCTCCAATGAATCATGTTGGACAGGTTACTGCGGTTCGAAAGACTCCCGGTGGGCTTATTCGAGTTTCAATCTCCTTGAATGTGACTGGTAACTTCATCACTAGTAGCTTTATCACAGGAGACTTTCAGATATTTCCACAGAGAGCAATAATGGATTTAGAAGCAAAGTTGAAGAATATCGCAGCTGATGAAGAATCGATACGCAAGAACATTCTGGGTTTTTTTGAAGAAACGGACACTCGTATGTTTGGTGTGAATCCTGAAGAACTAGTACAGCTCTTTCTCGAAGCAACAACGAAGACTGCTTTCAGCAAGATAGGCATATCTCTTCAGGATTCAAACCATCTAATGACTGTCAATTTCAGGCCCGATGAGGTTCTTTGTCAAGATTTCGATTACATACTTCTACCATATTGCGCCAAGCTCATTGAATGCGAATACAGGAGGACAGAGGGGTGTTCTGAATGTGGGGCTTGTACAATTGGGAGCATCTACGAACTTGCTAATGAACTTGGGATACCAGTACGAACTATTCAGAACTTTGAGCACCTACTTGAAACTATAGACGAGTTTAAACAGATGGGAGCTAGAGGATATGTTGGATCTTGCTGTGAAGGATTTTACAACAAGCATCATCGCGATTTTCTTGGAACTGGAGTTCCCGGACTCTTAATAGATGTCGATGACTCTACTTGTTATGAGCTAGGAGAACAACAAGAAGCATACATCGGACAATTCGAAGGTCAGACGATACTGAAGCTCGACCTGCTTAGTCGAGTCCTTAAAGCACTGCAGAAACAGGGTCGATTAGAGGGGAAGGCTTCATATGATGCAAGAGTATGATGTAGTTGTTATTGGGGGCGGACCTGCGGGGTGCAGTGCAGCGATTAATTGTGCCTCTTTGGGTCTTGATGTTCTACTTGTAGAGAAAGCAAAGAAAGGCACTCGAAAACCATGTGGTGGAGTTCTTCCTTGGATTACATCTGAGATAATTGAGGACATGCTTAATGTTAGTATGCCTTCATATGTGTTTAACAATCCAAAGACCTTGGGATTGTATTATGTTCCCCCGAGTGGCAAAGAGAATGGAGGTCCGGTTCCAAATTACAAGATCCATAACATCAGACGTGAGAGGTTTGATGAGTGGCTTATGGATGTTGCAAAGGATTGTGGAGTCGATGTTCTAGATGAAACTCAACTTATTGAATTGTCTGATGCAATTTCTCCAAGACTAAAACTGAAGCAGAAAGACGATGATTTGTACATAAAAGCCAGCTATGTTGTTGGTGCTGATGGTGTTAGGTCGCTCACACGAAAACTACTGTCTTTGGATGATTCCACAGACTTCTTAATTGTGGGACAGCAGTTGTGGAGTGACAGGAAGAACACGGACTTGGATGAATACTTCTACGGGTTCTTTAGAAGGGACATCTCGATTTCGTATAGCTATGCAATACCAAAGGGTGATGACATTCTCATAGGCACTGGTGTTCAAAGGCGGAGTGTTCCGCATGTGTACAGTGCATTGGATCAATTCAAGAAATGGCTACAGGATGATTTCAATTTGATTGATTCCGAATACATTGGAAAGGAAACGTGGGCAATACCCTTTGGTTTCTTCACACCTGGGCGGGGCAATGTCCTATTGGCTGGTGATGCTGCAGGTCTCTGTAATCCACTCTCTGGCGAGGGAATTCGTTATGGAATTGAATCAGGAGAAGCTGTATCGTCCGCAATAATGCGATCCACGCAAGGTGCTATCCTAGTCGATTCGTATCGGCAGGAGCTCGGAAGCATTGTAAAGATGTTCAGAGATATCCATAACTTTGTAGTTTCTGCGAATGATGAGGAAAGAGAGCATTTTGTAGCTGAGGAAATCAAGCGAGGAATAGTATAGAACTTCGCTTAGAGATTAGATGGAATTGAGGATTGTAATTTAGTATCTCTATTTAGTAGGTCAATTATGTACATTGGACATAAACCAGATAGGAACTCATTAATTACCCATTGTATCGAGAATCAATAGGTTGGATGTTTATATGTTGGTCGATCAAGATCTCTGTAATCCAAATGAATGTGATCTTGAGTGCTACAATGCATGCGTTGACATACATGGTACCGATTCACCATTAACATACGGCAAAGGTGATAGGTTCCCTCAGATTCGCAGGGATGTTTGCACTGGATGCCTCCGATGTTTTAGAGCATGTCCAAAGAATGCCATAAAAACAGAAACCAATCATGGAAAACCTAAGAAGAAAGAACCAATGTGTCCGTCAGCTAAAACGAGAAGACCCTATTTGGTTTCAATGGATTGGGAACGCTTCTCTGAGGCTGACATGATTTTCGCTCGCGTGCATAACGACCCAGATTTCAAGAACTACGACCAAAATGAGTGGTATGGTGCTGAGAATATGATAGCAAAGAACATGCCTGGTTATGGGCGGTTTGAGCATCATCTTGCGGCATCAGGTTGGGCTCTTTACGATTCTCGGATAAAGATCAATCCTCGAAAGACAGACTATTCAAATGAAAGAGGCGGCTCAAAAAAGGCCACTATGTCTAGCAAGGAACTAACTAGTGCCATTAAACGTGCTGCTCGTTTCTATGGTGCAGACCTAGTAGGTATCATTGAGGTGGATCCAAGATGGCTATACTCACAGAATAGAAATCGCGAAGATTACACCTTTCCAGAAAGATTGAACCGCGCTATTGTTATTGCTGTTGAAATGGATTACAATGGAATTGCTACATCTCCAGCCTTCACTTCCTCTGCAACAACAGCATTAGGATATTCTAGAATGGCTTTCGTTGAAATCGAGTTGGCGGATTTTATTCGCAGCTTAGGATATGCTGCAGTAACAACAGGGAATGATATAGGACTAAGTGTTCCTATGGCGATCGATGCAGGACTGGGAATGATAGGTCGACATGGTATCCTAATCACAAAGGAATTTGGTCCCCGGGTAAGAATTGCGAAGGTCCTCACTGACATGCCCCTTCATCCGGACGCCCCTGATATGAAGTTCTGTGAATCTGTCACCAGTTTCTGTAGAGTGTGTGAGAAATGTGCAACATCGTGCCCTTCACAATCGATACCCTATGGTAATGCTCTGACCTGGGAAGGGGTGACTCGATCAAACAATCCTGGGGCGAAGAAGTGGTATATCAATCCTGAAACCTGTTACAACTTCTGGATTGAGAATGGATCTGAATGCTCGAATTGTATACGTTCGTGTCCCTACAATAAGGAAAACAGTATCTTCCACAAGTTCATTGTCTGGCTTACTCAGAACGTGCCCTGGCTGAACAGATTAGTCGTGAAATTTGATGATTTGGCTGGATTTGGCAAGCAAAAGAATCCTCTTTCCTATCTTAGACGTTTTGAGTAGACATTATATCTTCCTATACGAAATAAATAATACACCCTCCTAAAACTGAATAGATTCACCAATAAAGTGAATCAGTAACTGAATGGGGCATTTACGATGACTAAGAAGTCAAGTCGAGAAGGCACAACGCCTTTGAGTTCAGATTTTGAATTCAAACTCGGTGACATCCGCCTAGATGAACAAGCCCTATATCTCATTCTCGAGCACAGCCATGATGCAGTAGTCCTTCTTGGAACTGATTACAAATTCGAGTACATCAGCGAGGAGGGATACAAGATGATTCAAGCGAAGAAAGGTGAGCTCATAGGTTCTGATTTTCGTGAATTCATCCATGAAGATGATAGAGCAACAATCTCCCAAAGGTATACAGATCGAATGAAGGGCATGGATGTTCCAGATTCATATCGCATCAAAGTTTACGACACAAGGAAGAATGTACAGTATGCTGACTTGAGAGTCACGCTCATCAATACTATTGATGGCCAAAAGAAACTCCTTGTTCTCATCCAGAATAGGACTGAAGAAATACTTAGTCGAAATGCACTAAAGGAATCCGAAGAACGTTATCGAACACTAATTGAAACTATGAATGATGGTCTTGTAATTGATGATTCTGACCTTAAGTTGACGTATGCTAATGATGCATTCTGTAGAATGCTTGGGTATGATAGAAACGAGATAGTTGGAAAATGTTGGCTAGATTTCACGCAAAACACTGATCGCAAAACAATGGAATCCAAGCTGTACGCCCGAAAGAAGGGTGAATCAGAACGATACGAACTCCAATGGATTACAAAATCCGGCCATATCGTACCGACTATTATCTCAGCTGTCCCTCTATACAACGGTGAAGGTGCCTTCTTGGGAACATTTGGTGTAGTCACTGATATCACTACTCAAAAGGAAACTGAGGAGTCAGTACAATTCTATCTTGATTTATTGACTCATGATGTTGCAAACCAACTACAGGTGATTATGACCGCCACTGGCCTACTTGACCATGAGCTGCCAAAATCATATCTAGATGATGCCAGACAGGACATAGTCGATGCAGTGCAAAGGTGCAATAGGCTCATCACGAAGGTAAAACGAGCGGGACAGACAAGGCTTCTACCTATGACAAGTATGGACCTATCTACTGTCATAAAAGAGAAGGCTGCGGTTCTTGAAAGGGTCTACTCCGCCAAAGTAGACCTAAAAGGCGTTGATGAAACTGCACTGGTATGGGCAGATGCATTACTGGGTGAGCTGGTTTGGAACCTGCTTGAGAATTCCGCACGACATAACCCTACGGAGAAACGCAAGGTCTGGGTTTCAACAACTCGAAAGAATGGCATCTTTCAGCTGAATATCTCGGATAATGGTCCTGGCATCTCTGAAGCGAAAAAACAGACAATCTTCGATAAGAGTAAGAGATCTGGTGGGGTTGGCTTAACACTTGTAGCTCAGATGATCCGTAAGTACGGGGGATCAATCAGTATTGTAGATAGAGTGAAGGGTGATCCTGCCAAAGGTGCTAAGTTCATCATTACTTTGAAAGAAGCAAAATCAGATCGAGAATGATCATCTCTTTATTGCTCTCTGAATTCTATCGTATAGTCCTAGGTAGAATTCGCGTTTCTTTATCTTGCTGTTGATATCAAAGAATGAAGTAGAGATTCGATAGAGTTTCCTTTTCATATCCTCATAGGGCTTGAGTCTATTCCCTACTCGCATAGAAGAGAAGATTGAAGCTACAGTTTCAGGAAAATTATCGATATACTGACACTGTTTCATCTGAATATGAAGCAGTGTACTCTTTAAGATATCCTCTTGTATAACACTTGCAGTTTCCATTGTTCGGTCCCGTTCATGTATTATGAGATATTAGTAAATAAGAATTATGGTGGGATAATTCAGGGTATTAATGCTGAAGGTTGATGACGGAAATATACCGAGGGATTCGATGTGATTCTCTCTTGTGCAACATTTAACTTGCTTTCACATTTCCTAGAGTGAGGTTCATATTGCAATGCGTGTGGCATCGATTATCGACATTAGTCTCGTTGATGTTCCCGGGATTCCAGTCACGGTAATCTTTACTGGTGGATGTAATTTCGATTGTCCATACTGCCAGAATGCCAGCTTAATCCCCCCTGAAAGTGGAGATGTGGTCGACCTCGACAACTTGGTATCAAGCCTTCAGGGATTTCTTTCCGACGGGTTTTGTATCACTGGCGGTGAGCCTACACTTCATAAAGATCTACCTGAGTTCCTTGCGCTTCTAAAGACAAGAATTGGGGGGCATATCAATCTGAACACACAGGGTTCTGTTCCTTCTATTCTAAAGAAGTCTCTACCCTACCTTGATTCAATCTGGTTTGATTTGAAGGCATCACCAACTAGGTATGCTGAAGTGTGCAGAACCAATGCTGATCCGTGGCCGCGAGTGCAAGAAAGTATAGATTGTATTCTTTCATCATCAACACAATTTTGGCCGCGTACAACATATGTTGGAAATCTTATGACATTGGATGATCTTCGCGATATCATCGAGTATCTCAAAGATATAGACTTCGAAGGAAGATACACCATTCAAAACTATGTTCCTTCGGTAGGAGTCAGGGAAGACGAATCGGAAAAACTAGCTTTAGTTTCTGAAGATGATGTGCGTATCACCGTCGAATCCTCATCCCCTTCTTTTGAAGTAGACTTGGATTGGAGATGAACATCCACAGGAAATCATGGAGATAGAAATAACCTTAAAAGCGCCGTTCTAGTTTCGTAAATTTGACCGGATTGGTTACCGGTTAATGTGTTTGGAGTGTTACAATATGTTTCCAACTCAGAGCATGGGCTATGATAGAGCCATTACAGTATTTAGTCCTGAAGGACGTCTCTACCAAGTAGAATATGCAACTGAGGCAGTCCGCCATGGCCCACTTGCAGTAGGAGTAAAGGTCGAAACTGGTGTCGTCCTAGTTGGTGAGAAAAGGTCTCCGAACAAGTTAGTTGACCTTTCAACGTTGAAGAAGATATTACTCATTGACGATCACGTTGGAACTGCCATAGCTGGTCTTCATGCAGATGCAAGAAAACTCATTGATCAAGCTAGAGTCCGAGCACAGATTAACCGACTGAGCTACGATGAACCCATATCAATTCAATCTCTAGTCGTTGATATCTGCGATACCAAACAGATGCATACTCAATACGGAGGAGTCCGCCCATTCGGGGTTTCGTTGTTGCTTGCCGGTATTGATGATCACGGTCCGCAGCTTTATACAACTGATCCCTCAGGTTCATTCTGGGGCTGGAAAGCTGCCGCGATTGGGAAAGAATCAGAGCGTGTTCGTGATTTCTTTATGGAACGTTATAATCCAAAGGCAAAATTGGATGATGCCCTCTCCTTAGCCATGGATGCTATTGATGAGGTCAGTGGTGAAATCACCTCTCCTGCGGAACGCAAGGAAACTATTGAGATCGGTATGATAAACACTGACGATTTGAGGTTCAGGATCCTTTCCGACGATGAAGTCGAAGAGATCCTAAAACTTCGAACTAAGACTGCATAGAGGGTGTTACGTAACATCCTCTAGGAAGCATTTCTTATTCGTTGCAGATCTGAGTGAGCTTCTCATTTTATCGTCATCAGGAAGTCCTGTCATTACTGTCTGGCAAACTCTAACTGCTGGAGCAGAGTACACTCCGTCAAAATTAGGCTCTTCTTTCATTGAAGCTCTGTCGATCGTATTGATGATATTCTCTGAGAGACCTTCAGATCTTACCAAATCCTTCAGGTACGAATCAACAGCTTCGCATAGATGACAGTCATCTGTCTTATAGATGGTCACACATCCTATACGACCACATGCGGTTCGAGGGTGGTGATTCTCAGGTTGGTCTCTGGATACATTCATCATGAGTTCAGGCGGGCCGTTTTTCTTTTGCATATGAAGTGCAGTATTTGTGCAGTAGTATATTTGGTCCACTAGTTCTTTTCTTCTCATGTCCGAGATTTTTCGACTAGCTTGTCTACAATCATTCCTGCGATATCAAGTTCGGTTACTCGAGACAGTGCGCTCCACGACGGTGATGCGTTTGCTTCGATTACACAGGGGCCTTCTGGTGATTCCAGGATATCCACTCCGGTGTAGTCCAGATTTAGTGCTTCTGCAGTTTTTATGGCACACTCTTTGTATTCCTCATCCAGCTCGACGACTTCTGCTCTTCCACCACCATGCACATTAGTGCGCCATTCCCCTTCTACATCTGCAGGTAGATAGCGATACATTGCTCCAACTACTTCGTTTCCTATAACAAAGGCTCGAATGTCCCTATCTGGCTTCTGTATCATCTCTTGGATATAGAGAACTTGTCCCAGCTGATGAATGAACTTCATTGCCCTGTATGTGAGTTCAGGCATCTCTGCTCTTATTGCCCCCATTCCTCTCGCCCCGATCATAGGCTTGATTACTACATCTCCAACTTCTTCTACAAATTCAATTGCAGCTTCAAGGTTCTCTCCAATGTACGTTCGTGGTACCCGAATCCCAACTTTCTGCAACGAAGTCAAAGTAGCATACTTGTCCTTTGCTCTTCTGAATGCGTAGGCTGGATTCATCACATATACACCCGCGTCCTCGAAGTGCTCAAGGAGGCTAATCCTGTACGTTATCTGGTCTCCTGTTCCAAATCCAATTGTTCTGACAATAAGCCCATCAAGATTTGAAATGTCTTCTTCTAGATGCGTAAATCTATTTGGTACTTCAGCTCCAACATCTGATAGACGCAAAGGATGGACCTTATGCCCCTTCTTCTCCATAGATTCAATGAGGCTCTTTGTCACCCAGTTATTGACATTTTCGTGATATGATATCCCGAAGAACATAATCCATCTCAGATTGATGTTGTATAAAAGCCCGTCGTAATATCTGCTATCGAGTCACTGGCCCTTTTTTGACACGTTCTAAGATTTCGTTCATATCCTGCCCCATTATCACTTCCTGAACCCATGTGACTCCAGCTTCGGATAGTACAGGAATCCATTCCGTATCGTCAGGACCTTTGGTCTGAATAAGATCAATAACATCATAGTCTGATTTCTTAGTCCTATAACGGTCAATATATTTTCGGATGTCAATGAAATCTTTTGGGGTCAAGAATTCGTTCAAACTTAGAGGAAATACTCCCTCATATCTAGCTGCTCTTCTGAATGGAGCTTTCAATGGCCAAGTTCCTGCGCACCAGATTGGAACTGTCTTCTGCTTTGGTCTGGGTTTGAAGGTTACATTATCGATACTGTAGTGTTTTCCTTGGAAAGTGAATTCTTTTCCACTCCATAATCCTCGAAGAATCTCAAGACTTTCATCTAGCATCTCTGCTCGTACCTTGGTGTCTGTCTCTTCTCCAAATTTGGAGAACTCTGAAAGCACATCACTACCCAATCCTACACCCAATGTGAATCTTCCTCCTGATAGGCGGTCCAAGGTTGCTACCTCCCTTGCTACCTTCTGAGGTCTTCTTCTTGGTAAGGGGGTTACAGTCGTCCCCAGTCTTATAGAATCAGTAGATGCCGCTATTGCAGCTAGCGTAATCCACGGGTCTGTCACTTGCTGTATGTTTATAGGATCTGGGTAAATATGGTCCCATATGAAGAAACCATCCCACTCAGCTCTTTCCGCTTCAATAGCCAGCTGGACAAATTTGCTTGGTTCACCTTGGAGAGCATAGTTCGCGATGTAAATGCCGTGCTTCATGAATACCACGCTTAGCCGAAAGATATCCCTTTAGTTAAGGCCACTTCTCAACAAATCCGAGAGAAAATCAACAATCAATATCAGGAGGCGTGCATGAGATTGAAGCATCTATACAATCGATGAATTGACCGAATGTAACTTTCTTGAAACCTAATTCTTGCCTTCTCTGATTATCCAATTCAAATGCCTCTTCTATAGAGAAGTTGAAGATTGAATTATCTCCAGCTGATGCTTCGGCAACCTTTTTCAAACTAAAGAATGCCCACATTGCTCCACAACCTTCGAAGCCCCACACACTGATGATTGGCTTGATTTTCTTCATTTGTATGGGGAATATGTTCTATAGTCTATTAAGGAGTGAGAAACAGGATTTCGACCATAAAATCAGAGTAATAAGGTAAAATTGCGAATACTCGCCATGAGTCGAAGAATAATGACAGACTATCGGCGTGTTGTGATTTCGATTGTCATGGGTTCTCTTCTTGGAATTCTTTGTATCATAGGCGTTGGTGGGAGAGTTCCAGGTGGATTTGATGCGAATATCATGTACCTTCTTGGCGTGTGGTATAATAGAGTAATTATTGGTCTAATCGTCGGATTTGCTGGTGACGTGACAATCATCAAAAGCGAGAGCGAGAAGAATCTTGCCAATGCTGCGGTTAGAGGACTGATCTTGGGATTCATCATTTCTTTCGCTACGATTTTTGGAAAACCCGATTGGATTGATCTAATGGGTCTAATTGCTGGCGTTGCCTATGGGGTTATCATCGATCTAATTGCCACATATTTCCATAAGTGAGTTACCGGGGAAGTGGAAGGAATCTGCAATCACAATCAGATTCTGCCACTTTCTAATTCCTTTTTTTACTTGTTGCGAATCTTTTCAGGAGTGTGAAACTATGGAAAAGACCGACAAAGAATGGCGCTTAGAACTAACTCCTGAACAATTCCAAGTCTTGAGACAATGTGGGACTGAAAAGCCCTTCTCAGGCAAGTATGTACATCATAAAGAGAATGGTATCTATACCTGTGCAGGATGTGGAAATGAGCTATTCAAGTCCGACACCAAATTCGAATCCGGTAGTGGATGGCCGAGCTTCTGGGACAAGATATCTGAGGACAGCATCGAGAGGAAAGTTGACAAAAGTTACGGGATGACTCGTATTGAGGTCAAGTGTAGAAAATGTGGTGGTCATCTTGGGCATGTATTCGACGATGGCCCTAATCCTACAGGATTACGATATTGTATCAACTCAGCAGCATTAGATTTCAAGAATAAAGAACAAGAGGAATGAGAGTGGCTGACTAGAGCATCAAGTCCGCCCATTTCTTTGCCCTACGTAGACCTGTTGCTTCTTCATAGTGCATCCTGAAGGCATGTTCTTCTCTTTCTGCCTTAGTGTTAAAAATCACGTTGCACGAATTGCAGGTTATCAAGGTTGCTTTATTCATAATCGATTCTATCCTTTACTATAGTTAATATCTTCTTAACTATATTTAAATCTATCGTCGTAAAATCGAATGGGGTTGAACAAAGACGGTTTATATTCTCTCCAACAAGATATCTATTAGGTGAACATCACTGATTAGTGCAGAACAACAACTCATCGATTTCATTACTGAGAAAGTCATGACGAAAGCGGAACGTGATCCATCTGCATTCAAAAAGCACATGATGCTTTTCGATTGGGGATTCATGGCGAAAAGAATCGGCAAGGAAAAACGATTCGAGAAAGAGGTCAGGGACGTGGTATTGGAATTCCTAAATGGACAGAGCGCTGATGTTCCACCCCTTGATACCTATCTTCGAGCTCTTGGCATTGATGGTTATGAGATAATGATGAAAATCAAGGATCACAAGAAAAGAATCGATAACTGAGAAAAAGAGAAAATGGGAGGGACAAATCCCTCCGTTTTTCATCTATTAGATGGTGAAGCTAACGCCGCAGTTGCCGCATTGCACTCTATCACCAATTACGTGATCTCCAGGAAGTGGTGCTCCGCAGTTAGGACAACGAGGTAGTTTGAGAATTCCTGCTGAATCACGAAGCTCCCTTCCAACCTGGGAAGCATCTTTCGAGATGAATTCTCCAGTTGATTTGTCAAAGGTTCCTGAGATTTCTCCAGCGGCAATCAACTGCAATGTGATATTGCGTACAGTATCATCATCCATCTCTAATATGTCTGCAAGCTCTAGCATGGTGACTCTTGGATAGGATTTCAGGGCTCCCTTGACGATATCCTTTTGCGAGGCACCGATCATTGGCTTTCCAGTTCCAGGAGTGGGACCTACTCGAGTCGTTTGTACGCCGGGAGTGGGACCGCTTGTTTTGCGTTTGTTACATACAACACAGACCACGAGGAGTACTGCAACAGCAGCGATTCCTCCGATGGCAAGAAGCATAATATCTCCGTCAGGTGGCGGGATTGTATCTGTGTTTGTATCTGAAGTTGTACCAGTTGCTCCAGAATCGTCTATCGTGACTCCATATGAGAGTGATATCGTATCTGCCTGATCAAGCGCTGACCAGACAAGGTACCACACTCCACTAGTTGGAACTGTAAATGCTGCTATAGCTGATTGATGATAGTTCTCTCGAAGCCCATATACTGTTGCAGATCCATCTGAATCCCAGATCTCATAATTCTCCTCATTGCAGATGAAGAAATCAACTCCATCGGTAGTGAAGAAGGTAGAGAAGTGTCCTGAGATTTCAGTACCTGCTGCCAGATTGCCAGATAGATACCACCACTCATCAGGTTCTAGAACTCGACCAAACTGTGTATAATCGTAGCTGCTTGGTTGATAATAGGGTGTATTGTCACCATTGATGTCCACACCAGCATCGAATGTGATGGTTTCGCTATCATCATTATAGAATACCAGATACCACGTATCAGTAGATGGGACCGTTAAGGACCAGGTGTTAATGTGCATATTCTCAACACTTTCATAAACTGATGCTGTTCCTCCTCCATCCCATATCAAATATTGTGCTTCAGTGCAGATGAAGAAATCAAGCCCCATTCCATCATCATGTGTTTCAAAGTATCCAGATACTACATCTCCCGATGAGAGTGAAAGATCCAGATACAGATGTGAGCCAACAGTCACCGATTGATCTGCATATTCTCCATCAAAGGGAAGTGCTGTTGCTTGTCCAGTCCTATATGATACAATTGGCATCATTAGAAGGGCAAGTAACAGGATGAACCGTAATTTTCTCAAGTGCAAACTACCTCCGGGTGATACCGTATAGAATCGGTTTTCTACATGATATACTTTGTCTTGATATGTATTTGGTCTCTCTCCAAGTTGCTTATATCTCACCATGTCCTCAATGAAAGTCTGGTGTGACTAACATGGGACTACTCACAAAGATAGGCTATAGCTCAGGTAGTATCACTGCAGCCTTGCCACAGTACGCGATACAGACGTATCTATTCTTTCACTATGCGGTGAATCTTCATATGAATGAGTTCTGGCTGGCTTCAGCTCTTACGCTCTGGTCAATTTGGAATGCTGTAAATGATCCTATCTTTGGCTACCTATCAGATAAGACAAGGACTCGCTGGGGAAGGAGAATTCCTTGGATCGCTGTCTTTGCTATACCCCTTGCACTTTCAACATTCCTTGTATTTGGTCCACCTGGTGATGCACTCTCAATCGGAGACTTCAATCTATTCATCTGGCTAACTCTTTCCATTATCTTCTATGACACATGCTACACAATTGTAGTACTGAATTGGACAGCACTGTTTCCAGAGATGTATGCAAGCAATGAGGAAAGGTCTCAGGTGTCAGTGATTCGTCAAATCTTCTCCATCTTCGGATTGATCATAGGCACAGCAGCTCCTGCAATACTTGCTGCAATGATTGGCTGGCCAATAGTTGGATTGGCAATAGGAATCACCTCTTCCCTTTTCGCATTCCTTTCACTATCAGGTTCAAGGGAGGCGGAGGAGTTCCGAAAGGAGGAGACCTTGCCACTTCTTGAAGGAATGAAGCATACATTCACAAACAAGGCATTCGTGATTTTTGTATTGTACAATTTCTGCGTACAGTATGTAATTGCAGTTGTCATTGGTGCATTGCCATTCTATGCAACATATATCCTGGGTAATGATGTCACTCTTCTCTTTCTGATGCTATTCCTGGTTGCTTTGCCAGTATTCTTCGTGTGGAACAAGATGAATGTGATCAAAGGTCCGAGAACGACGTCCATCGTCACCATGTTATGGGTAGGTGTGGTCTTACTTGCGATGATGTTCGTACCAGATTTCACTACTGCACTTATTATTATCGCCATTGCAGGAGCTGGCGTTGGAGGATTCATGATTCAACCAGATATTCTCATAGCCTTTGCAATAGATGCAGATGAGGTAGAAACAGGAAAACGACGTGAAGGGGCATACTTTGGCTTCAATGCCTTTATCATGCGATTCGCAGTAGTCGTACAAGCATGGACCTATGCCGTACTGCTTTATTCTTCAGGGTTTGATGAGAATCTCGCTACGCAACCTGCAGACGCATTATTTGGTTTGCGGCTTCTGGTATCGATAATCCCCTTCATTGCTATAGTCATTGGGGCATTTATCATCTCAAAGTATCCCTTCCATGGAGAAACACTGAACGAACTTCAAAAGAAGATAGAAGGTCTGCGCGATTAGTAATGAGAGCCACCCGGCTCTTCGTTTAATGAAGAGCCTACTAGAGCGGTCTATGGGAAAACAATCTCACTCTTGATACATCTCTATGAACGACAATATCTGACCTTGCCTTCTTGGCTGAGCTCATTTTGAGTTCTTCTTCCATAGTCAATGCCAAATCTTCTTTTGCTACCTTTAGGCAAATCTTGTTGTCAATCTTCGCTATGACCTCACTTGGAACAATTATATCAACATCTTTCTTGAATCCTATCGCCTCAAGTTTCTCTTCAAAGAAGCCTCCTCCAACAATTAGAGAAGCTGTTCCTTCTTTGTCAAAGTCGACATCAATAGCCTTACCAACCTTCTCGCCATGTTTGTCAATTATCTCAAGCTTTTCTAGGTTTGAGAAACGAATCTCATTCGCACCTATTGCATCCTTATCTCTCGTTGTTTTTAGAGAACTCTTTTCTGCTGTCAGTTGAACTTTCTCACCAAGCCTCTTGATTATTGAAGCGTCAAAAATGGGATCACTATCCTTCTTTATGCGGAGGACTTCCATCAGCTCCTCAGATAGCGGTCCTGATAAGACGAATTTTGAAAGCTTCAGCTCACCGTCGAACTTGAAAACCATGTCTCCGATATGACCTATCTTCTTCTCTTTTAGATCCAGGACATCAGCTCTCTTGAGTTTTCTACAGCAAATTGATTGATTTATCTCCATAGCTATCACCTATTAACTATGGTTATGATATCCACCAATTTAACCTTTACAGTTTGGTCGTGGTAAAATCTAAGAGGTTTGATTGGACAGTGATACTATGACTCTTCCCGGATTGACCAAAGAACAGATTATGGCCGTTGATAGGATTATGGTGGAGAATTTGGATGTTCCAGTTGAACTTATGATGGAGCACGCTGGTTCCACTCTAGCCCGTCTTGCTGTACAATGCCGGCATGATGAAACCACTACCTTTAGAATTATAGTTGGTTCTGGAAACAATGGAGCAGGTGGAATGGTCGCTGCTAGACGACTCTTCGCATGGGGGTATAATGTTGAAGTATATGCGCCAAGAGGAGTCATTTCCTTCAGGCGTATTCCTGCTGGACAATATGTTAGATTGCGATCCCTGAGTGTTCCCGTATCGAATGGAATGCCGTCGGAGATGAGTTCTACGGATGTAGTTCTGGATGCCTACCTTGGCTATGGTTTTGTATCAAGGGACGATGAAATAACTGACAATGTCTTTGAGTACTTGGCACAGAGTGATTGTACGGTGTGCCTTGATGTACCATCTGGTCTGAATCCTGATACCGGTGACAGTCAAGCAGATTTGAAACCAACCTCGACACTTACAATTGCTTTTGTTAAGGAAGGACTTCTAAAGGCATATCCTGATTTCACTGGTGACCTCTATATCTGCGATATTGGCGTTCCCATGGAGGTATATCAATCACAAATAGGTTTAGGCTGGGAGGAACCATTTACCAAGGATTCACTCTCCCAGCTCGTAAAGGCATTTCAAGTGAATTCGATGGCTTCCGTTGAGATTGTTGAAAGAGATGGAATAATTGGATGGTTGCCCAGTTTTGTTTCAAAATGATACTTGGTACAGGAATCTTGTTTGTAATCAGACATACCGCAGCCAGAAATGACTTATATCCGTTCACGCATACATATAGGTATGAGCGGGAAAGACAAACCCTTTGAAAGGATGGTTTCGTTCTTAGTCGATACCTATGGCATGTCGCGACAAGGCGCGGAAAAACTAGTAGTCCAAAGCTCGGAGGCCATCTACACTACTCGTGAACAGATCAAGTACAGAAATCTGCTTGAGAAGCTCTTGCAAGAAAGGAGTTGGGATGAAGCGAGAGTAGAAGCTTGCAAGGCTGTGATCAATAACAATCCTACTTGGGAGATGATCGCAGAGGACGCTCATAGGTACCAGCTCTCAGGACGCACCTTCGTATAGTAGCATCAGCTGGATAGGAACTGACGACCGGATTTGTTGAGGTGCGTCAAGTTTTTCTAGAACACCCAATCAGAGAATTCTAGGCATGGAGTAGTGAGAATTCACATGATTCGAAAGATCACCGAACTTTCTGCGAAGATAGCTGAAGATGGTAAACAAGATCCTGAGATTGCTGAGAAAAAGAAACAGGCTGCCATGGGACAAGCACCTCGATTTCTCATAATATCTCCAATACATCGCAGCTCTCAAGATTTACAGTTATTCAGATTCGGTCAAGGAGATGCATTTCATGCTACACGTGTAAGAGATCACATCCTGCCATTACCTGATGCTTCTCCGTTCCTATTTGCAGGACCCGCCGCATATAGCAAGCAATTTCCTGAGAAGACAGGAGTAATCCTGACTTTTGATGTCGAGGAATCAGGAAATGTTGTGAGAGCATCGATTGAAAATGCTGCAGCACATCCCGATCTCAATGACATCCCTCTTCTTGCCTTTCGAGTCGATTACGAGCGAGGAGATGCGCGATTGGTCGCTCATGGATTTGATCGAGCCTATGAGCTTGAGAACTACATACTAAAGCGTATTTCAAGACCCGAATACGTCGATGATGATACGCTTGTGGTGATCTGCTCTGATTCCCGAGTTACTCCACCAGTAACACCAAATGGGGTTCCAATGGCGATACAGACCTTAGGTGCACATGTGCCTCCCTTTGATGAATCAATTGAAGAAACGGTTCAATTGAATGATTTCTTTGAAGAATGGCTTTCAAAGGAAACTGTTGAGCGCAGGATCATTGTTGTTGTTCATGGCAACTTTGAAGGAGAGGGACCTTCCTGTGGGGCCGGACTTGCTTCTCTCAATACTGAAACAGTGACAGGTACATTTCTACGCCCAGTTATTGAAACGCTAGAAAGAGATGCACTCAGATTTGAAGACACGAAAGCCCTTTCGGCAGAGGAACGGGTTGTGTCCTTAGGGTATGCTACTTTGGAGAACATCAAGACATACCCCTCTGTTATGGATGCAATCAGACGAGGCGCTTCTCATGATGAGTTTATGAGAGTCCTCAAGATGGATACTGTAACGAATGTGGTCTCTCCGTACGAGATAGAGCCCCTATAGTTTCGACTGCTGCATTTGCCTGTTCAAGTTCCCTTCAAAGGATATTAGAAAATCCTCAAATCTCGCAAGGTCGAGGAGAAATGCGTTTAGTTTGAATATCGGTATGACTGGCACTCCCTCATGAATCTGAACATCTTCTACCAACCATGTCGCCATTATAGGTATGAGAGTATAGATTCCTGGGGACATTGCTGGAATCTTCTTACTCAGTTTTTCCAGGTCGTGACTTAGCCTCTCAGTGCGAATCACTTGCTTCTTAATAGCTTCTTTAATAGCGGATGTCTTACCTGACCTAATTCCCCACATCTTGGCATCAATTGCCAGAATTGATCTTCCTTTAACTCCGATAACATCGATTTCCATTCCTTCAACTAGTTTATTGCCTCTTCTCCTGTAACTCTCTGTACAGTGATAATCATTCTCTTGAAGGACTCTAGCGACAAATCCTTCGAAGTCCTTCCATGTCAACTGCTGGATGACTATCTCTGCTTCGCATCCTCTCGAAATCGCTTCCAATGCGATCTCAATCCGCATCTCCCGATTTATCTCTGATGTGTTATTGTATCCGAAATTCGTTAACAGTTCTTGTAGAGAATCTGGGAGCTCAGTATGTTCGGACTCTTTCGATAATTTGAGAATCTCTACTAGTTCTTGAATTCGACCAGTCATCCTATATCAGAAAAGCTCACGTTACTTTATAACCTTCGATGCCGACTATCCGCTAGGTTGATGGAAATGTCCGAAACTGAAGAGGGATGGCGTCGTGTATTATCTGCCTTTGATGAATGGATTTCCTATGAAGGCACAGAGTTCATGCCATGGACTGGATATTTCTCAATGGATGGTCTCCAGAGCCTGACTCATCAAGAACGTCTAGGATGGCTGCACAATATGGTTGATGAGATCATCCCTGGGCGTGTGGATAAGTGTCGTGAAGCTGGTGTTGCGTTGGAAGATTTTCTACCCTACATGCCTCATGGCCCTGCAACAGAAACGGTTCGTTCGATGATTGATCTCAATGTTACCATTCAAGATCTGATGCTTCAGATGAGCGACACACTTAGTTCAATGCTAGATGATTACAGGTCTGAAGGTTTGGACGGCATCATTGTGTCTCTTGAATCACTGGCTTTAATTGAGGAAGACATTCGCCATCACATGAGCCTGTATTCCAAAGGTTTTGGAAAGCTGCAATCATTAGGATTAGAGATGCCTGATGATTTTCTATAAATCTGCAATTGAGCGTTACTGCGAAAATTTAAGTACAAACTCGCAATCTATTTGGTCGACCCTATGTAAAAAGAGGTGAAAAAAGAAATGGGTATAGAAGCAACTGCATCAGATGCCCATCGATGTCGGGTCAAATGTCCAGGTGAGTGCGAAATTACCAGACAAGGTGATTGTGTTCTCAGATGGGTCTAAGACCTGCCCGATGTGTGAACAAACTCCCTATGGATCTTCTTTTAGAAGTCTAGCTTCTGTATTTCTGAAGCTAGCTGAATCAAAGATGAATCCCACTCAGAAATCAGTGTTAGTGCATAGTGTAAATACACTGCGATACCGTGAGGTTTCCCTTACGACACTAGCTGATCTGGTCTCTCGAAAGTCCGGAGTTGCATATAGTACGGTGAAATGGAATCTACGTTCCTTGGTAGCAATGGGTTTCCTAGTTGGTGGAGATATCAACAACAGAGGTGAACCTGCTCACTTCACGGAGGAAGCATTGATGCTTGTCGAGTATCTTGAAGATATTAGATGAGCAGAATCGAGGCGGGTCACTTCGTCTTGCTGTATTCTGAGGTGTACGACAGGAAACAGGGTGCTTCCCTGAGCTCTATGAGCATCATTTATTTCCAGTGTTCATGTCATCGCATTTTCCTGTCGAAGAGGCTCCACGCGTCTTGCGTGAGGTCTCTCACCTCATCGAGGCTCACTGCCGAAACAAGGGCAACATCGACTGTAGCTATTTCACCAAGGTCGATATTCCCAAGATTCCATTGTAGTCCGATTACGATGTCTCGTGGACCCATCTCGAGGTGTTTTCCTAGGTCGCGTCGGGTTTCATCAATGACCAACTTGACAGGCGTTGATACCTCTCCAGCGGATGGTTTTGGATTTCCCGTTAGTTGTACAAAGAGATGATTCTCATCCCAGACAGTCATAATTCCCTTTTCAGGGTCATACTGACCACTATCATCCTTGTAGCTGTTGGGTCCTCCGATATCAAAGTCCATCAAGAGATATGCTTTGACATCCTCAAAGGCCATGCGCCCAGTATTCTTTATACTGTGACGCCAGAAGAGCATTGGCTTGTTCTTGCTCCAGAGACTATCTGTCAATTCAATCAGTGGTTTACAACCATGGTGATTGTATCCCGCTGAGATCTTCACAGTTCCAATCCCTGTTTCTGAAGTGACATTCATCCTATTCATCGGTTCCGTGGAACTGATGGCATGAGGTTGACTATCATAGACGAATGTTGTCCAGAATCCTGCTTTATAGTTCGCTGGATTCCGTAGCAACAGTCTATCATGGCCTTTGGGATCAATCAAGCTCAATCTTTTGATGAAGAGTCCGTTGCGACCTTGTCCTCAAGAAGCACATTCAAGGGAATAGGCAGCATCGAGTCTCGGTTTCCGGTTACCGGTTTCTAAGACCTCTGACATGACCGACCACTTGTTCCTATGCACACTTACGGCAATCCTGAATGATATAAAGCCTCCCTCTACTGACAAGAATTTCTCTTATGTGTAGAGCAATTCCTCTTCTTTCAAAAGGTTGATAAACGCGCATGAAAATTCGCAAACATCCGAGTGTGCCAGACAAATGAGAACGCTATCAATCCCTGAACTAGAGAAATGGTATCGGAAAAAACTTAGTGACAAGAGTAAGGATTTTCGCAAGCTGGCAGAGAAGAGCTATAGAATCGTTGAGGCTTCTCTTAGAGACATCAAGGCAGTGGGTGCAGAGCTTAAGGAAGCCAGCAAAGAAAGTGATGCAGAAGCAGAAGGCACTGCCACTAGGTTCGCCAATAAAATCGATGAGATTGTAGCGAATTTTGATGTCAAGAAGGACATCACCTACGAAAGTACTGAGGCGATGCAAGGAGAGATTCAATATTTCATCCAAGAGATTTGGGGTGCAGGGGCTCGATGGATTAGGCGCATGGATAAGAAATACAAGGACACAATCAAATCTTTGGATCGACATATGGGCGACCTCGGTAATGAGATGAAGAAGTTGTCCAAACTCCTCTACGAATACAGCTGGTTAAAGGATCTGGAGCGTATCGGTGGTCGCATCACAACCATGCGAGAGATTACCTATGGCACAGAAGTATACGAGGAACAGATACGAACCATCAGAATGAAGATTGAGCAAGCTCAAGGTGAATACAACCAGAAGCGAGATGTGTTTGAGAGCTTCAAGAAGGAGTCCAATGTGTCAGAGCTACTCAACTTGGATGAGGAATCAGAGCGAATAGCAGGTCTGCTTCGAATGAAGCTAAACACTCTTCGAAAGACTGTGAAGAAATTTGGTCAAACTGATACCGGCGTCCGGATAGGACCATCTGGGCAGAAGGCTTTAGCGGAATATTTCGAAGATCCCTTTGCAGCTATCGTACAAGAACCCGAAGGATATCCTGCTCTTGTAGAGGGACTGGACGGACTTGTGAAGGCGATAGAATCTGGTTCATTGAAGCTAAAAGACCGTCTTGCACGTCGGTCTATTGAGGAGATTGAGATTATCAAGAATGGCTCGCTCAGGGATCTTCAGATGAAAGCTAAGGATATTGACAATAAGCGGACTCAATATGCTGGCTCAGATGTGTACGCCAAGAACAAAAGCCTGGAAACTGCGTTGGAGGAAGCAAAGAAGAATTATGAATATCACAGGAATGATTTGCTTCGAGTTGGTGATGATATCCGACGTGAAATTGAGAAATTCGAGGATTTCAAGACCAGAGTTGAAACAGAAATCAATCAGGCGTTCGATGAGAAGATTGGCATCGAAGTCGAAGAACTAAAACTAATTCCCCTACTAGAGAAATGCAAGATTGAGCAGAATTGAGGTTCATCACTTTGCGAGTTCTCGTTACTTCAATTCGCGATCCTGCTAGTCTAACCATTAAACAAGTACTCATCCAAGATTATGATTTTAGAGAGAATGGAGAGACCTTCGATGGACATCCGATTCTTGTAAATGATGATAGAGTCAAGCTAATTACTTCATCCCGTGATATGGTTCAATCGAATCATCTTGAAGATGAGGTTCCTGCTGATGTGTATATCTTCTGTTCTCGACACAGAGCTGAATCTGGACAACCCGCTTTACTTGTACATAGCACCGGCAATCTGGGCCCTGATGCTTTATTTGGTGGTGACCCTTTCTCTCTGTCCATCTGCTCCTCTTCGCTAGCTTCTGCTGCACTCAAATGTTTGCAAAAGGAGCGAGACGAAAGAGAGTTGGTTGAATTCGATGTCACCATGGAAGCAACTCATCATGGTCCCACTAGTATGAATACTCCCTTGGTCTTTGTAGAATTGGGTAGTAATGAAACATACTGGACTCACGAGGATGGTGCGAGAGCAGTTGCTGCTGCGGCAATCCAGTGCACTAAGGAACCATTTGGTAGAGAGTGCGATATTGGATTCGGTGGGACCCACTATGTTTCCAAGTTCAACAAGTTGGTTCTTGAAAACGATCTTCAGATAGGACATATTGCTCCAAAGTATGCACTTAACGAAATCCCTGAATCCGTTATACGACAGATGATCTCTCGTTCCCAAGCACAAGTGAAAAGAGCTGTCATAGATTGGAAAGGTACAAACATGGAACAGCGAGAACATCTACTGCCCATTCTAGATAGCCTGAACATCGAATCAATTCGGGCAAAGGACCTCTAGGGTCTTGAAACTCAATTCTTTCAAAATATCTACATCTCCGAAAGGCTAAAAACATGCGATACTTCTCTATTTGCAGAAACACGCCAAGTAGGGGAGCACATGTCTTCCGATAATGCTGAAGGAAATGTGAAGAATTTGGAGAAGAAAGTAGAAGGACTGGCGCAAGAACTTGACAAAATCAATAAGCGCATTGAACCCCTTGATGATTTTCCTGACCTGATGAAAAAGATTGATTCTCTAACGAAGGAAGTCGAATCAATAAAAGAAAAGGTCGAAGATGACAAGAAACTAGAGGCACTCGCCAAGGCCGTAGATGAGAAAGATTTCGACAGTCTTTCCTCTAAACTCGATGAACTTACATCAAAAGTCGAGAAAGTCACGGACGATATTGCTGAAGTCCAATCCTCAAAAGAAATGGATGTACTTTACAAGAAGATAGATGATCTGTTACTCTCAGTGACTGAAATTGGCTCCAAGGTAGACGATTCCAATCAGTCGGAAAACATTGGTTCTCTTGATGAAAGGATACAGACATTCTCTACTTCTCTTTCCGAAATCGCTACGAATATTGTGCAACTGAGAGATTCAGATAGTACGGAGGTTCTTGGTAAGAAGATTGATGACCTTCAACAGTATGTAGCTGGACTTTCAGCACTTGAGGAAAAGGTCGACGTGATGTCCTCAGCATTCTCAGAAACAAAAGAGATTGTTGGTATCATTGTCAGACAATTGGACGATATCGAGCGCAAATACAACAAGGCGATTGAGGATATTAGTGAAGCTATGGAAGTGGTAAAGTCATTATCAAATGGCGGCTATATTGAGATAGCCTCTCCAAAATCAGACAGAGAGAAGCCAAAGAAAGGTGAGAAGAGGGACGAGCCTGATGAAGAGCTGACAATAAAGGCTGATGCTTCAACAATTGATAACCTAATGAATAGCCTTCTCGCGAAGGTAAAGCCTCAAACAGAAGCTAAGGATATGGCAAAAGCATTGGAGGAGGTTCGTGACAAACTTACATTGTTGATTAAGGGACACACTCCAGTTCTATTCCAATTTGGAACCCGAGCACGAGAACTCAAAGCATATCCACCTACTGCGACATTGAACGAGAATGATATCGCACGACTAAACAAGGAAATTCGTGATTGGACTTCCAAGCTCAAGAAGATCACTACCGAAACCTAAGTTCACTTCGACGTCTGAAAAAGGTCGAAATCATAGATGCGTGTTGAATAGATTTATCTCGTTCAATTGCAGAGCCTGTAATGAGAACCTTGAATATTCCTAGATAATGGGATATTCTCCTACCTGATGGTTTCATGCATATTATATCTTGTGAGTTGATACTGAAATGGAGCTAAAGAAGCACGATGATGAAATGGCAAAGAGAGTTGAATTCCTCGATTATCCCTCAGACCGACAACTGGCCAGAGAATTAATGGAACTACATGAGACAAAATGTCGTGCCTGTCAAGAAGATCGACTTAGCTGCACAGTTCGCCCAGCGTGCAAGAATAGGAACTTCCTCAACACCCTTATTGAGCTTGGTGTTGAAACTCAGGACCTTCCTGAATTCTGCTACTCGGTCTATATGGATCAACTCAGGAGATATATCCTTGAAGGAAAGGGAAGAGGAATGAACGATCGGAGATTGCCTATCAAGGATCTAATGGCAACCTTGAAGGTAAGCTCGATTCGTCATTTCAATACCAAGTTCAAGACAGAATGGAAAAACTATGTGGCGGTAAATAGTAAGGATCAGATGATTGTAGCAGGTGACAAGTTGGTCTTCCATTTCGATTTCACAAGAGGTATTGTAATCATTAATCCTGAAAATGAACAGCTGACGCGTTTTGATTTAGTTCATCAATATGCTGAGGTCTATTCCCAGTTCATGAATGTACCTGTTGAAGTCAAAACGATTACTTCGAACTGGTGGGAGATTCGTTTTTCAATCAAAGGTAACCCTGAATCTGACAAAATTAAGGAGCTTCTTGATAGTATTCCATCAACTATTGCAAATCATGAGTTCGTAGCAAGCAAAGGCTCATCGGAACTTATTCTTGAAATAATCTCAGACTCAAAGAACAATCCACTCTTGGTTAGCGAATTACAGGAGTTGTTCAATTCTGTGAAAAGGATTAGTTCTTGATACCAACATCTTGAGTTAGTAAATAATATCGGCGGGATAAAAGTGAGTAAAAGCGGGAAAATAAGAGCAATTCCAAAGTTAGCAGAAACTCTGTCGCTTACAAAGGATGAGGCGACAATACTGCTTCCGTTAATACGCGGTGGTAATCTTACTGCTGGTGCAATATCAATGGTAGTTGATCAACCTCTAACTAGTGTATCTAAACCTCTCAAGACATTAGTAACGAAGGGGCTAGTTGAAGAGATTGATAGTGTTGTACCTTTGTACAGAGCAACACCACCAATCCTACCAATGATTAAGGTCATTGAAGGGTTCATAGACGAATCCGAGAAAATTGGAGGCGAAACGACATCTACTGTTCAGAAATTACAAAAATCAACCGAGAAAACCCTTGGAACTATAACCAAGGCTAATGAGTCTCGGTATAACAAGCTGAATGGTGCATATGATGTGTATGAGAAGGAAGTCGCCGATATCGTACAGACTCACATATCTGCCATGACCGCACTTACCTCGGGAATTCTCAATGATTATTCGCAAAGAACGCAAACCACTCTTGACTCGCTGAATTTATCCCTTGAAGATCAAATTGGACAGAAACTCACTCTGTTGCAGGATGAATTGGATAAAAGTCAGAAGCAGCTTACTGCTGATGTCAAGAAATTATCAAAGGAATTCGCGAAGTGGCTAACTCAAGAAAAATCCGCGTCGTTGTCCTCTATCAAGGAGGTAGACGAAAAGTCAAACAAACTGGTTGCAGGTGCAAAGAAGGTACTAGAGGCAGCCCTCAAAAGCTCCGAAAAAGCGCTGCAAGAAAGCACCGAGCAAATCTCATCGATATTAGGAGCAAAAGCCCTAGAATCTTCAAACGCTGTTTCAGAGATGTTGACCAATCTATCAGAAGCTCTGAAGCTAAAAACCGCCAACTTCGAGTTTCTCTTTGGACAGAACCTCACTGCCTCCAGAAAAACACTAAACGAAACATCACAAGAAGCACAGCAAAATGCTGAATCGCAATCTGAGAATATGCAGAAGAGATTCGACGATATACTAGGTCTAACCACATCCTTTACGGAAAATATCGATCAATGGAAAGAGGAGGTTGCGAACTATATGGAAACTGCTTCGCAATCTGTTCTTGCTCAACTCGAACAACTTAATGCTTCTGAAAAAGCATTTCTCGAAATTGTTCGTAGTTCGCTCTCTGGGCATATTGACAAGATGAATGCTTCAATTGGCGAAGAATACAAAGCAGTTCGGAATCTCGCCCGTACTCTTACTGCCGATACTGACACCTTGATGAGTGAAGCTCGAACATCCATTATCGAGCTACTACAGAATGAGGTTTCTGGAAATAAAGAACGACTTCAATTGACAAATGACAACCTGCAAGAAAATATTGTCTCATGGGGCGATAAGGCTTCGAAAGCAATTGATAAGAAAGTCAATTCAGCAGTCAAGGAGATATCTACTGTCTTGGATACTGAAGCTGCTGAACTGAATTCCCTTGCTGATAACATCACAAGTCGCTTGAAATCATCCTTTTCTGGAGTGATATCCACAACTGAAACCAAGAACGATGCTGCTTTATCATCCATTCGGCGAATTGCTAGTGAATACGAAAGCAGTTTGGAGTCAAAACTAACTGATATATCATCACAACATATTACTGCTGTGCAACAACAGGTCAATGAAGCCAAGACGCTTTATGAGGGTTTGAATCAACGACTAAATAGTAGATTGGCTGAGAGCATGAATACTCTAGGCTCACAGGTCACTCGTGCACAGAAGGAGATTGATGTTAGCATTACAGAGCAGGTTGCGAGAATTGATCGACATGCTGAAGAAATGCGTAATGACTTTCATACACGAATAGAAGAGATGACTCAGCAATTCATTTCTGTAACCCAAAGCATGGAATCATCATTCAATGGTCTAATAGCAAGCCAATCAGTAGAAGCACGAGATTTGATCGCTTCTGCGCATACAGAGTTCAAAACCGTTGTGAAATCAGAGATGGATTCTCTTGACAGCGATTCGATTAAGCTTCAACAGGAGTTTGCTTCTGAAATAGGTATGCGCATCGACTCTGTGGTAGAATCCACAGCTGCTTTGAAGAGGAGCTTGAATGAATTTACTGCTGATAAGAAAACAGAGATTTCGAAGAGTATGGAGGATGCTATATCGTCGATTGAAGCATCCTTGGCTAGTGCACAGGAGAGCCTTCTTGAGATAGAAACTGGTACAGTAAAGCAGTTTGCAGACAATGTTCAACAGCTATCTCGTGAATTTGGTGTATCTGTAGCAGGTGCCAGAGATAATGTCACTGAGCGACTGAAATCCATTACAATAGAAACAGCAGATATCCTAGCAAAGAATACTGTAAATGTCAAAAATACTGTTGACACCTACCTATCTGAAGAAATGGAGTCAATGCAACGGATTCTTGGGGAAACCAGTAAGAAGCTTGATACGCTGGCGACAGCAAATATCAAGAAAACCACTGAGAAGGTTGAGGAATTCTATGCCAGCTTGGAAGCAACCCAATCTGGAGCTTCAACAGGAAGGTCTAAAGCTCGCAATGAATTGATGGCTGCAATGGAGGACAGAAGAGCTGAAACGGTTGTTGCATTCGATGCGGCATCAGTATGGATCGATTCAGCTATGGACAATGTGGCCGCTTCATTGGAAACATTAGGTTCCAAAATGAGCAACGATGTCATACATGCTCAACAAACCCTAAGTAAATCCTCTGAGGTTGCTTTAACCGGATTGAGAGAACGATCCCAGACCCAAATATCTCAGCTTGAGGAGGTAGGTCTATCCTTCCTACAACACTCTGAAACTCTAATGCGAACAACAGCAAATGAATTTGCAACCACAAGTGAAACATCCTTGAATGGAGCAATAGATTCCATGTCTGAGTTTCCAGACAAAGTACTGAAGGATACAGACCTAGTTTCAAAGACTGTTTTGACAGAAAGCAAAGCAAGATTAGCTACTACCAAGGAAGAAACAGACCAACGTATATTGGACCTTGAAACCTCCGCAAAGACCACCTGTGATGAAATGAGTACCTTCATCTCCAAGCTTGAGGCACAAATGTCTCAGGCACAAGATGGTGCTATTGAGCAGATTCAACAGGCTGCATTGATTTCGAATCAGCATGCGGCGAGGAAATTCGAATCAGTTGGCGTAGAAATGAAGGCCGCACTCAGTAGTGCTTCATATGAGATTGTTGAGGGATTGTCCTCACAAGTAAATGATTCGACCTCTCAGATTCAGGAGGTTCAAAAAACAGGTTCTGGTGAGATCTCTGCTGCAATCATCAAGCTCCAGAGTTCTCGAACGGAATTGCTAAAATCAGCTTCAGGCGAAACCAATGAATCTCTCAATGAATGGTCTGAGAACGCGCTTGAGAGTACTATGAAGCTCAGTACATCAGTACAGGATGCAAATTCATCTGCGATGGAAGGAGCTAGGAATATAGCTGGTATGCTATCTGCTATACAGGAAGCAACTGAAGAGGTTAGGTCTCTTCCATCATCCACAACTTGGTATCTCTCTGGCACTGAGGAGGTGTGTGCTCAGATTCAAGACAT
This sequence comes from Candidatus Thorarchaeota archaeon, assembly GCA_048884965.1. Lineage (GTDB taxonomy): Archaea > Asgardarchaeota > Thorarchaeia > Thorarchaeales > Thorarchaeaceae > MP5-2226. The sequence continues at coordinate 32,226 of JBHLQH010000021.1, read as the reverse complement.
GTCAACACGTGCTGAATCATCAATTGTGATTTCACTTCCTCATCTTGATTGTCTAGATCTCAAGAAGCTTGCTAAGGTGAAAACGCCGATAAGAAGAGTCCTGATCATCCCTCAAAGTGAGGATAAGGATCCTGAACTTGAAACTCTGAAGGGTTGGCGTATCTGGGAGCTTCCTACTCCAAGTCTACTTGCAGTAGCTGATGACAAGGAGATATTGATTGGTGGGCAAACGAATGAGGATACCCCTATATGTATTCTATCAAGAGATGAATCCTACCTCCGGCTTTACAAGAATGTACTCGGTCCAAAACTCATTGCAGATGCGATCAAGTAGCTCAAAAGGCTATTTCATAGATGAGTGCGTCCTCTGTTTCATAATAGTTAGGGGACCTTCCAACAGAGTGCATACCAAGCTTCTCATACAAGCTCCTTGCTGTGTGGTTACTCTCTCTGACCTCTAAACGGCACCCTTTGGCACTTGATTCCCTTAGATTGGTTAATACATAATTTGCCATTAGTGATCCAAGTCCATGTCTTTGGCATTCCCTCGTCACTGCGATATTGAGCAGATGACCTGCTCGAGTTTTCTTCTCGTATTCCCAGACCGCATAGCCAACTATTCTATCATTGTACTGACAAACAACCATAGTAACATATCCAGCTTTATCTTCCATTGATCCTCCTCGTATTGCCAACATAAGGAAGGTAGATTTTGGCCATGGATTTGGGAAGCACTCTTCTTCAATTCTGATTATCTCCCCTAGATCCCTTAGAGCAACAGACCTGATTGTTATCATATCACTCAATATCCTCTTGATCGTAGGACCAATTCCGCTGGTCAGAGTCAATACTTTGCGTTCCACATATTGGGCAGTAGTTAAAGCCCTCTGGTAATGGAACTTGACATTTTGAGCATTTTCGTTCCACTTTGGTATTCTCATACAATGAGCTAAAGCCGGATTTGAATGTTAGAATTTGAAAAAGGCAGACAAGTGTGAAGAGTATCATTATACCTGTGAAAATTGGCGTTATACTACTTGCATTCCCAAAGAAAAAGAAGGGGAATACAAAGAAGAAGAATTCAGATTCTCCTGCTGTTGAAATCAGGATAAGGACTCCTACCACTACCAATATTATGCCAACGATTGTTACCGCTTGATATCCTCTCATCGCTCTTCTCTAAATCAGATGACATCTTAATAGTTTTCATGAATCAAAGGAACTAGCTAGTAAGACATATCTACAAAAGGACCTATGCGATGCATAGACAACAAGCAGTTTTCATTCCTGCCTTTGGGGGTTAGATTAACAATTTCATCAGATAAGAAAAAGACCGCCGGGAAGAGGTCAAAGAAACGATATTTGTTCAAAGTAACCGTAGTTGGTCCTGATGACAAGTTACTTGAAAAGGTATTGAGTATTGTGAATGATAATGCTGTTGCTGTTGATGGTATTCGTATTGGTACAGCCGCGATAGAAACTGAGGAATCAAATGTACGCGCGGTGACCTGGTCCCCTCGCCATTCAGCATTAGAGATGCTTCTTTCTGTAACATTTGCTGGAGCTAATGCTGTTGTTATAGTCATGCCAGATGCGGATCCAGAAATTGAAGCGATATATAGGAATGAAATCCGAGAACACTTGGGAAGTGGCGTTCCAACACGAGTATTAATCATTGATTCTGAGATTGACAAGTTCAAGCGGCTTGAGATTGTGACGACCTTTGATGAATTGTACAATGAGATTCTCCTGCTAAAGAATAAATCAGAATCGGAATGAACGTATTACCCATATGATGGAAAGCCTTTTTTCAGAATCATGAGCAGCGAAGACTAGGTTCCTACTATGAGTCCAGATAATAAAAGGTCCGATGACTATTGGATGGGAGTTAGAGACGCTCTAAGAATGGTTGATTCCTTCCTGAAGTGGTCAAGGGTTAACAAAGATCGAGCAAAATCCTTGGAAGATTTCATATACGATGGATTGGTTGCCGCCGCAAAACGCTGTGAGAGCTGCTTGCACAAGGAACTTGGATTGAAATTTGACTCCGATGTCGAGGAGGACATTCTTGAAGGTCCTATCCTAGATGATTCCTTTGAAGAAGAAGATATTGAAGATGATGAACTGCCCTCAGATGATTTTGAAACAACACCTCCTGATATAGTCCTAGAACCTGAAGGATTCGAAGTAGAAGCTGAAGTATCAATCACTATTGAATCTGATTCGGATTCTCCCGATATAGCAGTGACACCTGCCCCAGCACTAGAAGATGGGTCTGTTAGTATAGACTCAATGGGCATAATGGAAGGATCTGTAGAAGATGACACCCATGTAGATGGTGGTGCAAGAGAATTCTCATCCGATTTCGAATTAGTCGAACCCGACCACCTAATCATCGATTCGACCCCTGATGAAATCGAAGATACCGAAGACCTTGACTCCTTCGAATCTTCCGAAGATGTCTATGTTCCTGAACCCCCTGCTGAGGTAAAGGAAGAGATTAGTGTCATACGCCCCAAATACTCCTGGGAAGAAACAGTTGAACCTCCTATTGATGATTCATCATTTGAGGAACCAGTATCTCCCGCTGATGATGAAACCTCAAAACCTGCTAAGGTCTGGAGTCCGATGGATGAACCATCACCAAGCTCTTTGGAAGATGAAGAGAGTATCGAGGACGATGAGGATATAGAATCTGTATCTCCCCCTCCGCCTCCTCCACCTCCAGATACTGAGGAGAGCGAAGAGGAACGCAGACGAAGAGCTCGTAGGCTCTTCTTCGGTGGGTAAATAATACAATGACTTTCACATCCTATGTTTCAGTGGCTGTTCGAAAGACCCAAAGTGATGCCTTACGGACAGCTATCTCAAAGTTGCCCAATCCTGTTCCCATCTCTCCTTCTACTAAGAATATTATCATCAAACCATCGATTTACGATCCGAATCTTCCTGGAAACACCTCATTCGGAATGGTCAAAGCAGTTGTGGAATTCTTCAAAGCAGTGGCACCAATATACCTTGTGGAATCGGACAATCCTATCAGGACTGCTGAGGAAGCATTTAATGGCTGCAACTATAGTGCCTTCGTGAAGGAAGGTGTGAAGGTCGTCAACCTCTCCAAGGAAGCACTGAAGGCAAGTGAACTGCCCGGTCATTTCTTGAAAACAATACAGCTGCCATGTATTTTACTAGAGAATGAGTTTCTCGTCAATTTAGCCACCGTTAAGCCTCAAGAGCGGATAGGCATTGGTGCTGGGATCAAAAACCTATTTGGCCTCTTGCCTGAGAAGGATAAAGCAAAATGGCATAATCACCTCTCAGATGTATTGGTTGATCTATTAACCTTCTTCAAACCTAAACTGAATATCATCGACTTGACCTATTTGATTGAAGGTGACCGAGCAGATCCCAAAATCCACCAAGTCGGTGGGATCATCATCGGAACTGATGCTGTCGCAGTTGATGCCTACTGTGCTCATATCCTTGGCTTTGATCCAATGAAGATAGACTATATTCGGAAAGCTTATGATCTGGGACTTGGTGAAGCTCTACCTGAGCGAATTCAGGTATTTGGAACCGACCATCAAAAAGATCAGCTTGTGGACCTCTGTTCAATTTGAACCATCCACAATTGATATATTACCATACTCTTTGGAACTACATCCCCACGGGATGTGGGATAGTCGTCAAGTATAGGTGGCGATTGAATGGATTGGACTTCTCATCATATGCAGGTTATTCCTGCTTCCGGTACTTTGAAGATTCTCGATTTGGCAAAAAAGATGGAGATGGAAGGAAAGAAGGTATATCACTTCGAAGTAGGAGAACCTGACTTTCCAACGCCCCCAAATATCACCGAGGCAGCCATTGCTGCATTGAAAGCTGGGAAGACTAGGTATACATCTGCTCGAGGAGTAGTAGAGCTACTTGATGCCATTCAAGAACTATACGCCCGCCGGAATATCCACATCAATGGCCGGAAGAATGTTATCGTAACCCCTGGTGCAAAGATGGCTCTGTTCCAAGGTTTTCTATCAACTATAGATGTTGGTGACGATGTCCTCGTACTAGCTCCCTCTTGGCCAACCTATAAAGTGCTACTTCGTAATGCTGGCGCAAAACCAGTTGATGTACGGACAAATCCTGGATATATGCTGGATGAGGAAGCTCTCAAGAATAAGATCGGGAAGGAAGTATCTGCAATTGTCATTAATAGCCCCAATAATCCCACTGGAGGCGTACTGACAAAAGATCAGATGAAGCTGATCTATGACCTAGCATGCGATAATAATTTCCTGATATTTAGTGATGAAATCTATGAAGAATTGGTATATGATGGATTTAAGCAGACCTCCATGCTTGAGGTGGATCCTGCTTTGGAACGAACCGTCGTGATTAGTGGGTTCTCGAAGTCATATGCGATGACCGGTTGGCGCTTAGGTTATGCAATAGCGTCACCTGATACTATTGATAATATGGTACGCATTCAACAGAACACTACTTCCTGTGCCACCTCCTTTGTGCAATATGCGGGAGTTGAAGCCATCAGGGGTGATCAATCCTCAATTCGAATGATGCTGGAAGCCTTCCAAGAACGGCGTGATATGATCCTGAAAACATTCTGTGACATTGATGGAATTCAATGCATGAATCCAATGGGTGCTTTCTATGTCTTCCCTGATATGAGCAAGTACGAACTTAGTAGCAATACTCTGTCTGAGCTGCTTTTGAAGAAGACCGGTGTGACTTCTGTTCCAGGCAAGGCATTTGGAGATTCGTACGACCATCATCTTAGGTTCTCATATTCCACATCAAATGACGATATCAAGAATGGAATGCTTGCCATGAAAGAATTCCTTCAGAATCTCTGATGGGAGGGACACCTGAATGGCACCCGAGGGTGGGAAATTGCCTACACACTTCAAGTGCATTTGTTGTGGTGCCTGTTGTTCTCAAAAGGATATGATTGTGACATTGACTGGGCGTGACATCTCATATCTAGCACATGCCCTTGGACTTGATGCGAAGCAGATGCTTAGGGTAGTAGATTTCTACATCCAAACAAAGGCAATGATTCTTCCTCAGGGACTGCAGAATATCCCCCGCATTGAGACAGAGCGAGGTCTTGCCATCATTGCTTTGAAGAAGAATCCTACTGGCGAATGTATCTTCTTAGAGAATGACCTTTGTATGGTGCATCCTGCTCGTCCTGGGGTGTGTAAGTCCTTTCCCTTCACATTCCGTGAGGAAAATGATGAGATTTCATACGGACTAAGTGCAAAGCAATCCATTTGCCCAGGTATTGGTCAGGGAGATGAGATTTTAGTTAATGAATTGCTTATACTTGCTCAAGAAATATTGGAAGATCTTTCTATCTTCAGCGAATTTGTTAGTTATTGGAATGACAGTGAACATGAGCATGAAGCATCCATGTTTCTAGAAGCAGTACTCGCTGATATCCGTTTCATCGTTTGAGAAATCTTCTATTATAATCTGCTCAATATCTGAAGGATATTACCGAAATTATGTTCGACAGTGCGCGACTTCTCAGTATACGACTCCAGATTCTTTAGTCTCTCATCTTTTACTGCTTTCTCTATGAATTCGTGAGATTTGATCACCCTGTGGATTTCTTCATTTAGTTCTAGAATCTCAGATGATGACTTAAGCACATACTTGAGCATTCGAATCAGCAGGTGAAAATCAGTGATGTCCCGTAACTGCAAGGTCTGACTATAGAATTGGAACTCCATTCTGGCAAGCTTTTCTCTCATTTGAACGAGTTCCTGAAGCCATTCATCATCCTTCTCTGATCTCAGAGCATTATAGAGGTCATTCCATTTATGCTGTTGATCAAGCAGTTGAACAAGATAGCCTCGAAGGAAAGCGAAATGATCTACGCCTTCATCTATTTCCTCCTCTGTTCCAATGGGATTCATCATATTATCCATTTGACTATGCTTAACAGCTATCATCAGAGAGAACTTATCGACGTACTTCTTGACCTCATCTGTTTTCTCTTTCTTGCTCATTAGATCCGCGAAAGTATCCGCCAATGTAAGGATGAACTTGTACAGACACTCACTACATATCTCAGCACTTGCTGTCAAATCCTTGGTTGAGAGGAATTGCAGTGCGTCTTCCAAGTCATTTCCTGGGACATCCTTTCCGTGAATTCTGAGTGCCCATCCCTGAGAGATACAGTAGACTCTATTTTCAGGGTAGTTGACATAGATTGATGCATAGCATATGTTCCCATCTTGTGCCTGTTCTTCAGAGATGCTTTCCTTATCTGGGTGAAACGCAAATACTGAGGGATCTATCTCTATGGCTTCGACTTCCAAGATATTATCATCATTAACACACAGAGTTTCATCCCCAAAGACTTTGAAGCATGGACATCCTCTAACGACTCGGATTGAATTTTGTTCCAAATCATCACCGCGTCCAAGCACATCCATTCCAACAAGCTCCAGGTGCTGCTCTTCCTCTAATATTTAGAAGTAACATGAATTGAAACACTTCTACTGTTATAGCCCTTTTTCTGTCGGCTTAACTCAGATTTCTGAGAGCAGCGGCATCAATTTTCTCAAATCTCTCTCCGCATCTTGCCTAGTGGTGTTTGTTCTTGTCAGCATCTCTTCCTGTTCTGACGAAATCTCTCCTTGGCTAAGGACAGTGAGGTTTAGTTCTCTAAGCTCATCATGGAGCAAGAGAATTTTCCTTGTTGTGCTTACCATCAGTCTTAGGTATGTGAGCGCTGATACTTCTTCCTCTTCCTGATTCAGTGACACTACCTGATGCAGGAAAACTGATTCCAGTTTGTAGAGTTTCCTGTACGCATCAAGCAAATGTCTAAGAGCATCATCCTTTGGCTCCCTAAGACTCGTGACAATTTCATAATGCTTCTCAGAGAGTTTCTGGATTATGGTATCAAATTCCTCATGTTCCGAATCTATCGAATTCCGATGGAATGAAATGACTCCTTGACTAAGGTCATTTGCGATTCGATTCACAAGGTCCTTAGCATATGTCAGGATTACTTTGCCTCTTTCAGAATCACTGAGAAGACCTTGTAGCACATCGGTCAATGTTACGAGATACTTGTAAAGACACGATGAACAAATTGCATCATCATTCCCCATTTCAGTTGGGACCACGAAGTTCAGAGCATCCCTGATATCTCCCGCTTGAACATAGTGGTTGTTAATCATGACTGCCTTTCCCTGACTCACACAATATGCTTTCCCGTCCCTTGGGTCAAGATTGAGTAAACCGTAGCAGAGACCGTCATTGTCACTCTGATACTCCTTCAAATCATCTACAGACTCAAACTGGGCGAAGAAATGAGGATCGATTGTAATTGACTTGATCGGAAGAATATCATCATAATTGATGCATACTCTTTCATCCCCAAATTGCTTCATACAAGGGCACCCTCTAACAAGTTGAATGCGACTATCCTGATTACCTATGATAATCGTCGAGTCTGATGTCATCCCGATGCCCCTTGGTTCTTTGTGCCTTTCCTACTGCATAGAACGCGTGCTGGTACAAGGGATTACGTACTTTTGATATACATTAAGGTATCTTGGACGAAGGAGTGTTTTGGGAGAGCGGCCCCAATGGACAGCTCTTTAGCCCCAAAGCTCTCTCTTGAGAAGGTCCCTAATTGCAATCCTGATCGCTTCAGATCTATTTGGATAGAGATTGCTCTCGACAAGCTTCTCAAGACCGTCAATATAGGTTTCAGGAACATGTAATGTTACGAGTTTCATTTGCTATCACCAACATATCTCTCTCAGACGATGAGTATTCTCCCATCGTCTATGGTGGTAATCACCTGATTAGTATCCACGTCATACCTACATATTACAGTGAGTAATACCGACTCCATATAGAATGTACTTTTCGTTTTTGTCGTAGATTGGAATGTAAATCGTCGACAGCCGTTACGATAGTGCTTAAATCCAGTTCATAGCGCCCACAGTTCGAAGTTCCGTGAAGGTTGTGCAACAATATGGACCGACAAAAAGGAATTGACTCTTTGTTCAACCCGCGTTCGATAGCTGTGATCGGTGCATCTGAAACGAAAGGGAAACTCGGCAATGATGTACTGAGAAATATAGTAGACAGTGGTTTCTCAGGTCGCATCTACCCAATTAATCCCAGAGGTGGAGAAATCATCGGTCTCCAAGTCTTCAGAAGCATCAAAGAGATCCATGGATCTGTTGATGTTGCAATTATTGTCATTCCAGCTAAGTTTGTTCTAAAAGCTGTTCAAGAATGTGGTGAGAAAGGTGTTAAAGCTCTGGTCATCATAACCGCAGGCTTCAAAGAAATCGGTCATGAAGGAAATGAGGCTGAAAAGCAAATAATCAACATGGCAGAGAAATATGGTATGGTAGTTCAAGGTCCCAATTGCCTGGGAATAATCAATACACACTCTCCCTACAATGGTTCATTCTCAGCTGGAACTCCCTCGAAAGGAACGATAGCCTTTGCCTCACAGTCAGGCGCTTTGATGACCGGTATCCTTGATTGGTCCTTGATGGAACGAATAGGGTTCTCAAAGTTCGTTAGTTTGGGGAACAAAGCTCAGTTAGACGAAGCCGATTTTGTAGAGGCTTTTGGGCGAGATGAGGATTCAACATTCATCCTGCTATATATCGAATCGGTGGTAAACGGTCGTAAGTTCATGGATGCATGTAGAAAGGTCGTCCCTCACAAACCTATCTTCGTTGTGAAATCTGGTGTAAGTGCTGCAGGAGCTCGTGCTGCATCATCACATACCGGCTCATTGGCAGGTAGTGACACTGCATATGACGTGGCTTTCAGGCAATGTGGTGTGAGCCGAGCAACAAGCATGGCTGAGTTATTCGATGTAGCAAATGTGTTTGATGACATGTATCTTCCAAAGGGTAATCGCGTCGCTATCATTACGAATGCAGGGGGCCCTGGAATCCTTACGACTGATGCGTGTGAGTCAATGGGCCTTGAGATAGCAAAACTGAGTACTACTACTCTTGAATACCTCAAAGAGCATCTTCCCCCCGCTGCCGCTCTCTATAATCCTATAGACGCATTGGGGACTGCACAACCTGAGGATTATGAGCTATGCATCGATGCATCGCTACGAGATGAGAATGTGGATGCTGTTTTGGTGCTCCTCACCCCTCAAGCCATGACCAAAAGCGCAGAAACTGCACAAGTAATTGTTGAGTCTCACAAGAAATACCCCGATAAGCCACTGATTGCTGTATTTATGGGTGGCAATTCAATGGTCTATCCCCGAATTATCTTGACTGATGGAGGTATTCCTGTTTTCGATTTTCCTGAACGAGCTGTTCATGCTCTTTCAGAGCTATACAAGTACACCGTGAACAGGGATAAAATCAAGGATGAAACTGCACCTGTCTTTAAGGCCGACCGCGAGCGAGTGCAGAAGATAATCAGAACAGTCCGAGAGGACCGTCGCAGAGTTCTTCTCGGTAGCGAAGCACATGAGATTGCAGAAGCATATGGAATTCCTGTGGCGCGAATTCGCTTGGCAACAAGCTCTGAAGAAGCAAAGAATCTAGCAGAAGAGCTTGGTTATCCGGTCGTATTGAAGATCGCAAGTCCTGATATCGTTCACAAGAGTGATATTGGAGGTATCAAGGTCGGTCTGACGACCCCTCAAGAGGTCGAAGTTGCTTTCGTGGAGATACTTGATAACGCACGAAAGCATATGCCGAAAGCCATAGTGTACGGAGTAGATGTACAAGAGATGGCAGAAAAAGGTAAGGAGCTGATAATTGGCTGCTCACGCGATATTCAATTTGGTCCGCTTATAATGTTTGGAGCCGGTGGGATTTTTGTCAACTATCTCAAAGACATATCCTTTAGACTTGCTCCTATGACTCGAAGGGATGCAGCTGAGCTAATTGACGAAACGAAGATGGGAACCCTCTTGAAAGGAGTCCGCGGCGAGGCTCCAAGTGATCTCGTTGCGATTGAGGATACTATTCTTCGGATTAGTCAGCTTGTATCTGACTTTGAAGAGATTGTGGAGCTTGATATCAATCCTGCATTTGCCTATGAAAAAGGCAAAGGTGTATCTGCTGTTGATGTAAAGATTACTATTGGAGGAGAACATTAGTGACCAAGAACATCGTCATTAGCGGTGAAACGCTTACTGGAAAAACTCTGGTTGCTCTAGGTTTGGCCAAATACCTATCAAAGAAGGGTAAGCGTGTTGGGTACTTCAAGCCCATTGGTGAGATTAATGATGATGATGCCCATGTAATGAAGCAGATTCTTTCATTGAAATCCGACATCAATTCATTGATGCCCATTGCTAGAACAAAAACAAGTTTTGATGAATTCCTAAAGGTGGGAAGAGAGACCCTGTTGGAGAGAATTCATGGTGCCTATACTGAAGTATCAGAGAATAACGACTACATGATTATTGAAGGGACGGCTGCTCCGTGGCATCTTTTGCATATCGGTCTATCTACACCTCAGATCGCAAAGGAATTAGGGGCATCAGTGATATGTCTGGTGAATTTTCCTGATGAGATTGCTATTGATGACATCCTAATCCTCAAGGCACTTTTCAACTACTATCAGATTGAGGACATATCCATCATTCTGAATCTCGTGCCTCCAATGTTGAAGACTGTGATAAACGACAAGATTCAACCATATATCGAATCTAAGGGGATGAAGTTCCTTGGCACCATCTATAGAACGCGCGAGCTATTCAGCCCGAATATCCGAGAAATTGCAAAAGCTCTAGATGGTGAGATGGTTGTAGGTGAGGATAAACTTGAACTCCTCATCGATCAGTTCATGGTAGGCAGTATGGCTCCCGAGAATGCATTGAAGTGGTTTCGACGTGCTAAGGATAAGGCTGTGATAACTAGTGGCGACCGCTCCGATATCTGCCTGACTGCCTTGGAAACAGACACAAATCTCTTGATTTTGACAGGTGGTATTGGACCAGATATCCGTACGCTAGCTCGAGCAAGAGAAGTGGGCGTTCCAATTATGATGACTGCTCATGATACGTATACTACTGGGACGATTGTGGATTCGCTGATTGGCTCAGTCAATCCAGACAATCTGGAAAAAGTTCCGATCATCGAACAGATCATTCTGGAAGCCATTGATTTCAGTAAGATTGAGTAGTATGGTGAGGAGGAGCATCACGCTCCTACTCTAGAACGAATGCGGAACTCACGTTTCGCCGGGAGAGTAAAAGTGCGCTCCAACAGATTGTCAAACATCCCTCCATAAGTCACCTTGTATGTTTGAGCTAATACTCACCCAGTATTCTGATACGACCCTGACAATACACGGTTGATTTTCTCACCGAATCCTTTTATCCTTTCAAATCAAGTTTTATCTAGGAGTTTCTAAAGTTGAAGGAAGACTTGCAGAGCATAATAGAAGAAGAGAAAGGAGTTGCCACTTGTATTTTCTGCGGAAAGACCCTCCAAGGTCATGACGTTGTCCTATATCGAGATTGGTATGCACATAGAGAGTGTACTAAGGAATCTATAGGAATACAGACTGCTGATTTCGATATGTTACCTTTCTACGCAGGCAGCCTAAGTCTGATATTTGGCCTTCTCGCAGCTACAATGCTACTAACAGCACTCTCAGGAATTGACCTCATCACAGGTCCCCGCATATTGATTCCTGGTTTTGTCTTCATGACCTCTGCCTTGCTTTTACAGAGTATTGGTTTCTACGGGTTCACAATATCTTTCAAGGATATCCTAGGTATTGGAGGTGCAATAGTATCAATTTTGGGTGCTGTCCTTCAAGCTACTTGTGCGATTATTCTACAGACATATGGATATGATATTGCCTACTATGATCCTGAATCGGGCTTCTTGTTTCTTGACGCGATACCTGGGTTTGCGATTGCATACGCATTAGCGATAGGATTTGTAGCATTGACAATTGCCCTTTCAGGTTTTATCCTTCTGTTCTATGACAGTGTCATGGGGAACCAATCAATCCGCCGCATAGTCGCTCTTATCCTAATCATTGGCTCAATGTTCTGCATCTTGAGTCCAATTGGATATCTAATTGAGGCAATTGTCGTTGTAGCATTATTCCTCTCTGTTGAAATGCCCAGAGATTGGACCCGAATGTCTGATTTATAACATTTCACGCAATCATATGATTGCTTTTTGAATCAGACATGGTGCTTTCTTTCTATTCTGAACATTTCAGAAAATTCGCACAGAATACTACTAGTTTTTCGCCCGCGCGGAAAGAATTTATGTCAGCATCGTCATGAGTCGAGCTATTGTTCAAAACAATTGAGGTGTATAAATGGCATCTGATGCAGATTCATCTGGTAAAGCTGAAGAAACAGCCAAAGCCACTCAGGAGTTAGAATCACTGAAGTGGATACGAGAGAGGCGTTCTATCAGGGAATTTACTGGAGAAAAGATACCCGATGAGCATATCGAGCTTATACTTGAGGCAGCAAGACACGCCCCAAGTCCTGAGAACATGCTCATGATGAGATTTGTAGTAATCCGCGATGATCACGACATGAAGGTTTTCCTTGCTGATCTCGCTCAGGAGATGGCACAGACTGCATTTGGAGGAGCTCCCTTTGAGCTCACAAGTGGACGTAATTGGTTCATATCTGATCCTTATCGAGCTGCGGTATATGCACGACTAAGAGACGGTGAACTATTCAGGTATCCTGAGAAGAGTGATACAGTGATTATCGTATGCGCTAGCGAAGCCTGGCACGATGCAGGTTACCTATATCCTAATTCACTATTCGGTTCTGTGGTGTGTGGAATGGCTGTTCAGAACATGTGGCTGACGGCAACAGAGCTTGGATATGGATGTGGTTACGAGGCTCTGGTTTGCTCAGATCCTCGCCATGCAGAGCTGATTCGGGATAAACTTGGCATTCCGCCAATTTGGGAGCCAATCACAGCTTTCTGTATTGGACAGAGAATATCCGCAAGGGCATTAGGTCCAAGCAGAGCACCTCTTGAAGGTCTCATGTATCAGGAACGCTGGGGAAGGCCCTACAAGCGAATAGCATTCAGGGAGGATGAGTGACAGGATGGATATCAAATTCGACGATAAGACAATGGAGAATCTCAAAGAACTCGCTGAGGAAGCTGGCCTTACTGTTCAAGGACTCATCATGTGCGTCATGGAGCAGTTCGCCAATAACAAAGGCGGGCGCGTCTACACTGGACGCTGGTCTGGTGGAGAGGAGGAGGGTGTCAAGGGATTCCGCTATTGTGTTCAATGGCCTTTCCGACCCGGCTTCAAAGAAGCTGTTGGTGGCGAAGTAAAGAGGTGGAGTAAATAATGGCAAAGTTCAGGAAACATCCAACTGGTGAATGGCCGTTCTATCCTACTCTCGATGAAGAGTCCATAGAACATGAGTATTGGAGCTCAAAGAAGATGTACCATAGAGCTTTCATCAATGATCGAAAGGGACGTATTGTCGTTCTTATGGATAACGACAAGTATGAAGCGTTCCTTCAGAAGATCAAGAAGCGAAAGGGCAACTTCTGGACGACAACATTGGAAGCAGTCATGCACGAGGCAATCAACGACTGGATGAATAAGGAGGATGAGTAAAATGAGTCAACTACAAGAATTCTTCAAGTTCTTCATGCATCAAGTCAACTCAAAGGATGACCTCAAGAAGCATATCGCTGAATGGATTGGACCATACCATGGGAAGATTCTGCAGGTACATACAGAGGAAGGTGACCAATATCTTGTGGTCAAGCATTCTGGGATGAGCCTTCATGATGGAGTCTATCCGAGTCCCGATGTCATCTATAGAGCTCGCTCTGAGGTGCTATTGGGAATCTTCACTGGTGAGATACCGTTCAAGGATACCATGAAGGACGGAAGCCTTAGTGTGATTGGAAACGCTCATGAGAGTGATCCCCTTGCCAACTTGATCCTGGTCGCGATGACTGGTGCTCTATAGGAGGTAATCCAATGGCAATTAACAAGATTGCAGTCATCGGAGCTGGTCTGATGGGTTCCGGTATAGCCTACGTATCAGCTGGAAAGGGCATCCATGTCACCCTGGTTGATGTGAATGAAGGAGCTCTTGAGGCTGGTATGGATAGGATACGGAACGATGTCATGACCGGTGTTGACAAGGGAAAGCTGGGATTAGCTGAAGCACAAGCATTGATGGGTAACTTGGCCTCAACAACAAGTATCTCTGATGCAGTGAAGGAGGTCGATCTAGTTATTGAAGCAATCTTTGAGAATATGGATGTCAAGAAGAAAGTTTTTGCTGAGTGTGATGCAAATGCACCACCTCATGCAATCCTTGCTACGAATACTTCTTCCCTCAGCATTGATGAATTGGCAGGTGCGACGAACAGAGCTGACAAGTTCATTGGTATGCACTACTTCTCGCCTGTGGCCGCCATGAAACTGATTGAGATTGTTATCGGTGACAAGACTAGTGATGAAACAATCAAAGCAGCGATTGAGGTTGGTGAGAGACAGGGCAAGATCCCAGTGAAAGCAAAGAACAGTCCTGGTTTCATTGTCAATAGGATTCTCATGCCTGTTCTTCGTGAGTCCATTCTCCTGTATGAGCAAGGCATTGCTACCAAGGAAGAAATCGATAATGTAATGACGACTCATGCCAAGTTCATGGTAGGGCCTTTTGCATTGGGTGACTTTGTTGGTCTAGACATCGCCTTTAATGCTATGAGCACGCTCTATCGGGAACTAGGTGATTGCTTCAAGCCTCCTGAAACACTCAAGAAGCTAGTTGAAGCTGGTGCGATTGGTAATAAAGCCAAGAAGGGATTCTATCAATATGGGGCAGCACAGGATGCACCTGAGCCACCAAAGGGAGTTGATGCACAGTGGTTGCTTATGCGAATCCAAATGCCTGTCTTACGAGAAGCGATGTTACTGGTCGATGAAGGAATCGCTGAGAAGGATGACATCGACATGGCAATGAAGCTTGGTGCAAGCTTCCCAGAAGGTCCCTTTGAAACAGCGAACAAGATTGGTCTTGACAAGGTCAAGGTTGAGATGCAGAAGCTGTATGAAGAACTTGGTGAATGCTATTCAGTACCAAAGATGCTAGGTTAGTATCGAAATGAAGGCAAGGATGCTCCTTGCCTCCTTTCTCTTTTTACGTGAATTCGTGAACTAGACTTCGACAATCTAAAAGGACCGGTATTTATTAGAGGAAGCATGCTGTTGTCTTGGCATAGTCTTTGAACGGTGATAATAATGCCAGAATACAAATCTATGCTCTATTCAAAGGAGGGCTCGTTCCTTTCACCAGTAAAGAACGTAGCTGTAATCAAGTTCAACCGCGTTGACGCTCTGAACAGTATTAATGACGACTTCATTCAAGATCTGAATGATGCTTTAGATGAAGCTGAAAAAGATCCTGATGTTCGCTCAGTAGTATTGGCTTCAGCTCATGATAAGGTGTTCTGCACTGGAGCAGACCTCAAGATGGCTCAGGGCTATCTGGGAAAAGGCGATGAGGTAAAACCATTGCTAGAACAGGGACAGGCAGTTATTGACAAAATTGCCAAGTTGAGCAAACCTGTTATCGCTGCTGTTCACGGTCTTTGTCTGGGCGGCGGAACTGAAATTGCGCTTGCTTGTGATATCCGAATTTGCGATACCGAAGCAAAGATTGGAACTCCCGAAGTCAGTCTTGGTCTTATACCGGCTTGGGGTGGATGTGTAAGGTTACCAAGAATCATCGGTCTAGGAAAGGCTATGGAACTTATCCTTACAGGTGGTCAGGTGACCGCTGATGAAGCACTACAGATGGGCCTTGTTAGCAAGGTTGTGACCAAGGATGAACTACTCAGCCAGGCTATGTGGTACGGTGCAAAGTTAGGTGGTAATGCGCCTCTTGCCTTGAAATGGGCAAAGGCGGCAACCCACATGGCATTTGATGACGACTACAAAGATAACCACGAGTACCAGACCAAGGCTGGGGTCGCACTCTTTGCAACAAAAGACCTCGGAGAAGGTATCTCGGCAGTCTTTGAGAAGCGTCGTGGCAAGTTCACAGGCGCATAATGAGTTTCTAGATGGGGGGTTTCCCCCATCACTTTCATTTTTCAACTATTCAGCTTTATTCCAGAGATGCACTGAATAATGGTTGACATCCTCGAATCCAAGTGATTCATACAAGAATCGTGCAGGATTTTTCATTGTGACGTCCAAGTTGATTCTCCTCAGCGCTGGCATGCCATTGATCATATCTTTGAAGGATTGAACCAGAATGGCTCGACCCAATCCCTGTCTACGGTTGTCCTTTCGAATGCATATATCTGGGATGTATCCTGTTACGTCATCGGTCTGAGTCAGAAAGATTGCTCCGACAGCTTCACCCTCCTTTCGAAGGATTAGAGAGTAACCTTCAGTGTATTTGCCATAAACGTTGTTTTCGATGCTAGTTATTAGATCCTTGACAGCTTCCTCTGAACCAAAGAAATTTGGAAAGACTTTCACATCGATGTTGTCTACGTTAGCATCGTAGATGAGAGCACTCATCTCTTGCTTGTCATCACTAGTATAGGACTGAAATGTGAAAGAACCATCCAGAGAAGAATCTGGCAAGTCTTCTATTTTCTCTCTTGACAGCGTCATATGCTTCCGGTCAAATTTGTCAAAGCCTCGAGAGATAAGATACCTTGATAATTCCTCATCTATGGATCCGCCGCCAACTCGAACCAAGGAGAATTCCTTGGATAGCAACTCAAAACCAAAGTCGAACATCTCTTGTTTGATCCTAAAAACACGAGCATCTTCTCCAGAAGCATGAAGTATGCTTATTCCTCCATTTCTCAAGCCTAAGACGAAGAATCCTTTTGCTTCTTCATGCTCCACAAAGGCATAGACACCAATCGCTCCCTCTGAAATTCCATGCTTTAGACGATCTGCGAGTGGAATTGGAGGTGCGAAAATACTCGTCTTTTGAGATGATGTGTAATCGTCAATCAGATATTCGATTGTCTCGAAAGACTCCAATGATATTTCCCGAATCATAGTTTTCACTTGGGAATATCCCTACAAAAGAGCTTCAGACAGCGCAACAAAACTCAGTTACCATATTCCTTCTCGAACTGCTGCATAGCTGAGAATCCTGCTTGTTCGATATCTCTAGACATTTTCCCATAGATCTCCTTGAAGGCATCATCGTAGCATTCTGAATGTCCGTAGGGATGGAAATGAGCTACAAGTTTTCCCTTTTCATTGAGTATCCTAAAGGTCGGTCTGGGAATAGGACCTACGGTCTTCGGGTCCCTATGAGGCTCGACGCGTTCGAGCTTGTATGTACTCGGGCAATATCTATCAAATGCTCGTGGGATCTCTTCCATTCTCCCAACATCTTGTGCTTGGTATCTAGGATGTTTTACCATATCCCTCACTGTTTCTGTTTCTTACTTCTCACTACTTTAAACTTGGTTGTATCTAAGTGTCGAATTCACAATCGTCATCTTGGCATCCGTCAACCTTAAGACCACGTCTTGAGATGTTTCATAAGTCTGATTGAAGTAAAGGAGCTGCTCAGCAATAGAAGAGGAGTTCCTTCCGGAGGATAAAAAATGGCAAGACGCGTCGCTGTTGTGGCTGGTGGCCACAGCAAGTTTGGAAAGCGATATGATGCCACCATGAGAGAGTTGTGTGCGGAAGCATACAAACCGATCTATGATGAAGGCATCACACAAGACAAGATTGACGCTTCTGTTCTCTCCTATGCTGCATCGCAATTCACTGGTCAAGGTGCTGGCTCTGCATTGATGGCTGATTATATCGGCATGCAAGAAAAGCCTCACCTTAGAGTAGAATCTGCTTGCACAACTGGAACAGCCTCTCTTAGGGCTGCTTGGGGAATGGTCGCGGCAGGTCTTTATGATGTAATGCTTGTACTTGGTGTTGAGCAGATGAACCGAGTGTCTTCAGCTACTGCTACAGAGTATATGTCGCGAGCTGGTGATATGAGATGGGAGTATCCATATGGAATCTCATTTCCTGCTTTCTATGCTCTAATGGCATCACGATACATGCACGAATATAACATGACTCATGACACCCTCGCGAAGATTGCGGTCAAATCACATCACTATGGTGCACAGAATCCTAAGGCTCACTTACCCAAGGAGATACCCTTTGAGGAAGCAAATAATGCTATACCCATTTGCCGACCTCTCAACCTCTATGACTGTAGCTTGATCACTGATGGAGGTGCTGCGGTTGTCATAGCTGCTGAGGATCGTGTGAAGGAATTCACTGATCGTCCGATGTGGATCAAAGGTATTGGCGCAGGCGCTTCAGAGATGATGATTCAGGATAGGAAGAGCTTGACCTCAATTCCTGGTGCAAAGAGAGCAGCTGATGCGGCATACAAGATGGCTGGACTGAAGCCAGATGATATGAATATGGCACAGGTCCACGATTGCTTCACCATCGCTGAACTAATAGCCTACGAAGATTTAGGATTTGCTGAACCTGGCAAGGGACCTGAGCTTGTAGAGAACAAGGAAAACTACCACACAGGCAGGATTCCCGTCAACTGTGATGGAGGTCTCAAGAGCAAAGGCCATCCCTTGGGCGCAACAGGTGTTTCCATGACATATGAAATCATGAAGCAGATGCGCGGCGAGGCTGAACACTCTTCAAGACAGATCAAAGATGTCCAATATGGCTTGGCTCACAACGTTGGTCAATCTGGACAGTTCGTGAACGTCTTCATCTTTGAGAGGGGATGGTCCTAATGACAGAACAGAAAGAACTCTATTTGGGCTACACCACCGATAAGGCAGTCACTCCGTTCTTCCAGAAATTCTTGGAAGCACTTGATGAGGAAAAGTTGATGATGAGCAAGTGTACTTCTTGCGGCGAAGAATACCTTCCACCGAGAGAACATTGCCAAAAGTGTCTTAGTAAAGCTGAATTGAAGCTATTCACCGAAACTCAAGCAAAGCTTCGGTCCTATGTGATCGTCGATTTCGCTCCTGAAACACTAACATCAAAAGCTCCCTATGTGGTTGCCATTGGAGAGTTTCCATCAGGCAAGCGGCTAACTGCCCACATAACGAATCTCATGAGTATGCCTGAGGTTGGCATGACATTGAAGCTTGGTTATGAGAAAATAGATGACAAGAAGATTACTTACAAATGGCTTACCTAAGCTATTTTGAGGGCAATTGTGCCCTCCTCTTCTTTTTCTTCGAAATTACCATCTAGACAGTGACATTCGAGAACATTCGCCATCTTGGTTATGATGGCAACGGATTTCAGAGTGTTTAGATAGATTCTTGATGCATCTCGATAGTCCATATCCTCTAGCTTTGAAATTGCGGTATCAATCATCTCGATAGCGTCAAGTATCCTTCTTCTTCCGTCATTGCGTCTATAATCCGAGAAGACAATATAGTCTGGTCCCTCCTTTGTTAGACCCCGAAGAAGCAATCCCTCTTCCTTCACTGTCGTCTTCATCTCGTAGGAACTCAGCAATGAATTCTTCATAGCGAGGAGTGAGTCTACTAGAACCTGATTCTTCTCTCCCTGCTGCATCATCTCTTCTCCGATTTGTTATAGTCTAGCGTACAACGATTCAACAAACCGGTAAATAAGCATTAAGGCAAACCGGAGTCTGAGGTTAGACCTCTTCTGTAGTGTTCTTTTCAATAATGAAGACAAATTGTGTTCTGAGAACGCTTATTTAGGACTCTGAAAGGAGAAGTCATGTTCTCCAGGAGGAGTTTACAGTGTCTGAAGAGATTGTACTCTATGAGGCATCTGACGGTGTTGCCAAGGTTACCATTAACCGTCCAAGTAAGTATAATGCGTTGAATGTCGCTGTTGTCACAAAACTATCTGAACTAATGAAGCGAGCTGAAGCAGATGATACTGTACGAGTCGTCATCCTTACCGGTTCAGGTGACAAAGCATTCGCAGCTGGCGCTGATATCTCTGAGTTTAGTGATAAGAACTCAAATACAGTACGTGCTCTGGCAGAGAATGGCCAGAATCTTTGCAAGTATATGGAAGCGATGTCAAAGCCAGTCATTGCTGCAATCAATGGATTCGCACTAGGTGGAGGCTGTGAGATCTCTATGGCATGTGATATCAGATATGCTTCTGCAAATGCCCGATTTGGTCAGCCTGAGATCAATCTTGGTATCATACCTGGGTTTGGTGGAACCGTCCGACTACCACGAATAGTCGGTCTTGGTGTAGCGAAGGAACTAGTTTATTCTGGAGACCAGATCAAGGCCGAGGAAGCGCATCGACTTGGGTTGGTGAATAAGCTGTTTGATACCCCTGAAGCCTTGCAGGAAGGAGCAATGGAACTGGCAAAGAAGCTGGCTCTTAAACCCGGAATCGCGATAAAACTAGCCAAGCAATCCCTACAGAACGCATGGGAAATGCCACTAGAGAAGAACCTTGCTTTTGAGGTGGATGTCTTCTGCGACACCTTTGATACAAAGGATAAAACAGAGGGTGTTGATGCATTCCTCAATAAGCGAGAGGCAAAGTTCTCTCACAAGTAGTCTTGTAGGTCCTCATAATGCAATGGGGACCACCATCTCTATTTTTACCTCAGATGAATCACACCTTCTTCGACATACACTTTACCAGTTCTAATCATATCATCGATGTGTTTCTCAATCATAAACTCCTCAAAGATAAGATATGCATCCGTAGGGATTCTTGGATAGATCGTTGGTGCTTTTGATAGCCCTTCGATAGTGTTGATACCATGCTTGATATTTTCAATAATGCGGTTCTCTCTTTGTTTGAATATAGCTAGATACTGCTCCAATCGTTGTATAAGATTCTCTTCAATCGGATTGATGATATGACTGCTTATACCTACCATCGGTTCTAACTCTATTACATGGCGTATTGAATCTTGAAACGCACACACCTCACTAACAGCATTTCCATACCATGGCCCGAACCGTGTAAGATCAATGTCAACGAGAAAGATGATATCAGTTCCATTGATACCAAAGAGGGTGTGATCCTTGGTATGCCCAGGGGCATGGATTGGAACGAGCTCTATTTCTCCTAGAGATATCGGTTTTCTATCGTCAAAAACACTTGTTACCTGATAGTTACCTGTCACATGTGGCAAGCGTAAATCAATTAGATGCCTCCAGTTGCTGAATTGCCTGTGGCCTGCGATACCGTAGAATTCTATTGTACCTTCGAGGGTTTCAATGCCTTTCTTTGCTAGCGGGTGACATATTAATTCACAATCCGCGACCTTCATTATCTCTGCAGCATGTCCCTTATGATCAACGTGAAAATGGGTCAGGATTATCTGATCGATATCTTCAAGTCCATGGCCGCAGTCATGAACAGTTTTCTTGATGTTGTCCAGTGAGGCGCCTGCATCGACTATAGTGAGAATTTCATCATCGATGAGAAGGGCGTTCGCCTCAGGAAATCTACCTTGATTCTTTCCTCGTATAAGGTGTACTTTGGGTACGATTTCTATGTGGGCGCTATATTCCTCGGCCATGGTAAGATACATCCTTCCTTGGTTGAAATAACTCTGTCGGGAGATTCATATTATCCATTGTACATGAAATGGGTGTATACCAAAAGTGGTGAACAATATGAGTAGTAGGATATTTGCAATCTTTGATATTGGAACAACTGGCACGAGATCCGTTCTGGTTGATGAAGAGGGTCGAGAGCTGACTAAAGCATATGAGGAATACCCTCCAAATCCTCGCGATATTAGGATTCACGAGCAAATAGCCGATACCTATTGGCGCACTGCTTGCACCACGATGCAAAGAGCTATCACCTCTTTAGATGCTGGCCCCGATGCGATTGTAGGCGTTGTAGTAGCCACAACCCGCGATTGCGTAACACCTATCGATAAAGATGGAAACGCGCTTGCTCCAACAGTGACATGGGTTGATAATCGCTCAAGCTCTAAGAGCAAGGAGATGGCTGAAGATATCGGGCCGCGTAAAACTGTTAACAAGCTCATGTGGTTCATCGACGAGCAACCCGACCTGTTCAAGAAAGCCCACAAATTCGTACACCTCGATGCATTCATCAATAATCGATTATGTGGAGCTATGGTTAGTGAGCCTGCTAACGCAAGATATGGTCCTATAGATCATGAGTCATTGAAGTGGTCCTACGAACTATGCGAAGCCACTGGAATACCGGTAGACAAGCTCGTTGAGATAGTAGAGCCTGGGAAAATAATAGGAGAGATCACAGGAGAGGCTGCAAAGGTGACAGGTTTGCGGAGAGGCACGATGGTCATCATGGGCAGTGGTGACCAACAATGCTCGGCGTTGGGAACCGGAACCATCAAATCTGGAGTCGTGAAAGCCACGACCGGGACGGGAACATTCGTTATCACACATACTGAAGAATTCATCGAGGATCCTTATGTTATGTTCTCCAATCCATCGGCGATGCCCGGCAAATGGATACTTGAAGGAGCAATCCCTGGGACTGGTTTAGCGTACAAATGGTATCGCGATAATTATTGTGAATCCGAGGTTGCTCAAGCAGCTAGAAGTGACAAGGATGTCTATGATATAATCGAATCCTCCGCGGCTTCCATCCCTGCTGGTAGCGATGGACTTGTCGTCTTTCCCTTTATGGCATACAATAAGGGGATCTTCTATAACCTTGGTTTCAGTCACACAAGAGCCCATGTTGCGCGGGCAATCATGGAAGCCAATGGCTATGGGATCAGAATGTACTGCGAGATGATAGAAGGGATGCTTGATCTTGAGTTCAACGAGCTTCGTATAGATGGTGGTGGATCGAACTCCCCTTTGTGGCGACAGATTCAAGCTGACTGTACGAATAAGAGGGTTCTTCTTCCAAGGTCTAGGGACTCAACGGCGATAGGAGCAGCGATACTTGGCACTGTTGGGACTGGTGTGTATGGCAGCTACGATGAAGCGGTTTCTAACATGTTGCACATTGTAGAACGTCGAGAACCAATACCTGAACATCATACTGTCTATGAAAAGCTATACACTATCTACAATCAGCTCCTCATTCAAGAGATGCCATCTCTGATTCAGCTAACGTCATAGTTTCGTCAGTCCTATTCAGGTGGATCGTATAGCAGATCCATGCAATAGCGAAGGGAATCGCCAAAGCAAAAGAAAGCATTGATAGAGGTTCATTATAGGCTATTGAATATCCGGTTATACTGCCGGTGAGACTTACATTGCCATAGCTAGATAGCATCATGATTTGTATCCATCCTACAATCGGTTGATCGATAACCAACGTTTCTGAAACCAAAGATGTATTCTGTGCTTCATAGTATGCTAAGTACTCCTCGCCCGTGTACCAATTGCCGAATTCGTTTGGATACAAGACGACGATGTCAATATATCCTTCAGAACATGTCAGGTCGATCACGATTGTCTGATTGAATGACCTTGCTGTGAATACGATACTACGTTGGAGAGTGAAGTGATCTGGTATACTCAACTCATCTATTTCATCAGTGCTATACTCTCTTGGTATTGGCAAGAAATAGAATATGGATGAACTAACTATGAAGCAAACAATCAGCAAAGCGAGCCCGTTCGTCGTTCTATTGACCCTCATCATCATCCTTCGATGAAACCTCCTCTATTCTATATGAACTCTTTGAAGGTTAAAACACTGTTTCCAAAACGTTTGTATTGACCCGGTGACTGCTCAATATACGTACTGCTTCGCAATATAGTACATCGCAGTGAATCCATGGAGAAATGATTGCATTGACTGAATACGATGTTGTTGTCATCGGCGGCGGTAGCACTGGAACAGCTGTTGCTCGTGATTGTGCAATGCGCGGTCTGAAAACTCTTCTATTGGAACGCGATGATATTGCCTCTGCAACCGTTGGCACCTGTGCTGGTATGATCAGTTCTGGTTTCAAGTACTATCATGAACCAGATATAATGGACATGTGTTCAGAAGAGGTTGTACACTTCCGGAAGATCGCCAAGCATATTGTCGCCAAGCTTCCTATCCTTTTCCCTCTAATGGATTTCACAGAGATCGGCTCGGGAGGGAAAGGAATGGAAGAGTATGAGAAACGCGTCAAGGAACGAGGCGTACCTCCTTTTCTTATTCTGACTCCGGAAGACTCTTTCAAGATTGAACCCACTTTGCATCCAGATCTATTCGCTAGTGGTTATGTTGAGGAGTTCTTTATTGATCCCTTCCGACTTTGTATCCTGCAGGCAAAAGATGCTGCTATCCATGGAGCTGATGTGCGTACATACTGTGAAGTCACTGATATTCTAGTCAAAGATGGACGGATTGAGGGATTATCATATTTCAATCGGATAACTGCTGAAATCATCACGGTCAAGACCAGAACGATAATCAGTGCCGCTGGTCCTTGGGCAAGCAGCATTGCTGAGCTTGCTGGGCTCAAGCTAGAACTCAGATTGAACAAAGGAGCCCATATTATTCTTGATAGACGGGTGACTAACGTTGGATTATCGACTCGAGCCGTGGATGGTCGATGGGTGTATATGTTCCCACATGAGAATACCACCCTTATTGGAACAACTGCGATTGATACGTGGGATAATCCTGACGAATTGGTTGCGTCACAGGATGAGATCGAGTATCTTTTGAAAAGCTTTGAATTTGTTCTGCCCTCCATCAGAGATGCCAGAATCATTCGGACGATGGAAGGGGTTCGACCTATGGCTCCTGTCTGGAAAGTGCCAGAAGGGGAAGTGACCAGAGGGTATGATATCATCAATCATGAACAAGAAGGCGTTGAAGGTTTCTATTCCTTCATCGGCGGGAAGTTGGTTATGTGCAGACATATGGCTGAAGCAGCCACCAATCTAATCTGCTCGAAACTTGGAATTGAGAAGAAATGTGAAACCCATTTGAATCCCCTTCCAGGAATGGCTGATGAAGTTGATGTTCTATCTCTCTCTAAGGAGTATGGCATCTCGCTTCATGCTCTGGAACGGCTCAAGGTTAGGAGAGGTTCAGAGTCCTTAACAATCCTTGAGATGACGCGTGAGAATCCTGAGTGGAAATCAATGATTTGTACTTGTGAACCCGTCATGGAAGCAGAGATTCGATATACGATTCAGCATGAATACCCTCAGACCCTCAATGACATTCGTCGTCGAGTTCGTTTGGGTACTGGTCCTTGTCAAGGCACATTCTGCACCTACAAAGCAGCTTCTATCCTCGCTGAAGAGATGGAGCTAACCGGAGCTCAACTGCAAACCGACATAATGGATTATCTTTCTGAACGATGGAAGGGGAAGAGACCTCCTATAAGAGGCGCTGGGCTTGCACAAGAGGAAGTGGTTCATGGCATCTACTCATGTGTCGCTAATCTGGATCAAGCCGACGTTGAGTATGAGCCAAAGCCATGGGAGGAGGTCAACTAAATGGGCTATGATTGCGATGTCCTAGTGATAGGTGGAGGTATGGCTGGACTTGTTGCAGGTATCACTGCATCGCAAGGGAACGCAAAAACCCTTGTTGTTCGTAAGGGAGAAGGGGCAACATCTATGTCCTCAGGAGCAATCGACATTGCAGGTTACCTGAGAGGTGCTTCGACGCCCTTTCTGTCACCTTTGGAAGGTATCTCCGCCTTTTCCCAGATATACCCCTATCATCCATACGCATTGCTAAGTGATATGGAATTGAATGATGACTATGCTTGGTTCAGAGATACCATTTCTTGGTTCTCAAATCTACTAGATGGAACCCCCGCAGCAGTAACTGGCGGTCTTGACAGAACAATAATGGCACTCACGGTACTTGGGACCAAGAAGCCCACCTGTCTTGTTCAGAAAACGATGTATACTCAACGATTGGATAATCCTGATGAGGTTCTCCTATTTGCAGGGATTAAGGGACTTCCGGATTTTAGCTCTTCCGCCGCAGCAAAATCCATGACTGATCATGTCATTTCAACGGGTGAAGGACCACGAAGGATTGTGCACACCGATATAGAGTGCTCACCTTTCCAGAAGACATTCAATATCTCACCCATCGAGCTCGCCAGATATATTGAAACTGAGGAGGGCTTCAAACATCTAGCTACAGAGTTAACGAAGCAGGTACAGCAAACCGACACATCGCTCGTCGCTATCCCACCCATTCTTGGCTTGAAGGATCCCTTTCATATCAAGGAGAAACTAGAGAAGGAAATAGGAGCTGAGATATTCGAGCTTCTGTCGTTCCCTCCATCGGTTCCTGGTCATAGGTTGCAGAGGTCTCTTGAAGGAGAGCTTAGAAACGCCGGTGGAACGTTGCTCTTGGGGCATGAGGCAATCGGCTATGAGTGTGAAGAATCCCGCACCATCAACATCACTTTTCAAAGTCCTCGTAGGATTTTCAATATACATCCCAATACTGTTATTCTTGCCACAGGAAAGTTTGTGGGTGGCGGCATTAATGGGGATGCCAAAGGTCTGAAAGAAGGCATATTCAATATTCCCGTGCTTGATGGAGAGTACAGTCCTGTGCAAAACACTAGACCTCGCAATCTGACCCAAATTGTGTCTGTACAAGCAACTGGCCATGGATTATTCGAGTGCGGAATTGGTGTTGACTCTAAATTCCAGCCTACAGATGCAGCAGGGGCAATCTTCTCATCAAATCTATGGAGTGCAGGATCTGTCCTTGGCGGCTACAACTATCCTACTGAGAAAAGTGGACTTGGAGTAGCTTTGGCAACAGGGAAGGTATGTGGGGAGCTAGCGTTAGCTTCAGTTAGAGGAGGCAAGTAAATGAGTGAAGAAGAAGCATATAATCATGTGAAGGGAACCCTCAAGGAAGAACGTATGCTTCCTTTCGCACCTCATGAGATAGATGTAATCAAATCTATTGAGAACTGCATCAACTGTGGGATTTGCCTGAATCACTGTCCTGTTGTAAGGGCAGTCGGAGTTGATAGGTTCACAGGACCTAGAGGTATCGCTGTTGAGCTGAGTCGATCGACCCCAGAGTACTGGACGAGTGTTGATAGGATCTATCTCTGCACTGGTTGTGGAACCTGTCGAGAGGTGTGTCCCAATAATGTCAATATCCCCGGTATCGTTAATTTAATGCGAAGAAGGATCTTCTCTCAGCGCCCAGATCTTGTACCAAGGAGTCTTCATGAACAGAATGAGATTCTACGAGCTCACAATCTTGCATTTGAGCCTTGGGCGAATCCCGATGAGAAGATTGAGAGTCGGGATATGCGTTTAGAGCGTCTTGGTCTTCCATACATCGAGCACTCTGTACGGAACAATGCTGAGGTTCTCTTTTATCCCGGTTGTCAAGCAGAGGAGCGAGCACAGGAGGTCAAGGAGGCTGCAAAAGTGATTCTCCATCGATTAGGGGTAAGTTTCACTCTTCTTGACGAAATGACGTGCTGTAGTCTTCCAGCTCTTCTTATTGGTGATGAAGACAAGTCCCTTGAGCTATCCTCTGTCCTGAAGAAGAAGATTGATGAGCTAGGGGTTAAGAAGATCGTAACCACCTGCGCTGGATGCACATCAAATTTGAGTGAAGTTGCAGAACGTGATGGCTGGAAGATCCCGATCTATCACCTACTGGAATTCCTAGCAGAAGAAATAGGATTTGATACGCTCTCTCAAGCTTTCAATGACAAGGCTACAAAGCCAGTAACAGTAACAGTTCATGACCCCTGCCATCTCATTCGCCATACTTCTCGACGTGTACTTGAATATGCACATCAAATCCTACATATCATGCCCTTTGTTGAGGTAAAAGAGTCCAGCGCACATGATTCTTGCTGTGGGGGCGGCGGTCTAGTGGGAAGGCACTCTCCCGATATCGCCCGAGGCGTCGTGAGGGAAAATGTGGATGCCATCATTGAAACATCAGCGGATAAGGTTGTCACTCCTTGTCCCCTTTGCACTGCACAGTTAGAAGAGAGCCTATTTCGTTCAGGTAGCGCGATAGAGGTTGATGATATGACCGTGTTCATTGCTCAACGAATTGCCTAGGAGAGAGAAATAATGCTTGACAAGAAGACAAAGCAAGAAGCGGCAGCTAGGATATCTGCTGTGATTGGATCTGAACATGTCACTATCCACGAAACAGATACTCTTCTCAACGCCATTGATGCTTGGCCTCTGAGCGCCGCAAAAATCAGAGCTGGTGAACTGCTTGTAATGCCAGACCTAGTTGCGTTTCCAAACACAACTGAAGAAGTGGCTAGTGTTCTACGAATCTGTAATGAGCTAAAGGTTCCAATCACACCTGTTGGAGGAGGAGCAGGTAGTTGTGGTGGAATAGTACCCGTATATGGTGGTCTTCACCTTGATCTGAAACGGATGAATACTATTTACGGAATTGACCATGATTCGATGGTAGTGAAGGTACAAGCAGGTGTTGTTGGTATTGACCTTGAAGAATATGTCAATAGATTTGGCTACACTACCGGACACACTCCTACTTCATTGCGAGCCTCAAATATTGGTGGTTTCATCGCGACTCGGTCAGGTGGTTCAATGTCCTCACTTTATGGAAAAATCGAAGACATGACAATGGGTCTAGAGGTAGTAACACCCACCGGATCAGTGATTCAATGCAAGGCTGTTCCAAGGCATTCTGTAGGTCCTGATTTGAAACAGCTCTTTATTGGATCTGAAGGAACATTGGGTGTTATCACCGCAGCAACCCTGCAACTATTTCCTATTCCAGAGGAGCGACGATTTCGAAGCATGTCCTTTCCTGATGTCACGAGCGGACTTGATGCAATAAAGGAAATCTTCAGGTCGGGAATCAGACCTTCCATAGTTCGGCTGTATGATGAGATTGACACAGCCATGTCTATAGCTCCACATTTTGAGGTCGAGGATGAAACATGCATGCTGCTTCTTGCCTTTGATGGGTCTCGAAAACGAGTTGATCTTGATGAGATGGATTCCGTCAACATCTGTCTGGCACACGGCGCTCAAGACTATGGGGACGGACCTTCAAGCAGATGGTGGGAGCATCGATACGACATGTATTATCCAACGAAATTTCTCACTGCTGGATTTTCGATTGGCGATACCATTGATGTTGTTGCAACCTATGACCGGCTTGAGAGGGTCTATCGGTCTATGAAAGAGGCAATGGAATCTGAGGGTGCGATTGTTCTTTGTCATTTCTCACATATGTATCTACATGGCGGAAGTATGTACATGATTTTCTTCTCTTCCCAACCCGATGCTGAAACCGCTTGGTCAACCTATACACGCATCTGGAATGCTGGTATATCCGCATGCTTGAAGGAAGGAGGCGTCATGAGTCATCAACATGGTGTTGGTCTAACACGCAGTACGTATACGGAGAATGAGTTGGAGTCCGTATTCCCTGTATTGCAGCAGATAAAGATCACACTAGATCCGAATGGGATAATGAATCCTGGGAAGCTTGGAATGGGGGTGCGTGAGTAATGGACGATGCGACGTACTCAGAGCAAATTCGAATGTGCGCCTCATGCCCCAAGATGTGTAGGCATGTCTGTCCCACCTTCTTTGCATGGCGCTCCGATGCTCCCACGCCTCATGGACGAGCGATGCTTCTTCATTATGAGAATGTTGGAACAAGACCGTTGGATGAACGGGCAATCGAAGTTCTTTATCAATGCCTCCAATGCAGTCATTGCCTCACTTGGTGTCTTCCTGAGATAGACATCGCTACCATTGTAGAAACATCACGAGAACGCTTGGTTGAACAAGGAAGGTATCCATCTGCCCTTGAGAAGCTAAAGCAATCAATCTCCAAGCATCATAATCCATATGACGAGAAACACGAATCCCGAAACAAATGGTTCTCTCAGAAAGAATCCAAGGGTAGAAGAGCTGTATACTTCTCTGGATGCACAGCAGCCTATCGGGAGCAATCCATTGCAGAAGATACAGTGGAATTATTACAGACCCTCGATTTTCAAGTGGTGCTACCAGATGACGAATGGTGCTGCGCCTCCCCATTATTCAGAACTGGATTCGTGAATGAAGCATTGGCACATGCAAAGCATAATGTCGAGACCCTGAATGCCGCAGACGCAGAACTTATCGTTGTTACCTGTCCTGGATGCTACAAGACACTTACTCATGATTACCCAAAACATGGGTTGATCCTCAATAAACCTCTAATGCACATCTCACAACTTCTGAACGACAAAGTTTCAGCCTGCGCAGGCATCCGTGTTGGGAAGCGTGTTACATTCCATGATCCCTGTCATCTCGGGAGGCATTCGGGAATCTACGACCCTCCTCGTGAAGTCATTTTGAAAGCCTCTGGTGTAAAGGTTACTGAAATGGAACGAAATCGCGAGAACGCAACTTGTTGTGGCAATGGGTCTGGCCTTCGGACACTCTTTCCTGAACAAGCGAGAGTGATTGGGAATGCCCGTATCCAAGATGCGAAACAAGTTGAGGCTGAGATTATAATCACATCATGTCCGTTTTGCAAGAATATGCTTGAATCACAATCGGATGAATCCATTGAAGTATTAGACCTACCCGAATTCGTTCTTCGGATGATGAAGGGCCACTATCCGAAAGATGATTAGGCTATTTTCAGAAACGAGATGAGAACATCTATGGACTCTGAAGAGATACTCTACCTAAAGGTTAGGCTTCTTCTGGAAGGAGCTACCCTGCCTGAAGGCTATTCACATGGTCGTAAAGGCGGTGCAGGACCCGTAGGTGGAAGATACTTCTATCTACCCAATGGTCGTCCATGTGGAATCCCTATCCGGACCGAACCTACTTCGACAAAATTCCACTCTTCAACACTGGAACACATTGAAGGTGACAGATGGGTGTATGACTCGAAGTATAATCTACTAGAGGTTCCAAAACCAGACCTATACGACCACTCAACATCTGATGGTGTTGAGTATGGAAAAGTAGCTCTGCTTCATGGTGATGAGTGCCTTGCTACGACAGTAGTGCAATCATGTAAATATTGGGCCTCTGGTGAACAATGTAAGTTCTGTACTATCCCCTCAAGTTATCTATCTGGGATGACTATCAGGGAAAAGACGCCCTCACAAATCGCTGAAGTAGTCGAGGGAGCAGAGAAAACAGGAGCCGCAAAACACGTTCTTCTTACTACTGGCACCTCTGAAGGGGACGATATGGGTATAGAGAGAATGATTGAGATAGCCCGGGAAATACGGATGAAAAGCGAAATTCCTATTGCAGTGCAATTTGAGCCTCCTTTAGATCATTCCTACCTCCAGAGATTGGCTGAAGCTGGTGTGAATGCGGTGGGTATCCATATAGAAAGCGCTGACGATAGAATTCGCGCCGAGGTCTGCCCTGGGAAACATCAACACGGACCGATTGATCTCTATGTAAAAACATGGGATGCCGCTCGAAAATACTTCAAACCTGGAGATGTCACAACCTTCATTCTCTATGGTCTTGGTGAGGATAGGGATATCACTCTGAAGTTCTGTGAGGACATGGCGCAAAGAGGGATTCTTCCGATTGTAACTCCAATTCGTCCTGCTCCAGGAAGCCAACTCGCTGATTTCACCCCGTCCTATGTTGGAAATTTGGATGAAGCAATTGAATTCTACAAAGAATTAGGCAGAACTCTCTTCAAATATCAGCTCAATCCAATGAAAACATCCGGTGGTTGTTCCAAATGCGGGGCGTGCACACCCATTCAGGAAGCCTATGATTGGGCCTCAGTTCACTGAAGGCGTGACTACACCACGCAGAGGTTTATCAGCAGAATCGGTATGTGATGATTGAACTACCATGGCCACTATCCCTGAAGATGAGATTCGCATCATTGAATTCACTGAAGATGATGCAATGGAAATCTCGCAATTGTTCAGACAGGTTTGGCCATTGGCAATGGACTATCCCGAGGATTGGCGTAAGAAACGCATGTACACACCTGAACAGATTATTGAAGACATGAGATCTGGTTACCACTATTTTGGTGCCCGGCTTGAAGGAAGGATTGTGGGCTTGTACAAAGCTATCATCACAGAGAAAGGTCTCTTTGGTGAGCATCAAACCGTTAGTCCGGTCTGCCGAGGAAGTGGTCTCGCATCAGCTATGTACATGCAATTCGCTGAATTTGGCAAAGAACATGGCTGCATACGAAACTATTGCAATATCCTTGTAGGTCAAGAAGTCAGTGAAAAACTAATGAAACGATTTGGCTTTCGCCCGTGGGGCGATCCTTACGAGCAATATCCTGGCATGCTTGTTCAGA
>JBHLQH010000020.1:0-63717 GCA_048884965.1 Candidatus Thorarchaeota archaeon | reverse complement strand
CGAGTTGTACAGCTTCTTACAGACTCAAAGTCGATGAGCCTGGATGAGATTCATACCGCATTGAATGAAGGTTCATGTAAAAGGTCAGAACTGAAGCGTATTCTTGAGGGACTTATTTCAGATGGCATGCTCGAATTGACTCCATCTGGAACATTCCAAATACCAATATAGGCTGGAATGCGCAAAAACAGCGTCAGTTTCCTATTATGTCCTAACAAGTAATAACTATAAATGGACAGGATGCCAATAGATAGTGCCTTTGACATAAGCTTTGGGGATGCACGCCAATGAATTCTCCTGCACGCTCAACTAGAAGAGGCAGTCGATTAGAGGACTTCTTCCTCGCTGCCAATGTCGCCTCCATAGTAGCTGTCCTGCTATTCGGGGTCTTCTATGTTGGCTATCTATGGACTCACGAGTCATACCTGAACGCTATCCAGCAAGCAATCATGCAGGGGGAGTTCACAGATCTCCAAAGAGCCTTCGAGGCAGTAACTGCGGGAATCCTTGGGGTGACAGGATGGGTTCGTCTTGGAATAGGACTGGGCTTGATCCTCATGTCATTCTTCTTCATAGTGAACACGGGTGGCATCGTCTTCTCAGTGTTCATACACAAGTCGTTCAGTGCAGGTGGAACGCCTACGATACGATGGTGGAGGATGAGCTTGTCCAAGGTCTGGCTATCAATCCGATTGCTCTTCTTCATAGCCCTATACAAGATAGCTGGAATGCAAGGATTCATCATCGTGCAAGAATTCTTCCCTGATAATCCAATATTGAATGTGGGATTCTTCCTAAATAGTGCTCTGAGTCTCGGAACCTTGATTGTACTGACAGGGGTGATCAAGGTCGTCGTCTATGAAACAGCGAGGTATGAAACACTCGTTGAGGAGAATAGGCAACGGGTTTCCGATGCTCTGGAAGAGTATCTAGAAAGGATGGACAATGACATGATCCTTCTCAAGGAAGCAATGCTAACACGTGAGGAAAATGGTTACGTCAGAGCGAAACTTGAGGATGCCACACGGAACATGACCACCAATCGGCATCTGGTCGAACGTTCCTTTCATGACCTGAAGCGTCTCTCTTCCCCGAATGTGATCATTCAGAAAGTGCTTATCACATTCATTGGGGTCGTTCTTATTCAGATAGCGACAGACATCATCTTCTTTGTAGGATGGGGAACTATACTGGATCTATTCTTTGGATATTTGGGATTGAGGTGAGATTGAGATGAAGAAACCAAAGACCATCATTGTAACGAGCAACAAGGGAGGTAGCGGGAAGACTCCTATCTCTATCAACATCGTAGCTTGGGCCCTATCGCAGGAACCACCTCTAAAGGTGCTAATCATCGACATCAATCATACTAATCAGGATCTTTTCCAAGCAATGCAGCATCTTACCTTCCAGAAGGAAAAGCAATATGAAACCTCATTCAGTCTGAAGAAGACCGGGACTGTGTACTATCTTCCACTCAGTGATACACTGCATTTGGTCCGGTCTCAAAACTTCCAACCTCTGACCCCAGAGCAGGTCATGGAGGTCATCTCAGAATCAACCAGCGAATACGCCAAAGAGCATGAACGTGCTCCATTTGCCCCGGACTTGATCGTCGTCGACAGTAACTACTGCTTCCCGAACTTTAGGGTCGAAATGGACACCAAATCGGTGCTTGAGCCCTTCATCTTCTTCAACGTCTGGAGTATCACAAGTCCGCATGAATTGCGGCTGCCGAAGGAATACCGGATGACCATCAATAGCTTCAAGGATCTATTCGATGCACCCGATTGGGACAAGACCAACTTCATCCATGTCTTCTCAGTGCTTGAGAAGGAAAGGAACATATCATCAGAGATGATGAGAACACTGGGACGACGGAGAGGCATTTATACTATACCTGGCTCGGATGATCTTGCGGACATATACAAGAAAATCACAATGGACGAACGTACGAATAATGAGGGATACTCCTTCGACCTAGTGCAACGAAAGATATTCTCGCCAATCCTTGCAGAGATTGACTC
This sequence comes from Candidatus Thorarchaeota archaeon, assembly GCA_048884965.1. Lineage (GTDB taxonomy): Archaea > Asgardarchaeota > Thorarchaeia > Thorarchaeales > Thorarchaeaceae > MP5-2226. The sequence goes on along the minus strand of JBHLQH010000020.1, from coordinate 61,690 downwards.
TCTGATGCTGGAGGATCCGAAGAACTACTCAGAGGATGTTCTGAATGCACGATGGGTAGAAAGGATCAATATCTTCTTGACAGAGAACAGGAAGTTTCCATTGAATGTTCTGCCACTTCCTCACTTCTATCCCTTCCTTAGAAAATCAGTAGTTGATATGATTCTTAGAGAACGACTTGATCTAGAAATGGTTCATGACCTATTCGCTGACTTCTACAAGTGGATAGATATGTTTTTGACTCGATTCTTTGCTAGGAGCTAAGTCTACTCGATTATCATCCGTTCAGTGAATTCGAGAGATGGTTGTTCGGGTTCATCGTGAACGTGCCTATCCCAATAGAGCTCGTCACAGTATTCGGCTGAATAGAGAGTCTGTGTCCTCCGCAACCGTATACACCAATCCCGTTTATTGCAGCCAATAAGTCCATTGTAGCAGGTTGCTAGATAACCAATCTCGCGATCCGCCTCAGCCTTCAGGGAGTCATATACCACACATTTGTTGAATCGTCCTATCCACATACTCTCATCAAAGTCATATACTATGAATTCGAACCCTCCACTCTTTGCCATGTCTTCCACAGCATCATTTCTGAAAGCCCGAAAGCTCTCAACCTGTCGGGGAGGAGGAGGGCTGTTGATGTGATTGACGAACTCCTTGTAGAAGAACAGTCCATTTTCCCGACCTAGCAAATCAACCAAGGTTTGAATCGCATGATAGTGGGGGAGGTTCTCTCCTTTCTCGATATTGACCAATAGGACAACATACTTCTGATCAAAACTTGGAAATTTTTCAGATAGAGTAAGGGTTTCTATCGTGTAGGGTATTAATGCTTCGAGTAAGCCTGTTTCAGATAAATGAGGGTATGACTCTCCCGTCTTATTGATGAACTCACGCAGATTCTGCATTTCATTAAAGGGGGAATTGACACGTAGTTTGTCAATGAGCATCTTAACAAAGCCATCATGAAGGTCTGAACGAGTTTCTTGAATGTACTTGAGCATAGCTTCGTATCGTGCTAGTGATTTGGAAATATAATCCCCTAGTTTGATCTCATTCAAGGCATTCGGATCATAATTATCATAGATTCTGTAGTTTAATGACATACGATTGATTTCCTGCAATCTCTAAAAGGAATGAATATCTGCGCAAGTAACCTAGTCTGGAAAGGACTCGGGTTTGTTCTCTTCGAGATTCTGCCAGTAGTAGACTCCGTGGAACTTCCTATCAAATCCTACAGCCTCATAGGCTCTTCGAGCAGGGATGTGGGGGTCATCCATACCTGTTTCTAGAAAGACGAATCGCATACCCTTCCTTCTCATATACTGAAGCGCATGACGGTACATGAACTTACCAAATCCCTTCCCTGCATGACGTGGTAGGATTCCATTGTTGTCGATAATCCCTAGCTTCTGATCCTCAAGTAGCTTGAATGACATGAACCCGATGGGAACACCATCATCTTCCAGCACCCATAGCCATTCGGGATGCTCAGCAAAGAGATCACGATTCTGCTTTGTCTTTCGCTCCTCCCACGAAACACCAGGGGTCCTGAGTCCTTCAGCAATATCAGCTCCCTGATGTGCAACCCAACTCTCATGGATCTTCTGATAGCATATTATCGTAATCTGGTCGATATGCTGAAGATCACTCTTGGTAGCGAACCTGAGTGTCTTCCCGTCAATCTCGCCTAAAATCAATGGTTCAGCTCCTTTCTTTCATGGATTCTGAAAGGTAGTACTAATAAATCGATGCGCTGACGCCAAAGGAGTAATGCAGAATTGGCTGCTAACATATATATACTAGATTGTTAATTCTGCAAGCACTATTTCGGCAGATTATCTGCCAAATCGCGTGGTGCTTATAGAATGAGAAGAAAGAGTTCGCTGCAAATAATGGTCATACTATCAATGTTCTTGCTAGTGGCACCAATATTTTCAGCTGCAATTCCAACAGCAGAGTACCGTCCAACTGAGGTCGTTAAGACCATCACCATCACCTCAGATATGCGAGGTGGAGTAATGTATGATGGTGTTCCAGTAACGGGTTCTCTGTCCTCTGTTGGGCAAACGGAACTATGGAATATTGCTGTTGGTGCCAACTGTGTGAAAATGTACTCAGTCCTTACATGCGGGTCAGCAGACTTTGACCTCTATGGTCGTCTTGGTGCTGCTCCTACGACCAGTACCTACGATTGGAGAGGCTACACGAGTGGCGGAGAGGAAGTCACCTTCAATAATCCAGGCGCTGGTACGTGGTACATCATGGTGAGAGACTATAGTGGCTCAAGCTCCTATACACTTACCGTGACATTGACCTACGATGGCGGTGGTGGAGATAATGTCCTCGAGAGCGGTGTTACTGAAACAAGCTCCCTATCTGCGACTGGTGCGACAGAGATGTGGACCATGGTGGTTGCTGCAAACTGCGAGAGCATGTACTCGGTGCTGACCTGTGGAAGTGCAGACTTTGACCTCTACGGTCGACTAGGTGCCGCTCCTACAACAAGTACCTACGACTGGAGAGGCTACACAAGCGGTGGAGAGGAAGTGACCTTCAATAATCCAGGTGCTGGTACTTGGTACATTATGGTGAGGTCCTACAGTGGATCAGGATCTTACGGCCTGACTGTTACTCTGACATATGGTGGAGGTGATACAACCGCTCCAACAGTGTCGATTACTAGTCCTTCAAATGGAGCGACTGTAAGTGGTACGACAACAATCAGCTTTTCCGCATCAGATGCCAATGGTATTAGCTCCCGAAGGATCTTGATTGATGGTACCCAAGTATCAACTTCATCCTCCTATAGCTGGGACACAACTGGATACTCCAATGGAGCTCACACCATTAGATGTGAAGCGACCGACCCAAGTGGCAATACTGGCTACTCACAAATCTCCGTAACTGTGAGCAATACAGCTGATAATGTCCTACAAGATGGAGTTACATCAACAAGCTCACTCTCAGCAACTGGTCAAACAGAGATGTGGACCATTCAGGTTGGAGCGAACTGTGCAAGTATGTATTCTGTCTTGACTTGCGGCTCAGCAGACTTTGATCTCTATGGTCGTTTGAACGCTGCTCCTACAACAAGTACATACGACTGGAGAGGCTACACGGGTGGCGGTGAGGAAGTAACCTACAGCAATCCTGGTGCAGGAACATGGTACATCATGGTCCGGTCATACAGCGGCTCTGGCTCATACTCCCTTACAGTAACCTTGACCTATAGTGGTCCAGACACAACCGCTCCTTCTGTCACTATCAATAGCCCATCAAATGGTGCGACTGTCAGTGGCACGACAACGATCAGCTTCACTGCAACTGATGCGAATGGTATCAGCTCCCGCCGGATACTGGTCGACGGATCACAGGTTTCCACATCATCATCCTACAACTGGGTAACAACCGGCTATGCAGATGGCTCATCTCACACTATTCGATGTGAGGCAACTGATCCTAGCGGCAATACTGGGTACTCGCAAATCTCCGTGACTGTAGATAACTCAGGCGGAGGCGGTGGAGATGGTGTTGTAAGAAAGTGGGCGGTCATTGTTGGTATCAGTGACTATCAGGCAATAAGCGACCTGTCATATTGTGACGAGGACGCAACTGACTGGTACAACTACCTCAATGGCGTCATGGACTATGACTACATCCGAGTGTTGGGAGATGGTCACACCTCCAACTTCCCAGTCTATTATGCGGATGCCAACGAGTACAACGTGAAGGCATCTCTAACATGGATGGTCAATGGTGCAGATGAGGACGATGTAATCGCATTCATCTCGTCAGGTCATGGTGCAGGAACTGGCACTGGCTCCTCCTATCTCTGTATGTGGGACAGCAATAGTGGCGATAATGGTGAAGATGGTAACTTGTACGATACCGAGCTGGATAACTACATTGGTGCAAGTGTTGCCTCCCGAATCTTCATCTTCCTAGACCACTGCTATTCTGGTGGATTCATACCCGAGATGCAAGCATTATCCAACCATGCCAATATCTACATCACTACTACTTGTACGGATGATGGCTACGGCTACGACGATCCATCCCATAATAATGGTGCATGGACCTACTACTTCCTAGACTACGGATTGAAGAACCACTATGGTAGCAATCCGAATACGTTGATGGAAGATTGCTTTGACTATGCCCTAGCAGCCTACCCGTATAGTGGTGGAGACACTCCGCAGGAATACGACGGTAACTCTTCCGTTGGTTTCAAGCTTTGAGGGGATAATTTCCCCTCCCCCTTCTTTTTTTGATTGTACCCATCGATTAGTGAAAAAAAGGGTGGGACAAGAGTCAGACTCCTATCCCGTTCGGAGCTCAGCAGAAATTATCGCTTCTTGAAAATCACGACAGTAAGGACGACAACAACTATGGCAATAGAAGCAACGATTGCGATCGGGACCATATCAAGAGTCGCATCTGGAATTGTCTCATTGGTTGCTGTAGTGGTAGTCGTGGTTGAGGAAGTAGGCGTCGGTTCGACCCAAGTTGAGGACTCGATTTGCCAAAGGGATATTTGGAGCATCAAGTCCCATTCGGAATCTGAGTCATCGCATGTGTCATCATAGTAGGTTGTACCATCTCTATCTCCATCCTCTTCGATTTCCACATGTGTTGCTGACAAGCATACGGTGCCAGTACCGTAGGTCGATGCGATAAGTGCTGGCTGCGAATTGTAGTCGTAAGTAGCAAGGGTATACGTGTAGGCCGATTGACCTTCATCAGGGACGTAATAGCCACCTCCCTGGTAATTTGAGCTTAGAGAAGCTGGTACTCCACCAAGATCAGGACCGCTACAGGTCGTATTCACAGCAATCTCCGTCATGTCATTCACAGACCCTAATGGGCCTTGGACTGTACCATTCCACAGATTCAACTGGTAGTAGGATGGATCTCCATAATCAGTGACACGCGCAGCAAACATTGCTCCGCCACAGATACCAAAATAGGAACCTCCACGTGACACCCATTCTCGAATCACAGCACGTCCAGCAGAGCCAAACCTATTCGTAAATGTGATAGGATTACCGCCCGGCATTGCGAGAATCCTATACTCATTCAGCCCCTCATTAATGATCTGAGTAACATTGAGCACATCAACAGTCGCATTCATCCACTCGTACATGTGCACTAGTGCATCCTTACTCGCGATGACACTTGCTAACGATGTCCCTTCATAGACTGCAACTTTGATTCCTGTTAGATCAGTCCTTGCTTGAGCAGGAATGGATTCTGCAGCAGTCTGTTGCTGGTATGGTGTTGAAATCACCAATAGAAGAAGGAAAGCTCCTAGCATGAGGCGCATTGCTTTGCGTAGTTCCATTTTCTCTTTCTCCCATAGACCATATCATCTGTCTATTACACATCATCGTGTGCAAAATGATAAATAAGGATTTATTTTTAAGTAATCGTGATTTCAAATAATGAAATTGATAATCCACCCTATGCAGATGATATATATGTCGAAAGGTCAAGCTCATCCTCGCGAGCACAGAACAAGCAGTAATCGGAGCGATTTTATCGCAAAGAGCAGTGATTTCAGGTGGTGCAGCTGGTGTCTAAGAAAAAGGACAAGAAAGACTACGAGGACATGATCCGGTACGAACCAGTACCAATACTAGTTCTAACCAAAGAAGATGCCAATCAAGTCCTGTGGGATCTAAACTATAACGCGATCGTTCGAATCCTACGGCAGGGACCAATGACCCTTAATGAAATCGTTGAGGAGTTCAACGAAACCGCGAAGAAAGACAATTTGATCAAGGACAAGGCATCAACGACGATTTACCGATATGTCAAAACCCTTGAGGATGTAGGTCTCGTTACTCAAGCTGGAAGACGAGTACATTATGACAAGAATGCTACTGAAATCCTGTACTGTCGAACTGCCAAGGTATTCCAGAACATGGCACTTCCCACATCATATTGGACATCAGAAAGAGGTCGCACATTCTATGGTAGACTGTATACAGCTATTAAGGGAGTCTTTGAGGGGTATGAGGCCGATGAAGAGATGCTTAGTGACTTCATCGTTAGATTCGAACGAGGCAAGGAGAAGCACTTTGAGCGAGTCCTTCCAAGACTAGATGAGAAGGAGCTCACGCTCATCACAGGAGGGGACTGGTGGGAGATAGAGCAGACTATCCAATATTCAGGTCTCTTTGGACTGCTCCTTAACGAACCTGATATAATTGACGAACTTCGTAAGTGTTTCAAAAAGGCAAAAAGCTAGTTCTGGAATAATCTTACGACCGTAGTCTAAATTATTAGAAATTAGTGAGATTGAAATAGGTATTTGTTATTGGTAACAGAAGAGGATGTGAAATAATGGGAAAAGGTGCAGCCCTCCTTGGAATAATATTGTTAATCGTCGGACTTCTTCCAATCATCGCAACATTTCTTGTTGGGATTGTGGATCTGAGTATGATTACAGGTTACTTTAACCTAGGAATCTACTCCCTTAATCTTGGTGGATATCTATTCACCGAAGTCATGCTTGCCTTGGTTGGCATTGGAGTCATACTCCTGATCATCGGTGCAGTTACCTAATTGCATAGGATCAGATGAACACACACCCCAACTTAGACGGCTTCGTCTGAGTTGGTTCTCTTTTTCTTTATCCTACATTATAAGCGATTTAAGCTCCAGGCAAAGACGCATTACGAAGTTAACTATAGGAAAATTGGAGTGGATAGATGAATCCGTTACTCATGAAGCCATGATTAACTATCAAGTGTTTCCATTCAGTACAATCCAGAGTCAGAGCAAGGTCATGCTTCAAATCTTATAAAGGGAATGAGTTACACGTACGCACATGGATGCTGACAGGGAGTTTGAACCTCGTTCCTATCAAATCAATGCAAGAGACCAGGTCATTCATAACCTAGAAGAGGAAGGGAAGACTGCATTCCTAGTACTCTTGCCTACAGGGATGGGGAAGACTCTCATTGCATCATTGATTGTTGAGATGCTCATTGAAAGAGAGATAGTTGCTGATAATGAGAAGGTCCTTTTCCTTGTGCAAGATCGGAAACTGAAGTATCAGCTCCATGATATGGCTCAACAGTATGGTCTTGGTAACTATGGTCACCTCTATCTTTTGGAAGAGCAAAAGGGCATTCCGCCCCAGATGGCGAGAAAGCATGCAGATATCTCGAAATTCCTCTTCGCTACACCAGTACTACTCATGAATTCAGTTGTGGGTCGATTCAACAGGATAGACCGAGAGACCCTGGATAAGGTCAAGGTAGTCATTATCGATGAGATTTTCGATATGTTCGCGCAGTCCTATGGAATAAAACGACCACGTGATGAAACTATAGAGTATATTGAGAGGCGATTTGGCAATGGTCGCGAGTTCACGAAGATCGTTCAGGATCTAAAGGAGGAGATGCAGAAACGGGAGGGCTTCGAGGGGAGTGAGATTAGTGAAGAGGGGATCGCCAATGCGTTGATTCGAGAGTTTGAAGCAAAGAACTATCGACTCAACAAGAGATTTGAGCCGATCCTTAATTTCCTCGGACTCCTTTCCCAAGATTCACCGAAGATTATCATTGGTCTAACTGCCTCAATATCCCAAGAGGCAAAAATCGACCTATTCAAGACAAATTTCGGCGGCGAGAGAGTCGTTGAAATCCATCCAGCAGGTGATGACTTCGAGTCATACAGACCAGCATACGAACTGAAGCAAATCAGGGTATTCGATGAATGGGTGTCAAGGATTGACTCCTTGATCACAACAGTTCGGAATGCAGCCTACTCGAAGCTTGCCAAAGCCTATGTGATGATCACGGGAAGGAAAGAGATTCCGAAGGATAGGATTCTCCTTTTCGTATCCGATCTACTGGGAAAGAAGACACTTCAGAATAAGTTGCTCGAGAAACTTGGAGGGAACCAGGATCAGATGCATCAATACCTTTCCCATGCAAGCGCGTATCTTCTAATGACAGTGACCAGACAGCGGTTACTTGAGAGCACCTTCAAGTCACTTCACAAGTTCATCAACAATATCTCAAACAGGACCCTTCTTACGAACAATGATTTCCTTGAGATTAAAGACGAGATTACAAAGAAGATGGAAGAGGTAATGGCAAGTGAAGGATACTTGGGGGAGAAGGAGAAGCGACTGCTCTTCTGGATCGAGAAGATGTCAAAAGAGGTGAAAAAGGTCCTAGTCATGTGCAGGTTTGTAGAAGTCACAAGGTACTTGGCAGAGCTCATGCAATCCAAGGGCTTCTCAGCTACATATGTCCATGGTGGATTGGATGGATCGACTCAGCATGCACGCATAAAGTCGTTCAAGGAAGGAGCAGAAACCGTACTCTTTGCATCTGAACGGCTGATCGAGAAGGGCACGGACTTACCGGAGGCGGATGTGGGATTCTACTATGGAACCACGGCTTCACTTGAACGGTATGAGCAGAGTCTTGGGAGAATTCGCAGTAACGTTAGTCATGTCAAGACTTTGTATACGATTGCCTATGATCAGACAGTAGAGAATGAGAAGTCCTTAAAGAGAGACACGATGTTTCTCGAACTGTTGGGACGAAAACTTGGTGCTCTATCAGATACAAGCGATTTGATGCAGTAGGTTAATTATGTTTCAGTTTCTGACTAAAATAGAGAGGAGAAGGTCAGATTGAAGCTCAAATTTCATGATGGGTTGAAGGAATCCATTGATGTTGACCGAATGACAGAGTTTGATGTCCAGAGTATCCTAGAGCCCCTCTATGATACACGCTCTGATATCGATGCATCCCAGATACTGGAGGAGCTAGGTCCATGGGCGCTAGACTATACAAATCTCTACGACTGGTCAGAGAATACGCCAGATGTGCGTGCAAAGGGTAGCAGACTCTTCCAACTGTGGGCAGAGGATACGAATTCGAGTAAAGTCGTAGGAGTTGTTAGAGGGCATCTTGCACTTCTTCCATTCACATGGAGTGCTGTAACTCTTCGGGACTATTACAAAAAGGGAGAAACAGTGCCATTCTATCCTATGGCGATCATCACCTCACTCAGGTCAACTTTGAGGGAGAATAGAGAACTTGACCAATTCCTTGATAGGACCTTCAAGGAGATTCGGAAGGTGTGGACACGAGAACGTCAGGAAGCAATCGAGTCAATGCAAGAGGGCAGTGAGCTCTGGAAGCGATATGTGTCATCTTTTGAGGAGATCATCCACTTCACCATTCTATGCCCATCTATTCATCGGAGGCTCATAGATGCTCTAAAGCGGAAGGATTACAGAATTTCAGGAGTGATGCAGCTTCTCGCCTCTACATCGAATGTGTATGACAAGGCAACAATTGACCATCATATAAGAAATGTTGAGAAGGCCCTGAAAGGAACAGAAATGAAATGAGAGGTGTTTCCCTCTCATCTATTCCAATCGACCATCTAGTTTGCATCAAAGCTCGCTTCAGTAAGTTGCTTCATCTCTTTTACGTTATTTCTCAAGTATCCTGGATCCAATCTCGTGTAAACGAGATAGGCAGGGATTGTTTGCAGAATAGAGAACATTGGAATGAATGTAGTGAAAATAGCAGTTTCCAGTACAGCGGGAACTGAATAGAAGATGAGAATCATAGAGATGAAGAACAGGATTGACGAGAGACCTGCATATCCTTTCAAGTAGCCCTTCAACCGTAGATAGACAGGCTCTACCTCAAAGAGGGGAGAGTCATCGTCCGAGAATTGATAATGTACTAATCCTGCATCCTCGAGTATCCACGATACAGCCCAGAAACCCACAGCAATTGGAGCAATGAGTCCGGTTAGAGTGATAATGACAGGGGGAGTATATTTGAAGAATTCCTCACTAATTCCATCAAGAGGGAATTCAGTGATCTCTTTGGGAGACATCATAATTTGAGGGTCGATGACATTAATCACAACGGATAAGATACCTAGCACGAGAAGGGCAGTGAGAAAAGCTCGACTGAACCATTTCCGCAGACTTAGTTGACGCTCAGGCATTACGATGTATCTGTCCTTATGACCCCTCATGAACACCTTCTTGGTTCTCATAAAAAGCGGTGCAATGATTCTAGGAAAAATCAACACAGTGAGAACACTTGCGAACATAGGAATCAGGAAAGCGAATAGTAGGAAATGATAGGCAGTGGGTATATTCAGTAAAGGATTGAGTTCTGCCATGTCACCTCTCATTGAAAAAATCACGCTGAGAAGAAACCCAATCAATGCCAGAAATACAAGTACGCTTATTGCTCCTTTTTGAGATGTCACTTAGATACCTCCAGAAAGATACTGAAGTGCAGACGCTCTGAAAAATCATCGGGGGATGTATCATCGAACCCTATTCATTCAGGAATTTAGAGAAATCCACACGGGCAGTTATGACCTCTCCTGTGACACACTTCTCATCTCCAGAATATAGGTCACAATCAACGATGGTTCTACGCCCATCTGTTTCCCGGACCCTTGCGCGTAGAGTCACAGGCTGATCCAAGGGGGTTGGCTTCAGAAACTTCACCTTCAGACTAGCTGTTACGTGCATGTGATGATCTTTACTTTCGTTCAGTCTATGATGATAGGCATTTGCTGTGCCAGTTCCATGACAGTCGATTATTGTAGAGATAACACCTCCATTGAGGATACCAGGGAAAGCAAGATGGTATTCCTTTGGAGTCCAAGTTGCTATGGTCTCATCGTCTTCCCAATAGCTCTTCAACTGAAGACCATGCGTGTTATTCCTGCCACAACCCCAACAATAGGTAGCTTCTTGGGGCCAACGATCCTGTACTGACTCTTTCTGCATTGTATTCATCCCTTGAGTGACTGCCTTGCCCTTTCTTGGAGGTCATTAGCTTTGCTAAGTGTGAGCTTTTCGCTCTGTGCACTTCGTACAGCGGAGACCAAAAGACAAAGATAGTACTAGCATGGAATCAGACATACCTTGGACGGAATAGACATCAAGATTCTTCGAATTCTAGGAAAGAACTGTAGAGAGAGCTACGAGGATATCGCAAAGAAAATAGATGTTACATCGAACACAGTCAGAAGAAGGATTGAGAAGCTTGAGCAAAACGGGGTCATTGAGAAATTCGTCATCCTGCCAAGCTTTGCCATGGTGAATGCAGAATTTGCTGTGATTTTCATTGATAGCAAGGAGTATCGTTTTGATGATACCATCATGGAAAATATCATCTCACACCCGGGAGTACTATCTGTTGGGTATGATAACTCAGGGTCATATGTGATTCGAGCAGAGTATTCCGGATCTAGAGGACTTCTTGAAATGCGATCCTATTTCGAAAGCTTACGTGGGACCAACAAAGTCCTAATCCATACCATTCCTGTGAATCCAGGAAGCATAAAGGAATTCTCGGAACAGCAATTGTGCGTTATCAAAGCACTGCGAATGAACCCAAGGATGAGCCATCAAGGAATCGCCAAGGCCACTGGACTATCCCTCAAAAGAGTCCGAAGATTGCTAGATGAGATCATAACTTCGAATGCGATCACACTTACGACAGAAGTAAATCTGCAATCCAGTAAGAATACGATTGTTGTTCTGCGTATGAAATGGGACCCTCGGAAAGCGAATCTTGATGATATCACGAATTGGATGGAGTCCAAGTTCTCTGAATCTCTCTACAACCTATCTTTCTCAGCCCACGAATCAGTAGTGTTCGCATTCATCATACTATCAAGTCTGAATGAAACCATTCCCATTGTTGAGTCGATCTCGGTCAACGAAGCCTTAAAGCTCGAATCAATGGGAGCTGTCTTTACAATAAAGCGAGCTCCTGGCTTGCGTGAGATGCATCTTGATAAAATGCTTGAGAACATCTAATAGGGACATAATTGCCACATTTTTACATGGGATGTAGTTTTTATCCCAACTAAGATACGAAATCGCCATAATATGACATGCTCCCATCCAATAGCACATATTCATACTTTTTTGGTGCAGTCTGAAGGTGTAATATATGACTCATGAAGTAGTTGTTCACGACAATGCAAAGCTGAAGGACGATATCATACAACTCATTGAAAGCAATGTGAGTGCTATTCCCCTAATAGCAGAACAACTAGAACTCGATGAATCTCTTGTGCGCACCCTTATTCTTGAAGCAGTTGATGAAGGAAGGGTCGCTGGCTACATGAGTCCGGATGAAATCAGGTTCTATCGAACAGATATCAAAATGCCCACGATTTCAGAAACTCCCAAGGAGGAGTTCGAGCTTCCTCCAGCTCCGTCACTATTAGTTCCCAAAGCAATACTCGGAGGCGGAATTGCTCTCTTCGTCGCAGGGCAGATCTTAGTCAGACTAGCGGAAATTGAAACTACAATGTACAATATATCCACGATGTTTGTGTTTGGTGGCTTAGTGACTATCATCCTCGGATTATGTGCATTATCCAAGTCCGGATCGAAATAGGCTGAAGTTTGAGAATCAATAGGTAGTTGGAGTTAGAAAGGGAGAGGGTCAGCGAGTTCTACTGACCCGTTCGAGTGTACGATTATTCCAATCTGTTGAAGTTCCGGGTTCCTCGAATGAAGATGGCACTGCCGATAACCGGTAATGGTCCGAAAAATACCAGCATGTAGAGAGATGTGTTCGCATATACCATCTGTGTCAGACCCCCTAGGCCAAAAACAATTCCTAGTACCATATCGAGTATTGTGTAGAGCATGAATGATAGTAGGGTAATGACCATGAACTTGGTTATATTGGCCTTCAAAGTAGCGCTATTCGTTTCATCATAGATTGGATTGCTCGCAGTTACTCCAATAGCTACTAGGGCTGAGCCCATTCCCATGGCAAAAGGAATGAGGAATAACAGGACAGATTCGAGAAACGTTAGACCCATCACAAACGTAAGGACAAGGGAAGAAAGCATTGCACAGGGGACTAAGAATAGTGTCGTTTGCACAAGTCGTGCCCTGATGAATATACTTGTTCCATGAGGTATACTCTGTAAGAGCCACAATTGGTCGCGCGATTCCAAAAAGCCAGTAGCTCCAAATGTCTGACCACTTAGGAGAGCGAATGCCAATGACACCATAATCAGTACCATCATGAACTCGACTTCACCAGAACTTCCTGCTACAACGAATCCTATCAAGATTGGAAGGAAAAGTGACATTCCTATCATCTGTCCAAGTCTTGCAAGATTCTGAGGTGTCCTGGTGAATACCTTCATGACCGAGAGTATGACACTTCCAAAGGTGCCTGGAGTGAGTTTTCGAAGGCCTCGACCTAATGCGGAATCGCTCGTTATCTTTCGAGTGCTTTGCTTTCCCGACTCAGTGTTAAGCAAGATCAGCCGATTGATAGAGAGAAGGGATCCAATGATCAATAATGAGGTATACCCTAGCAAAAAGACGAGGTTGAAGAATGGAGCATACCCAGATGTCAATGGGGGAATGTATTCACTTCCAACGCCCATGAATTGATGTGCTATGGCAGTGATAAGGTCTGCACTCCAAGTAAATGGAAACCAAAGGAAGATATCCTGAGAGAATATCTCCAGCATTTGTGATGCGAAGAGCTGGAAACCTACAAGAGGAAGGATCGTAACCATACCTAGCAGGATTGCCATAGCACTAGCTATACCCCTGCCGCGTTCGGATCCACCTAATCGAGCTTGGGCAAAAGTCACGAGGAAATCTGAGAGCCAGATCGCACCTAAGGTCAGAATAGCTATGGTGCCATATATCAAGATCTGACCACTCACTGCTATCTCCAATGCAATGACAAATGGAGAGATAAGAACGGGAGCCAGATATAGAACAATCAGACCATTCACAGGCAATTTCCCTAGAAAGGTGCCTAGAAAGATATCTCGACTTGACGCGCTGTTAGCAATGAGGATTTCCCATTGTCCTATCCGTACTTCTTTGAGTGCATTCGTAAGAGGGTACAGTAAAAGAATGAACCAGATGAGCATCAGTCCAGCCCTTAGTACTTGGGGCATCAATAACACTAGAATACTGGAGGAAATCCCAATAATCTCGGTGAGGATGAATTCCATAAGAATTGGCACTAATGCCAAAGCCCAGAAGACTCCAAGAACCAGAGTCATAAGCATGACGGGTACTCTCCTCTTGCGACCGCTCATTTGGACATTGAATTCTGCCTTTGCTATTGCTAGCCATCGATGGACCATAGATTCTACCTCCATGTCAACAGAGAATCACGGTCAATCTTTCCACCAACTATCTTCAAGTAAGCGTTCTCTAGACTGTCCGCTTTGCTATCTGTCATTATGTTCTGAGGTGAGCCAACAGTTACTAATCGTCCGTCATTCAGGATGCCTACAACATCACACAGCTCCTCTGCGAATGAGGTCATGTGAGTGCAGATGAAGAAAGTAGTATTAGTTTCGTCAGAAAGTGCTTTGATGAGGTCCTTAACCAAAGCACTAGCTGCAGGATCTAGTCGAGAGGTTGGTTCATCTAGGAAGACTAGTTGCGGTTCGTGAAGGACTGTAGAAGCGACGAGAACCTTCTGCTTCATTCCAGATGAATATCCCTCTAGCAAGTCATCTTGTCGCGATTCGAGTCCCATGATGGATAGAAGTCGACCTATGCGATGGTCTAGCTGAGTCCTGGTCAAACCATTCAATGCGCCTATGAATTCAAGGAATTCAACAGCTGAGAGCTTCGAGTACAATCCAGGAGATTCAGGAAGAAGTCCTGTGACTGCTTTCACAGCATCACGGTCTCTCGAGATGTCAAAACCACACACGGAAGCGTTTCCACTTGACGGAGTCATCAATCCGGAAAGCATCCTGACAGTTGTGGTCTTTCCTGCACCATTGGGACCTAGAAGAGCGAAACGTGTCCCAATACCTACGTTGAGGTCGAGGGAGTCCACAGCTTTCAGTTCACCGAACTTCTTTGTCAATGAAGATGATTGTATGCAAATACTATCTTTAGTCATAGATAATCACAGGTATAGGGAATGAGATTTAGTATATAATGAACTGTGGGAAAAAGGTCCATAGACCGCACTGCAGGAAGTGGGCTATCTTGTGACAGAATCAAGAACGCTCCAGAATGCCTTGCGATTGTAAAAATAAAGCACCAGGAGACCGAATAAGAGAGGTGAAAGAAATAGAATGACTCCCTCATACCAAGAAAGATGGAAGAAGACTATGAGATACAACGACACAAACATGAGAATAGGTACAACGGCACAGAATACACAGGATATGTTTTGTCCAAGCTCCTCTTCCGTCCAATCATCACTTTCGTTCATGAACCTACAGACCTTCTATGTGAAGTATTTCGATACTAATTGATAGAACCTAGAGAGTGCCTCCTTACCCTTCTCAGTAGTAAGAAAGACATAGATGCCTGTTTCGGGCTCATCGACTTGTTCTAATAGCTCGGCTTCCAGTAGAAAAGCCACATCTTCCTTAATCAGCTGGGTCTTGAGACCGAGCTCGCGCATCAACCAGCTCTGAGTCTTAGACTCCCATATGCAGGACTCAAGAATTTCTGCCCATCTTTCGTACTTGGTCCTTCTAGAGGTCATGGGCCATGATTCAGGACGCCGAGGAGCAGGTTTGTTCAGGGTTCTGAACCTCCTGCTTCGTAATCCTTTGAGAAGACCATACGTTCAAGCTCTTCACCCCACTCTATGAATCCTTGATAGATTTTCAACCAGCGTCGAACAGTTATCTCCAACAGGATGAGGACCAGAAGTCCAGTAAGAGTGATTGCTAGGATTGCACTCAGTAGTACCATCACAGGATTGAGAAGAACAGCTATGATGCCTCCTGCCTCGATGAGAAGAATGATTTCGGGTATGAAGAAGTTCTGGAAGATGAGGTACATCATGAACATCTGGAATATGAGCTGGGAAATCGACCGAATTCTGAGGTCTCGTAATCGGACTTGTGACGGAACCGTTTCTTCTTTGGACTCATCTGGATTGATGATATTCAATAGCAGCGAGATGTAGCTGAGTATACCTGATGCGACCTGTTCAGAGTCAATCGATTCTTGGATTGTATCGAGCAAGTTCTTCGCATCTAGGATATACCCATACCTTTGCTTCATCTGCTTGTACATGAGAGGGGTTACAAGAAGAGGAATAGCAATCACGATCGCTGCGACGAGCCCAAGTGTTGGAGGTAGCTCCATCCAGAGGATGAAGAAGACCACCCATCCCATCCAGAGATAGAGAATAGATACGCTATAGTAGATGAAAAGAGTGAGAAGACGATGACTTCGATTTATCAAGGGTAGAATCTTCTTCTGTCCCTCGACAAGACGAGTGTTGATCGAAGTTTCATCATTCATCTCAATCACATCATTAGAGAAGTGGTCTACCGAACTCCACTCATCAGCCGTACTATTGAGCCATCTTCAAATCCATACTCCTTAATGGTTTTTGACTCCTCTAGCCGGTCTCTTGACTCTGGATGCATGAGGTATAGATGGTTAATGATGTTCTTTGAGTAGGGAGCGTTGAGCATCTGAAATGGTAGCGTCTTGGCAATCTCGAGTAAGTCGCCTATTGACATATCAGAACTTACATCTATCTCCTGTCTGGAAAGTTCTTGATATGATGCATCAAATTGGGTTCCTTCAGTGATGATGATCCTCATAATAACCACATTCCTACATAGTCAATTGCTCATGAAAAGGAATGTGGTTTTAGATTGGTAATTTGAGTAATGCTTTCAAGAGATGCTAAAGACGAAGTATGAATGTATATTGGTCATCCTCAATGCTGAGCCTGCTCTCTATCACTTTGCGAGTCTTGTGAATGAAATCAATCATTGGAACGTTCTTTGGGTGGACATAGGCAATGAAAGCATCAACACCTTTGCTTTTCGCAATACGCATCATTTGATTCAGAAGAAAGGTCCCAATCCCTTTGTTTTGAAACTCATCTTGCACCAAGAGGGCAAACTCGGCTTGGTTCGTATTGCGATTCAATAGATACCTTCCAGCAGCAATGATCTTCTCGCAATCACTATTTCCATTCTCATCTATCACTGCAACAAGTGAGATATCTGCTTCTTGATCGACATAGTAGAACTCATGTAGTGTCTGCCTTCTGAGGCTCTTCAATGGAGTCAGGAATCTGAAGAATATGGACTCCTCACTCAGTCCATAAAAGAGGCTCTTTATCTTACCAGCATCATCAGGACGGATGAGTCGGACCTCCACATTGATTGATCCTTCGGGACCATCGAATTCCCTCTGTGCCTCATACTCGATCGGAAAGTACGTACCACGTGCCAAGAACGGAACTTGGTCCTCGAATACATAACGCATATTCTTGGCATCCTCAAGAAGCTGGTCTCTGAACTTGGGATGGGCTATCGCAATGAGTGATAGTACTCGTTCTCGAATCGTCCTGCCTCGTAGGGTCGCATATCCATATTCTGTGACAATGACATCGACATCTCCACGAGTGGTCACTACACCAGCGCCTTCACTTAGCCGCGGCACGATCCTAGAAACCGCACCATCTAATGCAGTTGATTTCAGACAAATGATAGCTTTTCCACCTTCAGATCTAGCGGCACCTCGAATGAAGTCTACCTGACCGCCAATCCCGCTGTAGAACTGATGACCGATTGAGTCAGAGCATACTTGACCGGTGAGGTCGACTTCCAATGCACCATTGAAGGCCACCATTTTATGATTCTGACTAATGATAGACGGATCATTTACGTAGGAGGTCTCTCTGAACTCGAAAGTGGGATTATTGTTCACATAATCATATAGATCGTGAGAACCCATTGCAAAACTGGCAATCACTTTATCCTTGTTGATGCTCTTCTTCTTGTTCGTCACTACACCTGTTTCTATCAGCTCGATGATACAGTCGCTGAACATCTCTGTGTGAACTCCAAGGTCCCGAACACCGTACTTCAACAGGTTCTCAGTGACAGCGTTTGCAATAGTGCCGATTCCCATCTCAATGGTAGATTCATTTTCGATTAACTTGGCAGAGTATTCACCAATAAGTCGTGTTCGCTCACTCACTGCGGGAGACTCGAACTCAAGAAGGGGCTCGGTATAGGGTACCAGATAGTCGATCTCACGAAGGTGAAGATACGAATCCCCATGTGTGACAGGCATCTTCTCATTGACTTGTGCGATGACCAGATCAGCAGAGAGTGCGCCGGTCTTAGTGATGTCAACAGATATCCCAAGTGAGCAATAGCCAAAATCGTCCGGGGGACTGACTTGTATCAATGCAACATCCAGAGGAATCCTTCGTGATTTGAAGAAGAAGGGTATGTCAGATAATGGAGCAGGAGTGTAATCTGCTCGACCTTCGGATACGGCATCCCGGATATTGTCCGAAACGAAGAAGGTGTTGTGCCTGAACTGGTTCTGGAACTTTGGATCTGCGGAAGGAGTGTTTCCAAGTGTTAGCATGTGAACTATCTCATTGTCAGCCATCCGATGGGCATTCTTTGCGAGCTCCTGAAACAGATGGTATGGAACCCCACAGCCCGTGCCAAGTAGGATGCGAGTCCCTCTTCTGATCTTCCTGATGGCTTCGGTAGCAGTGACAATCTTGCCTTTGTATTTGTCAGTCCAAAGTGAAGTAACCATTCGTTGCTACCTCTAGTCAAAGATTGTCTTTGCTAAATGAGCATAAAGACGTTTCGTAATGCGACATTTGGGGAATAGTTTGTTTACGTTTTTGCTCATATTTGGAAAGGAGATGATTCCTTTCAGTCACATTTGGAAACAATGAATGACAGAATGTAGCTATGATTGCCCCAAGAGCTTGAGGAGTGTGACCTCGCTAAGTAGTCCAAGTTTCTCTGCGATGGATTCGACAGCTTGCAATGCAGGCGAACTACTGGAAAGCTCGAAGACTGGCCTTCCGAGGTAATTCAACTTCGCGACCTCATCATCATTTGGTATCATACCCATAAGTGAGAGTCCATTCTCCTCAAGTCCTTTAGATACAGCATCCACAAGAGAGTCAGGAATCCTGTTTCCAATAACGACGAGCTTCTTGAAATCGATGTGGACCTCCTTTGCCAAATCACGAATGCGCAGAGCAGCTTCAAAGGCAGCACGTGAGGAATCGATGACGATGATCAGCACATCGACATTCCTGTTTGTGCGCCTGCTGAAATGCTCAAGACCAGCACTCATGTCAAGCAGAGTGATCTCATAGTTCATAGTCAATCGGTCAAGTATCTGAGTGAGCAATCTATTGACATAGCAGTAGCATCCTTCTCCCTCTGTGCGGCCCATTGCCAGAAAGTCGTACCTATCACCTTCGATCAATGACTCGAAAATCTCACCTTCAAGTATGTCTTGTTTGGCTGCCGAAGCAGGCAGTATTCCTTCGTCAATGTTCTTCCGCATTCTTGTGGCAATCTCTCCCACAGATGCAGGAACCTCTACTCCAAGTGCTCGTGGTAAGTTCATCACAGGATCCGCATCTACCAGTAGAAGGGACCGCTTTGTCTTCTCGGCGATGACTCTTGATAGAAGCGCGGATGTCGTGGTCTTACCTACACCGCCCTTGCCGGATACTGAAAGGACTAGACGTTCACGCATTGGACTCACTCTTTTTTATTGTTAATTCGATATTAGGGTTCTCTCGATTTAAGACATTTAGACTCATCGATATGTCGATAGTTTTGTGAAATGATAGTTTATATCTGCGAGATTACCATACTTACCTTGGTGTGGAGAGGTGTATCACGAATACGAGCAAAAGGAGCGAAATGTTTCATTCGCTGTCAGTGTCAATATTGCAAGAATAGTAGTGTACACTCTTGTCACTCTAGCATATCTGCAGGACTTCTTCAACGAAGGGATGCCATACAATATACTGAATTTCCTTGTTCCATCGGTATTGGCCATCATGGATTTTCTTCTTCTCATCCTGTGCGTCTCGAACGAGCGTAGGTTTTGGAACATCCTTCCTACAATATCCATAATTGCAATGATTATTTCGTTCAATACTGCGCTCACCTACTTTAGAACAGGTCAAGGTGTAACGTTCCTAGGGGATGTGATCTACCCCTTGGCACTATTTGTGTTCGTGATTTCTGCATTGGAATTCATCAATTGGGCAGCAGAGGAAGCAGGTATCATGAAATCAATGCCATCAGGTAGTAGAAAGAAGACACGGGATCATAGAACATGGATTGTGTAACTGAAAAAATAGTGACAAGTTCTTGAGATATCCATCCCAAGAACTCTTCATTGCGAATTGAGAACTACTCCTCTCTCCACTTACCTTCTTGGAGATACTTGGGAATGCCACTTGAATCCTGAGTGCCGACCTTTATGGTCCAGCCTGTGGCTTCCTCAGTTTCCCCACTGATACGAGCTGCCATGCCGGGACTGATGAGAATTCGATGATTCACCTTCTCCTCAAGCCCATACTCCTGAATGGCTTCTGCAACCTTCTCTGCGGTAAGCTTCCTGCCAGCTACAGCTGACTGAACGCTCATTCCCTCTGTATCAACAACGAGCAGCCAAGCATCGACATTGCCTTGCTTGATATCGCTCTCTACAGTGAAATAGGTTAGCGCAAAGTTGGTCGTGTACATGGCAGGAGAGTCAGGTCCAGCATCTCCAAACTTCATTAATCCAGGCTCTACAGCAACAGGCTTCACTGGGTCAGTGTAGATGTTGCTTCGCAAGAATGTCAAGGGGAGATTCGTCCACATGTCCAGACTGTGCATAACCACTATGTCAGAGTATCTGACTATGGTTGCCGCTGATACTAGAACCTCATCCCATTGAGTTAAGGCGGGGTTCTCGCCGTCGCGATAGTCAGCCCATACTGAGATAGGAGTTGACATCAGGGGATAACCAACGAGGTCGTTGTCTTTCACCGTTGCAGCTCTTCTTAGCTGAGTGAAGTTATCAATAGTCGTACCGAGGGCAGCGCGTGAGACCGTACCTGGATCCAATATGATGTCTTGAATACCCATTGCCTGCAAGGTATTAGCTAGTGATGTAAGGTCCTCGAGATTCCCAGGAGCGTATGCCACAACTGGCAGATTATGCTTCGCAGCGATTTCACCCACTTCAGCCCATGTATCCATAGTGGCTGCATAGAGCAAAGGATGCTCTGCGGCTATCGCATTAGCTGCTGGCCCTAACATCTTGGGATCTAGAGAACAGAGCATGATTGGCCAGTCGGTCAAGCCAGCAAGTGTCTTTGCTGCTTTCACGAATGTCTGGGGGTCCTTTGAAACTCCACGAAGAGCTATTCCATCCAAACGGAGATTTTGCCCAATATAGATGTAAGTCCATTCTTCGATAGCCTTCACGCGTTTGGCAAAGGTATCAGCATCAAGATTGTCAGGCACATCGATAAAGAACGCTGTCGGGTTAGTATATCTCAGATCGTGTCGGTAGAGGACTAATTTCCCACCTACCTCTACAGCCTTCTCGCCAATTCCAATTGTTACTTCTCGCACTGGAGGTCTGATAAGTTCCTCTAGCTTGACTCGCTTCTTGGCATACTTCTGTTCAGCGTAGAGAGGGTTGCAATCCTTGAGCTTGACTGTGTGCTCTGCCATCTTAGTGGCAAAGGCCATACAGTTCGCTTCACCACACTCCTTGCAATTCGTACCAGGCAGAAGTGGGTAGATTTCTAATGGTCCTGCGAGTTTTGCCATTAGACTCCCTCCGGTATGGACATTGAGGTCCAATCAGGATAATCATCCCTCTTAACAGATTGTCGTTCTTTCAACCAATCGACCAAATCATGTACCGTCTTGATAGCTGCAGGATGCATCATCATGAAGAGGTCATTCCCAGCCAAGAGAAGTGCTAAGGCAGTTACGCTCTCCCATATGGGGCCTCTGAGCTCTCGCGGTCCAAGCGCATCATCATTCAACCATGCTTCTCGAGCTGCCCAAGCATTGGTCGTGCCTGAGCTGATTGGATATTGTAGTTCGCTATCACCCAACAAGCCAGCAAGTCGCATACGTTGCATCATAGTGAACGCATATTCCAAACCATAGCCCAGTGCAGCTGTCGTGGGATCGATGACTATTTGATCAGGTCGTAGCCAGTCGACAAGTCGACGATTCAATTCTTTCTGCTGATTGATGTCAAGCGATGTCCAAGATAGCACGACTTGGTCGTGTTTCTTTGCTGCTTCTGCAATCGGTTCGTAGACATCTACGGTAGCTGAGCATAGCAATGTCTTCTCACCTTCACAGACCTCTGCAGCCTTCGCTAGGACAGGACCGTCCTTCTCAGGATCTCCAGCCGAGCCAATCAGGATAGGCACCTTAACTGCTTGCAGGACCTCTTCGATCGTCTTCGCGGCATCATTTGGAGAGGTGTCTCCAAGCTGCCTATCTGTGCTGATCAGATGAAGCGTAATGACATCTGCGCCATACTTGTTCACACAGAGCTTCGCCCATTCAGCAGGGTCCTCCAACACTTCCTTGTATGCGGACTTGACAGCCTTTGCCAATGAGATTTTCATGTCAAAAACGTCTGCGGCAACAACAGGAGGATTCTTTGGAGCTGATTGGAATAGATCCCAAGCGGGAGCCTTATGGCCTCCAATTGTAACAGATTTACTTCTTGTGCCTCCATCTCCTTTTGTAGCTCCAATCGTTATCTCATGGATTGTAGATGTGTACTCGCCCAGAGGTGGTGCGAACTGGGCTGGAATCAAGGACTTGGGCAGGGAGAGAGCAGGTTTTGCGACCTGCGCTGCTGCCTGCGCAATCATAGGTCGAAGATTCAATCGTAGCTCATCGAGCTCAATGGTAACGTTCTCTAATACGAGCTCAGCGAAGTCACCAAACAGGTCATCCAAGGAAGAGCGTTTCTCTTTGTCATGCTCGGTCATTTCTTCTTTTCACCCGTCCCTGTTCGGCGGATGATAACTTTCTCAGCGTAGATCTTGGCATTCTTGAAGATGATCTCAAGACCACCACCCACACCTCCTACGAAAGCTGTCATGTCACCAGGCACGGTGACGGCTCCATCCGCATCTCGTTCCATTGGAACTGACATGTCATCTTCTTCCTCAAGCTCAACCCACCTATCAACCACTGGATGATTCTTAGACTTCAAGAAGTTCTTGAGGTCAGGTATCGACATGGCATTAGTTTCTGTGGGAATCTTGTCGCGAACTTCCTCAGGAATGAACTCAACCACACGTTCCTTGATGGACTCGGGTAGCCATACTACTCGGTCCCAACCTCCATCGACCTGAAGGAACTTTGGAGAACGCATATACTCAATGGATATCCCATGGAATCCAGGTACTTGTCGACCTCCAGCAGTCGAGTCAGCCATACTTGAGAAAGGAAGACCATTCACAGTCTCACCCTTAAAGTCACGATGCACAATACCAAGTCCGTCCACCTCAGGGATGACGAATGCGATCGCCTCAAAGCAACCACAGCTCGTGTGGGGCTTTTCGAACGCGCTATAGAGTGCTACAGAGTTGACCTTTCCAAGGGACTTCTCTGTATATGCTTGGTTAACACCAGTATACTCTCCCTTGAAGTCATCGATGGTATCGCCTTTTGGAATTGCATAGAGAGGACCTTTGGGGTCTACTCGTGCCGCAGCTCGCCCATCGAACCAACTGATAGCTCCACAGTTCGCATATCTCTGAGGAGTGATGGTACAGACATGAGTCGGTGCAAAGGACTGACACAGGGAGCATCCATAGAAGGTATCTACCTCAGTATCTTCCAGTCCTCTTGCGCGCTCATCTCGTGCGTTGTATCTGTTTATGGCATCATCATAGCGCTCTTCAACGACCTTCGGATCAGTGATAAAGGTCACCTGAATCTTCTCGATGATATTCATCTCGCTCTTGAAGAGTCGTATCAATACCTTACCCAGATATTCCAATGAGTTAAAGCCCTTATCGAAAGATTTCTTGCTAAGCCTCAACCAGATATCGTATCGTTGGTTGAGGTGCATCATCCCTTCAACAAAGTTGATGTATTCATGGATTCTTCTCTCAATGACTCCTTCTAGATCAGGCTCTATATCCTTCCCTGCCACTTCAATTACTATAGCCAAAGGATGATAGCTCTCTGGTTCCATGTCCTTGAGGTCTGGACCGATCACAGTTATCTTTTCATCTTCTACATCGCCCATATCACGGGCGATGGCGAGCTCGAACTTCTTTTCCATCTTTGGACCGCCGAGCTCGACAAACATATCCTTACCGCGAACGCGCTCGCCTTCGTAGATAACGCCGATGTCGACGGGAATATCTTCAAACGACATTTTACTTACCTCCTCCTATGAATTCAAGAATCTCTTTGAGCAATTCTTGGTAGTTTTTCTCTTTCAAGTTGGGCATGCTCCAGGTCGCATGGGGTTGGTAGTACCTACCCAGTGCGATAGGAGTGATATGCCTAGCAAAGTTCATGACTCCTGATAGCAGGGTCCATTCCATATAGTATGGCATGCTATGAGTGAAAATCAAGTCATGCGGCCCTTTTCCATGGGGGCCTTTCCAATCGGGATCTTGTAGATAACCTACAATCTCCATAGCGCCCATGGATTTTGCACCTTCAAAGCCGCGCTCGATGAAGTGCTTGATTGCTCCACCAGTTGCGACGACGGGAATCTTCCCAGCATTTGATAGCTCGATAGAATAATCGATCAGGTCACCCTTTCCATACTTGACTTTCACAGCATCGGATCCAACAATCATGAGGGGCTTCTTAGCTTTAGTCCAATCACGTTTCAATTGTTCAGCTTTGTTGAGTGTCTTTGCGGCATCTGGACCGCATATCTCACCAGTCTGCCATGGTACTGCACGCATCATGGTTAGTCACCACCTCCGATGATCTGCTCCTTGAGCAGGGTGGGATCAGGAATCGGTCGTTCCTTCCACTTGTTCTCCTTCATCTGAGCGAGTATCTTGTCTTTGAGCGTGATAGGGATGTCGGTATCACGTCTGATATACCTCCAGACATCCTCTGGGAAGAAACCATAGTGCTTCTCATGGATGTCGACATAGTGACTCAACTTGATTGACCGTCCCTTTCCAGTATCGTTTGGTCGTATACAGAGCTTTGCTGTAAGGACATTCGCCTCAGCAACAGTTTCTGCCGCATAGAACAGATGCTCCGGCCCGGGAGCTGTTATCATACGCTCTCCAGTTCGTGCATCGTAGACCTCCCAGTCCCGTTCATGGTCTGCTCTTCCGAGCAGCATTCTGCGGTACTTGGAACCATGTGGACCTACAATCACAGGAACACCGAGTCTCCAGAAACCTGCAGCGATGGACGCTGCCTTCTGGGACATTGCTCCCCACGAGATTCCAACCGCACCTACACGGTGATGGATATAGTCTGCAATTTCTGCGTAATTTCCTCGAAGATTCCTCTTTGCAAAGATAGCTGCGATCTTAATAGCAGCACCCGCAATGTGAGAGTTTGATACACATGACCCAACATTGACCACGCATCCTGCATCGAACTCACCACTTCTTCGTTCATAGATCGATTGACCGTTCTCATCTTTGACGGTCCCTGCCGAGATAGCTGCGCAACCGGATGTGACTATAATGAACCTGCGTTTGGCAAATTCCTCAGCCATATCGTGAACATCCTGACCTCCACCCGGGTAGTTGGCACAACCAACATGTGCTATGACTCCAGGAATCTCACCAAAGACGATTGGTTGCCCAACCCTTCGAATTTCAGTATCCTGAATCGCACCTCGGCCAGTTCGAACGATGTGAGTTTCATTTTCGCAATCCTTCTCAGCCGCTACGACCATCCAGCTATGGAGATCATAGTCATTCGGACAAGCGGATTCACATCGAGCACAGCCAATGCAGTTGTGATATATCTCACGAAGAGGCTCAAGATTACCTGTCTGAGCTGCCAATACTGCTTCTTGCACGTTCTGGTCATTCGGGCATGCACGGACACATTCCATGCATTTCTTACATTCCTCAGCCATCTTCTGTATCTGCTTCTTGCTCGGGAAGTACTTCTTCTTCCTTCGAGCAGGTTTTACTGCAAGAGCTACTTTGGTAGCTAACTCACCGACTCTGCGATGATCTGGAAAGTAGACACCAGGAATCTTCCCTGAGATCAATTCTTCTGCGATACGGTCAACAGGATCGTCAGATCTATCTGGCAATCCCATCACAGCTTTATCGCTAGTAGAGATGACTGGGGCTCCAACTTTCCGTGCTTCATTCACGACATTGGTATTGACACACTGTTCATCCACAACAACCACATCGGCCTTTCCACTACGGATGTACCGGAGTTGCCAAGAGATTGGGCCAATGACCTTTGCCTTTGGATCTCTCCGAGTGATATCCCATGCGGTACAACACATTCCCCCTACCTCAACCTGATCATTCAATCGCTTTTCAGTGATATAATCTGTAATTGAGGCCGCTGGTACGATGTTGTGTCCGATAGTCAGAATGATAGCCTTGTTCATGTCCATCATACCAATACCTGATTCGACAAGTGGGGCATCGGGGTCAGCCTGTGGCAGGTCAAGAGTGGAAATCTGTGCCAAATCAGCTATCTCCATGGAGAGCTGATCAATCATTCCAGTATGGAAGACCTTGCTTTCAAAGTCCATCCAATTTCCTTCTTGGCCTGTAGCTGTGGCAGATAGGGTATGCGTGAGTTGGGACTCGCAGTAATCGAGAATGATGCTTGCGTCCTCCAAAGTGCGAGGGCGCATCCCTGTTACCAAACGCGAAACAGGTGCATGTATCTCGGTTCCTGGACCTTGGATAAGTTTGGTACGAGGTCCGTACTCCTCAATAAGGTGATCAACCATATGCCTTGAGTGGGCAAGGTGCGCTGCACAGCCAATATTGGCTGCCGCTAGGACGATACGTCCTTGTTGACCTTTCAGATCAAGCCCACAGGCACCTCTCTTATCTCCAGAGAGGTCACACTTCCCCATTGTGCAAAGGCAACATACCTGACAATAGGGCATGTATGATGGTTGGTATTTCGTCAGAAGCTTGTGATCCCAGGAGCGTAGGGTTGTAGGACCCGGCATCGGTGTTGGACCCATGGGTTCATCCCATTCATCATCAACAATCTGTCCAATGCGAACCTCAAGCCCTTTGAAGACGCCCATTCCGGTTTTGGCTTCATCGGCTTTGATGTAAGCTTTCTTCTTCATAGCTCGCTCAGTTCCTGTGTTCGTAGTGCTTTTGCCTTGCACCATTCGAGCATATCAAGGTTATGAATCCGACGCGGAACCAAAAATACATGTTCGATTTCAATCGTTAACCGATATATTTTTGTACGTTTCCGAAAACGGTTTTAGCTTCTGGTATGCTTTTGGTATGAAACTAAGCCAAATCGATGAGCACATCAAGAGGTCTTCTCAACTAGTTGGTCCTTGATGTCCTTGATTGCAAGCATTCCTGGGGACTTGTCATTCAAGTCGATTGGTGCCACACCTTTCCTATCGGCCTCCCGGATAAAGTCGTCGAGTGGGACGATTCCGAGAAGCGGTATACCGACGGCAGCAACACTCTCACGAATCATCTCTTCATCCTCAGGAGTCGCGACCTTGTTCCCTACAGCAAACACCAATCCGACACCGATGTCAGCTGCAAGCTGCTTGATCTTCTTCATGATATCGAGAGACCTCCTGCCAGGTTCTGCGACGACTATGAGGGCGTCCATGCCACGAGTGGTCCCACGTCCAAGGTTCTCGACCCCAGCATCCATATCCATCACAAAAGCCTCATCTGTTCCAATCACTAGGTGGCGCATCAAGGACTTTAGCAGTGTTGCAGAAGGACACATACATCCAGATCCTCCCAAATCAACAGTCCCTGCGACTAGGAGATGTACATTATCCGGTCCAGAGATAGCGAACTTTGCTGCAAGATCATCAACACGGGGATTGAGCTTGAAAACTCCAGTGGATGTCGGTCCAACTTCCTTTATCTGCAATCGTTCCTCAACCAGCTCCTCATTCTCTGTCAGCGGGACGATAGTATCAGCTATATCACGAGGAATTCCGATAGCTGACCAGAGAGTATAGCTTGGGTCTGCATCCACTGCAAGGATTTTGAGACCATCCCGACCAAGAAATCTTGCAAGGGTTCCAGCGACTGTAGTCTTCCCCACTCCTCCTTTTCCTGCCACTGCGACTTTCATTTGCCTGTACCTCGTTCTTGTATGATTTTACGTAGTTTGGAAATGATTTGAAGAATACCTTGACGATCCTCTTCAGGTATGCTGAGACCACTTAGCGTTACATGGACACCATCGATTCTTGACATCTCCAAGCCTTCTTCTAACACCTGCTCTGCGGTATGTATTGACAAGGATGCCATCTTGTCACTGATCGTTCCAGAGGGACCAATATATACCATCTTTGTCCCTGCAAGTGCTTTTGCCGCAGGCCCAGGTATCATGGTCAGAACGTCATCAGCAACGATGAGGGAACTGGAGAAATCACCTCGAGCTAGCTTCACGAGCGCAGTTTCATCAGACTTGTGCACGCCAGTACCAGATGAGTAATCTACTGAGCATGGCGCAGATGTTGATGCGACGACGTCCTCAATGACGCCCATGGTATTAGTTTCTGGGAACATAGGTAGCGCATAAGCTTCCTTGCCGGTCGATCGTATGGCATGGATGAGTTTGCTTAGTGCATCAAGATTCTCCTGATATTTCCCGGAATGGAGAAGACCACTCCCATAGAAGATCACAGAGCAGTCGGATTTTTGGAAACCGCGAGAAAAGCCTATCACCTCTGCCGCAGGAATACCCAGAATGTCACCACTAATAGATGATTCACCGCTAATCTCTGCCGTGATTGCCTCCAATAGCTTGGCATCGCTGCCAATCGGAATTATGAGACGATGGTTGGCCATCTTCATGGTTTCTGTTTGACGGACATCGACAACAGCAATTGTTCTACTTTCAATACCTTCAGGAATCTTCTCACCCCGGGGAAGAACAGCAAATCTACTTGGATGCCGATGAAGGCTCTCGCTAGGATCAGAGCCCCAATATATGATGAGTTCCCCATGATTCCTGATATATTCCAAATCAGTATCTAGTTTCAAAGAATGGATGCCATGACGGAGTGCCTGTGCCGCTCCCAAATTCGCAATCGAGTCGAAATAGCCATTGACATCCATTGCCAAAGCTAATCCTTCGCGGATGACCTCGTTGGAGGTATGGGACCATCCGTAGAGAAGAGGAGTCCCGTCTTCTAAAAGAATATCAGCGGCCAAACCAAGTGCTTCATCAAGAGTAACAGCTCTTTCAGTACCTCCCTCTCGTACTATTGATTGTCCATCGAGATGGGCTAGTGCTGATTCCAGATGTGCATGTCCCAATCTACATAATCCAAGAGACCTAATCAATCCATCATTATTCTCAGCTGCGACATCATCGCACAAGAGAGAACATCCAGAACAGACGATATCCTTCATCATACCACCTACCAAATCTCTATTGCATCAGTACAACAGTATTGCTCACAGACTCTGCAATTCAATCGGTCTGGAGGGAATCGTCTGCACTTCTCCAAGTTGATGATCTTCGAGATTCCATTCTCAACCCAGAAAACTGTGGTGCCCTTTTGTGCAGCCTTCCCCTCAGCTGTAGGAGGTTCGGCTGCAACGTCGACAGGGCAAACGACAACGCAATTACTACATCCAGTACATTTGGATTCATCAAGTTTTATCCCAGTTTCAGCGGCAGATTGCATTGGAGCTACAAGTTCCCTTAGCTTCTTGAGATTTGACTCAAAGCCTGCTTCAAGAAGAGGGGGACAGTCGTCTGGTAGGAAATCCCCTAACGCCATCTTTGTGGCAAATGCCATGCATGTCTTTGGTTCACATAGCCTGCAGTTCGTCTTTGGAAGGAGGTTGTACAGCTCCATTGGATTGAGTTTCACGTATTCGACTCCATTATTTCGGCTATCTGGGATGCTTTGGGAAAGCTGTCGTTTGGTATCAAAAGATTATACATGAATCATGCGGTAGTTGCATAATGTATCCGTGAATCCCTAATGCTTATGTTTATACTCGATAAATGAAATGGTCACAGGTTCAAAATAGTCAATTCATCATGACAAGGTGGTCCCCCTGAGCCCAAAAAAAACCTCAAACGACAAGGACAAGCAAAGAGACAACATAGGTGTCTTTCTGTGTCGATGCGGAACGAACATCGCGGACGTCATAGACGTCGAATCCCTCAGGGAGAAGTATGAGAAAGATGGAATACCTCTTGTTGAAGTCGATGACCATCTTTGTTCAGAGCAGGGAGTCTACGATCTCATTGAGAAAATCAAGAAAAGCGATATCGAGAAGGTAGTCATTGCAGGATGCTCCCCCTTGCTTCATAATGAGTTGTTCTCAGATGCGATCAAGGAAGCAGGACTGGACCCAGGTCATTTACATATGGCGAATATTCGCGAACACTGCAGTTGGGTGCATTATGATGATCCTGAAACGGCAACAAAGAAAGCTGCAGCTATTATCGATACAGGAATCGCAAAGGTCCAAGGTTCCGAACCAATTCCAACGCATAGAGTTCCCATCTCTCAACGGGCTTTGGTCATTGGCGGTGGTGTAGCAGGATTATCTGCAGCATTGGAATTGGCAGATTCGGGAATAGAAACTGTCATAGTAGAGCGAGAGGGCTTCCTTGGTGGTCATATGGCAAAGTGGGACAAGCTCTTCCCCACATTTGACTGTAGCATATGCATACTTGGACCAATGATGGCTCGCGCTTCGCGACATGACAATATCACTATAATGACACTTGCCGAAGTAAAGGAGGTAAGGGGTACTGTCGGACAATACAAGGTCACGGTTAAGCAGAGAGCAAGATATGTAGACATTGAAACATGCACTGGATGTAATAGATGTCTAGAGGTTTGCCCTGTAGATGTAGCAGATGAATACAACGAGGGCCTGGGCAAAAGAAGGGCGATGGTGCGACCCTCAATTGATACTGTGCCAATCGCGCCATATATTGACATAGACAGTTGTATTGGTTGTCAATCCTGTGCTGGAGTTTGTGAGCCCAAGTCATTACGATACGAAGATGTAGATAGAACAGAGATTATCAATGTCGGAGCAATCGTCGTGGCTACGGGATACAGACCATTTAATCCAACGATAGTGCAGGAGTTTGGCTACGGTGAGAATCCCGACGTCATGACATCAATCGAGTTTGAGAGACTGATCAATCCTGCAGGACCAACAAATGGAAGGGTCGTCAAGCCATCTGATGGAAAGCCACCGAAACGAGTGGCATTCGTGACTTGCGTAGGAAGCCGGTCAATTCGTTTCGATAGACCGTATTGTAGCAGGGTCTGTTGTTCGGAAGCCGTCAAGGAAATTATTCAGCTCAAACAGCAGTTACCAGACATTGAAGCCTATATGTTCTATACAGATATGCGTACCTTTGGGAAAGGACAAGAAGAGCTGTACATTAGGGCTGGTAAGGAGTTCAAGGCCATATTTGTGCGAGGAGCCGTTGGAGAGGTTATCCGAGATCCAATAACCAATACGACTATTCTACGATCCGAAGATACTCTACTTCATCGGATGATTGAGATGGAAGTAGACATCGTGGTGCTTATGGTTGGAATGGATCCGGACCCAAGCAATATCAGACTCTCAAAACTACTTAAGACTCCACTTGATGAGAATGGATTCTTTTTGGAACAGCATCCGAAGCTAGGTCCGAGTAGCACTCATTCGAAAGGAGTGTTTCTAGCAGGGGTGTCTCAAGGCCCTAAGGATATTGCTGATACGGTCGCACACGCAGGTCTTGCAGCCTCCAAGGTCAAGACACTACTTTCCGTTGGGCATATCATCTCAGAGGCTTGTGTGCCATCATTCAATATCGATCTTTGCATGGGCTGTAAGATTTGTGAGCAAGTATGCTCGCCTAATGCCATAAAGTTCAATGAGGGAAAGACTCCAACAATCGATGTGGCTGCATGTCGTGGTTGTGGCGCATGTGCTGCAGCATGTCCATCTGGAGCACTTGACTTACCATGTTTGAACAACGAGCAGTTGGAAAGTGCCACCCAGGCTGCAGTTCACTTCAATCCCATGCGGCCAGCTATTGTGGGTTACTTGTGCCGCTGGTGTGCCTATAGTGCTGCTGATAGAGCAGGAACATCACGTCTGAAATATCCACCAAATGTGATCAACATACAGGTTCCCTGTACGGGTCGTCTCAATATTGACACTTTACTCACTGCGTTCGCTGAAGGTGCGGATGGCGTAGCAGTAATGGGCTGTTATGTTCAGGACTGTCATTATCGGTCAGGAGCGAGATATGCAAAGGATAGGACGGACCATCTGCGTGAAGCGCTTGAAGCAGCAGGTATCGATGGGAGAAGGCTCTACTTTGGTAGCGCATCTGCGTCAGAGGCAGATCACTTTGCGAACCAAATAACAGAATTCGTGAATACCATCACAGATATTGGCCCTCTTGGAAGTGAGTCCACGAAACGCAGCAAGTCCGCTCGTCCACAACAAGAAGAAGAGGTAGCAGGCGGTGGATAGGGCGGATAAATACCGAGTCTCGGTAGGAGAGAAGCCGGTTATCTCGATGGATGTTGAAGAGGGAAAGATAAGGTTCACTTGGAGTACTTCTCTACTCAAGAAGACTCTCGATCATGAAATAGCTAAATGCGTTGGTTGTGGTATCTGTCAGGTATGCCCATGGGATGCTATCACTATGGGACCGGTGAAGGAAACCGCTTCCGGGCTAATCGAAGGGGCACCTCTTGTGAATGTGGACCCTGATCTCTGCACCTTCTGTGGTTTGTGTGATTCTGCTTGTGTGTTCAGAGCCTTTGAAGCAACATACGAAGGCGAAGGAGCCATCAACAAGTATCAGCGGATTGAAGGTACTCACTACATCGATGAGATGAAGTGCGCACCCTGTGTGCTTTGTGCCAAGGTATGCCCGACCAATGCCCTTGAGGTCGAGGTCAATGTTGATAGAAAGGAAACCTTAGTCATCTATCAGGGTGAAGAGTACGCAAAAGGGACGATTCAGATTGATGAAGAGAAATGCTCCTACTGTGGTCTCTGTGAACTCCTATGTCCTGAAGCAATCACCATCTATTGGTCCGAATCTGCAGAACCACCAAACTTTCGCCCAGCCGTAGGAATCAGAGTGAATGAGGATCACTGTGACTACTGCGGTTTGTGTGGAGATATTTGCCCTGATGAGGCAATAACTGTGCATTGCATGGAATCAGGACCTCGGACGATAAAACAACCTCAGATATCAGGGAAGCTCAAGCGTGATGACTACCTCTGCGTCAAGTGCGGGTTATGTGCGCAAGTTTGTCCCTACGATGCCCTTGAAGTAAGCAAGCCCTTCTCAGGCGAGGTCATCATCAAGCAACTAGACAAGTGTGATCCGACCGGATGCAACAATTGCTTCAATATCTGCCCTGTGAAAGCAATCTACCCCACAGGAACTGCTGAAAAGATAGAGATTCTCGACCATTGTATCTACTGCGGTGCTTGTGAGATCTCTTGTCCATATGATGTATTGGAAGTAAAGAGAGAAGGGTATAATGTCGAAGAACTAGAGCGAGCTAGGAAATGGGAGAAGAAACGAACACAGATCTTTGATGCCGTGGTAGGGAAAACACCACCACCTAGCGGGTTATTCGAACGGGATATCGTCATTGATATGACAATGAAAGAGCCTGTGAGAATCAAACAGGATATTGCATGGGATTCCATAGATGGAGAAAGAGAAGCTGCAATGAAGGCGGCACAGAACCTAAGAGAACTCCTCAAAAAGAAGCCTAAATATCATCTACAGATCGAGCGGGGGAGAGTCGATCGGGTTATCAAAGCAATCAAGAATCCTGAAGAAGATCAAGAAGAGGAGTGACTTTCTCAGAACTACGCGTGATCGTCACAGGGATTCCATGATATTGTGGCGGATTCCCATCGCGAGGTGTAGCTACAAGCGCTAATGCCCATGGACCACGAGTCATAACTGCTATTCCATTCTTGCCTTTCTCGCTTAAAATGGCATGGACAACAACATTGCCAGTTTTCGATTGGATGCTTACAGTCGAATCTGGCTTAAGACCTAATTTTTGCATGTCAGCTTTGCTGAGTTGGACCTGTGCAGCTGCATCTTTGTACTCTTCCGACAACTTGTCCTTGACAGATTCCACATCCGCATGGAAGGCATGGGATATCACGAGCTTCATCTCTATGTTCGGAAAGAGGAGATCACCTAGTGCCATTATGCATCTCTCAAATCAAGGCAATCCATTGTATTGGTTATTACATTTCCGTTACGTCCCTGAATCGAGCCGCAAACATCATACTTTTGTATCAAGAAAGAGGATGGTTGATACTTCATAGGTGTCAAAGATGAGGATTGCAACGATATACGGAGATGTCTTCGCAGAACGTGTGATTGGAAACCTGATCAACTTCCGCACTTTCTGTCAGGGATGCGAGCCAAGTTGTTCAGAATGCAGAGCAGGATATGGCTCCTACGTAGGAGATATCGTCGGAATCCATCCAGTGGACCCTCCTGCGCCAACGATGATTGAGGACCCTGAGAAGTACATCAAAGAGATTGGACTCATGGAATGTGACCTGTTGCTGGTCGTAGCCATCCATCATGACATTCTGGCATCAATCGATCTAATTGTTAAAGAAACAGGTGCAAAGGCGGTCTTAGCTCCCATTGAAGACCCTACATGGATTCCCCCAGGGCTACGGGCTCAAGTCAAGGAAACCCTAGATAATATTGGCATTGAATCGGCATTTCCAAAACCCTTCTGTACCTTGGAACTAGGAGAAGGTAAGCTAATTGATGAGTTCATAACAAAGTACAAGGTGGGACGACCAATCCACTATGTGGATATGAATAAAGATGTGATCTCGGAGATAGGACCAAAGCGTTCTGCACCATGTGGCTGTACGTGGTATGTGAGTCAAAGAATTCGCGGGAAGTCTATTTCGGACACTGATGAGCTATTCGAGTTGATTTCAAAAGCTCACCACACCTACCCCTGTACGGCATCAATGGCAAAGGACAGAGAGGTGGGCGATGCACTGCTGCACATTGCAGGGTATCAAGCACGATATGCAGTTTGCGAAGCGACTGGCATTGAGGATTGTAGATCCGCTCCAGAAAAGAACGATTAGTTGTACCATTTGCAAAGACCTTTAGGCATCAAGAGAGAGTTTGTACCGATTTGCAATGCCGGATGATATTCTAGAATATTGGATGAGCCTTGCTCGAGAGCTGGCTCACAAATACAACATAGAGCAGTTTGATACTAGCTCAGAGATGTGGAGTTGGCAGAATTTTCAAGAGGATATCCAAAGTCTCAGGAATAGATTAGGAGTAGGCAATGATCATATCGATATCTTTGGAATACAGATGGATCTTAGCACAGGGGAAACCATCGATACCATCTCGAATACAAAGACAGCTCCAAGCCGAATCGTCCCACACCTATTCTACTATAGCAAAGCAAAGGATGAAGGGATAGGAAATGAGTGGGTGAAATTCAATACGCTTAGAGGCTCCTGGGCATGCAGATATTCATTTGATGAAGAGAACCTAAACGCACTTCTCTCAGCATTCATGGAGAAACGAGAGAAGCTATTCGCTGCCTTCGAACAGCTTGGAGCAAAGAGAGCAGATTACGGAGATGCTGCGTTTGAAGTTGCATTTCTCCCCATGGTCAGAGTGCTAGTAGTCTTCGAGGAGGCGGACGAAGAGTTCCCTGCAAGCGTTCGGATGTTATTTGATAAGAACTCGATATTCTATCTGCCGCATGAGATGCTAGGTGACATTAGCTGGTTTCTTGCGAGCAGAGCATTGAAAGCTTCATTGTAGTACCGTAGATTAATGTGCATATGAGAAGAAAAGAGAGAAAATCTATCGAAAAGAGCGTGTGCGTTTTTGATACTATTCTCTAATGATTTGTACGTTTCCAAAATAGCCCTAGCCCTTAAAAGGTGGTAACCGCACATACAGTAATCAAAAAATCAGAGATTGTGTGAGCAGTTTTGAGCGTCACTGTGTGTGTTCAGGAATTGTGAAGCAATCCGATTTTACTTGAAATACAGG
Organism: Candidatus Thorarchaeota archaeon; assembly: GCA_048884965.1. Taxonomy (GTDB): domain Archaea; phylum Asgardarchaeota; class Thorarchaeia; order Thorarchaeales; family Thorarchaeaceae; genus MP5-2226. Next base: position 25,623 of record JBHLQH010000020.1, on the reverse strand, counting down.
AGAGAGCAAGAAATGACTGAGGAACTCAAAACAGTTTGCGCAGGAGTTGGCTTTGTTGGAGGGGCTGCACATGTTCCATCCTTCAGAAAAGTGGATAACTCCCAGTTATGGGGAGTCTTAGCACGAAAAGGTAGAGAAAGCGAGAAATATGCGCTGGAACTCAAGGAGAAATTCGATACCAAATACAAACTTCCATTCAAGATTTACTATGATTGGAGTGATGTCTGTAAGGATCCTGATGTCGATGCGGTTTGTGTTGCTACACCAACGCCATTCCATTATCCAATGGCCAAGGAAGCGCTTGAGCATGGGAAGAACGTATATCTCGAGATGCCCATTGCACCGAAACTCAAGGATGCGGAGGAGCTAGGCAAAATCGCGGAGAAGAAGGGTGTGGTGCTCATGCCCATTTTGAACTTCAGACACTGTCCAGGCTATGTGAAGGCAAAGGAGCTTGTTGATAGTGGAGCGATTGGAAAACCAATAGCAATCACCTTCAGGGAATTCATTGCCGCGGAAGACTTGGCAGACCAATGGCCATTAAGCGGATGGGCTTGGGACATTGAAAAGGCAGGTGGGTATCCAGACTATACATTGTCAGTATGGTCATTGGACATGTTCAGATGGTTCTTCAACACTGAGATCGAGGAAATGCGTTGGACTGCAAACTACATGCCCATTGAGGGAATCAATGACTTCAAGGGATATCAGACTGTAGGGATCATAAGGTTTGCCAATGGTGTTGTCGGTACATCAATGGTCGGGTCAACTGTTGCAAAGGGTCTGGATCTTAGCAGATTCGAGATATATGGGAACAATGGTAAGACAATCCTTGTTGACTGGATTCCAAAGACAAACCGCGAGGTCTTTGATGTTACTCTATTTGGCAAGGGTGACGACAAAGAGAACTGGCAAGTAGAAGGCAAAGGTCCAAAGATCTGGGGTCATCAGCAACTCATCCAACACTTCGTACATGCTTGTCTTGGGAAGGAGAAAGCAGGATTCGATTACAGAGATGCGATTGCTGCTCAAAAGTGGTCGGACAAAATTGTAACAGATCTCATGTAATTGAGATGCTGCTAGTCTAGAGGGGGGTAGCCCCCTCCTTCACTATTTTTCTAGCGTCCTTGATAGCACTTATCAAGAGAACAAACTCCCGCATCCACATTTGATGTGATACTAGGGTGCTGTACTAATGGAAACTTGGGAAAAGGAAAAGCTAGTAGTGGATCGCACAAAGGAGCCGATCACCAAGACCAGACTCGTTGATGATTTCAAGAAAATAGGACTTGGGCCAGGGAACACAGTCATCTCCCATTTCGCAATGAGCAAAATCGGATGGATTGTGGGAAGAGAGATGTCAGTCATAGAAGCTTTGATGGAAGTCCTTACAGAGGAGGGAACATTGGTTATGCCCTCTCAGACGCCCATTCCTGGAGATCCGGCTAACTGGAATTATCCGCCAGTACCAGAATCATGGTGGCAAACAATCCGCGATGAGGCTCCAATATATGACCCTCTCAAAACTCCCACAACCAGACTCGGACGAATCCCAGAACTCTTTCGTTCCTACCCGGGAGTGCTACGAAGCCCTCATCCACAGACTCCATTCGCTGCATGGGGAAAGCATGCAGCAGATATCGTCGAAGAACATTATCTTGAACTTCCTTTTGGAAAGGGAAGTCCCTTAGAGAAGATGTATCATCTGGACGCCAAAGTGCTTCTGGTAGGGGTAGGTCACTCGAATAATACAGCCCTTCACTTTGCGGAATTCAGTGCGAATATTCCTAATTTCCCGAAAAAAAGCCAAGGGACAGCAATGATGGTGAACGGGAAGAGGATTTGGAAGACGTGGGAAGAGATTGACTATGACTCAGATGACTTTCATCTTTTAGGTGCATCATACGAGAAGAAAATCAGCTATTCGCCTGTCATTGTTGGTCAAGCTGAAACACGTTTGTTCTCCATGAGAGAGATGATTCCTTTCGCAATCACTTGGTTTGAAAAGAATAGAGTGTATTAATGATTCGTCACTCCGAATCCAACTCATCCAGAAGGCTCTTCAGATATTTGACTTCAAGTTCATGCGCGAGCATGTCCATGTAGATAAGATCATACTTCCTCTCGCCAATGATGCGAACCTCTCGCTTGCGACCTATAGTCTTGAACCCCACCTTCTCATAACATCTGATGGCGCGCTTATTGTAGGAGAATACGCCCAATGTCACATTATGGAAGTTGAGTAGGTTAAAACCGTACTCGAGTAGCAACTGCAATGCCTCTGCTCCGTAGCCCTTATTCCAGTAGTCCTTCTCACCAATGACGATTCCTATGTAGGCAGTTCTGTCAGTGGGATTGATGTTGAAGAACATACATCTGCCGATGATCAGGTCATCCTCTAGCGTCACAATATCATAGATGTGCGATTTCTTGCTAAAGACTCCCTGAAGGTCATTTCGCAAGCTCTCTACAGTTGTGGAAAGGTAAGCCTCATCGCCAAGGGGAATGGCAACTTCCAAGTCATTGTCCCATTTGGCATACGCTTCGACTGATAGGCTACTGATTGGAGCAAGGTAGCATCTTTCACCAACAAGCTTTCGGATTGACATATCGGAGGGGCTATCTGCACCGCTAATAAGCAGACTTAACTCCGCAAGTTTGTTGATGAGATGTAGCTATGTACTCATGCTCTTCTTCAAATCTTGAATGAATGACTCTTCGTCCTCAGCTAGTCGTGCTTTAACAGCCCTCCAAGTGCTTGAACAATCCTTGTAGGCGAAACCGACCATCTCATGGATAATACGGTCAATTTCGCTCTTGTTCTCCTTTGTGACTACTACCCCAGCTTTCTCGAATAGTTCTTTCAAATGACGGAAATAGCAGGTCATCACAGTCGACCTCTTTCATCACCTATTCAAACCGACTCCTTTGAATCTTTCTTCTCACCCATCCCGAAGGTACATCCTAATGGATCCAATTGCCAAGATGATTACTCCAATGATTGGCACAGGAATACTGCAAAGGACAATAGCAACGATGAGATTCACCTCAGCAAAGATGGTTCGCATGCCAATAATCAAACTGACCATCATTGTAATGAGTAGTATCAAGATGGTGACTATAGTATTGATAGTGAATGCTCCACTCTTGGTATCATCATAGCTGGGGTTGAAAGCGGTCACACCGATGCCAACAAAGACTGAGGCGACAATGACGAGAAAGATGTTCAGGAACATGAGAAGGTAGACCTGTGTATCATGACCAAGGATAAGCCATGACGTAGTCGATGGGATAAAGGCTATTGGCAATGCAAAGAGGATATAGGAGAAGACCCTGCCAGCGATGAAACGAAGATCGCCATTTGGTGTGCCCTTTAGAATCCAGAGTTGGTCCTGCGAATCCATAAAGCCTACTCCTCCAAAAGTGATTCCGGAAAAAATCCCAAGCATAAGAGATGATGTTACGATTGACAAGATGGGGATGAAATTCGGGTCATTGATTTCAGGACCGATAACACCAGACGACATAAGAATTGGAATCACAATAGTTAGAAACATCGCATAGATGAGCTTGGACACATTCTGCATCTTTCGTGTGAAGTCCTTTAATGAGGTCAAAACGATGATACCAAAACTCCGAGGTAGGATTCTTCGTAGACCCCTATAGATGATGTTCTCTTTCTTTATTGTTACTACTCGCTCTGTCCTTGCACCGGCGCCAATTACGAAAAGCCTGTCACCTGCCTGTAAACCAAGATACACAACACTGAGTGAAAAGACTACGAATATGCCAAGAGTCACTAGAGGAGAGAAACACAAGATACTCTCAAAATTGAGTAATGTTGAAGCGGGAATATATGCTTCGCTGCAAAGGAGCGAAGCCCAAGTCAAAAGATCCGCACCCCAGGTGGAGGGTAGAAAGAGGGCGAGCTCGATACTCATGGTAGCGGCAAATGAATCCATGAAGTACAGTAATGCCATTCCCGGAATGGCAATGAAGATGATCATCAGCCAACTAAACCCTTTGGCAATGTCATTTCCGCGTGGTGAGTCGCCCAGTTTTGCCTGTATCATCGTACCAAGGATATTGGATATCCATAATGTGACAAGAGCAAAAGCGAGAACTATCAGATACATCATGAACTGCCCAATAATCGAAACCTCATAGATAATGGCGAAAGGACTTATGATTACCGGAGCGAGAATGAACACGAGTAGACCAAATACGGGAATCTTTGCTAGATAGGTGCCAAGCAAGATGTCACGTGTTCTCACATTATTGCTCAGTAATATCTCCCATTGTCCGATCTTTATCTCTTCAAGAGAATTGGATATTGGTCCAATCATCACAAGCATGAAGAGAAATAACATAGCTGACCGAAGCAGACCGGGATAGACTATGCTGAGAAGCATTTCCGCCTCACCAAGGAAGCTCGTCACAATGAAGTTCATGACAATCGGAGCAATGAACAGTGCCCATCCAAATACAGCCATGTAGATGATGGGTAGAACAACAAATCGGAATCGTCGAAATCTGGAGGACCAGACCAAGAACTCAGCTTTTGCAATCGCATGCCATACAGATACCATTCTATCTCATGACAAACTAGACCTTGAAGGGCTATATAATAAGGGCCAACCGCAAGGCTATGCACAATATGGTACATAGAGTTGCATCAAATCGATTCTATCCAATACCCAACTTCAATCGATTCTCAGAGGTATCCAGATAGACCCGCCATTCTGAGAGAAGTCCTTCTCGAATCTTTGCGGTCCAAATAGCAGGTCCATTGAGGGGAGCATAGGTGCAGCGTGATTGCCCTATCATGACTGTCAAACCATTATGAATTGTCACGTGGTCGAAGATATTCTGGTAATCAGGATAGGACGAGAAGAAGTCGCGCCAGCTCTCAACCATCACTTCCTTGCCCTGGTGCACCTCATTCGATGAGTCAATGAATGTATGGTCATCTGTCAGAAGCAAGGAAAGACCCTTGAGATCGTGATTATTGATGTAGGCATTGAACTGAAGAGCTGTTGTACTCTTTCCTTTTAGGTCTAGAAGGCCCACATTCTCTTCGATGAGAACATGATGATTTGAATCCATGAAATCCAAAATCTGTTGTCTGGAGAATACCCAAGAAGCTTTCTCCGGATACTCGGCCTCAAAGTATGAAACAATTTCATCTCCTGTCCATGGCCCGAGAGAGGTCATGTAGTGGTCGAAGTCCTCCTGAATCGCATGCCAATCCGAATATCTTACCTTTGAGATGATTATCGGTCCATTTCGTAGATAGATAACATATCCTACCTTGTCAGCACTCATTATGTAGCACATCCGTTCGGATTGATACTTGAGCATTTCTACGCAATGAACCTTCAGTCATGGTATGAAATTCATCTTTCCATGACTCCAGATTCGACAGATATCTCGTATAGTGCCATGGGATCAGAGTATCAATGGCCATTCGCATGTAGAAATATGTGCAAATTGTCCATTTTTCAGACAAGACTCACACAAATAAGAGTAATAACAGAACGTTCGAGATTTATTATTCCTAGAGGTTCCCCCGTCTAGATATTTCCAGATGCTAGAAGCGAATTGACTACTACAGTAGGCATCAATCTTTGTAGAGGTGCGGCAAATGTTCAGAAGAAAGCTAGCTCTTAGTCTAATCATCCTACCCTTGATACTGGGACTCCTTGTTTCATCAGGATTCCCGATTGCAAATACTATCAATCCAAGTGGTAATGGAGAAGATCTAGGAAATGCATCTCAAACAAACAATGCTAGAGGGAGTATTCGCGGCACCGATTCGTTCGTGCTTTCTCAAGACACAAAGACAGGCACCATGAACCCAATTGAAGTTGAACAATCGGGATACTATCCATCTGGATCTATTTCAGGACGAACAGATACCGGAGAGAATGCATTCACAAGTCTGCCGATCAATAACGAAAGCAACTGGGTTGCCAGCAATGCGGGAGTGGAGCTTTGGAATCTCAATAGAGAGTATGCCGAGAATGGGACATTTGATGATGGCGTTCCAGGTAATACTACCTATCCAGATGCGGTTTCTGCATATCCATATGGTTGGGACGTGGATATGTATGATTCTAGTGGAGGGCTTCAGAACCTGATAACATACTATGACAATACTACAGATTATGTGACCATAGAGAATCAGGGAGAGGAGGATTCAGTCCCGACATTGACCTATTGGCATTACCATGGTACATGGAATCTCTGGAATCAGACAATCGTGAACACGCCATATTCAGACAATATGACCCTATCATTCAGCTATAACTATGTCAGCGGTATCATTGACGTAGGACCTTTGAGTATCGCTGGGGCAGTATATCTTGCAGTCTTCATTGAAAATGATACATATTCCCAAGGGTATGCTATTCTTAATCTTATGAGAGATACTACATCGAGGAATACATGGAACGATATTGTATACTATAACATCACAGATGCACCATCCGAGTTCGTTTTTAGTATTGGACTCTTTGTAGTAGCTTCAGATTATGACTCATTCGAGATAAACCCTGGTGGGGACTATGATGGAGATGGAGCAATCGATGGTGATAATGCTCGAGTGTTCAAAGTGCAAATTGACGATGTGTCTCTTACCAGTGTAACACCTCCAAGTCCTGAAGAGGTGGATTTGAGATTTCATGCAGGGCAGTACAATACTTCGATAATAGGAAATGTAGGTAACGATACAGCTCAGATTGAGAACTACTACTGGGATACATCGACACTGGATGTAGGTATTTCTTCCAATGTCAGTGTTTCTTTTGATTACGAGGTGAAGCTTCTCTCACATTACTTCACAAACTCTTCATGGAGTCCTCATCCCACAAAGAAAGGGGTTGCCTATTCTATCGATATCGGCCAAAGTGCGGATCTTACGTCGTTTACATACATCGGAAGCGACTTGACAGACACATATGAGAATTTTACTGTTTTTGTCTATTTGCCAACCGATTGGGAGAACGCCACAATATACGATCCTTTCTCTAACGATGTGACAGGTAGCTGTGCCATAGAAACAGGATTAGTCAAGATACCAATCACCTTGCTAGATAGATTAGGTTGGTGGGAACTTGATTTTCAAGCTTATAACTATGCGAAAGGAGTCACCACGCAAGTATATGATGATCAGGTAGGAGAATGGTCTAATGCTACACTTCTCAGAAGTGGAAATATCACTCGATCACAACTTGAGATAGGAACGTCTGGGACCACACCAGAAATCACTCACAATGTCAATGTTTCATGGATTGGACCAGATAGCTCCATCTGGTCAGAAGAAGTTCTTACTTCAGGAATCAATGGTATCGTGAATACAAGCCAAAGAACTCTCGGAGGAACGAATACAACAGCAGGAGAATGGGAGTTTCTGTTCATATGGTCTAATGGTACTGAAATCGCATATGGAACCACAGCATTTGACATGTATCACTCAGCCTCTGCTATAGTGACCTATCCATCTCTGGAAACGGATTTTGGTTTGACAATATCCAATCTTATCACATATCAGGACTCAGATAATGGAGACTTCCTACTTGATGATAGTGTGACAATTGTCGCGAACTGGTCAGGGGGAGAAGTGTACTTTACTCCTAACTTCGCTAAGAACTGGTGGGAAGCAGACTTTGATACATCACTTATCGGGGCGGGTCAGTTCTCAGTATTCGTCAACATATCCAGACCCTACTACGATAACATTTCAGCACAATTCACGGTCATCTCTGTTTATACTACGGAGCTTGACTTACCATCAATTGGTACTAGCCCCATTGAAGTTGGATTGAATGAAGTATATATCATTGAAATTAATTACAAACGTATTTCGGGCCCGGGCATCATAGGTGCAAATATCACGGTCATACATAATGGTCCGGCCTTTGGGATTAGTGAAGGAACTCCTACAGATCTTGGAAATGGTGATTACACGGTTGCAATAACAGGAGTTCTATCAAGGGAGTATCAGGTCACTGTAATAGCATCCAAGAACTATCACGAAGAGCAATCTATCACATTCACTTTGATTGTTGGTGAAACCGGAACTTATTTTGAGAGTCTAAATGGAAGTGCGGATCTTGTTGGTTTTGGGCTTAGCTATCGTCTCGTATTGAACTACACCAATAGCACAGGAGATGGACTTGTTGGAGCGGACGTACTGATAACGCAGGTAAGTCCAAGCACAGGATTGACAGCGAATCCAGCAGTTGGTTTGCCAATAGTAGACGAAGGAAACGGGTACTATTCAGTTGTTCTTACACCCACAGTGTCAGGCACCTTTACGATAGTCCTGAGGGCAAACATCACGAATCATGTCACACAATATACTACATTCACTGTCATTGTGACAGACGTTCAGACGACACTTACACCATATGCACCAAGTGCAACGGTACTCATCAACCAATCGTATGTGCTTCAGCTTCTCTATGAGGATGAAACATCCACAGGGATTTCAGGCGCAACGATAACGCTTCTCGATGCACCAGCAGGAATTTCATACTCTGTTGAGGACATAGGAGGAGGAGTGTATAATGTTACTCTTACGCCTAGTGTCACGGATGCCATTTCATTCCAGCTCTCGTTTAGAGCTACGCTGACAAACTACGAAACATCGAGCACCTCGTTCACATTCTCAGTGCAATTAGTAGGAACAAATCTCATTGCATTTGATGGCATTTCCTCAGAATCGATTATAGTCTTTCAAGACTACACCTTTACGCTCTCGTTCATACGAACTGATCAAAATATGAATATCACAGGCGCTGATATTACCATTGAAACATCACCCAGCACAGGACTGTTTTCATTTGTGCAAGAAGTTGGTGATTTGTATTATCTAGACTTCTCAGCCAATACAGTTGGCACTTGGTATATCACTGTGACAGCCAATAAGACAAGCTTCGTTCAAGCAGTTCTTCAATTGGAACTAGAAGTACTGGCAATCTCGACCACATTCACCTCCTTGAATGGAACTGCAGATGCAGTAGGATTCGGGTTGGATTACACACTGTATCTGGACTATAGTAATGGCACGGGCTATGGATTAGTTGGAGCGACAGTTCAGGTGATCTCTGTGACTCCATCTTCTGGACTAACTGTGGACGTGACTTTAGATATGGGAAATGGAGGGTATACAATAGTCTTGACTCCAACAGTATCTAGCACTTTCACCATAAGCCTACGAGCTAACATGACCAATTTTGTGACCCAATATCTGACCTTTACACTGATGGTAACTGATGTGGCAACCGTGCTGATCCCCGACTCTGTAGGAGCCACGATATCGATTGACCAGAACCATACCCTACTATTGACCTATGAGGACGAGGCATCGAATCCAATCCTTGGTGCGACCATCGTTCTTCTGAATGCTCCAGCAGGACTATCCTATTCAATCCAAGAAGTTGGTAGCGGAGTTTACAATGTAAGCTTGGATCCGCTAGTGTCCGAATCGACCTCATTCCAGCTATCTTTCAGAGCAAGCTTGGAGAACTATCAAAGTGCAAGCACAGCATTCTCTTTGTTCGTGCAAAGAATACCGACTATCTTGGAGATTCTTCATGGCTCGACATCTGCTGAGATAGTTGTGATTGATTCGTACAATCTGACTGTTGCGTACATACGAACAGACACAGATCAAAATATTACATCGGCGGATATGTCAATCACTACCTCACCTCTTACTGGTATTTCATCTCAGATAGTACCTGTTGGAGGCGCATATCTAATCACATTCACAGCATCAAGGGTTGGTATCTGGCAGATAACAATCAGTGCCAATAAAACTAATTTCGTGACCTCGTTGATTCAAATCGAACTGGAAGCAACACCAATCGATACTACCCTGGAATGCTTGAATGGCACTGCAGGGTTAACGGAACTCAACATTGTGTACAAACTGGTTTTGTCGTACTCCAACAGTACGGGAAATGGGATATTATCTGCGACGGTAGTGGCTTCTGAGATAACACCATCAACCGGATTAGGTGTTGGTCTAACAGTTGAGGAAGGAAACGGCGTCTATTCAATACAGTTCACCCCCACATCACCTGCATCATATACTATAGTCATCAGAGCAAATATGTCAAATCATGTGACTCAGTTCATCACGTTCTCTCTTACGGTGCTACCTGTCGAAACGGTTCTCATACCACATGTCAGTGGTGCTACAATATCCTTGGACAAGAACTTCGTTCTTCAACTAACCTTTGAAGACGAGTTCTCCAATCCGATTGAAGGCGCCCACATTGAGATCGTTCAATTGCCAGTAGGTCTATCATACGTAGTCATCGAGGTGGGTCTCGGAGTCTACAATGTAACATTGACACCATCTGTTTACGAAAGAACTTCGTTCCAGATATCATTCAGAGCAAGTCTAGCATACTTCCAAAGCTCAACGACAGCATTCTCGTTGCTTGTGCAAGAGATTCCGACGGAAATCGTGATTATCAGTGGAACCGATTCCGAGAGCATCCTCTTCACTGAGGAGTACGAGCTATGGGTAGCGTTTGTAAGAACCGATACTAATGAGAATATCACTGAAGCTACCTTGGGAGCATTCATCACACCCACGACAGGAATAGAGCCAACTATTGAACAGGTAGGAGAGGTCTATCATCTGATCTTCCGTTCCAACATGACAGGAAGTTGGCAGATTTCTTTGCGAGCGAACAGGACAGGATATGAAACGGACATCCTACTACTGGAGCTAGAAATCAATGAAATCGATACTAGTCTGAATGAGATTACACTACTAGAAGCCCTGATCTTCGAGCACGCGTATGATTTTACCTTTGAGTATAGAATGGAAAATGGTACGAGAATAACCGGCGCTAGCTATGGAACCTCAGGGTCTGGTAGTGATTGGATTGTTATCGAGGAGCAATCATCAGGACTCTATTCTGTTACGCTTAGACCAGAAGATGTTGGTAGTTTTGAGATTACCTTTGAATTCAGTCGAAATGGTTTCATCACAAGGACCTCGACATTATCTTTCACCGTTAATCGTGTCAGTATCTCTATTGTTGATATAGAGGGACTGACAGGTTTAGAGGGACTACTAACAACTCTCAGTCTTCGAGTCATTGAAACGGATTCGGGATCACCGATAACAGGAGCGATGGTGGCCTTCCAACTGGTAGTGGATGGAGTTGCAGGTACATCCACCGTAATGTCAGAAGCCGAGCTAGGCAGGTACACATCATCCTTCATTATGCCTGACTCTGGATTGGATGTCAAGATTCGCATCTATGTTGATAAGGAAAATCATGAAATGGCACAAGATCTGGCATATTTGGAATCGAGCATCACGCCTACTATCAGTGAACTAACATCATTGACCCGGACCTTCGTCACCTTCTCACCCCTCATAATTCTGGCAGCAATGCTTGGAATCGGATATCAAACTCGAAGATATCTCAACAGGAGAGAACGACGTCAGAACCTTGAGGCTCTTGCTGTGAAGAGACGATTTGATGATGTCAAGAATATGGTCGGAGTGGTGGTGCTTCATCGTGAGAGTGGAATCCCTGTCTACTCTCGGATGCTACGTGCTGGCTTTGATGATTCATTGATCTCTGCATTCATCACTGCAATATCACAATTCAGATCGGAATTTGATGTGACAGAGAAAGAATGGCAGATTACGCCAATTTCTGATATCATCATGGCAGTCAAGACGCAGAACCTAGTATGTGCCTTCATCACGATGGGCACCCCAACACCAACCCAGCAGGAAAGGATGATACAGTTCGCGAAGTCAGTGGGATTTGTCTTTGATAGCAACTTCGAGGAAGCTCCAATACTAACTATCGATGATGTTACTGAGGACAGATTCGATGAGCTCTTCGACGAACTCTTGGACATGAATCTTCACCAGAAGCACAAGATCATCGATATCAAGGGGCTTCCTAAAGGACCGAAATGCCTCAATCAGACTATCTCCGAATTCAAGTCGTTGGATGGATTCGAGCTGGATGCCATGGCAGATAGGATGGCAGCCTGTGGCATCGAAGAAGCCAGAGCCTACAAGCTAATCCTTGATGCGATAAGGAACAAGCAGATGATACCTATAGAAGATGATGAAACGAGTGAACCAAAATCTGACATCACTGCTGAAATCATCGCACATAGCATTGAAGATATGGACGACGAACCGGGCTCGATGGATAGCGAGTTGTCCGAAGAGGATAGATTCATCGATGATGTAGAAGCCATCTTGAAGGCAGAAGAGGATGATAAGTCCGAAGAAGATACTGAGGATTTCGAGGAGTAACAAAATCCTATAGGGATGCCCTTTTATCAGAAATCCATTTCGGACTCTTAGTCTTCAATTAGGAGTCAATAGCAAGAATGAATGATGACCAAGTATGGCTGAGGGAAGAATGGTTAGAGAGTGCGAGGAAACTAGCTAAATGGGCATCTTTGACTCCATCTGATAGCCGGGTATTATTACTGGTTCGTCACTCACATAGAGAAACTATCGAGGACCATACAGCTCAACTGAGTACCGAGCTTACTTCTCTAGGATGTCAGATGTCAACAGAATTCGGTAGGAGAATTCCTTCAGATAGAATAACACGTCTTTTCTTCAGCTTCGTTTCTCGCTGTTTTCAGACAGCAGAGGAAATCTCTAAGGGTTTGAGAAGCAACAATGCCAAAATAGAGGAATTCGACACACTTGCGATACTTGCCACACCAGAAATTCGGGACCAAAGTGTATGGAACGAGCTTCAACCTGATGGGAAGAACATCACAGACTTTGTGAATCGTTGGGCAGAGAGCGAGTTTGGCGAGAAGATAGAACCGATAGAGGAGTATGAGGTCAGATTGAAGAGGGACCTCATTGAGAGATTGAAAGATGATAAGGCAAGTGCATTGCACATCCACGTAACTCATGATCTTGCATTGATGGCTGCAAAACGCATATTCCTCGAAAGACCTGTCGAGTGGTCAGATAGGGAGCCGTATCTTGGTGGTCTTGGTATAGTCATGAATAACGGATCGAGCATGCTCTACATCGCAAGCTCAGGCCGAGAATACCATCTCTAGATTGACTCCTTTCAAAAATCTGCATCAAATGCGTAAGTCGTTTGGTTATTAATAGAAGAAATACCTCACAGTGCACAAGTGGAAGCAATGGGATGCTATGTGAATTTTGCAAGTGCAGAAACCAGACCAAGGACATTGGAGTTCAAAGTAATCGTGGGTCTTCAAATTGTGAAGGGGATAATCTTGATTGTTCTGGGAGCGAGCTCGATGGTTTCATTTCCCATGTTATTAGGATTCGCTATGATTGAACTCTTTATTGCCGGTTGGCTCTGGACACTTAGAATTGAAGCCTGGGGAGTTGCGGTGGGCTTTAGCATCTTCCATATTTTGTATCCTCTCACATTAGTAATATCTCAAATTGGATTCGGAATGATACTGGTTGTCATTGAGATCGAGTTAGTTCTCCTCTTATTTGTTAGGACCAAAGGGTACTACAGCTTCGATATACTAGCAAGGATGGAACCTATGGAATCCTTTGAGCCCTCTACAATTCAAAGAACCATGTTCAATCTTGTATTTCTGGCGCAGCTAATCAAAGGCGCGCTCATTCTACTTGGGGCATATAGCATCTATACATACGAGCTCTTGCATGGATCTCAACTCTGGTTTGGTTTCTCGCAGGTCCAACTCGCATTGTTAATGGGAGGTATCAACATCATCGCAGCAATTGGTTTCCGTCTGTATAGAGATCTGGGATTTCAACTCGTTCTAATCACTGCTGCACTAAGCTTTGCTGAAACGATGCTAGCATGGTCATTTCCTGTTGTGTTAATCGGGATCTGGATCATTACGCTCATGATGCCATGCTGGGTGAAATGGGCGTTCTATAGTGGACTACTTGCAAGATATAGGAAACGGAATTCCATGACCGACATGGAATCGTGATGACATCCACACCCAAGAAGTAAATAATCAATATTCAGGCTATTTGATGATGAGTGAAATGAGTTTCATCAACGATATCAAGAGTTGGCTTTGGGTTCCTTTCTATTGGGTAATTATCTATGGAACCACGCTGGCAGCGGGGATAGCAATCGGAGTGTTCCTATCACCTGAACTCTACTGGATAGCGGCAATGGCAGTAGTTCTCGTCTTAGTGATTCCAATTACCTACCGACACCTAGTAGGTGGAGGTTGCAGCCTAAAGTATCAAGTTTGTGCGCTCGTCAAGGGAGCATTAGTAGGGATGATATACTTCTTTGTTGCTCTAGCACTTGATCCAGTAGTATGGAGTGTGCTACAGTCGTACGTTGGATGGAATGCACTAAGTCTCCCAATGTTTTCTTCATTCCTCTATCAGATATGGTTCTATGCTGGAATTCTGGGGGGATTTGGCGCGAGGATAGTCGAAGTGAAGCAAATGAGCTCAGTAGAGAACATCACTATCGCAGGCTTTGAATGACTACCGGAATGAGGTGATCCGAATAACAACGATTGTTGTCCTAGCAATGCATGGTGTGCCTCCGAATGATTTTCCAACCGGAGAGTTGACCGAGCTTTTCAGATTACATGGACAGCTCCAGCATATACCTCCGCATGCAGACCCATACCTTCAACAGCGCCATGATGAACTCGATGTAAAGATTCGGAACTGGCCACGAAATGAGAGCAACGACCCATACTGGGGTGCTTCCTATATTCTGGGAAAGACCATTGAATCACTAACCAACTGGAAGGTGATCGTTGGATTCAATGAGTTCTGTGCACCTTCGATTGATGATGCGATGGAAGAGGCAATACTCCAAAGCCCAAAGAGGATTATCGTAGTCACACCTATGATGACAGCAGGGGGCGAACATTCAGAAGTTGACATACCTGATGCAATTGCCCGTGCTAGACACAAGCATGCCGACATTGAGATAGTCTATGCTTGGCCTTTCAAAACTGAAGAGATTGCCAAGTTCCTTGTGAAACAGATAGAGAAACATCTTCGGAAAGCAGGATAGAATGTTGCTACAGGCAATAGATTGATACGAGCTGAGTGAGTGAGTTGAGTGATATGTGATGACAGATATCACGTCAGCTCAACTTAGGGAGTTCCAGCTATACAAGCAAGGTTTCAGAGAAAGAATCTTCAAGGATTTCTATGAAGTGGCCTTTTCTGCTCTAGGTCTTCATTCTACCGACTATTGGACACCTTACCTCTCTGCATGGGCAAGATTGGGCGACTATGATGCCCAGAAGGTCTTCGAGGCATTGAATTCTGGAAAGAAGATCATTAGAAGACGCGCCTTCAGAAACACGCTTCATGTTGTGCACATAGATAACTACGGTCTAATTCTAAGGAGTCTAGGTCCTCAACTGGAAAGGGCAATGCGACAAGCTCCTCCTATAAAGCATCTTTCAGAGTCCGAAGTTGAAGAACGTATCAGCGAGATCACACGAACCCTAGAAGATGGACCCCACAGTATGAACGATTTGAAGAAGAAACTCCCACACATTGGTGAACAGATGAGATGGCTCATTCTAATCGCTGATGGAAGAGGACAGATTGTACGTACGAGCGGTAGCCATGCTCGCAGTACAAGACTGGACTACGAACTTGCAAGTGACTGGTTGGAGGACTATGAGGTTCCAGAGATAGACGAAAGGGAAGGTTTGCGAGAGATAATCCACAGGTACATCGCTCATTTCGGTCCTGTAACACTCAGCGACCTTGCCTGGTGGGTACCTCTAAAGGTTGGTGAGGTAAAGGAGTATAGTGCAGAGCTAGGCGAGTCTATCGTCAAAGTCATGGTCGATGGAAAGGAACATCTGATGGTTCCTGGCGATCTAGAACATGCAATGGCAATTGAGGAATCAAGTGAGTTGAGAGTCAATCTGCTTCCGTATGAGGACCACTTCCCCAAAGCCTTCAAGGACCGAGCGTGGTATATTACACAAGAAGATGAAAAAGTGCTCTTTCCAAGGAACAGAGAACACTTTTGGCCACCCGGAATGAAACCACCTCCGCCGGGACCTCCTAAGGGTATGAATGCATCTGGAGAGATCAGGCCATCCATTTGGATCGATGGGAAAATCGTGGGAAGATGGGAAGTTGAAATTGAGGAGGAACAAGCTACCATCAAACATGGAATACTGGCCAAAGCTTCAGGTGACAATCAAGAGAGAATTGAGGAGAGATGCATAGAGCTCAGTGAATTCATCAACAAGCGGTTGATACCTATCTCCTGATCAATCTCCAGACTCCCGTGCTGGTATTTTTTCTGCACGCCGAAGTTCGAAGACGACAATTCGATTGGAATCGGGGCATGCTATCTTTATCCTATCAGGATTGTCCCCAAAAGGAATTCGGGCACCGAATTCAAGCGCTATCTCCCCAGGGAAGAACGAGTTGACAGCCCATTTGCATATCTTGGCACGTTCCTCAGGAACAGAAAGATCGAATTCCTGATTCAGTTGGAACAGGGGACAAGGACTATGTCCTGGTTCCGTACGAAGCTCGTCAACCTTTGCGATAACCTTGTACATATACATCACTCTGAGTGGCTAGATATGCGAGAACTTAAACGTGGTGACTATAGAGAAATCCTGTCAAGAAACAGAGGCCAGCATAGATGGTGTTACTATTCGTATTCTCCCTCATTGGCGTCCTTCTTCTTCTTCCACTGCATTTCCTTTCAGTCGAACATACAAAGCTTGATGCTCGATATGGTAAGGACAAGGGAAAGAGAGTGGGTAGTGTCCTAGGAATCATTTCGGGATGGGGATACTTCATATTCCTCTTCGGTATCTGGCTGGCACCTCAAGAGAAGTTTAATCTACCAGTTTTTGATCAAGAGATTCTCCTTATCGGGGACTGGTTTTCCATCTCAGGGATAGATCTACTTCTCGGGATGCTCTTCATCCTTCCAGGAATGTGGTTTGGAATAAAAGGCGTAACAGACCTCGGTCTGGAAGTCTCAGAAACTCATCGTGCTGAGAAAGTTATCAAATCTGGAGTCTATTCGAGAGTAAGACACCCTCAGTATCTTGGAGCCATGCTTGCACATATTGGAATAACGATGCTCCTTTCACAACTATTCGCTCTAATTGTTACTCCGATCATCATGCTAAGAGATTTCGTGGCGTGCAGAAAAGAAGAACGAGAGCTAGTAAGAGAGTTCGGCACGGAATATGAAGAATACAGAAAACAGGTTCCTATGCTTCTTCCTAGATTACGGGAAAAAGGTTCTGAAATGGAAGCAATCCAATGATGACGAGAACGATGCCAATTATGCTGTAGTTCCTTCTACTATATTCCCGCCCCACAGCTAGAGCCGCCCCTCCCATACCTACGAGAAAAGACAGGACAACATACAGCCAGACCAGCTGTAGCAAGGGCAGTCCATACATGAGGAATCTGAGTGCAAGACCTAATCCTGAGAAGATAGCCATGTTTCGAACGAGAAAGTCCTCCAGTGTCGTCATTCTTGTTCACTCAATAGTTCTTCTATGAAGACCGGTTGTTATCTCTTGTGTTGGAACTAACGCCGCTATAACCTAATCCTTTTCAAGCTTCATTATGGAATGGTTAGAGATATCAAATAATGATGCTACCTGTAGATATGTGGTATGATGCCATCACCATTAGACATTCTCGAAGGAAATACACGGGAGAGAGAGTACCAGATGACATTCTCTCAAAATTAGAGGAGATTTCAAAATCACTCCACCCAATCCCAGGAGCTCGTTCTGTTCTACTTCGTGAAACACCTAAGGACTTGTTCAAAGGTATAGTGGGTTCGTATGGTGCGGTTACCGATGCACCTCATTGCATAGTATTGATAGGGGATATGACGAAACCTCATGTACAGGAATCGGCCGGCTATCATGGAGAGGGTCTTGTTCTTGAGGCAACAGCGAACAAGGTAGACACATGTTGGATCGGGGGCTTCTTGAGAAGAGAGGTTCTCGGGCAGAGTCTGGAAATCATGAAAGACGAACAGGTGCTCGGAGTAATAGCAATGGGGTATGCTTTTGAGAACAAGAGCAATATTGAGAGGATGATGTCTGGTCTTATTGGGTCGGAGAGACGAAAAGAACTTGGAAGCTTGTTACGATTGACATCAGAACAGCCAAAGGGATGGATGCTACGGGCACTAGAAGCTGCTAGAAGAGCTCCATCTGCTGTGAATCGGCAGCCGTGGCGTTTCAGGATTACAGATGATTCAATAGAGATATTCACTATGAATGGTAAATCAAAGAGTATCTCCCCGAGGCTAGACTGCGGAATTGCGATGCTACACCTTGAGCTAGGTGCTCACAAAGCAGGAATCAAAGGTAGATGGGAACTCCACAACGAAGAGCCATTTGCTATATACCGCATCAACTAGAAAACGCATGAAAAAGAAAAAGTGAAAGGGGAAACCCCTTTCAACGTCTATTCTCGGTGCAGATAGAAGTCTATCGGATTCTTCTTACCTTTCAAGAATGGCAAGAGAAGAATTACTGCGAGGACAATGATTGCAGTACCTAGAGCAGTGAAGTAGATGAGAGGGTGTACAGCCTGCTTTGTGGCAATGCCAACTGATGCCCAAATTACTACTAAACCATAGGCAAAGTCCCTTCTCAGGAACAGCATCAACATTGTCAAGACAAGCGCCACAATTAGAATCAAAGTAGTCCAGAGCACTTGAGTTTCAAGGGCTATACCTGGTACAATGACGTTTATCATGGATGCTATATTCGCTATTGACGCAAGAGAAATCCATCCAAGGTATACACTGATGTGTAGATGCACTCCGAGCTTCTGCCCTACAGAAACCTCACTAAGCCCAATTCCAAGACGGGTGTAGATGAGTAGAAGAGTGACAAGGAATCCAAGGATGAGAAGAGTCGTAATTGGAAATAGTACCTCATTTCCATAAGAAAAGTGAAAGACAACCAACCATACAATGTTGATTATAGACCCTACAAGATACAGAATTCCGATTTGCCCTAGATATGATTCAGCTCGCTGGTTTGATCTGACTTGATATACCATGAATATGATAGCCAAGGTGTAGATGACAGCCCAAATTGCAAAGACGTATCCAGGAGGTGTGAACAAGTTTGGAAAGGCATCAGACACCGCACCCGTCGTGATGTTGTTAACGGGAATGATATTCACTAGCGCATTGAATACAATCGCTGCTATGACTGCTATGACATTCATGATCTGTAAAAATTTAGAATTCATAGTTTCACAATTGTTAATTCTTGCTTAAATATTTTTGTGAGGATACGAAAAATAGGAGTGAGTGGCGCTATACTTTGATTGGTGCGCCACAATAAGGACAGAATCGATCCTCGCTCCGGAGAGAGAAACCACAATAAACGCATCCAACCTTGGATCCTTCATGTGGATAGTTATGTTGTGATGCAGGAGCGCGTTCGCCTGTTGATGGGTCAAACCAGATATCAGTACTCCCACTTCGTTTCTCGCGTACAATCTGTCTCCGAACCTGCCCTTCAGGAAGACCAGTCCTATCAGCAATCTCTTGTATAGATCGAGCGTCACCTCGTTCAATTTCCTCACGGACTTCAGGCTTTCCTCTGATGTTCTTTATGACACTCTCGAAGAAGGACCAAAGGAGAAAGAAAACCGGGATAAGGAAGATCCAAGAAAGAGATTGAACAAATAGCCAGAATAGAATGAGAACAGGAATGAGTGTGCCAAAGGCAATCCCTTCATCCTTCTGTTTCTCTCTATCATAGAGGGGCTTCTCAGATTTGAAGCTAGCATCATCTCCTGAGGACTCATCATAAGTTCTGATAGGAACGTATTCAGCTCGGCGTTCTGAAATCTTTCGCTGTTCGCTCAGATTCCCAAAGAAGACACAGACCAGAACGAAAATGGGGATCAAAATCCAGATAACACCTGTGCCCAACATTACAATGATCAGTACACCGATTGGGATTAGGAGAGGCCATGCTTCATCATTCGTTTCCTTGGACTTTCTCACAATAATTACCTCTATCTGAATTGGTTTACATTAGTGAAAGCTTATTGAGATTTCTACGGATTTAGTCGTCTGTTGTATAGAAAGGTGGCTATTACCAAGATTCCAACAAGGCCTAAACCAGTTCCGATGAGAACATAGTCCGGAGACCCTGTAGGAGCAGTGGTACCGGTTGTTGTACCAGTCGAGGTCGTAGTAGTAGGCGCATTCCAACCTGCAAGACTTGCCACAAGCCACCAGAAAGCTCTTCCCTTCTGCTCACAACTTGAATAGGTAGTATGACCTGCTTGGTCACCATTGAAATCCTCATGCTCAACGGGAATGGTGTAAGTAGTTGACTCGTATGTGTATTCGTAGGTATTCTGGTCCCCATTGCTCCAAGCGTCGAGGTCTGCGAAATCGAACAGGACCTTGTTATTCGTTGTGCAATAGTCCCGGATCATCTCGTTGTCCACCCAACGATTGTAGCCTTCTGAGCCACTTGCTTGTGCATTGCATGTCATATAGACGAATGTGACATCAGGATTGGCATTCTCTAGAGCAGTCATCGTATCCAGATAGTCCTGCACCTGAGTTGTATCGTAATAGTAGAGCTGAGTGCACCACGACCATAAGGATACGGTGATTGTTGGATTGTCATCAAGGGTTCCTTGTGTGATTTCAACTCCACCGGTAGTTTCCCAATAAAGGTCTGGAGTGATGTAGGAGTGGGGTGGATTTCCATCTAGTATGCAAAGCGCTCCGGCATCTGTAGGTAGCTCAAGATACCCTTGTGCTTGACTGTAGGCAGAATCAGCGGATTCGAGTCTATCGAGCCCTGTTGTTATCTGACCTCCATGACTTGTGTGTGCATAATGTATTCGGACGTTCGCTTGTGCAGCATCGATCCACTCTGATGGTATTGAGGTTAAATCGACACAGGTATGATCTATTATTAGTCCTCCAGGCCAATCTGCCTCAATGAATTGTGACTCATTCATCGGAATGGTAAGGATACCACCTGTGGTTACTAGCATGAACAGCAAGGCTGTTCCCAATATGAAATTCTTGACGTGCTTCATCTCGAATCCTCCTTTAGGCGCGACTTCAGAGAGGAAAATTCAATGAAAAAGGTTTTGCGCATCTGACAGAATCGAACAAAATGAAAGGGAGAGATAGTGTGGTGTTTTCTTTTGAGAAATACTATCTCTCCAACCAGAACTTGTATAGTGCAATAATACTTGGCTTTAGGGATTCAAACGTCTATTGTAGAGTATTGTAAGGATCACTAGAAATCCTGCAAACCCAAGCGCAGTTCCTATGAACATATAGTCAGGAGAGTCAGGTATGACAGGATTGCCATCAATTCCAGTGTCAGTTAGGGACTGCGTTCCTGTTGAAGTTGTGGTACTCGTATGAGTGCTTGTAGTTGTGCTTGTGGTTGTGCTTGTTGTACCGGTGGTGGTTGAAGTTGTGGTACTGGTCGTGGATGTGCTTGTTGAAGTGGTTGTAGTTCCTGTAGTCGTACTCGTTGAAGTGGTGGTCGTGGTACTTGTAGTTGATTGTACATCCCACCCTGCAAGACATGCGAGTAACCACCAGAAAGCCTTGCCTTTCTGCTCACAGCTTGTGTAGGTTGTATGTCCAGCTTCATTCCCGTTGAAATCCTCATGCTCAATGGGAATCGTATAGGTAGTTGACTCGTATGTGTATTCGTAGGTATTCTGGTCCCCATTGCTCCAAGCATCGAGGTCTGCGAAATCGAACAGGACCTTGTTATTCGCAGTGCAATAGTCCCGGATCATCTCGTTGTTGATCCAGCGATTGTATCCACCACTACCGCCTGCTTGAGCGTTACCAGTCATGTAGATGAAAGTGACGTTAGGGTTAGCAGTTTCAAGAGCGGTCATTGTGTCTAGATATGCTTGTACTTGTGATGCGCTATAATAGTCGACTTGAGTGCACCAAGACCAAAGGGACACGTTGATTGTTGGATTATTATCAAGAGTGCTCTGGGTTATCTCAACACCTTCAGTGGTCTCCCAGTAGAGATCAGGAGTTATGTATGAATGAGGGGGATTCCCATCAAGGATGCAAAGTGCTCCTTCCTCGGTTGGCAATGAACCAGATGTAGTCGCTTGACTGTAGGTAGCATTAGCAGATTCTAATCTTGAGAGACCCGTTGTGATCTGTCCCCCATGACTCGTGTGAGCATAGTGGACCTTTATATCTGCTTGAACTGCATCGATCCATTCCACGGGTATAGAATTAAGATCGATACAGGTATGATCTATTATTAGTCCGCCAGACCAATCAGCTTCGATTATCTGAATGACTGGTTCTGGAGACCTTATTGTGCCACTAGCAAAACCAACTAGCATCAGCACAATTATTCCTAAAATAATATCTTTGGCGTACTTCATCTCGTATCCTCCTTAGGCGCTATTTCTTTGAGGGAAATAACATCAAGAAAAGTTTTCGTGTTTCCATCCAGCGATAGAAAGGGGGAAAATTCGCTAAGATTCCCCCGAAGAAGAGTTACTCTTCTCTTACTCTGAGGAGTTCCTTCCAACCGATATCGAATCCGATAGAAAGTCCTAATGCCTTTTTGGGACATGAATTGATACAAGTCTGACAGAGAATGCATTCAGTTGATGTTACTCTCTTGCCCTTAGAGAGGTACTCACGAATCTTGATATCCATGGGGCATACTTTCTCACACGCGCCACACTCCGTACATCTCTCAGCTTGTCCCTCGACCTTTATGAGTGAGAATCTTGAGGTGATTTTCAAAAGGGTTGTAATAGGACAAAGCACCTTGCAGAAAGCACGGTTATCTTTGTATTTGTAAGCCAATCCAATAGCTGCAGCATAATAGAATATATTGCCGCTGATAACCCAAAGCAAAGCGACAATGCTGTTGTCCTGCCCCACCCATGGGCCTATGAGAACCCAGAGAAAGAACACCATTATTCCACTAAGCGCAAAATGCGTATACCGTAAATATCCAATTTTCCCGGGAACGCGGCCAGGACTCCGAGTGAATGGTAATAGATCAAGAACCATCGCAGTCCAACACGCCCATCCACACCAAAGACGACCAAAGAGTAGCGGACCAAGGACCTTTGCCATAAGATAGTGAGTGATAGCGGCACCCATGATACCCGAGAGGAAGCTGAAGAAAAAGCCCTCAATCTGTACGTTGTTTGATATGAAAACGCCCATAAACAGGAGCATATAGCCACCGACAAGGAATTGAGCTAATTTCCTACCTTGAGGTTTTTTCTTACGTGGTAGAACAGCGTAGAGTCCCAACCCTAGCCCAACAGAGGTGCCAAGATATGCAAAGTTTAGCAGCGCTTCGAAGTAGCCTGATATCTCCCACAAAAGGAATCCAACTGCCCAAAAGACAGTAGCTATTGCGAAGGCAGGAATCAAACGTCGCTTTGACTTTGAATCTTCTTCTGTACGTTCGTTATTTACCTGTGTCTGTGTTGTCAAAATGAAAGATCTCCTTTATTTTTGCTTCAGTAATGTCCAAGCGTAAAATCCCTTGAGCGCCTCGAATCTCAAGAACAAGACCATCCAGAATTGCTATTCGTTCTATCTCTCCAAGATATCCTTCTAGAAAGATTGAGCTTGAGCTATCAATTGAAATCTCCAGTTGATGTAATGCATCTCTTTCTTTCAATTCGATAGAGAATGAGTGTACACGCTTCTTGACATTCATGTTAATTCAATGAAAAAGAGATACAGAAACTACCATATACCCTTGTAAGGATGGATGATGAGAAATCATACTCCGGTATGATTTTCGGAGCAGGTGTATCAGATGGAACGATTGGCTGAGCTTCTTTTCGAACTATCGAATTACGATCGATTAGAAATCCTATTCGCCCTTCAAAAGGAGAATATGAAACTCACTCAGATTTCAAAATCACTTGCTCTCACGCCTCAAGAAACATCCAGACATCTGGCACGCTTGAGCGAATCAAGATTGATCGACAAGCGAGCGAATGGAGATTACTTCCCTACCGAGTATTGTACTCAGATTCTCAATCTGTTACCAAGTTTCAAATTGCTCCTTGCAAAAAGAGAGTATTTCATTCATCACTCTCTTCAACGACTACCAAGAGGCTTCGCAAGCAGGATTGGGGATTTGGTGGAGGGTAGATTGATTGACAATGCCATTCTCTTGTTTCAGATGGTAGACACGCTAATTGTAGAGTCGAAAGAGTTTGTCTGGATACTTGCAGACCAAGCGCTATCGAGTACATTACCTCTGTTGATGGATGCCTTAGAAAGGGGAATAGAGTTTCGATCAATTCTTCCAAAGAGTCTAGGACCACCACTACTCCCTCCAGAGGTCATACCTGATTTCAGCAGGTTCAGAGAGAATAGTATGTTAAACAGGCATCTGGATACTGTGAATAGTATCGTTATTGTTTCAGAGAACAAAGGAGTCATTTCTTTCCCCACGTTAGATGGAAAAATGGATTATACAGGATTTATCGTGGATGATGAAATTGGGATTGGCTGGTGTAGGGATCTATTCCTCCATGATTGGGAAAGAGCTGTTCCAATCTGACAAGAAAGACTACTTGCTCATATCTGGTGGATTGATTGTGCGAAAAAAGAGAGAGGGGAAGAGCATCTCTTCCCTATTGCATCTTTCGAAGCTTGTTGTTCCTTACGCATACTGCTACTATGGCAACAATGCCAACGATACCGACCATCCAAGATGCGGTCACTATTGTGGTCATCACTCCGGACACTTGGCCAGGTGCAATCATCGGATAGACGGAGTACACAGGATCATGAACAATCGCATAGCCATCCCAATTTGAGTAGCAAGAGCTATAGTAGAATGTGCTATAGGCCCAGCTAGCATCTTCTGCTGAAACACTAGCCGAGTCGTAGCTTCCCTCAAGGCATGGATAGCAGTAGTAGTAGTTCGGCAGAATCACGGTGCCTACTTCATAGGTGCCCCCATCAAATCCCCAGACATAGGTACCACCGAAGCTTATACTCATGAACTCAGTTGTTTCAGTCGTGTTCTGATCATTCTGATCAAATTCCACACTCCCTCCTGGTGCAGGCATAGCATCATAGACTGTCGTGTAGTCAATGATCCCATCACTGGTTTCGGGGATGATACCGTAGCTGGAGAAGGAACTCCAGTAGTTCATTGTAAGTCCCAATCCATCTAGCTCGGGAATCTGAGCTCCAGTTTCAGGGTCGGAAAAGTCACCTATCAGCTGGTCAATTTTAATGACTGCTGCATCCTCTGTCACTTCGAAGCGATAGACCATCTCAAGATACTCAACTTCTGCAGGAAGTGATTCGGGTTCAACGTACTCATCATCAACGTACATTGCATCCTCAGCTCCAAAGATCTCCCAAGGAGTATACTCCCAGAAGCTACCTTTCACGTTGACTACCTCTGCGCTCCACTCTATCTGTCCATTGGCATTGACTGCTGGAAGATTGACCTCACCAAGTGTAGCTTCATCCGAGTAGTAGTCATAGATCTTCTCAGAATTCTCTGCATCGACAATGTATGTAGTCCAATCAATGGTTCCGTCCTCATCAAAGTCGTAGCCTACTTCCTTGTAGACCATATCCATTATTC
>JBHLQH010000019.1:0-64753 GCA_048884965.1 Candidatus Thorarchaeota archaeon | reverse complement strand
GACAGATTGTGCTGGCTCGTGGCGGCTCATTCTCGTATTACGAATTTGAGCATCCAATGAATGACAGGTTGACTGATGAATCTTGGAGAGATATGCTTGATTCAGATATAGAACCTGACTTCCCTGATTGGACAGAGTCATTCATCTCAATGCCTACAGGATTTCAGTTTCTTGTTGCAGTAATCGTGAAAAGTGAAAGGTAGTCAAGATGCATCGTGAGGATAGCCATTTCCTTCCTTCAACGTTACCCTTATGTTCTATTGCTATATGAGAGCAACAGGAGACACGAATTTGAGAAAAAACGCTATCACACTGCTGTTGCTATTGGGTTTCCTTCTCTTGCCTATTAGTTCAAGTGCTATTTCATCTACACTAGCTCAACCGTATTCACAGAACCATACTGCTAGTGAGGGCATATTGGAGCATGTACCATATGTTTGGCAGGAGATAAACGGTTTCTGCGGGTGGGCTGCAGCGTCGATAGCATTGCAATACATAGATGTTGATCTAGATCTTCATGATGTATTTGCTGTGTCCACCATTGGTTTTTCCTATGCCTACATCCATTATAATGATACTATTCTAACTTATCCAGGTGCAATCTATACACAAGCTGAACCTCTAGACTTCCTTGCTGATCTTCACGGTGTCAACTACACAATCTACCTTTCAGGAGACCTCACTGGTGCAGCTGAATATGAGCAATACTGGGAATCACAGGGAATTAATGTTGGCATACTTGGCGGAGAGGTTGAGGCTTTTGCATTGATGAGAAATTCGATCGATGCAGGCTATCCCCTGATTATAAGCGTGGATCCCATTTGGCTTCCTCCTGCAGACTACGACATTCTTCGTCTCCAGAGTAGCACAGGAGGTGCTCATGGAGTTGTCATTGTAGGATACAACGACACGTCTGGTACTGCAAAGATCATGGATCCAGGAGTAGGTTCCTTTGGTGATCTATTTGGTTATCCTGACGATGGACGAGGTAATTACACAGAGATTACTTACACTGCGCTCAATAATGCTTGGTCCCAGAGATACTATATCAGCAACCTGCTTATTCCAGTTGATGCGCCAGTTTCTGATTACTCTTCTCGATTGGGCTCAATGATTCGTGATAAGCTTCTTGGAGTGGGTACTGTTTATGCGGCTGGAAGCTCTAGTGCATATCTCTGGGATTTTGGTGAAAAGGCCTTCAGAAAGATGAGTGAGGATTTCTCAGTAGCAGGTCTTACTGCGTACTTCTCTATATTTGATGGTATAGATAATGAGGTTGCTTTCAAATCCTCTATTCTGCTATTCATGGGACTAGGAATTGAGTCTGCAGTAACTCTTCAGTATCTATCATTTCGCAAGGCTGTGGAGAAACTGCCCTCTCTCCTACCAGATATTGATCTTGCTACCTTTGTTCAATCTGCTGAAGATGCATTGCCTCATATGGATGCCCTCTCATCTAATAACACCCTGATATTCCCTGGAAATCTAACATACATTGATGGTTTGGTTTCCGAAACCTTCTATGAGATGTCCATTGAATATAACGAAACTGGAGATATGGCTAATACATTGGCACTCTACTCGACTGAGCTTGGTCAAATCTCGACTCATCTGCTAGGAGTTGCTGATGGCTGGCTTGCCGCAGGGAATGCTCTTGCTGAAATCTGGAGCAACAATCCTCTGATTGTTTATGGTCCACTTATCCTTCTTGCAGCTGCCGCTGCAGGTGTAACCGTCCTTTATGCAATATTCCAGATTCGATCGAAACCGTCTCAATAGGATTATGGAACTTTGCTTCTTCTCCGGACAATCGCATAGATGACTACAATCATGCCAAAACCAGCTGCAATCAACAGAGGAAGTGTTAGGTCTAGAGGTTCAATTTGAGGTCCAGTATCCATGAAGTATGACCCGTTAGCGATTTTTGCAGAGTTACCCCAGATATCAGTTGCATGGATTTCCCAAATGACGGCATTCGCTGTCACACGCGCTGGGATTGTTGCCTGAAATCCTGAGGCGTCTTGAACCATTATCTGGGAATCAGTGAAATTGATTCTACCTACTTGATAGGTATAATAGATTGACACATTCTCCACTATACTTCGATCATCAACGAAAACCCGAAACACGACGCTCTCCGCTGGAATAGGCGCTTCTGGAATGAATGAAATTGAACGTAGCGTAGGGGCGTCAGTGTCTATTTCAGGGTAATAATTTGGATTAGCGTCCAGTACTACTTCACTGCCTTGAGTAAATGATTCGAATGAGAAAGGTCCTGAACCTATAACATCTCCAACTGTTGGATTCCATCCCGTCGCATTTCTTTCAGACCAAATATGTTCAGGCAGAATCGGGAGAGCTCCGAACTTTCTGAACAAATACATATCTCTGGAATCATACTCAATACCTGCAAGATACCTTCCCGTTACCTTCACTTCGTCAATTCCATTGGCATAGATAGAGAGTGAGTTGTTTTGCAGATATTCAAAGGTAAAGCGATAATCTTGAGCATCCATGGGCATCCCATCTGTCCAATTAGCATTGGGATCAGAGTAGTAATTCACTCTAGATTCATCATTGGTCAAGTCTGGAACAATGCCTAGAAACTGCATCTCCCATGATGTCGCATGTCGAGGGACTGCATGACCATCAGGGGCGGTTGCCATAGGTGAGTCATATACGAGTAAATAGGGATTGAAATAATGCCTTTCAATCCAATCAGGATCTATGGTCGTGTTCTCATAAAACGGATTCAACGATTTGAAGAAATTATCAAAATAGGTTGGAAGAACTGCAACGACGAGCTCGGAGGAAGCTCCAATGGCAGTGACAGTAACAGGACTCCAAAGACTGAATGCTCCTGCATAGGTGTCATCTGGCCAATTCCCGAAATTCGTATTTGAATAGACTGACAGCCACCTATAGCTGAAGAGTGGGATAACGGGGCAGATATCGAATATTCGCATCATCGCTTGATATCCTATTGATTCAGCAGAATCAAGCTGAATGGCATCGATATAATCCTCTGCTAGGTCATTTAGCTGATCATCATCGATGTTTGCGATATTATAACCTGGCTCGCTTTGCAGCGAAACATGGAATGCCATTGCCGTCCATTCATATGCATATTGATCCAGTTCCTGCTGGTAGAGTGCAATCCCATATGTCTGATTATGGTTTGCTATCTCATATTGAAGATCAATGAAATTCATTGGGACAAGTGTGTTGTTGATGCCTGCGACATCCAAGTTCAAAGAAATGAGACTGACCGTTTCGTTTAATCCAATGATATCAATAGGATACCAAATTGGAATGCAGACTTCACTACCATCTGGCCCTTCTACAACACCATCTTCATCTACATCAAGCATTCCAGCAAGCTCTAGTTCGTATACTGCATTGACTAGGTCCGCATCATAGTACTCTCCGCCTTGCTCAGTTTCAACACAATATTCGTTGAAGAGAGGTAGGACGAAATCAAGTTCATCAACTTGTCCATCCAATGCATTCTCGACAATGTCAGTCTTATTCACTGCATACGCAATAGCTCTCCGGAGATGTTCGTTGCTTAATGGATAGTATTTTGCGTTTAGTGAAAGAAAGAATGCTTGGTTGTCATAAGCCCACTGTTCTTCGATATTATCATAGCTATCAATAGTGGAATAGTCTGATTCATTCACTCTATGACCCAACAGATCAGCCGCACCTGAATCAATGGCATCTAATGCATCTTCTAATGTATCATACTCCACTATCCTTATGGACTCGATCGACCCTCCATGAAAGACTTGGAATTCATATACTTGAGCCAATTGTGATTCACCCATTTGCAGTTCAGGTGAAATAGTGGAAAGTGCTATTGGCTGCAAGGTGATTGGAACTAGAAGACAGTACAATAGAACCGTTGAAGCCAAAATTCTTGAGAGGTTTGAATTCATAGGACCCAGTATCTCCAGAGTATTTTTTCCTCTAAAGAACGAGGGCTTTCCGACAGCAAAATAAGGCTATGGGAAGGCGCCACATCAACTTCTGATATTAAGGAGTTCGCGTACTTGGCCAATTTCTGTAGTAGGAAGTTTACAGTTCTTCTCTATACACACAAAGGCTGTGGGCTTCTTTTTGATGGATTCATGGTATTTCGTGTATGGAGCAAGTTTTGATAGCATCGCTCTCTGATTCTCTGTACCCCTTAAGAGGACAGTCGCTCTTGGCAAGAACTCTTTCGAAAGAAGTGAAATCATATCTATAGTTTCAGAAGCTTCAGCATCACCTGCAATTACAATTTCATGTGTTGGACCTAGTGAGAATTCAAGGGCAATAAGCATCATACTAAACCCTGTCCCAGCAGTGCTCAGTATACTTGAGAAGTGCTCAGCGATTTTCATTGCCTTATCCTCATACTCGATTGCGCCTAGCATCCTTCCCATCCTGATTAGGTTATACATAGCCACCGAGTTTCCGGAGGGAATTGCTCCGTCGTATCCTTCTATTTGCCGTGACAATATTTTCTCACTATGAATACCAGTGAAGTATAGACCACCTTGCATTGGGTCCCAGAACTCTGAAATCAACACATCCAAGTATTGCATGGCTTGTTGGATATATTGCACTTTGAATGTGGTTTGATACAATTCTATCAGTGCCCAGATCAAAAAGGCGTAATCATCTAAGAACGCCGATATCGTAGCTTCACCATCTCTGTATCTATGGAGTAGGATACCTTGCGCATCATGCAATGTAGAATTGATGAATGTGAGTGCATTCTCAGCAAGATTCAGATACTCTACATTATCAAACACCCTTGCTGCTTTTGCAAGAGCGACTATTATCAATGCATTCCAGTCAGTGAGAACTTTGTCATCCAAATGTGGACGAATTCTGGTCGATCGTACAGCGATAAGCTTCTGCCGAGCTGATTCAATGATTTTTTGTAGCTCAGTTTCATCAATTTTCATACCCTTGGCATATTCATGGAGAGTTTCAGTGATGTACGGGATATTCTGTCCAGTACGATGACCTGTTGCCTCATCAAAGAAGTTCCCTTCTTCCATAATATTGTACATCTCTATGAAGACTGTGGCTTCTCTTTCGTCAAGATGATTCTTGATTTCGTCCAAAGTCCAAACATAGAACTTGCCTTCTTCTCCCTCGCTGTCTGCATCTTCCGCTGAGAAGAATCCTCCTTCTGAACTAAGTAGGTCTCTCCTAAGGTATGTCACGATTTCTTCGGCAACTATCCTATACTCATCCTTCTTGGTTATTTGATATGCTTCTGTATATGCCATTAAATGCATCGCTTGGTCATAGAGCATCTTTTCAAAATGAGGTAAAAGCCAATTAGCATCAGTTGAGTATCGGTGGAAACCAAACCCCACTTGATCATAGATGCCTCCCTTTCTCATCTCATAAAGGGTCTTCTCGACAATTTGAAGTGCTTTCTTATTTCCTGTTCGTTTCCAATATCTCATTAGGAAAAGCAAGTTATGGGGAGATGGGAACTTCGGCGCCGAACCAAAACCACCTCGGAGTTCATCGAATCTCTCCTCAAAACCCTTGAAGGCCAAGTCCAAGGTGGAATCGCTCAAATCATGTTTGTCCGCAACTGTCTTCTCCTTCAGAGTATCCAATACTCTTTTTGTCACATCGTTGATGTTCGAACGGTCTGTTTTCCAGAGAGTTTTGATTCTTGGGATAAGCTCAAGCAAACCCGGTTTATTATACCTCGCAGTCTTTGGAATGTATGTATCTGCATAGAAGGGCTTCTTATCTGGAGTCATGATTATCGTAAGTGGCCATCCCCCACGTCCAGTCATCATTTGTGCCACTTGCATATAGATCATGTCAATATCGGGTCTTTCCTCTCTGTCTACTTTTATGTTGACAAAAGCGTTGTTCATCAGCTGAGCAACCTCTTCATCTTCGAACGATTCATGAGCCATCACGTGACACCAATGACAGGTAGAGTAGCCAACTGAGAGGAATATTGGTTTATCCTCGGCTCTAGCTTTCTCGAATGCTTCTTCTGTCCAAGGATACCAATCAACTGGGTTGTGCGCATGCTGTAGTAGGTATGGACTCTTCTCTTCTGACAAACGGTTTGCTCTGTTATCTGATTCAACTCGCAAAATTCAATGCCCCGTCATTTACTATTGTTAATTAGATATAAACCTGTGGAAGTGTCGAAATTTCCAAAATCAGATTAAACATTGTTATATCGAGGAATCACCTAGGATGAAGGCGTCTGCTTAGCTATGTATCGATCATCCTCAACTGCTACTAGCTTTTCGACAACTAATGAGTTCACGTGATGCTCGATCATCCACTTCTCAAATTGCAAGAATACTAGATTGGAAAGCGAGCGATATATTATTGGAGTCATTGTAATTTCGTCAATTGTGCCAGCTCCGCCTGAGATAGCCATCAAGACAAAGTCATCTCTCATGTCGATTTGCAGCTCGTAGGATTTCAGAGCTCCTTTATAATCCTCAACCAGCGGGTCTGCTAGATGCCCACTGATAAGTCCCTTGAATTCCATATCTCTAAGCATCTGTATTGATTCCTTGAAGAGCGGAATCGATGAGCTTGGATGACCATAGAAAGGACCAAAATCTGTGCAATCAATATCTGCTCCAAAGACATACCCTATTTCAGGGAACTCCAAGCACATGTGATCTGGAAGGTGTC
Source organism: Candidatus Thorarchaeota archaeon (assembly GCA_048884965.1). Classification (GTDB taxonomy): domain Archaea; phylum Asgardarchaeota; class Thorarchaeia; order Thorarchaeales; family Thorarchaeaceae; genus MP5-2226. The sequence continues at coordinate 58,069 of JBHLQH010000019.1, read as the reverse complement.
CTGGCGTATACAATGTCCTCATCACGACATTTCCAAGAGTAAGAGTTTCTCTATCTTGAAGTACGATATCTACACTCCCGTCATCAAGGGCACCATACATCCTGTCGTTTACGAGCTGTTCCCAGAATGGACGAACCTTCTGTTTTGGATGGAACCCAAGGAGCATTTTCATCTCTTCCTTGTCGTTGAAACAAGGTGCTGTGATTTCATTGGCTATGATTTTTGCCTTTGCCAATCGTTGGATTCTAGCCGCATGCGTAATATGATCTGGATGGATGTGTGAAAGCACTACATTATCAATCTCATTGAAATCAATCGAATGTGATTTTAGGAACGCTCTCAAATCTTCAAGACGACATCCAGGATCGATAACGGTCACTTCATCTGACAAGATCACTGGTGTATTGCAAAGAGGGAATTCTCCCCCAATGACCACATGAAATCCATTACCAAAATCTACACTTTTCATGCATAACAAGCTCACAGAATTCAGAAATAGAAGGAACTGGATGCCCGGTTCTTCGGGCATCCATCTCTCGATATGTCCGGGCGAATATCCCGATGACTAATCTTAGCCTTGGGTAGTTCGTACCCTAACATCAGCGGCGCTTCTGACTGCTTGTCTCCAAGTTCTGTAGCTGCTCCATAGGACTGGAATCATTGCAGCAAGCAAGACGAACATGATAAGCAGTGTGTTAACGACAGGTACAGTGTTGCTTGGAGCTGAACCTTCTGCAAGAACATCCCACCATACCCCTACCATTAGCATAAGGGTGGCAGGTACTATCGCGAAGGTCAAGAATGCGAAAATACCAAAAGCCCGTCCTGCAGAGGATTGAATGAATCGTGCGAATCCTCCGAGGAATCTGTGTTTCTGCCAACGGCTACCCTCTTGTACTATCCAGAAGATGAAGAACAGCAAGATGATTGCCAAGAATGGAATCAGGAATATTAATACCCAGAACATGGTCAATTGCTCCTGTGCGTATGCTTCGATTGCCAACTGATTGACCTATAAAAGTTACCGTTCAAGTCAATGTCATCCAAAAGAAGATATATGCTAGGTTCTCTTCTAGAATTCAGTAAAAACCTTACCTCAAAGCTGAGCTATCATTGGACGCAAAAACGAACAAATTCCTTCGTGTTCATACGTTCTGTGTATGGTTCAACAAGAAGTAGCATGAATCTCACCGGTCCTCAAGCAGTTTGTCAGCAGTGACCCATTGGCCATTATAGTCCTTCAATGGTTTAGACGCTCTCTTTATGGTTGGCTCTTCTTCCTTATGAGTGCTAACGGTATCTTGACGTGCTATTGCATGCCAAACACCTTTGGAGCATTCTAAGGCAATACGCGAAGCTTCCAGTACATTGTGGATATAGAGATTCACAAAGAAGTCCGCTTCGTATGATTGAAGCCCAGATGACAGTATATTGCATCCTTTACATGAGCATCCTTTGAAATCAGCTAATCTCACTGGTCTAGATTCGATATCGACAAGATAACTTCGTCTAATAGTAAGATAGAGTATCATTGATGTATCGACACTATCGATACCAATCTCCTGAAGGTAAAATGGAAGTAGATTAATCCTGGGCAGACCAAACGTATGAAGCCAGTAATCTTTTGTAAGAGCTCTCGTGAACACTAGGACATCCTTGAAGAGTGTCTTATCATAGTAGTAGAGTGGGAGCAAACCTCCAATCGCGAATTTCTCAACTCCATGGCTTCTATAGAAATCAAACAGGTCTTCGGCCCTCTCTCTTCTGATCCCCTGCAGCACTCCAATCACATCTTTTGAATCAGCAACCTCAAGTAGTTCGATGGTGTTATCCTTTATCCTTCTGATTTTTTCATTGGCTTCTGTATTCGTATCGGTTGCTAATATTATCTCATCCGGTGATACGAAGTAATCTGCCCCTGACAATTCGTATGCCTCAAAGATTTGTTCGTTCGAAAGGTCGATATCTATTGGTATCCCAAGCTCCTTGGATATTCCTGCTTTCTTTGCTTCAAGTTCAAAGATGCCTGTGTCGGCAATCATCGTGTTTGCCTTTGGGAACCCCAAATCAACGAGTCCTTCCTTGAGAGTCTTTCCGGATTTGATTATAGTATCGAGCCAAAAGTCTGAAGATCGAAAGACATCATATGCGGTGAAGAGAACCGCTTTGGTGAATGGCCAACTAACCAGTGGCTCTTCACGAAATAATCCTACTGATGCGAAGTGATTCTTCGGAATCAACGCTGATATATCGGATTCCTTTCTTTGAGCCCTCCTCATAAGACTCCCCTTGCCTTGAAAGGTGATGGCGCACTGCATGTGTCTTTTTGATATATATAAACCACACAAGTAGTGCGATTCTTGATTCACCTAGCTTTGAAATCGAATTGAGAATTGAATAAATCCTCTAGCTGCTTCAGCGTGAGGATCTCTTTGGGATTCAAATCTTGTCGAATCCGCTTAATCCGTGCAAAACGCAGTGCTATCCCTGCATCATAGGTGGAGCTACTTTGCAGTTCAGAAACAATCACCTCTACTACAATCTCTGGTCTGACCCTCACAAGCCCTCGTTTGGATTCGTATGCGATATCTTGGAGCTCCTTGGTCATAGTATCTAGTTCCTTATCTGTAAGACCTTTGAAGGTCTTGCCCACCATAATATACTCACCACTGTCTTCATCGTAAACCCCCAAGTGATAGTCCGAAAGCCAATTGCTACGCCTTCCATGACCCCATTCGGCTGCAAGAATCACCATATCTAAAGTGGGTAGGGTATGTTTGATCTTATACCAATACTTCCCTCTTTTTCCGGGTATATAGTTCGATGAGCCTTTCTTGATCATCACACCCTCGTGTCCTGATGCTTTGCTGCTCTCAAAGAATTCCTCAGCTTCATGTAGAGAAGAGAACGTATACCGAGGGGCTATGAGCTCACTTGGGACAGTTGATTCAAGAATATCTCTTCGACATGCATAATCACTATCAACAAGACATTGACTATCTTTCAATATAATATCAAACACGAAAAGCTGGATTTGGACCTCCGCCATTGCATCCTCGATTTCTTGAGTTCTTCCAAAGCGTTTCATGACTTCTTGAAATGGTGCAGGTACTCCCTCTTGATTGACTGCTATTATTTCACCATCAAGTATCACGCTTTCTACCTTTATCCTTTCATTCACTATCTTCACTATTTCAGGTAAGCTTTGAGTTACTTCGATTAAACGTCGGGAGTAGATTCTCACTTCTTCGTATTGCTTATGGATTTGCACTCTTGCACCATCATACTTCATCTCCAAGTAGTATCTCTCAGATACATCTGAAAGGACCTCACCAACACTATCTCCTGGAGTTGCCAGCATTGGTTTGATGGGAGTAAAGAGCTGAATCTCAATCTTTGAGATTCCTTCGATTCCAGAGAAGCTAGCAACTCGAGCTACCTTGCCAATATCGCCAGAGAAGCTCCATGCTCGACGGAGAAGGTCTCCTTCTATATCAAATGCTTCTGAGATGCCATCGATGAGCATTGCATCAGATACCCCTGTACGCATATCCCCAAGGAATAGCGCAACTAGATATCTAATCTCTCTTGGTGAGGCAGACTGGAGTAAATTCGACAGGAGCGCTTCTCTTTCACTTTTAGACCCTTTCCCTTCTGACAAGGCAATCCTCCTGATCGTCGATTGTACTAGTTCAAGCGTTAAGGGTTCTACATAGAGTACTTGTTGCCTTGGGATATTAGTAGATTCCAATACAGAGGCGATTGCTTCACCGGCATCTCCTTTGTAATGCTTCTCAATTTCTTTGATATCAATCTCCATGGCCTTCTGAATCGCCCCGAGTATCCCGGCCCACGACATATTCAGCGTACGTTCGTCGCTTTCAGCAAAAATCCTGCCTGCTAAGAGGAGCGCAGCGATCTCAATATCATCATCATGTATATCCTTTAGAAATCCTGCAATCAACCTAGTCTTCTCTTTCCGCTTCGTAGTTGCTGAGATGCTATCAAGAACACTTGCTAACTCGCTGAACTCTGTCATTATATCTTACTTTCTAGATTCAGCCTTACATTTCTGTCGATATCATCAATAATCGCAATCAATTGTCCTGTTCGTTACATCTATATTCGCTCTTGTTCAGAAAATCATGGTGGTATCCAATGGGTAGTCCTTGGTTAAGCAAGAAAGCGTTCCTCTATTTTGGAGGAGCATTCATTCTGATATTGGGTGGAGCAATTGTCGTAATGGCTCCCTATCACTATACTGGGTTTATCGCATTACCTGGTGATGCTGCAACATTTGACATTTGGGACCGACCTGGATATCATCCCGAGCTTGAAATTTCAGTGATTGTCACTCCTGGTCATAACGGATCGGTGTATGTCAATGTTCGCATCATGAATAATGTCACCCTTGATGCGACGATTATCAATATGACATTGACATTAGCTGATCGTCCATCAGATGGCTCATTTTATGAACAACGAAGACTCATAGCAATCGATCCCGGTGATTATACGATTTATATCGATTCCATCATCGGAGCCTCTGATGTCGACATCTCCTTCACGCAAACCAGCGATTCACGTACCTACATAGTCACAGGTGGAGTAATGAATATAATCGGGCTTCTCATGGGCGCAATGGGATACTGCATTGGTGGCTCGGTCATTCCCGATGGAAATGAAACCATCGTTGAGTGGGGCTTTGATGAACACCAGAGGCCTAAGTAGATTTCCATAATTATGACGACATAGTTAAGTGTACATAATAATGTATATATGGATGAGTTCATACTTCCATTCTTGATCATTATGTCCTTTCCTATTCGCAATCGTGTCGGTATTTCAGATGTCTTGGGTGATGTGCTGCAGGAGCTAGCAAAAGGTATCCCCTTGACCATCGCTGAGCTATCTCGACGAGTTGGAGCTGACCGTCGCACTATCTCCAAAGTTCTTGAAATGATCGACCAGATTCAGAGCAGCCTTGAAGGAAGGGAGATGATCAAGATTGAGCGTGGCAATAGCAAAATCTATCGATTCATTGAGGATAAGGCAAAGAAAGCAGTATCTAAAGCAAAGAGTTTCAAAATGAGAGGGTGAGTATCTGTGTCGCGTCGCAATGGTATTTTACTATCAGTTACCTTCATAGCTCTCGGAGCTTTGACAACTGGGATCCTATGGCATCTATATGGGTGGATAGTATCAATCCAAGTCCTATCAATTCTCATGATTGGCACCTTTGGGGAACACCTCATATCGAGTCAAGGCTACTATCATTATACTGAGCTCAATGGTTTCTTCTTTGGCAAGGTAGCTTCATGGATTCCTTTCATGTGGCTATTTGCCATACAGGGACTATTCCTGATAGGTATCCTACTTGGTCTGGATGGCATATCTGCGAGTGTATTAGCAGGAACCATGGGCGCATCGGTTGATCTAGCATTGATCGAGCCTTATTGTTCAAAGAAGAAATCGTTATGGATTTGGAAATCAGTTGCAAACGGGTATTTCCGTTTCGTTCCACAAAAGGTGAATCGCTTTACAGCACCTCCTGGAAACTATATTGTCTGGTATATGTTCCCCCTGTTGATGGGTCTACTGATCGTGTTGCCAAACATGCACTTCCTGATACCCTAGTGAGTGTTACATAGAGATTGATGTGGGTTGTACACATCCTCTTGAGTGGTTACACCTCAATTGTCAACGAGCAGACATGACAGACGAACGAATGAACTGGTTGTTGAAGAATAAAGTGGTTACCGATTTCAGGGGATTTCCGATTGGTCGCGTAAAGAAGCTCTGGGTCGATGATGCCAATGGTCCAATGGTTATCGTTGAACGAAACAGGAGTCAGACCCTAAACAGCACATGGGAAGCTATACCGATCAAGGCAATAGATTCAGTCACAGAAGAAATCAGGTTGAAACCGCCCACTTTTGCAGAATAAAGGAAACTCTCAAGGAGGTCTGTTGAATGGCACATAGAAAGCACTCATCGAAAACTCAACCAGCTGACGAGGCCTCCTTAGATGACTCTACCGAATCAATCGTAGAGATTCGTGTCTTTACAAGCTCGAATAGTGGACTGTCGCGCTATGGTCTATGGGAGATTGATAGAATGCTGAACGATCCAGAAACATCACTACCACGATGTAACTTCAGGATCATTGAACTACCTGCTGATCGCAATCAGGAGTTGATGGAAACGATGAACATCTATGCCCTTCCTACAACTGTTGTGGGAAATCAACAAATCATAGGGATACCTGATGAACGAACACTTCAGCTTGCATTGAATGAATATCTGACTAGATAGATATCTAGCTATAACCTAGCCCCAAGACGAAGTAAGCATTTTCCTTTGTAATCAGCCTTTGCTGTTCATAATTGAGATCTATCATATTCAACGAGGCTTGCAGATGGGCATATTCTGTATGATGCCCTGATCCAAAGACTAGGTTGCGTACCCCAATATCCTGAACCAATGCATCAAGATAGACTCTCATTGGCGACTCGACTAATCGAGTAAGAGTATAGGAGGTTTCCAACCAGACATTTTGCCGTGTGATGAGTGGTATTACATTTGGGAATGAGAAGAGCCCTCCCATGTGTAGCACGACGAATCTTCCTTCAGGATGAATCAATGATGTACGATCGACGAACCCGAGATTTGCTCCTCTGAGTTCACGACTCCTGAAGTAGATAGCAAGGTCATTCTTCACTGCAGCTTGGACAAGAGCATCTGCTGCTGGGTCTTGAGGATGATACAGCTTCTCGTCCATTATCAGGGCAACACAGCCTGCATCGATATATCGTTTCAGTGTGCGACGAGAATCCTCTATCGGTCTTGGATAGAGAGTGCATGCGAAATGAAGCTGGTCCGGGTAGATATCTGCAGCCTTCTTGTAGAGCCTATTCCCATCAAATGGGTCCGAGGGACTCAGGACTGCACGTTTGATGCCAAAGGTATTCATTTGATCAATTAGGAGATCGACCTGCTCTGCGAGATCTTTCTCGTCTACTTCATGCACTGCCATTCTATTGAGACCAAGTTGTGTATGAATGTCCGTCGTCATGAAGATTACCAGATATCCTGTGAACGAGGATACTTTTCTTTCTTTGCTGTGGCGATAGCAACATCTCTATATGTATTCAGTAAGAGCAGCAGTTGATTCCTTTGGCCGAGAAAAAAGAGAGGAAGACTCTTCTATCCACATTGAAAGCCGTTGCTCGTGATTTGAATCATGACCAGTTCATGATTATGGAGTATTTGGGTCCCATTGTAGATGGTTCAAGAGCCGCATTATCATTGAGCATCGAGAAGGCACGAGAACTTCATCAGATCTCAGAGGCAGAATTCGAGGCGTTCATGGATACCACTGAACAATCGTTCTTAGACTTGACCATATGCTTCCAGGCCAATGACATTGAGGCTACTCATTCTCTTGTATTTGATTCAAGTGAGGCCTATATTTTCGAGGATTGTGTGGAACCAGACGTCATCATTTCTGGGACTGAACGATTACTGATGAACCTCTTTGATGCTGATAGTGATGTCGATCCAATTGAGGAGCTTGGTCAAGGGTACGGGATAGCCGGGAATGATTCAGGGAATATCATTGAGGCATTGGGTCTACTATGCTATACACCGCTCCTTAGAATAGCACGCTCTGGAGTTGATCCCTCCTCATTGCTATCAGAGGACGCTGATGCCATCATCTTGGTTTCCGCATCTGATCTTGTAACAAAGATAGTAAGACGTTGGATAGATGTACAGCTTGCTAACGCGGATGATTGATTATGCTAGAACAGGCCGTGATATGGGAATATAGTTTCCTTTACTCGGCGAATCGTTCTTTCAAGATCTAGTTTTACAACCGAACGGGGATAATATTGTTGTACGACTTCTGCCTCATCTCGTATTCCTTCTGGAAAATGAGTATATCCCAGTTCCCTGCAATGCTCCATAAATTCCTCAGGAAGATTCTGTGGAACTTTTTCATCCAGCATGATTGCAAGGAAGAGTGTCCATAATCTCGCTACATTGACTGGGTGATATCCTCCACCACCAACTGCAAGCCAGCCTATCTTGCAGATGTCTGATGAGAGATCTCTAAGCTTCTTCACAACCATTTCATATCCATAGGATGAAAATGCTAAATGTGCTAGAGGATCAAGAAAATGCGCGTCTACACCAAGTTGGCTGACGAGAAGATCGGGCTTGTAGGATTCCATTAACGGCACTATGATCTCATCCAGAACTGAAATCAATTCTTCGGAGGAAGACCCCGCGGAGAGAGGTACATTAACTGAGTACCCAATCGCATCGCCGCCTCCCGACTCGTACACGAATCCTGTGCCTGGGAAGAAGTTTTTGCCATTCTGATGAGTTGAAATTGTTAGGACATCCTTGGATCGATAGAAGGCATTTTGTACACCATCCCCGTGATGAGCATCAATATCGACATACATGACCCTGCAATCTTTCTTCTTCTGTAGTTTCATGATCGCGAGAACGATATCATTAAAGATACAGAATCCCGATGCCTCTGTTCTCTGAGCATGGTGCAACCCTCCGGAGATGACAAATGCATTGGATGCTCCTTTGATGATTTCATCCATCCCATCTAAGGTTGCTCCCACGTAACGCGCAGCAGCTTCGTAGATATTTGGAAAGACCGGATTGTCAGGTGTCCCAAGTCCGTGCCTATAGTCCACACATGAGGTCTCTCCACATCGTATCACAGCATCAATGAATTCAGAGGAATGGAACATCTCTAAGTCCTCACGTTTTGCGATTGAGGGCTCAATGACCCTGACCTTATCCAAAAGTCCAAGCTGTTTTGATAGGAGATACGTGAGCATGAGCCTATCCGGCTTGAGAGGATGCTCTGGTTTGAACTCATAATTCCGCAAGGCATCTGTATAGGGATAGATCAATTTTCCTCTCATTTTCAGAGCTCGATATCTAAGTGACAACCTTATTTATTCTTGGGGAATAGTGTGGAATTTGATGAAGATGGGTTGGAATAAGCCTTCGGAGGAACTTCTCATCATGCTTGAGGAACTGGTCGACCACATTCCTTTCGAAAGGAGAAAGATGTTCGGTCAATATGCCCTCTTCTATGATGGGCAGATGTTTGCAGGAGTCTTCCAAGATGACGTTTTCATCAGACTACCTGCAGAGAAACAGAAAGATCTAATGAGATATAATGATGAGGTTGAACAATTTCAACCATTGAAAGGACGCGCAATGAGAGAGTATGTTACTATCCCTGAATCCATCTATTCTGATGAAGATACTATGAAATCGCTCATCAATGAGTCGATAGCCTTTGTGAAATCATTGCCCCCGAAATGAACCTAATACCACTCAATTGTGCTTGGTGGTTTCGTTGTTAAGTCATAGACAACTCTATTGATTCCCTTTACTTCGTTGGCTATTCTAGATGCGATATCTAAAAGAATGTCCCATGATGGTCTTGAAACTGATGCTGTCATCGCATCGAGACTTTCTACAATCCGGATTACTACTGCTTGGTCATATGTCCTTTCGTCTCCCATCACCCCAACTGACTTCACTGGTAAGAGAACACAGAACGACTGCCATACCGAAGGGTAGATTGGATCTTTCGCCAATTCCTCTTGTAGTATGGTATCCGCATGCCGCAGTAAGGACAGTTGTTCCTCATTTACTGGCCCTCCAATGCGAATAGCAAGAGATGGTCCAGGAAATGGTTGTCTGTGGATCATTCTGGGAGGGATATTCATCTTCAGACCCACTTGTCGAACTTCATCCTTGTACAGGTCTTTTAGTGGTTCAACAAGTTTCAGCTTCATCCATTCAGGTAATCTTACATTATGGTGACTCTTTATCACTGCTGTGGCTTTTCCCGTCGCTGCACTCTCAACTCTATCCGGGTAGATAGTACCTTGCCCAAGGAAATCGAACTCTCCGTACTCTTTCTGAAGAGCTTTTGCTCTTCTCTCAAAAACACGAATGAATGTATCAGCTATGATTCTCCTTTTCTCCTCTGGATCTTCTATACCTGTCAGTCCGTTGAGGAATTCCTTTCCAGCATCAGCAACTTCGAAGTGTTCGAATCCCATCTCTTTGAATGCTTTGGTAACTTCCTCTACTTCTCCCGCCCGTAGAAGGCCGTTGTCGACGAATACACAATAAAGTCGGTCTCCAATCGCTTCTTTGATTAAGAAAGCAGCTACCGTCGAGTCGACTCCTCCGCTTGTTCCCATCAGCACTCGTCCATTGCCTACTTGGACGCGTATGGATTCGATGATGTCATCAATAAGGCTCTCTGGTGTCCACTGCTCCGTGAATCCACAGACATCTCTTAAGAAGGAATCCAGAACTGACATCCCATTTGGTGTGTGAAATACTTCAGGATGAAATTGTACTCCAAACCGTTTGCTTTCTTGGTCCTCAAAAGCAGCGACATGCCCATCTCCAGTAGTAGCAAGAATTGCTATGGACGAAGGTAGACTCGTTACCTGGTCACTGTGTGACATCCAGACTCTCTGTCCATTGCTGAGTCCTCTCAAGATCGAATAGCTATCCTTGATTGATATAATCGTACTACCGTATTCCGGATTTCCACCTGCCGCAAGTTTCGCTCCACTTGCGATCGCTAGGAGCTGATGTCCGAAGCAAATCCCCAAGACAGGAATGCCATATTCTTTTAGCGAAGCCAGATTCTGATCAAAGGGGAAATCAAGGTCGCTCGCCCCTGCGGTTCGAGGTCCTCCCGACATTATGACGCCCTTGATATCTGAGGAGTTGCCAAATTCAAGTGGTTGATCTTGCGGCACAATTTCCGCGAAGACTCCTAATTCTCTGCATCTACGTGCAATGAGATGCGTGTATTGTCCTCCATAGTCAATAACAACCACTAGATCTGGCATCAATGAACCTCCGAGCTGGCTTCGCAAGACCTTTGCTTATATCCATTACCTCTTGGTTGACTAGTGACAGTGATTCCGTTAGTTGATTCCCTGAGCGATATCTCTACGGTATCTGATTTTTCCATTTACTCGTTCAGCATCTTTGTATGCGATACGTCTTGCTTCAGGCACTGAGTCCCCTTTTGCCAGTATACCAATTGCGCGGCTTCCAGTGGTGTGAATCACTCCATCCTTATCATATACTGATGCATAGTAAACTTCACTCTCCATGCCTGGAACCAAACTGATTGGCTTGTCCTTTATGACATCTGGACCTGGATATCCCTCTGGCACAATATAGACACAGACAGTGGCTTTCTTCTCAAAGGCAGGTTTGATTACTACTCCATCAATCATACTCTGGAACACATCATCTAAGGAGGATGTTAGAATCGAAAGAACATTCATTGCCTCCGGATCTCCAAACCTGGCATTGAATTCAACGACTTTGATTCCTGAGGAGGTCTTCATGAATTGACCATAGAGGATGCCTCTGTACTCTTTGCTTGTTTGCTTCTTTAGACCCAGTATGGTTCTTTGCATTATATCCTTTGCAATAGCAAGGTCATCATCTGTGACATATCCAAGTCCATGATCCTCTCTCGAGTATGAACCCATAGACCCAGTATTTGGACCTTGGTCTTCATCATACGCTCTTTTGTAATCGCGTACAAGAGGCATGGACTCAAGTCTCTTTCCATCAGAGAAAGCTTGTACGGTGAACTCAGTTCCAACCATCTTCTCTTCCAAGATTACTATACCATGGTCAATTAACAACGACTTTGCGTACTTTTCCAACTCGTCCCTAGTCTTGAAGTGATCTCCAAAGATTTTGACACCCTTTCCACCAGTTAGTCCATCTGGTTTGACGACCAGATTCTCGACTCCTATCTTGTCCTCGAACTTTCTAAGCGCATCAATGCTCCTTATTATCTCGAATTGTGGATTTGCTGTCTTTGCAACCTTCTCAAGCACCCTTCGAGCTAATGCTTTACTCGTCTCAATACGTGCTGTAATCTGATGAGGGCCAATGCTCTCGATCCCATTGCTGTCTAGATAATCCACCATACCGATCGAGAGCGGCGCTTCAGGTCCTATAACTGCATAGTCAATTCCTTCTAGGTCTGGCAGTTTCCTAGGATCCATCAATGTGTTGATGCTTACTTCCTTTGCGAGTGCTGCGATGCCCGGATTCACTTTGTCCATGTGTGCGATGATTTCAACATCCGCTTTTGTCAGAGCCGCAGCCAATGCATGTTCTCTTGCCCCATTCCCTACCAATAGGATACGTGTCATTTTATCGTAACTCCATACTGTATAAGTTCGACCTTTGGCACGTCAGATTTTCCAACATGTCCCAACTCAAAGACATCATCCAAGCCTTGTAGAACATCTATCGCTTGTCCCAGTTGACTCTGTGGAACAATGACTACTAGTCCAATTCCATTGTTGAAAGTAGTGAACATCTCCTGCCATTCAATCTGCCCAACATTTTTGATAAGATCAAAGATGGGTGGAATATCTGGAAGTTCAGCGATACTATATCTATGGGGTCCAAGTCGCAATATCTTTCTGAAACCTGATCCTGTGATATGTGCAATCCCTCGTACATCAATCTTTGCTTTCCTCAAGGCTTTGAAGTGCTCGACATAAATCCTGGTCGGACGTAGAAGTTCATCCGCTACGGTTGTACCCCATTCAAACATTTCATCGATATTATATTTTGAGAGTATGACCTTTCTTGCCAAACTAAAACCATTAGAGTGAATCCCATTAGACGCTATCCCAAGAATCACATCTCCTGGCACTATCTTGCTGCCATCTACTAGCTCACTCGGGTGCGATATGCCAACTGCTGTTCCTGCAAGATCGAGACCAATTCCTTTAGCTCCCTTAATCATGTCCGGCAGGATTGCGGTTTCTCCTCCTAGTATTGGGATGCCGGATTCTTTGCAACCTTGCAGGAGTCCACTGCCTATCTGTTCGAGGATATCAGGTGGTAGGGGCTTCTCTGAAGCAAGATAGTCTACAAAACCAACTGGCATCGACCCTATGCATATCAGGTCATTCACATTCATAGCTACACAATCAATCCCAATTGTATCATACTTACCTGCCAGCTCCGCGATGAGGACCTTGCTACCAACTCCGTCCGTTGACAAAGCGATACAAAGATCATCATTGATCTTGACTGTGTTAGCGTAATGTCCATAATCTTGGGTTACTTCTCCATACTTGAAGGATTCCTTCACGAATTTTCCAAGCACTGCAAGCCCCTGTCCGACGAGATACTCATCTACGCCTGCTTCTGCGTAGGTCGCAGGAGGCTTCCCTGTGGGTGCAGTTCGGATATTTAGGATTCTTGCAGCAAGGTGAGCAGCATTCTGACCATTATCAATACCCACCGTAGCTACAGGAACACCTTTTGGCATCTGCACAATTGAGAGAAGGGCATCCAACCCTCCCAAGGCTGCTGATACAGGTACACCAATCACAGGTCTATCTGTGAAAGAGGCAACTACTCCAGGTAGTGCTGCGGCAAGGCCAGCAATCGCAATGATCACTCGTGCATCAGATTGCTCAACGATTCTTTTTACTCGTTCTGGTTCCCTATGAGCCGAAGCGATCTCTACTTTGTAGGCGATTCCTAACTCGTCAAGAGTATCTGTGGTCTTCTTGATCACCTTTTCGTCGCTCTTGCTTCCTGATATGACTAGCACATCTGCCATTTTCCTCTACTCCATATATTTTCGAAGCCCATTCCGAAAAGCACTGTATGCTTCTTCCATTGACAATGAGAACTTACCAAAGTCTGCGATGTGATCTTGAACTGTAAGTCCAATCTCACATGTTTCGACTCCAGCAGATTCCATTATTGATACAAATTCTGGTTGATTGGTTTCTTGGACCTCAGCAATATAGCGTCCTCCGCTCTCGGAGAAAAGCTTCTCTGCGAAGCTCCTTGCACCTCCTGGAACTCCTTCTATGTTCAGTTTGAATCCATAGGAACTATTCAGAACCATTTTCATCAGTCCAATTGCAAGACCGCCTCTTCCAAGATTATTGCAGGAGCGGATGAGTCCCCTTGAATGTGCCTCGAGAATCGCATTCATCGCTTTCTTCTCATCTTGAGGTCTATACCGCGGCGGAAGTCCCTTGACCTCTCCAATCTGAAGTTTCTGAAACTCAGTTCCATTTAGCTCTTGGTGTGTTTCGCCAACCAAGAAGAGATTTGCCCAAGGAGTAATTAGATTTCTTCTGACTGGAGATCCACCATTCCGGATCATCCCAGCTATCATAATTTGTGGTGTTGGGTTGATTCTTCGAATCTCTCCTTCTACTATAGCTTCATTGTATAGTGATACATTACCACCAATGATAGGAATATCAAAATCGTGTGAGAATTGACCAAGGCCTCTGACGGCATCAACGAATTGTACATAGGACTCTGGTCTCTCAGGGTTTCCAAAATTCAGGCAGTCCGCGATGAAAATGGGTGCCGCTCCCATCGCAACAAGGTTTCGCAATGACTCGGCTGCTGAGTTTGCCGTTCCATGGAACGGGTCTAGTAGACAATGAGTTGAATTGCAATCACTAGTGAAGGCTAGAAGCTTGCCTGTGGGGAATTCAAGAACGCCTGCATTCTCCCCGATATCCACAACCGTGTTGGATTGAACATGTTGGTCATATTGCTGATACACCCATGACCTGTCACATATATTCAACGAGTCCAAAAGATCTAGTAGTACCTTTCTGTAGTCCTCAGGTTCTTGGAACCAACCCATACCAGGACTCCTTGTAGGAAGAGCTCCTACATTACGTTCTGGCTCAGGGAATCCATCAACAAGAAGCTCTATCGGCAGCTTTGCCTTGACTTCACCCCTCTCTATGACCGTATAGAATTTCTCCTCAGTAACTTTCCCAATGACTGCATGTGGCGTTTCATTCTTAGCTAGAATCTCAAGTACTCGATCTAATTTCTCCGGTGCAACAATGGCAAGCATACGTTCCTGGGATTCCGAGATGATGATCTCATGAGATTCCATATCAGACTCTCTGAGTGGGAACTTGTCTACATGTACCTCTACACCATTACCACCTTGCTTCGCAAGCTCACCTGCTGCAGATGTAGCTCCTCCACCTCCGAAATCTTGTAGTCCATCAAGTAGATTTTCTTTTACTAATTCAGTGAGGGTGTCGATTACAATCTTCTTTGAAAGTGGATCTCCTATTTGCACAGCAGATCTATTTTCTTCCTCTTCATCAGAGAATGTTTCGGAAGCAAAGCTGACTCCAGCAATGCCATCTCTCCCCGTTGTTGAGCCGAACATGACCAAGTGATGTCCAGGAGTTCGTGCGCTGCTTCTGACAACGTATTCAGGCTTGATGACGCCGACACAAACGACGTTCACCAAGCAATTCTCATCGTAAGAATCATCGAACTCGATTTCACCACCAATCGTTGGGATTCCAACACTATTGCCATACTCGCTTATGCCACGAACGACATGTTCCAAGAGATAAGCATTCCTTGGCTTTGCAGGGTTCCCGAATCGAAGGCAGTTCATTAGTCCGACGGCCTTGCATCCTTGGGATATGACATCTCTAATAATCCCCCCTACTCCCGTTGCCGCACCATTATAGGGGTCAATCTGACTTGGATGATTGTGCGATTCCATCGCGACCCCAACTAGATAGCCTCCACCGATGTCTACAAGTCCCGCTCCTTCACCAATTCCTAGGAATACGTTCTTACCTTCTGTCTTGAAATGATGGAACCATCTCTTGCTACTTTTATAGCTGCAGTGCTCAGACCATAGAACATCAAGCATGTTGAGCTCCGTTTGTGTGAGGTCTCGTCCCAGGTATTTCTTTGCATAGACGAGTTCGTCATTAGTCAGCATGCCTCTATGCCTCCTTTGTCGCTCGAACGAAATTTTCTAGAATACCAAGCCCATCTGAGGAGCCCAAGATTGCCCGAGATGCTCGTTCAGGATGTGGCATCATGCCAAGGATGTTGCCTTTCTCATTCAGGATGCCCGCGATATTGAAGACAGAGCCATTGGGATTGGATACATCGTTCGTATCTCCTTCAGAATCACAATACCTGAATACTATTCGAGCTCCACCTTTCAAGGTTTCAAGGTCCTGATCACTACAATAGTAGTTACCCTCTGCATGGGCAATTGGGATTCGAATCACTGCTTCTTCTAATCCTTCTGAGAATATGTTAGTATTCTTGCAGATTTTTAGATAGATCCATTTGCAGATGAAATGGGCAGATGTATTGGGTAGTAGAGCTCCTGGAAGTAATCCTGCTTCTGCGAGAATCTGGAATCCGTTACATATCCCCAGAACTGGCTTGCCTCCTCCTGCGATTTCGCGAACACCATCAAGAATATCCCCAACAGAAGCGACTGCTCCTGCTCGTAGATAGTCCCCATAGGAAAAGCCTCCTGGAATCACAATACCCTCAGCTCCCTTCAATGCCTTTGCTCCAGCTCGACTTGGAACGAGGTAGGGATCCGCACCTGGAATTGTACCTAACGCTCTGAGAATATCATTCTCGTTGTTTGTTCCAGGGAATCTGATAACAGCTATCGTCACATATCCAGCCTCACTTCGTGCTTTTCTGCGATTGGATTGGAAAGGAGCTTCATGTTCATGAGAGTAAGCTGATTGAGAATCTCAGAGGTGATTGGATGGTTTATCTGAATCTCAAACATCTTACCAACTCGCACAATGTTTGGATAGGAGAATCCCAAACGCACTAGAGCCGTCTTCGTTACTTCTCCAGGTGGATTCTTTATACCATCCTTTGGCATTATCATAACGTGAAGTATCTCGTTTCTGATTTTGATGTCATTCTGTTTGGTTTTGTTGAGCTCTCCGAGCAGGTATGAATATGCCACGGTGATGTCCCCTTCACCTTTGCGATAGAGGTCTTTGTCATAGGACTCGCCTTTCTCATTCCATACACGAATTGTGTCCCCGGAAATCTCATCTGCTAGAAGGATGGTCCCTTTCGATGTTTTACCGAATTCTAGCTTGAAATCGACTAGAGTGAGATTAACCTGTTTCAGAAGTTCAGATAAATAGTGATTGACTGACAATGCAACAGATTTCATGAATTCAAGCTCCACCTGTGTTACCAGCTTTAGTCGAATTGCCGCATCGCTTGATATCAGAGGATCGTGTAAGGAATCATCTTTGAGGAAGAATTCTATAAGTGGTGAAGCCAGAGCAGTCCCTTTTTCTATGCCATATCTTCTACAAAAAGAACCAGCCGCAATATTCCTGCAGACAACCTCCAAGGGTAATATTGTGACCAATTTGCATCGCAAGCTTGTTTCATTCATCCTCTTGATATAGTGGGTGTCAATTCCCTTCGCACTTAGAAATCGAAGGAAGAAATCACTCAAATCGCATGCAAGCTTACCTTTCCCTGCAATAACATCATGCTTCTCTCCATCACCAGCAGTCACATTGTCTGTGAATTCAATAATGACATTATCAGATGATGCCTCGTCACGGAAGACTTTCTTTGCTTTACCTTCATGAACTAGATCCATTTTCCACGTTCCTCATTCATTTCAATTTCATCAAGTAGTGATTTCATCAAGACGCTTGTCCTGAACCGCTTTGTCTATCTCTATCATACACAAGTCTAAAGGCGATTCAACTGGTCGTTTCATTTTGAGACTGAGTCGCCTCATCTCTGGACTTGTGGGGCCAACACATGGAGCACCTGGGACTCTAGGACTAAGATCAAAAACGATGAATTCCGATCTCTCCGTAAGTGCTCCTTGTAGAGAGAATAGTCCAATCATCTTGGGAGGGAAGTGCTTCTTCACACCGGAGATGAATTGTTCTGCTGCAGTATACACAAGAGGTTTCTTGCTCTCTCGCATGGTCACACCTTTATGACCAACCTCTTCATTCATGGGAATAAAATCAAGGGTTAGCTGATCCTTTGCAGGTAGATTGAGCAAACCGCCAAGATTCGTCTGAACTCGATCATCAAATCCAACGAAATCAAGATCTCCAAACACATCATTCAAGCCATATGCTTGGAAATTCGCATTGAAACGTGGTGCAATAACGAACTCCTCGATAGTGGCATCATTTAGATCTTCTTCACGAATTGTTCCGCTAGCAATCATTGATTGTGAGATATTGTCATAGTCATTCGGAGATGTGGCATAGAAGAATGCTCTCTCTAATGGATTGTCCTTTTGTTGCACCTTAACGATTACGAGGGTATCGATTTCATTGGGCTGGTATGATTTTGGAATACGTACGCCTGACTCCTCTAGGAGCCAATATTGATCCCTTGGAAATCCTCGTTCCTCAACACGCAATATGTTCCGATTTCCATACATTGGAAGCTCAAAGTTCTTCTCAATGTTATCATAGCCAACATATACGCTGAACGAGCGATTTGGCATCCAAAGGGTATCTAGGTCTTTGAGAAATTGCTGGTTCTCATCGAGCAATATGTCTCTAAAACTATCGAGAATGAGTATGTCATCAAAGAGATGCTTGTTGTATACAGAATATAGCTTCTCTCGCCCCTTCTGACAGACGACAGCAGTGGCAAAACCATGTGACTTGGCTGAAACTGCTATCTCCTCTGCACTGTGGGACCCAAGCATCCCAATCGTAGGCTTCGTCATATCATCTCCTCAAGACCGAACACCCGTTCATCTACGAGATGGCTGGGGTAAGAAGTGGCTTTGTAAGTCTTGCTATAGTATCGCTTCATTAAGCCTATCCTCCCCTTTGAGTTCTTTTATTTCGCGTGCAATCCTCCTCCCCATCCACATTTGCTCTCCGAACTGAAGGTATGAATAAGGTGAGGAGGGTATCCAAACATTAGTCCCTGCGACAATACGTCCACTAAATTCGAAGGCGCAGATTCTCTGGTTCCTATCAATGATTGTCTCTATACAGAAAGCTCCGGGTAGCTTCTGACCCGTAAGTTTTTCGAATCCCTCAACAAAGGTCTTTCCAAGTTCGTAATACTGGTGCAGCGTGGATTCTCTGAGAACCATTGGTAGATTCCCAATCACAACGAAGGAGGGTCTATCATCAAATCTGAGATTCGCGTCAGCATCTGTTTCATATCTGATATCTGCTCCAAATACTTCTAATCGGTGTCGAGCAAGAGAATTGAAGTAGGTCACGAATACTTTTGTACCAACGACATACTCCTGTATCGAATATTGCTTCTCGGGGTCCAGTTTCCTATGGATTTCCTCCTTGTCCTTTGCAATAAAATAACCTTCACCTCCAGCGGCTCCATAGGTCTTCACAATGACTGGTCGGTCTACTTCTTCCACGGATGCAAACTCATGAGGCACATTCCATCCTCCCTCCCTAAGCAGCTTTGATTTTAATTGGCGATCCTCTTCCCATCTCAGTAACTGTTTGTTACCAAAGAGTGGCAATGTAGACTCCAGTATCTTCTCAGCTCCTATATAGGCAACAAAGGAACCATGTGGGATCCAAATTACATCCTCCAAGTCTAAATCAAGAATCTCTGAAAATGCATCGACTTCTACTATTACTCCATCCAAATTGAATGACCTGTAGAACTCAGTTCTATCAGGAGTTGACACAAGTACAGTTTCAAAACCCTCTGCCTTTGCTCCTGCAATGATATTCAACGCGCTATGGCTTGCTATTGTTCCAATCTTCATTCTAGTGACCTCTCATAGTCCCTGCCATCTACAGACGCACCATTCTCCTCGATGCTTCTTCGAATTCTCTTTGCATGCTCAGTGGGATAATCGCCATCCAAGCATGCAAGGCAGAGGTCTTTCATCTCTATGGCGTTGACAAGACCTACCATGTCTTGATAGATTAGAGCATCTGCTTGAATATATTCAGCAATACCTTGGATGTCAGTATCGGAAGCAATGAGCTCCTTATCGGTAGCAATATCAATCCCATAGTAGCACGGGTGTGTTTGTGGCGGACAAGTCGCAGCAAAATAGACTGTCTGGGCACCTCTCTTTCTAAGATCTGCGACAATCATCTTTGCAGTGGTCCCTCTGACGATACTATCATCTACGACGAGGATGCTCTTTCCTCGAATTTTATCTTCAAGATAGATATACTTCGATTTTGCCATTGCATCGCGTTCTTCTTGTGATCTCGCGATGAATGTCCGACCAAGATACCGATTCTTTAGAATAATCTCTCTCATGGGGACACCAAGCTCTTCTGCAAGAGCTTGGGCTGAGGGTCTACTTGTATCGGGTACTGGAACGACATAATCTGGCAATTCGAGTCCCATTTTCTTGAATTTATTTGCTAGAGATCTTCCCAAGCGAAATCGAGTGTCATACACCAGATGACTTTCCATCGTTGCTGCAGGGTGGGCAAAGTAAACGTACTCGAAAAAGCAATGTGAGTGTGACTTACCTTGAGAGATTGAATGGGACTCCATCGACATATCTGGATTAAAAATCAATAACTCGCCAGGATATACATCGCGTTCCAAATTGGCTCCTGCCATATCAAGAACAGTGCTCTCTGAAGCAACGAAGGTATGATCCGCTGTTCGTCCAAACACAAGAGGTTTGAATCCTCTTGAATCACGATATGCGAACATTCTTTCTCCATGGATTCCAATCAGGCTGTATGCTCCGTCGATTTCCTTGTCAATCAATCTGAATGCCTTTGCTAGATCATTGTTGTTCTCTGATAGATGACGTGCAAGCCTATCCGTTATGAATTCAGAATCACAATCGTATTGCTTCTCAGAAACCTGTCCCATGTTTGTAATATTTCCATTATGTGTGAGAGCAAGTGTTGCTGAACAGAACGGACCAACAAAGGTTCTCAAATCGTCCTCTGTGGCTACCTTCTTTCCAGAAGTGGGATACCTTGTGCTGCCGATTATGATACTGCTTTCACTCTCAGGTACTTCAATTACTGATGGACTGCCCATTGTCTTACTAGAGACAAATCCTTCTTCTCCAGACCAGAGAAGCCCTGAAGCATCTTGACCTCGATGAGTAAGGAGCAGCAGTAAATCTCTTGATGCTCGGATCGGATAGTTTCCGAGAATTCCTAGAACTCCACACATAATGATTCTCACTCCACAATGATAACTCTTTGACCTTCTATCTTGAGCTTGCCATCACAGAACAGACGAACAGATTCAACGAGGATCTCATGCTCTTCCTTCAATATCCGCATTGAGAGGGATTCACCATCATCATTTGGGTGAACCGGCACTGCTCGTTGCAATATAATAGGCCCTGCGTCCATTTCTAAGCTGACGAAATGCGTAGTACACCCTGACACTCTGACACCAAAATCAACAGCTTGCCATTGTGCTTCCACCCCTCTAAATGAGGGTAACAGAGATGGATGTACATTGATTATCCTATTTGCGAACTCTGAGATGAAGATGTTCGTAAGGATACGCATGAAACCTGCTAGAACGACCAGATCAACATTATTTTGTCTAAGGATTGAAAGCAGTTGTCTATCAAAATCCTCGCGCTGGGGATATTCTTTCCTTGTCACCGTTACAGTCTTTATTCCAGCCTTTCGAGCTCGTTCCAGTCCCTGAGCTTTACTCTTATTGCTGATGACTACAACAATCTGGCCACCAAGCATCCCCTGTTCTTGTGCATCAATCAGAGCCTGAAGATTTGTTCCTCTGCCGCTGATTAATACTCCGACCCGGCTCATGCAACCGAGCCGCTGAAACTATCAATATCAATCTTTCTGCTTGTGAGTCTAGAAGAATTCTCTAGCCAGTGCTCCAATTAAGCCTCCAAGGAGTGATGCGAAGATCACGAAGAAGATGTAAACGAAGCTGAGCCACAAACCTGCAAAGAAGAACTCACCAAATGGAGCATCCGGAGCCATAATTGCTGGTGTGATAAAGAATAGTTCTAGGAATATCACAAAATAGAATGAACATATGATTCCTCCAAACAATCCGTGACTTGTCTTCCCAGCTGTTAGACCTACAGGAATCGCTGCAATGGCGGGTATAACGAAGAGGAAGATAGTTGAATCAATAAGGACATCAATGATAACAAGCGCGTAGAGATTTGCGTCAATTAATCCCACGAATAATGGCATGACGAGGATTATCAGAGCGTCTCTATTCCTTTCATACATGGTGATTCCTAGGAGCTTTGTCACTGCTCCTTTACCGCGTTTCTCCATTCTTGGTTTAACTTCTGGCTCTGGTAGTGGTCGGAGGAATCCCTTAGCCTCTTGTTTCGTATCAAGTTCCTCGTCTTCTTTTTCCACTCTGTATCTTGTTTCTTCGTCCATCTACTGGCACCACTGAAGAAAGCATTCCATTCTTGAATAAATACTTCGCCTCGCGCAAGTGATTCAATCATTCTTTGACAAAACTCCTAATCATCGAACTGCTAGCTTTATTTTGAAAAGAATATAGAGTTCAAATGTGGTGCAAATCAATGTCAAAAGGCAAGCCTAACGATATGACTGAGTCTGATCGATTAGAAGAATCCATCCAGACAAAGAGGAGGAAAATCGAGCATATAGAGATCTGCTTGCAAGAAAATGTACAATGCAATCGGACAACTCTCTTGGAGGATGTTGGATTCATTCATAATGCCTTACCTGAGATTGATAAGGATCAAATCGATTTGACAACGAATTTCATTGGCTTACGAGCCGGGGCTCCACTTGTCATTGCGGCAATGACTGGAGGCCACCCTGATACAATGATCATTAATCAGAGACTCGCTGAAGCTGCAGAGGCAAAGCGAATTCCCATTGGCGTTGGAAGCCAACGAGCTGGTATCGAAGATGCTAAGCTCGCTGAAACCTTCAGAATCGTGAGGGACTCAGCTCCTAGTGTCCCTATTATCGCAAACATTGGGGCTACTCATGTTGATGTCGCACCTAGAGCTGTTGAGATGATCGATGCAGACATTCTTGCTATCCACCTGAATCCACTTCAAGAAGCCATTCAGCCTGAGGGTGATTGTAATTCCATAGGCGTTCTTGAGAACATTGGCCTTATCGTTGATGCTGTCGACGTACCTGTGATGGTAAAGGAAACAGGAGCTGGCATCTCCTCCCGAGTTGCAGCTGCTCTCGAATCTGTTGGCGTTTCTGCCGTTGATGTTGGAGGAGTCGGGGGAACAAGCTGGGCAGCTGTTGAGTACTATCGTGCATTGAATGAGAATGATGGAGTAAAGGCACAACTTGGTCTTGATTTCTGGGATTGGGGTGTCCCAACTGCGTTGAGTATCATCATGGTCAAGGATGTGACAGACCTAGAGGTCATAGCCACAGGTGGCATCAGGTCGGGTATTGATATTGCAAAATCCCTCGCACTAGGAGCCACAGCAGCCGGTATGGCGTATCCCTTCTTGGAACCCGCTGTAAACGGCACGACTGAAGATGTAATTGCAGAGATCGAGATTCATCTTGAAGGCTTACGAACGGCAATGTATCTGACTGGTTGTCAGAAAATCGAAGATCTTGCTGGATGCCCCTTGATCATCCAAGGTGAATTGAAGGAGCACCTGAAATCACTAGATATCGACTACCTAAAGATCGCGAAAGGAACTGCATCTACCTAGAGTTTGCCGATTCGTTGAAGGTACTCGGATCGTTTGTGAATCCCATTAATCATCTGCACAGCTTCTTCAATTGTATCTGCACAGGGGATACCATTTATCTCGAAGCCCCTGATTATAACTTCGTACTTGTCCAGATCTGGGACATAGGCAACAACGGTCTTGTTCTTTGTCTTTGTAACATTTGCGACACGAGCCCCAATTTGAAGAGAAATCCCTGGAGCGTACGGTAATAGTAGGAGTAATGCAGCATCAACGTAGTCGATATTCAACATCACTCGGAGCACTCCCTCATAGTCAACATCTGAAGCACTTCCTGTCAGGTCGCATGGGTTACGGAAGGAAGCAATCCCTTGATAGGCTGGTGTAACAGTCGCCCTCATTGCAGTTTGATCTGCTTCAGAGAAGGGTGGAAATTCAAGACCGTATTGTTCAGCTTCATCTGTAGCGATAACGCCATGACCGCCGCTTACCGTTAGGCAACCTATTCTATTGCCTTCCATCGTTCTGAATGGAAATGAGAAGACCTTAGAGTAAGCCATGACTTCGTCTTCGTCAGCCGCTTCGATAACGCCAAATTGCTTGAATGCTGCAGAGGTAACAACGGTACTTCCTGCAAGTGACGAGGTGTGACTCTGAGTCGCTCTATGACCCGCTTCAGATTGTCCTCCTTTTAGTACAATCACTGGCTTCTTCTCTGTAACCCGTGCACAGACATCTACAAATGTGCGTCCCTCATCTTCACCGAAGCCTTCTATGTAACAGACTATGGCTGAAACATTCTTATCATGCCCAAAGTGGTCAATGAAATCATAGACCTTTGTCTGTGCGGCATTCCCGATTGATATCGCCGCAGCAATGCCTACATCTCGAGAGGCAAACTCCTCAAGTCTTTCAATCAACCACCCTCCACTCTGTGATATGAGGGCTACCGATCCCTTTCTTGTTCTAGCCACACGTTCTGATGGAAGGAAGAACGTGTCAAGCTGGTCGGGAACGAACACTCCAATGCAGTTCGGTCCAACCATGGAAATTCCATATGTCTTGCATATTTGGATAATCTCCTCCTGCAGACTTGCACCTGACTCTCCGGTTTCGCTAAAGCCACCTGAAACGACTATAACAGATTTTATCTTTTTCTGACCACACTCTTCTAGAACACTTGGAACATATTTCGCTGGAACGGAGATGACGACCATCTCGATATCATTAGGAGCTTCGATTAGTGATTTGTAGACATGTTGTCCTTCGACTGTACCACCACGTGGATTGATGGGATATGTTGGCAAGGAATTCTCGAAGCACAGTTTTCTGAAGATCACATTACCCGGTGAGAAGGGGTTCGATGTGGAAACACCCACCACAGCAGTGACCTTTGGGTTAAGCATAGTGTCAAGACCTTTCATCTCGTTCCCTCGATTATCGTAGGCTTTACCGAGTGAAGAAAATCATCCCTTATATGAGATACGCATCTGAATCAGACATGGAGGCATGCGAGCAATACTGTCTACTATGGCTTCATTTCAGCTAGAATCTCACGTAGTCTCGGTTCAGCTAGAATGGCATGCTGCAGCTTGCAGAGTAGTTTCGTAGTTTCTGCATAGACAGCTGCTCTGGCTACATCGGTCGTCGCTTCAGCGCTCTGCATGGCTTCCTCACATTGCTGATTTATACGTTTTATCAACCGCTTTTCAAGTTCTGGACCACCCCATCCAAATCCGTCAAAAGCATTTTGTGCTTCCATTATCTTGTCTTTCGGGGAAGGCATATTCTCGGTCAAAACACCTTCAAGACCTTGGAAGTACTTAGAAACCGCTCTGTTGATACGTTCAGACTCTGATGGGTCCAGATAGTTCTCCTGAGGCCTTTTCTTTGAGAGGTCCTGTAGCAATCGTGCACCTGGTGCCTCAGTTAGGAGTCCTTTGACGATCTTGGCCAAGATACGTGCTGGTATCTCAATAGTGTCTCCGAGATACTGTGATTGTGATTGATATTTATGGAGCTCTCGTAGAGCTTCCATCCAAAAGGTAGGTAGTAGAACATGACAGCGTTTGCTGTACTGCTGGATGAGCATCTGGGTCTGCCCTATGATGCCCCACTCATCGTTTTCCATCTCGACTCTTTTGTAGGGCTCTCGTGGGACCTCTGGCTGATCCGAAACCAATGGAACAATTGTTCCTTCTTCGCCAACGACTGGGACAATTCTTTGATCGCCAGTTATTTGGCTTTCTCGCTGTGGTCCACTTCCTTCAAGAAGTGATAGAATTTCTGCAGCTGGAGTCTTTCCTTGTTCAGCTTGTTTTGCCTTCTCTGAAAGCTTGGGGAGGATGCTTTCAATCTGGGTCAACCTCTTGACGATGAGGCTAAGGATGTTTGAAGTCGATGCAGGGATGGTTTCCGAGGTAGTCGCTTCCTCGATCCAAGACCTTGTCTTGATCAGTCCTTGTGTTAGAGAATCTACCCTATCAGGGTCCACATAGCCTTCAACCTGCGAGCTGATCAGAAAATGAATCAGTGTAGAGTTGAGGGTAACTACGAGTAGAAGCCTATCGACGAGGTCTTCAGTCTTGAATGAGTCAGACACGGTTTCACACGCCCTGTTGCATATCTCCAGATCCTGGTGTCATATAGTAGCTGAATAGCTCTCGGAAGTCCGCAATCGCGTCAACGAGTTCCTTGCGTTGGACACCCTTTGATCGCATGAACCAGCTTTGCTTGAGTGGTGAAGCACCACTGTGTAGATTGACGAGTTGCGTGGCTTCGTTTATGATTTGCACAAGCTCAGGTATCTTTGGCAAACCTAGCAGGAGAAGTAAGTCGGTCTTGGGATCCTTGGTATGTCTCTGCACATAGCAAGGAGTGATTGCTGCTCCAGGAGCGATGAACTTGTCAAGCGCTTCTTTGAGATGCATACCATATTCTGCCTTGCTGATATGCCTAGGTCCTGAGAACACATAGTAGACAGATTCAGCATTTGGCTCATCACCGACATCAGCATAGCTGCATTCCCTGACTGCATAATCAATCATAGTCTTCAATTGCTTTGGCATACTACCTGCGTCAGGAATTAATCCGATATCTTGGTAGAGTGCTGGAACGACCACTGGATCAAGCTTGCGCGCATAGTCTGCAAGGTCTGTGGTCGGGAAGACATCCTTGTTGGGTTCATATACTCCTGGTGAAAGCATAGCTTCAACGACGTCAAGTGCGAGTGGGTTAACGAGCTCGACGAATGCTTGTTCAGTTCTAGCTTCTAACTCTCCACCCTCATCTAGTGTTGATGGTACCATTGTTTCAATAGAGTCGATATCCGCGATGTCAACCTCTAACTCTCTCTGGAGGTAGTCAACGCTATCAGCTCTTCTCGATTGCAGAATACGCTTTAGCATGGTTCTGTTGCTAAGTAGAATTGTAAGATCAGCTCCTCTCTCCTGCAGCTGGGCACGAAGCAATCGTGATACTGCCCATATACTGTTGAGGGCTTCACTGGACTGTCCTTCGAAGGGTAGGATTCCGATGACATACACAAAGATACGTCGTCCTTCCTCTTCTTGGAATCTTTGCTTGAGTAGCTCGATGATAGCAGGTGTTCCGCCACAACCTGTACCACCGCCGAGGCTGGTGAAGATACAGAAACCTGAAACACCTTCAAAGCCAAGATCTCCTAGTTGATCGAAGATGATATCCTTCGATTCTATGATAGCGTTATAGCCATCCATGAAACGACCACCCACACCAATCTCACTTGCACCGTAGAGCATGGTGTGTTCCTTTGGAATCTCATATTTTGAACGAACCTTAGTCAGGTCTGCTCTGTCTGTGTTCATAAGGAGATATCCTCGGACTCTTGATGGGAGTCGCCTGTCTTTGCTTGCTTTAAGGTATGAGCCAACGATATTGGAACCACACTCTCCCACACCAATTGCGAAGACCTCGGCTGCTTTGGTTTCGTCTTCTCCGAGTCTTGTAACACCATTTGACATTGTTTCTATCTCCTTAGATTATTTTCTTCCTTTTGCCATTGAGTGAGCAATCTCTCTGATGGCCCAGGCTAGATATGAGCTTATGTCTTCCCTACTATAGGTTTCTCTAATCTTCCTGATCGCATCATCCATGAACTTCTCTCTTTCATCGATGCTAGCTGTTGGACTATATCCTGTCAGGAACATCTTCATTGACTTGTGCCAGTCATCCATCTTCTCTGCTTTGTCAACCCACTCGGTTCTCAGTGTTCTGAGTTCATTGAAGTAATCAAGTGCCTTATCGAGTTGATCAGCAAATTCTAGGTCTTTCTCTATCTGGATCATCCTATCGACAGGATAGATTAACTTGCTGAAGTCCTTGGGATGATTCTCATAGACGCGCTCGATTGTTGAGTAATAGTTACTTCTTTCGCGAATCTCCTTCTCATGTGCCTCTTTGTCCTTCGCTGCGATGCTCTTCATGACTCCGAGCATCTCATCTTGAACATTAGCTAGAGTCAAACAGACCTCAAGGGGTTCAGTGATGTACTTGGACTCTGCCTGCATCTTCTGAGGGACTTGGTTAAGTAATGCCTTCAGTCTCTTAACGAAATCAGGCATACCTTGTTCCTCGAAGATTGATATTGCACCATTGATCTGGCGATAGGCATCATTTCCGCGTTCCCTCACACGCTTCTGTATATCCTTGGATGTAGTGAGACCCGCTAGTCTGTCAAAGGCGTCAGCTGCTTCTTCTAGCTCCGTAGGTGGTGTGTCAATGATGTTCATTAGAATGGTGAGTTCCTCACCTAATGGTACGCCGATTGAAGCTGCCTTGGTGAACGAATCCTGAAGGGCTGTAGCTTCCTCTTTGAGGGATTCGAGTACGTTTCCAGTGATCTTCTTCTCATAGAGCTCGATCATCTTTCTGGCTTGTTGCGGAAGGCTAAACACCGTTTCAGCAGCCACTCCGATGCTGTTCAGTTCACTTATGGCATCCTGCACCTCAATTGGTATCTCAACGCCAGCTCCCATTAGCTTGGCTGCGGCAAGTCGGATCTTGACACCCAATCTGTATCTGAGGTTCTCAAGCGATTCCTTTGCCTTTGCTAGGATGGTTTCCTTTATTGTACGCATCTCTGAGCGAATCTCTGCGAATTCATTGAGCCGCCTGATTCGTACCTCTCCTTCGTCAAGTTCTGTAATGATAGGCATGAATATCTCTGCGTAGGCTGGCTTTATGGTTTGCAAATCCTGAATGATTGCTTCGATCTCCTGTTGGCATGCATCTCGAAAAGTGGCAACGCCGCTCTCGACAGCATTCCTCAGGTTCTCAAGTGACTGTATGTGAAAGACAATGCCACCCTCTAGCTCCTCGACTTTGGGAGCCTTCTTGCTTAGCTGGGCGTAATCAAGCACTCTGTCAGCAGAAGTAGCTAGCTCATTGAAACGTGTGAGGTATGATCTGATTAGGTCCTTCACGTGCTTCTTGTGGTCTTCCGACATTGCAGAGGCTTTCTGATAGATATCGATCATTTTATCGAGCTCGCCTTTCTTGAGTGCTTTATTTGACTCAGCGACAAATTCCCTCGTTGCGACAACATCTGCGATACCTGTATCCTCTGGTTGATCGGTGGCCTTCTCTACATCGTCAAGGAGTTCCTCTATCTTGTCTTTGAGGGATATCTTTACTTGACCTTCCCATTCTACCATCTTCTGGTATGATGATAATAGACTTGGAACTTCCTGATTCTCGACTACCATTGAAGGTGCCTGTGGAATAATATCCGCGGTCGTTGGTATTCCAGCTTGAACAAACTTGGTAGTTACTTCGTGCTTCATGTTGATGATTCGATCCTTCAACATATTTGCGAGCTGGAGTCTTGAAGCATGCATTTGGCTCTCAAGACTGATTAGGGTTGTAAGGTTCTCAGCACCTGATGCCTCTCTCGCTAGAATCCTTAGCTTCTGAGAGAAGTCCATTGGCAAATCCAACCCGAGTCGAGTAGATGTTTCGACCCATGCCTGAAGCGATTCTATATCACCAATGAGTGAAACACCAAGCATGCGGCCTACTTCGCCTCTGCGGCCATCTAGATAGATCTTCTCTGCTTTGAGCTTATCATTCATAGTGATGAGGTCTGTAACAGATAGACCAATAACATCCTCATTAGAAACGCTGGTCGCAACTTCTCCCCTGTCAATAGTGATATGCCGCTCAAAGGTTTCAACAGTTCTATTGTTCTCATCAAGGAGGTCTTTGACTTCTCTGGACATATCATTCTTGAGCGTAATGCATTTCTTGGAGAAAACCTCTCCAAATTCGTAGAGCCTTTCGAAATCTGCCATATCTCCTGCACCTACAGATGGAAGGCTGATTGAGGCGATGCCCTTCGCTTCTGCAGGTTTCATCTCTTGCAGCTTTGGGAGCAATCCCATGATGTCTCTATGTTCTCTTCGAAACAGCTCGGCGAACTCACGTACAATCCTCATGAACATATCTTCGAGGTCATTGTCTATTTTATCACGTTGAGTTTGAAACTTCCGTTTTGCCATGAATCCAGCTGTGCCCAGCTCGTTGTCTGTCTTCGAAAGACTTGCAAAGACATCATAGAGCTGGCGAATTTGGTGGCCTGTCTGTTCCTCAAGGCTGGGATTGAGTGATACCAGCATTCCTTTCATTTCCGAGACTCTGTCAAGTTCTCGTCTCCACTTGTTAGTGTCCAATGAGCTACCTCCAATAGGCGTTACTTGAGACGATGTATGTCTTAAGTGTGTTCTGTGTTTATTCCTTTAATTCTTTATCACCTGTCTGAGCCTCAGTAATTAGGCATTTTTAAGGCAAAAGAAGATACTTGCACGGTTGAATAAAGTCTTAAAACATCATTTGTGAAACGAAACTCACTTAATAGCGTTCAAGGTACTTGTAGGGACTGAATATTATGGCTAAATCAGCGGGAGGTAACGCGGCCTCACCGCGTCTGCAACATCATGTTGAAGCTCAACTTGAGGGCGACGCTGTCTATCTAAATGTCGACGATAAATACGTTTATGCCGCGTGCGATGACATGAAGGTACGGGTCTGGTCAAGAGATGACTGGCAACTAGTTGCTGAACTAGGTGAAACCAGTTCTCCTCCTCTGGCTGTTCATGTTGATGATAATCAAGTTTACGCAACTTGTGAAAAGCGAGTCTATGTCTGGAACAAGAACTCATGGGGTATGATTGGATGGTTTGAACTCAGCTATTCTGCTGTGACCTCTACACTTCGTGGTGATTCGCTGTACGTTGGCGCTAAGGAGGGTCGCTTAGTATCGATTAAGAAGGAATCGCATGATACTTCAAGCTGGCAGCTTTTCAAGGCAGATATCAACAATCTTTGGGGCGATGGGGAGATAATCTGTACATCAACCAGCAAGGATGAAGCTGTAGTCTGGAAATTAGAAAGTGAAGGAGCTCCCACTGAAATCAAGCGCCTGGAGAAAAAAGACAAGGGTACAAAGGTAGTTGGGAATAGTCATTTCATAATTACTGGCTTGACTACTGCTGACATCAAGTTATGGGATCGTGTAGATTGGTCACAGATCAAGTCCTTACCCGCTCTAGAAAGCAATGTAATTGGTTCGATGTGGGCTAATGATCTCTACCTCGTGGTATCCTCAAATACTGCTAGAGTTTCCATCTGGGATCTCAGGAAAGGAGTTGGAATAGGTACAATCAAGCTTGAGGGCACGAAGATTTTCCATGTTCGAGTAGATAAGCAACATATCTTCTTGGCAACTCCGGATAAGATTCTAATCGTATCCATAACCCTAAGCCAACAACCATTGGATTTATCCGCCGAGGACGGTATGCTCTATGCTCCTGGTCTTCTAAAGACATCTCCATATGACGTTCTTGAGTCTGTCTTAGATCTTCAAAAACAGGGAGATGCCAAGATACAGAACGCTGAGTATCATGAAGCCGTGGCTGACTACGAGCACGCACTCCAACTCTTGATTGATAATACCCATGCTCTGTTGGAAGTGCCTTCTGAACGTGAGGCTTTGACCAATGAGTTGAACGATAGACTAGGACTTTCACTCCTCCGTGCGAAAATATCAGAGATTGAAGACCTTACAAAGGAAATAATGGTCATTTCAGACGAGTTTGATAGAGAGGGCAGATCAAGCAAGGATGAGGTAGAGCTGGAGCGGATATGGAATGCAGCATCCCGTGCCATCAAAGAGAGTCGTGTATTAGCTGAAGCACAAGCTGGTCACATCCTTAGCTATCAGCTTTCTCATGCTACTGATAATCTTGAGCAAGAATGGCATGAAGCACAGGAGAAGTTCGAGCTATACCAAGAGAAGATAACAGAAGCACTTACCCTTACTCAAAATGTGAGAAGCGAGTGGCGTTGGCTTGAAAGGAAACGATCATCACTGCAAGAACGAGAAGGATTTCTTACCAACGCAATTACCAAATTGGAAAAAAGCATAGATGACGCTGAAGAGGATGCAGAAGTCGTTGAGATTCTTGCTTTGGCATTGAATGAGTTTGTTCATCTGAAGGATCAAATCGGTCGTATCTTGAGTGTTTCAACAACTGAGCCGCAAGAAGTCGTGTTAACGAAAGATGAAACATCTTCTGCAATCAAAGGTTTACTAGGTGTTTTGACGAAACGAAAAGAACAAACAACCAATCCTCAGAATATCGCAGAGTTCCAGAGAGAAACGAAGCAGCTTACAGAGGCAATAGAACAGGCATTACAAGCTGCACAATATCATAAGATGAAGGACGAGATTCAAAGCCTATCAAAGGAACTGGCTATTCTGAAGGGTGTTGAAGGGAGCGACTCTGGGAAAAAGGAAGCTCCCGTCGAAGCTTCGAATCAAGCTCCCGAGGAATCAAAAAATCAAGCTTCTGAGGATGCAAAAATCGAAGAGCCCGTCTCTGAGGTACCGCCTAAGAAAAAGAGACGTAGGACCAAGAAGAAGGAAGTCTAGCTTCCTGCTGCCAAGTCAAACATCAAATCATCATCATCGCTATCAGTGAAAGGTTCAAAGGTATCCTTGAGTTCTTCAAGCCATTCATCCTCTGAAAGGTCCATGGTCGGGTCAATAGAGGTTGCTTGTTCAGCAGCTCCAAGAGCCGCTCCAAAGTCACCTATCATGTAGTTGACTGCAGCAAGATTGTACCATACAGCTGAATCCGTTGGATTAAGTTGTAATGCGTTGTGAAATGCATCTCGTGCGTCATCCCATCGTTCATTAGACATGAACACTGATCCAAGTAAAAACCAATCTCGGTAGTTCCTTGGGTTCAATTTGAGACTATTGCGAAGTGCTTCAACACCTTCACCATCCTCCTGCAGCAAGAAATGGAGGTATGCCTTATCAGCCCACACTTGGTATGCAGTGGGGTCGATATTCAAAATCGAGTTCATTGCCTCTAGAGCTTTCTTTGGACGTTTGAGCTCTAGATTGCAAATAATAACGTTATCCCAAACTATACGATTGTTTGGATCAATTGAAACGGCCTTTTCCAATGCCTCTATAGCATCACTGAATTTTGAATTGCTCATCAGGTTCTCGGCCTTGTCAAGGATTTGTCCCATGTCGGGACTGTCATTTGCCATCTTCAACACTTAACCCCATTCGAGTTACTGAAGTAACTATATGTAGTCCACAGTTTCGCCCGAATTGTATGTATATAAGATAATTCATCATTGCATCTTTTGTGTAAAGGCTCATACAAGTAAAATTCTAATGTTCCGATACTCTTATTAATATTATACCGGCATAATAAAAATATTATACTAGTATAATAGATGTGGAACAAATGCCTGATAAAGACTCGTTACTACCTACGACCTACCTCACGGTACTTACTCTGATTGGTAAAGGTGCTCGGTATGGATATGAAATCAATGACCTTCTAGAACGTCATGGATATCGCAACTGGGTCGATCTCCAATTCTCTTCTATCTACAAAGCATTGAACGAGCTTGAAAACAGAGGTCTTGTAAAGGGCGTTAAAGAAGATGAATCTGTAAAGGCTTCAAAAAAGGTCTACTCTCTTACACGAAAAGGGAGCAAGGTCCTGAAGGAGCAGATACTGCAGATCTTGAGTAGTCCTCCAAGATGCTATACAATGTTCGATCTGGGTCTCTCTGCATTGAGCAGCTTGACTAGGAATGAGGTCCTAGATGCACTTGTGACCTATAGAGAGAACCTCTCTGAGAACATCGCGTTTCTCTCCACTCAGGTCAAGCTATTGCGGAATATAGAGGAAATCAGGAAGGACTCTCCTACTCGGATGATTGGTCATCAACAAGCAGTTGAGTTTGATGGTAGCGATGAGATCGAGGTAGTAGTTGCCCTCTTTGAGAGGCCGCTTAGAGGTCTTGAGAGTCAGATAATCTGGCTTGATGAATTCATCGAGAAGGTCAATGAAGGCAGAGGTTTCAATTTCAAGGTTTCATGATGAAGGAGATGATAGTGTGAATTCGAATGAAGAGATCGCGGGTGGAAACAATGAACGTTTGGTTTTGGACTTTGAGCATCTTCCAGGTGGCAGAAATTGCATGAGCAGTTCGCTGTGGAAGTTGTTCAATCATCAGGGATTGAAGATCACTGAAGAGATGATTGTCGGAATTGCATCAGGATTGGGTTTCATCTATTGGAACATGAAACAGCTTCCAGTCCCATTTGTTGGTGGAATGAATGGAGGTCGCTTCCCGACTATTCTCGGTCTGGCAATTGATAGGCTAGGTGGTTCTTGGAAGGTCCTAAAGAGCACATCAATGATACGAGCACATAAACAGTTGACTGATGTACTGAGACAGGACTGTCCAGCATTGGTATGTGTGGATATAGGCTTTCTGAACTATCTTTCGATTGGAGGAGATGATCACTTTGGGATGCATAATGTCTTGGTATATGGGATCGATGAAGCAAAGAATGAAGCGTACGTTTCTGATCGATTTGCTACTCCTCTCACTATCTCCCTAACTTCTCTTCAACAGGCACGAGCATCAAAGTACCATCCCTTTCCTGCAGAGAATAAGTTGCTAACGGTTGAGATGCCAGAAGTCATGACTCCTCTCCCTGAGATTATCCAAAATGCAATCCGAGAGAACGCTGAATTCATGCTGAATCCTCCAATCAGTAACATGGGTGTTAGAGGGATTCTACGATGGCAAAAGGAGCTACAGAACTACAGTAAATTGATGCCTGAGCCTCATAATCTGGTACGTGCTTTGTGCGAGCATTATGTATACATCGAGACGGGGGGAAGTGGTGGAGCTCTTTTCAGGAGGATCTATTCTGATTTTCTGTCTGAAGCCGGTGATATCCTGAAGGACGGGGTCCTAAGAAAAGCAAGCAGTGATTATGATAGGATCTCCGATGCTTGGAGTTCACTAGCCAAAATGATTCTACCCGATAGATGTCCAACACTTTCTGAGATTCGAGATATCCTGTGGAACAATAATAAGGAGATGGAGGAGCACGGAATTAAGGCATTCGACGCTGTTAGAGAGAATACTCTACGATTGAAGCCACTCTACACGGCGGCAGAAAGAGAGGTTCAAGACTTCTCATGCATATTGGAGCCTATCCTTCCTCATCTCACTCTAATCCATGATATGGAGCGTGAGGCTATGGAGAATCTCTATGACTGGTCCAAGGCGTCCTAGATTCCTCTACGAAAATGTTAAGAATGGTCATATATGCACAACTACCACAACCAATCTTGATAGGAGGAAAAAAGTTTGATTATTATTCCTGCTGCATTGTTAATGATTCTCCTCGCATTGATCTTCGTGCCATCTGTTGTCTGTAGTAGAAAGACTGAGGCTGTTGTCACAAGCGCCAAGAAGGTCGAGAAAGAAGAAGAACCAGAAGAAGAACCAGAAGAATCAGATGAAGAAGATGACGAACTGAGTTCTGATTGATAGCATATCATAATCTAGACTGGGGATATCCCCAGTCCTCTTGCTTTTGCCATACCTGTGACTGGTTTTCCTCCAAGAACTTCTTATTTATTGAGCTTGTGCTATAAATAAATGAAGAATTGGTTTGTGGTAAACGTTAAATGGGACTGATTCTAACCGAGAGTAATCGTTCTATTGAACGAATAATGGTATTCGCTGGGAGATAAGGATGCGTTTAAGGCGACCATCCTGTGTAGTAGTAGAGCACGCCATGCACACTACATCTGGTGAACTTGCTCGAGATATTACAGTTGGTATTAGGTTCATTCATCCTTGCTCTCGTTCTAGTTTTTCCCTCGGAGGAATTATCACATGTCTATGAATATGAAGGTTGGACTCCGCAAGGTAGTCGTCATTATTACCGTGATGATGCTTGTAAGCTCATCATTGATGTTCCCTGTTTCAGCTGCTTCCATTCCGGAAGTCGTTGAACCTCAGGTCGCAAAGGCAACTCCAGCTCTGATACATATCTATTATGACAAGGAGTGTCTGGAAGCAAGAGCGATGCTGTTGGATTCGATGAACCCTCTTCTCCAGAACGGCATCCTTGTTGATTCCTTTGATGTTTCATCTATATTACAACTAGAAGCTGAACTTGATAGGTATCGCCCAGACTATGCCATCTACTATTTCCAAAGCTGCCAAGCCGGTCTCATGTTCAGAGAGGAAATCACATCGTGGAAAGTTGTTGCTGAAACCTTAGCTGACTTTCCAAGGATCGAGCATATCTTCGGCGTTGGAAGCGCCTTCATCATTAAGGACTACCTTGGTGAACCTGCCAACCTTCATGTCGATGATTCCGAGGTCATCGATGTGCGACTTGGGCGCTTGTATGCACTTTGGGAAGTAGCTGACACAATGGCACTTTCTGACGAGCCAACGTGGGCTGCAAAAGGAGAATGCCTTCGTGAGACGGTGTTGAGAGATTTCTCTGATAACATCAATGAGTATATGGCAAAAGGAGTCGTTCCTGAAGAATACACAGGCGAACATATTCCAGACCCAATCACTGATCCCGCCCTCACCGAATCATGGGTCATCGAAGAGAAGCAATACGATGACAAGGGCGAGGAGCTAATGCCTATCATGCGTCTGGGAATTCCCGCTCAGAGTGAGGATTACATCGGCCTACGTGAGATGGCACCGACCAGCGGTGTCGGAGGACCCATGGGATGGCTGATAGATACCGTGTTATATAGTATGATCGACCTAGGACTTCAAAACCTAGCTATTCATATCGATGCAGCAGAGGACCTGAATGATTACATGCAGGGTGCCATCGAGGACGCTCGGGACCAGATTAAGGAATGGTTCATTGATGAGGGCTTCAACATCACCAACCATGATTTCGCAACATGGATGCCACAGCTCTTACCCAGACAGATGTTCGATCTCTGGTCCATGGTTGACCAGCTTATCCTCGATGCGTGGTATGAGGTGGATGAGTATATTGGCGAGTTCTTCGACTGGATCATCAATACTCCTGTCCAAGACAAACTGACAGGGCTGGTTCCAGTATTCCTATTCAGATTGGGAACTCCTATCAATCTGGGCTCTGACTTTGCGAGCTTTGGCGCAGTTCTTCGGATCAAGCTCCTACCTGACTTTGAGATAGACAAGACTCCCTTTGAGAGCTTTATGAATCAAGCAGTACTCGGAGGAAAGAACATGTCCGAGTTCGGTGACGTTGAGGAGCAGTTCACTGAGATTCGTAAGTTCATAGACATCATCCCTGTGATGGAGATCGACCTTGGTGTCTGTGCCTTCCTCCCAACCGGGAACGACTGGGTACAAGGTCTCATGGGTCAGTTCACTATCGAGTTCTTTGGACATGCTTGGCTAAAGCTTGCCTTTCCACCTATGGATGCATCCAATACTGATAGAGCATTCATTGATGTACGTGAATGGGGTCTCAGATTCGAGCTGGATGCTTCGTTCTCCCTAAGCATATCGGCTTTCCTCTCACCTGGTGGAGCTGGTGTCATCTCGACTATCATGGAGTGGTTCTCAGAGCTCCTATCAATCTCTATCACCCTTACATTATCCATCGTATTCGAGATCAGTAAGAAATACCAAGGACAGGGCCTTCCATCCCTTTCTACCCTCTTGCTTGACATCATCATAGGTGTGACTCTACACATCCGCCTTCTTATCGTGATATTCGAAGGGACCTTCAAGGTAGGCCTCCGCTTCGAAATGAGATCCGGGATACTAGCAGGGGAACCGCTCATGGCGTTAGCGGCGGACCCCGACCCGGTCATCATACATACATTGAGTGATATAGCGACGTCAACCATTGGCATCTACATCACTCTCTACTGTTCCCTTTACTTTGGCATCGACCTCTTCTTCACATCCTTCGGAACGCATTTCGGAGGACCGTGGACGACTACCATCGACATCTCTGCTTCATGGGGCTCCAGCTCCTATGGCGAAGAAGCCGCTGACCTCACAGACACAGATGAGGATGGTCTCCCCGACGACTTTGAGACCCGCATGTCCCTCCTCTACGGGTCCTTGCCTGGCTACACCTTGGCTGACTCCAGCACATTCCTTGACCCGCTGTCCGCCGACACAGACGGAGACGGGCTTAATGATAAACTTGAGATAGAGCTGAACACTGCTCCGTGGAAGGTCGACTCAGACGATGACCTGCTAACTGACTACGAGGAGCACGTGACCTTCAAGACCAACCCGCTTCTGAACGATACCGATCGGGACAACCTGACTGACTATCAAGAGGTCAAGGTCTACCATACTTCTCCGTTCCTTATCGACACCGACGGGGATATGCTCTACGACTGGTATGAGATCAATACAGTGTACGACGTGACTCTCACCAAGGGCACTTACGGCTCTGTAGAGTCTGTCATTATCGGTGGCGTGTCCTATGATGATAGGACTGATCCATTGAACCCTGATACGGATAACGATGGTTTGCTTGATGGTGAAGAATGGGATAACGGGGTGGAGTACTGTAATGAAACAGAGGTTTCCATGTATCAGTATGTCAACTTCAGATGGACTCACCCCTTAGATGCGGATACGGATGAGGACTGTGTCGCATGGCTGTATCAAGGAGGTGGATGGGGTGACCCATTCGCTCCGACTGATGACTACATCTGGGACCTCCATGATGGTACCGAGGTGTTCGGACAGATTGCCATCATTCCTGACCTTGAGGGCTATCCTGAGGTCAAGCTGGTCAAGACTAATCCTTGCAATCCAGATACAGACAATGACACGGCATGGGGCGCAGTCTATCTCTATCTTACTGATGGTAACGAGCTCGCTCGCGACCCGCAGTGGGACCCCACCAACGGTGACCAAGACTCTGATGGTCTGAGGGACGGGTATGAGCAGATAGGTCCAGGAGGCTCTGGAACCGACGCGCAGAATCCCGATACTGATAATGACCACCTACCTGACTACGAGGATTGGATGTTGGATACAGACCCGCGGAATCCAGATTGTGACGAGGACATGGTGCTTGATGGTGATGAGTACTTCCTCTATGGCACCAATCCGCTCAATAATGATACAGATCGAGATGGGCTAACGGACGGCGAGGAGCTGTTCTTCTTCTACTGTAACCCACTCGTGCGAGACTCTGACTATGATGGGCTGACTGACGGTGAGGAGATTCTAATCTACCTGACCGACCCGCTGGAGGCAGATACTGATCATGACGACCTTACTGACGGGTACGAGATTTTCTACGCTCATACCGACCCGCGGCTATGGGATACTGATAACGACCGTCTCGGAGACGGTGAGGAGCTGCTCGTGTTCAATAGCGACCCACTCGACTGGGATACTGATCACGATTCGCTCGACTACCCGAACGAGAACGGTTCGATGACCCTGCCCCTAAGTGACGGCGATGAGGTTCTTGACTATGGTACCTCACCTATCACCATGGATACTGATGCAGATGGTCTCACTGATTCACAGGAGATCTACCTAGGCCTAGGCTGGCCTGGTCACGATCCCGTACCACTGGACCCCCTGAACAATGACACTGATGGGGATACTCTGCTTGACGGAACTGAGATGATCCTTGAGAATGTAAGTATCATCACCTTCCCATACGAGGCTCTGACCATCGTGCTCCGCTACGGCTCCTGTCCTGTCCTGAATGACACAGATGGAGACGGGCTTGATGACGGTCTCGAGCTCTTCTATGGCACCTACCCGAATAACGCAGACTCGGATGACGATCGTATCAACGACTACAACGAGATCTTCGTGACTCATACTAACCCTATGTCAAATGACACCGACGGTGATGAGCTGGGTGATGCCCTCGAGTCGTGGGAAATGATATCCGCGAACACGACGCCGCCGGAAGCATTGATGCCACCGTTCTTCCTCGCGCAGGCGAACGAGTCCTGGTGGCCGCTCTATCCTACGAACGTGACCGATAGTGATACTGATGACGACTATCTCCCAGATGGCCTAGAATACGTCTATGGCCTGAATCCATTGGAATGGGATGAGAACGGCAATGGTATCGCTGATGGCTTCGAGTACGACTTTGATGGAGACGGACTATCAGACGGTGAAGAATTCTATTTCGAAATGACATGGATGACCCCGCTGCCAATTGGAAACGACTCCTCTGGCCTCTGGCACTGGAACGCAGCACCGGGTGGCTTTGACAACCCTGACTCAGACGGAGACGGGCTAGACGACGGTCTCGAGGTCAAGGTCTACGGTACTGACCCTACCTCGACTGACACAGATGGCGATGGTGTACCTGACAACGAGGAGGTCGCCCTCGGCCAGAACCCACTTGTCCCCATCACAGAAGGCTATCCATTCTGGATGCTCGCAGCCATTCTTGGTGGTGCAGGGTTCATCGCTGGGATAATCGTACCACCGGTCCTTCGGTTCACGGTCAAGAAGGTAGGGTCTCTACGTAGCGGCGACAAGACGGAGTCAAAGGCAGACTCCAAGAAGACGACCAAGAAGGCCGATAAGACGGAGGCCACAGACTCCAAGAAGACGACGAAATCATCAAAGACCAAGTCTAAGAAGGAGGGTGATACCAAATGAAGCAACTAGTACCTAAACTCATCACGTTGGGCATCGTTGCCCTGATGCTACTGTCACTCATGCCCGCAGGCCTCTCCGATTCAAGTAGGGACCCTGTCGCGCAGGAGTTCACAGATGAGCCGGTTGACTCCCTCGTCAATGAGATGCAGGCTGACTTCAACCTGACCAACGAGTACCAGAAGATCTGGGAGCCCAATAACATACGTGGCTCGACCCATGCAGTAGCAGTGTCTGAGGACAGCGAATGGATGGCTTCCGCTGGAGGCTATCTCAACGACATGCAGGTCCACATCTACAGATGGCTGGCTCCATTGCATCAGTACTACCCGATCTTCGATGCAGGCGATGGTATCATCAAGGGCGATGTCATGGATGTCGCATTCATGGACTCTGACAACAACAATCGGTTGGAGGTCGTCGCAGCATGCGCAGATGGTCATATCTACGTTTTCGAGCAGCTTGGTGACCAAGACAGTCCCTTTGACATATACTCCATGTCGCACAAGTGGGAGCTGGTCTGGGATAGCGGTCTCTACATCGACAGGCAGGTCTGGTCAGTAGTGACCTACGATATCGATCATGATAGCCACGATGAGATCATCGCAGGTGCCTGGGACTCGAAGGTCTACGTTTTCGATTACATTGATCACTCTGCATATCCATACTGTTTGAACGCTCACTGGATAGAATTCCAGCCTGTCTGGGACTCAGGCGATACCATCAAGGGCAGAGTGAACTCGGTGTGTGTCATCGATAGTGATAATGATACTCGGATGGAGATCGTGGCTGGCAGCCAGGATAACCATGTCTACTTATTCGAGGAGATACCTTGTTTCAAGCATACCTACACCTTACGATGGACCAGTGGCGATGCGATTTGGGCTCCTGTTACTTCAGTGACCGCCCATCAGGATCTCGACGATGACCACTTTGGTGAGATCGTCGCTTCCGCCTATGGACAAGGTGTCTTTGTCTTCGACTACAATCATGAGACAGAGAGCTTTGACGTGCGTAAGTTGAACCAAGGAATCAAGAGCTGGGAACGGGCGATCTCTCAGACCGCTGGTGTGTACACTGGCTATGAGGCTGACGAATGGATTGACAGGAAAGTCTTTGGTTGGGGAGGTCAAGGCATTACCGAACCGGGTACGATACCTGCTCCTTGGAACACAGTAGAACTAGGCGGTGCGTCTGCAATGGGAGGTCCCTTGGATGACATTGAGACCACCTTTGATTCGACTGAGCAGTTCACCTTTCAGAATCAATGGGCGTTGGAGCATGGTACTGGCTTTGGTCAGTTCGACATAGCGTATGGTATTGCTCAAGCTCCTGATATGACCTATTACATCACTGACTTCCTCCGGGATCGCGTAACACGTGTGACGGAGAATATGGAGCCTATTCTGGTGTTTGGTGGAAGTGGGGCTGGAAATGGCCAATTCGATTACCCCGCAGGTCTCACGGTGGATGAAGAAGGGTTCGTCTACGTTGCAG
The DNA here is from genome assembly GCA_048884965.1 of Candidatus Thorarchaeota archaeon. GTDB lineage: Archaea > Asgardarchaeota > Thorarchaeia > Thorarchaeales > Thorarchaeaceae > MP5-2226. Next base: position 16,029 of record JBHLQH010000019.1, on the reverse strand, counting down.
ACTATGGAAACAGCAGGGTCCAGAAGTTCTCACCAGAGGGTGACTTCATAGCCTCTTGGGGTGAGAATGGCACCGGCCCAGAGCAGTTCTTTGGTGTGTTTGATGTTGTGGTCTGGGAGGACAAGCTATATGCCACCGACTATATCAACAATCGAATACAGGTCTTGGACAAGAATACTGGTGAGTTCCTCTTCCGATTTGGTACCGCTGGAACTGCTGACGGTAGCTTCGACTATCCTGGAGGTCTCGCCTTTGATATGGAGGGGCGACTCTACGTCTGTGATGCAATGAACGATCGAGTACAACGTTTCTATGCCAACGGAACCTTCTTAGACAAGGTGGGGACTGGAGGCTCAGGACCAAGTCAATTCGACCAACCTACCCATGTCATTGTGGATGATGATGGACGTATCTATGTGACTGACTCGCAGAATGATCGTGTACAGAAGTTTAGTCCAACTTGGGACTTTGAGTCTGAGTTTGGCTCCTCTGGTACCGGTCCAGGTGAGTTCGCAACAAGCTGGGATCTTGCATTCACTCCGTTTGGCGGCATCCTGGTCATGGATCCTGTCAACTACAGAATCCAACGCTTCGGTGTGCAGGAATACGAGTTACTTGAAACATATGGAGTTCATCCTGGTCAATACACAGCGTACGATATTGCATTTGACTCTGAAGGCAATTACTATGTAACTGATTTCTCATCACCATATGTCTACAAATACGACCCCGCAGGCAACTATATTCTCAATTGGACAATTCCAGGAGTATGGGGATATGCGTGCGGTATAACAGTCGATGACTCGGACTTGGTGTTCGTTACAGATTATGCATATCACAAGGTGTTTGTGTTCAACAGCACAGGTAGTCATCAAGGAGAGTTTGGTGTATATGGTTCTGGACTAGGTGAGCTGAACACACCTTATGATGTGGCTGCAGATGGAGAACATATCTTCGTCGCAGATGCCGGCAATGATAGAATCCATGTCTTCGATTACGGATTCAACGCTGTAACCACGTTTGGTGTTGTTGGAACCGGATTGGGTCAGTTGGACACTCCATATGGAGTCGACATTGGACCTGATGGGTTAGTTTATGTCTCTGAAAGATGGAACTATCGGATTCAACGATTCTTTAAGAACGGAACACCCGTTGACATTTGGGACGATGGGTACTTCTCCGGAGGAGTCGCGTTCGATGACCAAGGTTTCGTATACGCAGCAGCACCATTCAACAATGGCATTTTGAAGTACTCAAGTGATGGTACTCTCATAGATCTAATGAACTATGAGGTTGGAAATCCTAAGGTCGAAAAATACGGCTATATCTACGATGGATTCCGTCTTGTTTGGAGACCAGAGAATCAGAGCCTGATGATAGCAGATGCCAATTCTGGAACGATTCTGATGCTCAAACCATCCGTCCAACTGAATGATATGGCAGTGGCTGTCGTTGATTTCGGTCAATGGGAGGAACTCGGAGGAGATGCCACTGATGAATATGATATGATACTAATCATTCAGCAGGAGGTCGACCTTGAGAATATGGAGTTGTACATCTCAAACGACCTTGAAACATGGCAACCCATCGATCTCAGCCCTCAGTATGCACAGTCTTACTACTACAACTGGCCGATTGTGAGTTGGGCATCCTTCATCTATCTTGACGTGGATAATGCACTCAGGGCAGCCCGTTGGGACGAGTACAGATACATGAAGATAGGTGTCAAGGGTGGAGCTGTCTATGGTGTCGATGCAGCGTTTGGCACACCAGCTCGTCCGATTGATACTGCACTTGTTGTATCAACAGGATACGTGAAGACCGGATATGATGACGATCAAATGAAGATCATCATAGGAACAGTTGATGGAGAAATGATGGCATATACAGCAGAAGGAGCAATGATCTGGGAGAGTCAATCTGATCAACCGAAGTTCTCACTCGGAGTTTCCATTTGGGATATCGTTCAGATACAGGATAAGGGGATGGTACCTACTTGGACTGAAGAAGGGTATCTTATCAGCGGCTCTCAGGTTTCCAGCAATGTACCGACTTTCAACATGTTCGAATCATATGCTTTGATAGATGTCGATGGCACCTCCGCATATGATCTCGTTGCTACGGTCAACACTGGGGCATCAAGTAGGTTAATCTACTATAGAAACACAGGTACAAACGAAGCTCCGGTTTGGTCATATCAATCTGGATATTTCGTATCACATAGTACCCTAAGCACGGACTCGTTCTTTGAGTATTCTACAATTTCAATGGGTGACTTAGATGGCGATTATGATGATGATATAATCCTATGTGAAGCAGGCTTAGATCCGGATTCCGACTATATCTTCTCCATGAGATACTTTGAGCAGACAGCGACAGACTACTGGACCGAACGAACTGGATATCTTCCTGACTTGTCCCCGATTGTTATTTCTACAGACTTCATACCCCGAATAACGATGGTAGATTGGGATCTTGACGGCGATAAGGACCTAGCTATTTCCACTGACTATCTCTATTACTTTGAGCAAACAAACTACTTCTCCGGCTCTCGCTTCTACTTTAGCTATGATTCGACCATCTTCCAAGAGATTAACGATGACCGGAAGAACGAAACTGTCTTCGGTGCTCTCGCCTTTGGAGACTTCGATTACGACGGAAGGTATGATGTTCTTGTTCCACATGCAAGTGAGAACTACACTGGTGGTGGATACAAATGCGAGACCGGTCGATTCACCCTTTGGCGTAACAAGGGCACAACGCAGGATCCCGAATGGCTGAAGACCAGGTCCATGTTCGAGCCTGACTTTACAGGAACCCTGTTAGATCCATTGTACGGACATGACTTCCCGCAATATCGCGACATGAATGCTGATGGCATCGTTGATCTAATCTGTATGAACGAGGATTACATCGATGTATTCTATGGCACGATCGATCATGACACGTTCCTGTGTGCGACATATCCGTATATTCACATGGTCGAGGTGGACAAGAGAACTCAATCCAGTGGTTACTGGGGCTATGAGGCATTCGACTCATGGACCAACTGGATTGTATTCGAGTATTGGAGCCGAGCTCTGGAATACGGTGATGTTGATCAGGACGAGATACCTGAGGTCTTTGTAGGGTCCTTCGATCACAACATCATTGCCTTCGAGCAAGTTGCGAACAACACCTACAGAAGGTCTTGGCGGTCTCCTGACTTCTGGCTACAACATTACTTTACGCACGAACAGTATCCCGCATATATGAACATCCGTGACATGATCATAGGCGATCAAGACAAGGATGGAAAGCAGGAGATCATTGTTTGTACTGGCTTCCATGTGTACATCTTCGAATACGTGGAGGATGATGTCTATGACCTCGTCTGGTTCGATAGCATAATGTATTGGGAGGACTACGGTGGTACAAAGGTCGGTGAATGGCTCCCTGCCCAGCCGTATGTTCTCGCAGTAGACAAGGATCTGGATGGTGACGGTCTCGGAGAGATAATTGTTGGAGCCCAAAATGTCCTAGCAGTCATTGAGAATCTAGGTGATAACAACTACACGCAGGTCGCAGCCTACAAATATATCACAATGGAGCAAGGTGATCCCTTCATCAGAGGGATACAAACAGGCGACATTAACCGAGATGGGTTGAAGGACATTGTTGTAGTTGGAACCGATGATGACTATCAAGGATCATATCTCGCAAATCAGTATGGATGGATTCGATTCCTAACTCCGGTTAAGATCGACGACGACACATACGAGGACAACAAGTATATCCAGTACCTACAGATTCAGCCTCAAACTGGCGCATTCTGTCTTGATATCGCTGATAATGATATGGATGGTCGCCTTGAAGTCTTCGTTGGCTTGGCTCACGGAGTCGAGATCTATGAGAGCGATGCAGGAGGAACGATTGCTGCAAGAAAGCTCCTACCTACTGCAGAAACAACGAAAGCAGTTCAAGTGGGCAACACTGATGGCGATAGCTGGCTTGAGGTCATTGCTGGAACTGGCAACAATTTGACAGTCTTTGAACAGAACCAGACAAAGAACAGAATCGATCATGTATATGATGCGGTCTGGAACAGTGGTGAGCTTGCTGAAGAGATTTCTGACATTCGATTGGGCGATTCCAACAGAAATGGTAGGATGGAGATCATCGCTACTGCACTAAAGGGATATCTCTACGCCTACGAATGGGTAGTAAACTCGTCTGCTATAGCTACAAGTCCTGATATGTTCCTGGCAGGAGACCTAACTCCAGTGGCACAAGAACTTCAGACACCAATGATGGCATTCTTGGATAGCATTCACCTGAATCTAGAAAGAATGCTAGAATTCCTTCAAGGAAGAACACGGAGGTTTGGCGTCTGCTAAGGAGGGTTGAAAGATGAAGAAGAATACGAAATATCTCATTTGTCTAATGATAGTGTTTGGATTGACAACGATTGCAGTAGTACCACCGATAAGAGTGGCTATTGCATCCTCATTGGACTCTGATACTCTCCGAGAGCGACTATTGGAGTTCATTGATGCATGGCAGCTCACGAATGACCGCGATATGAGTGATGGAATGGATGAAGCCTATGAGAAAGGTATAGACGCAAAGAAGCATCTTCCTGCGGATATGGTCGTACCATTCGACTGGCATCACACCTTCAACTTCACGAATAGTGCAATATACTTCAGTGATTTCGTTATGCAGCCTGAAGAAGTTGAATCCAACCTAAGGAATTATATCTTCCAGCTTCTATACTCTGATATTCAAGCGGCATGTGAAGTAAGTATACTCGATATCATGCTCTTCAGGGTATTTGACTCCCTCATCATTGACTGGCTGGATATGGAATTCGCTGGATTTTGCAACGGATTTGCACAGGCTGCTAGGGATTATTTTGTTGATCCCAACAAAATACCACTAGGGAGAAACTATGCTCATCTATTGCCCGATCCAAATCCAAATATTACACTAGCTGAAGAAACTGGAGGAGATGTGTCAGAGGCTGCAATCAAGGAATACGTCCTTTGGAAAGGCTCTGGAGCATTCTTCAATCCCAACCATTTGTTGAACTGGATAAAGATATACCTTGGAATTCCCACTCCCCAAGGCGGAATTACAAATGCTCAGGAAGTGCAGAGGATGATGGATGAGATGCTAGTTGGCTCACCATTCTATGCACCACAGGTCATTTTGCTTATGGCTCCGTGCTGGGAAGTGCCCTCACCAACATCAAGTCATTTTGTGAATGTGATTGACTATGACCTCAATTCTAATGGTTCGATCACTCTCTACATCTACAATAATTGGGAGCGATATGATGAATCTCGTGCATTATACGATGACTGGATTCTCCTTGATTCAAATGGTAACTTCGCAGGTACTCATCTTGCTCCATATGGTGAAGAAGACAATGAATCACTTTTCACTCGAATGTCTTTCTATCCTGACACTGGGGAATACAATAGTATCATTACAGCGTTGATAGACCTCCTACCGGATCTCCTGAGTTTGGGTCTCTTTAGTCCTGTGGATGTTGAGATTACAGATCCACTAGGACGGACAGTGTCGATTGGTGATGATGGTGTGCCTCATCTTGAGTTCCCTGCCATTGCGATTGAGGATGAGGGTGAGAAGCATATGCTTTTCCCATTCGCCCCCGGACTGCCTTATACCATCAACCTTACCGGAACTGGTACTGGTGAGTATAGGATGGAAGCTAATCGAGTCGTTGATGGGAAGATGGTGACTGAGGAAGTCATAGGCGAAACTGTTCCTGGTCAGAATGATGTCTTCACTGTGACGCTTGATGGAAGTGGCATCTCAGTTGCTGAGATCGGTGTCTATCTACAAGCACCGACCATTCTATCAGGGAATTCCGTTGAGCTGCATTGGTCTCAATTCAACAACGAGCTAAGCAACTTCGCAGGGTATGAGGTATACGTATCAACTCAGCCCAATCAGCTTGGCACACTTGTCCAGACGATTGATGAGGTTACAACAATCTCTACGGTAGTCGGCGGATTGAATGGTGAAGAGACATACTTCTTCACTGTTCGAGTCATCACTGATGGTGATACAATCTATGATTCCAACCGAGTCGGTGCCACACTACCAGAGGACTACACATTCTGGTTGTATGTCGCTGCAGGAGTTGGCGGTTTTGCTGTATTACTACTAATCGTCTATGTCTGTAGAAGAAAGAAAGAGTAGAAGATTTGGACAGTCCTTCAAAAGGGCTGTCCTCCTCTTTTTTGATATTCTTGTAATTAATTGGTCCAAATGCAATTCTTCACGTAGACCTTTTTTGAAGGAATGTGACCAGCCCAAATAGTATAGCAATTCCAAGAATCGAACCTGCTCCAATCACTAGTATCATAGTTCCATCCAGATCACTTTCTGGCTGAAGTGGATACATCACTCCAAATGTAATGACGCCTGTGAATGTTTTTCCATTGCCAAAGATGTCCCGTGTGATGATATCTACAGTGTAGTTTCCTTCCCCAAAAGGCAACAGATCTACATCATATCTTTCTTGAAGAACATGTGCCAGAGTCACAGTGCGATATGGTTCTGTCGAGTTACGTTCTCCAGTTTCTGGGTCAATCGTGTAGAATCTTGCAATCGCCTGATCAACACCCGATGCTTCGAGAATATCGACGATGAGTGTGGAACTATTGTCAGGAGTGAGTTCCTCTGGGTTCAATCTTGCGGATATGATATCAGGTGCATTCTCTTCAAATATTCCTATTGCCATTGCAATTGCTACACACATCTCATCACGGTAGTATTGGCTTCGTACAGTCGTGACAATGTTCCCATCAATGATTGGAGGCACATCTCCTGGTATGTAACTCGCTCCTGCTGCTGTGTATTCTGCTGCATAATCTGCATGGCCACTTACATTCCGCCCGTCAATAACATCGGCAGCAGCAAGCACTCTTACCGCTCTGCACCATGCGCTTACGACTATGCCCATATTAGCAGCTGATCTGATGAGATTCAATGCAGCAGTTGAGCTCAGCAATCCTTCGTGGCTGTCTCCTGGCATTATCGAGATTGCATCATAATCTGAGATGTCAGTGACATCAGAAATCAGCATGTCCATATCCAATGTCGAAGAACCCGATTGATAGTCACATGGTTCTATTGTCATAGCCGTTCCAGCAAGGGTGACTTCCCATCCCCATCCTTCAAGAATCGGACGGATGTAGTGATAGTTTGCTCCGTAGTCGTTATCCATGATGAATAGAATCTCTACATCATTCGTAGACTTGGTTTCCGTCATGGTTACGTTTGATAGGAATGTACCAGTTTCTGTAATCACTTCAAACCATGAAAAAACAAGACGATTCTCATGTAGCATGGATGACCTAACACAAAATGACTCGGTGTCGCATCCTATCTGAATAACATCTGAGTCAACATTCAATGAATTGCTCTTGTCAAAGAAGTGAGCTTCCACATCGTATTCCCCATCATAGTCCACATACCCAGAGACATTGAACATGCATGGAGAGTAGACTCCTTCATTCTCTAATACCGGCTTTGAGATGATTGGATCCTTGGGGGCTAGAGGATAGATATTCGATTCTCCTCCAACGACATATGACTGCCCAACTGTTCTAGCTACAACTCTAATCTCATCAGTGATTTCGGCACTTTCTGGTATATCAACTGTCCATGAGCATGAGCCTATTTGACTCACAGAATTCAGGGTGATCGTAGTGGAACCGGAAGCAAGAGCAAATCCGCTAGGCAATTCCAATGTGACTTCAATGTCCGTTCCTTGGATAGTTGGTGATGAGTACAGTTCGGTTGGATTCAGTGTCAATGCGTTTGGAATGTTGAGATCAACCGTGCAACTCACTTCTATAGTATCTCCTCCTTGAGCCGGCTTGTCATTGATATCGAGGTCAACTTTCAATGGTCTTACATCCATCACCTTGTAATCTGTATTATTCCAGACTCTTGCGAGGAAATTGCCCGGTTCCAAGCTCATAATGCAGTACTTACCACAATAGGTAGGCTGAGTCCATGTATCATGGCAGATGAGCGTATACGGCGACCAATCGTAGCCAGTCACTATACGAAATGCGGGAATAGTTGTCTCTGCATACTTGGTCAAGATCAAGAGAGGCTTTCCCGAGTCAACATAGGCCTGGAAGAACTCTCGCTTTTCGGCATCTGAATACCCTGCAAGTGAGTACATAGCGGTTTGATATCCATAGTTCCTGTTTGCATATTCATCATGCTCTGCGGCGACAATGAATCTATCAAACATTAGGTCTCCCTCCCAGTTCCCATTGAATAGCACATCCTCATATTCGGTTTGAGTCACATTGTCTCCATAGAACTGAGACAACATAGACAGACATGCAGGGCCAGCTCCGCCGTGCTCTAATTGTTGAAACTCAAACGGAACTTGAATGGCATTCCATCTTTTCGTTAATGCAGACTCCGATGATGTCTGAGATTTCTCCTGAGGTGCTATCTGCACTCTGGAATCTCCTTTTTCATTGGGTACAATTCCTGACATAAGTAACAAGAACAAAAGAATGGTCAGAATGGTAGTGCGCATATGCTTGTTTTTCAGCATCTTCTCCTCACTTCTTTTCTGATTAGGGACATAACCCAACCAACCCTCTACTCTTGGAATACAGTTGCTTCAGTATATTATAGGGAGATTGTTCAGCGCAACTTCTCAAAGCATCTCATTTTCTTAGAAGCAGCATTTCCCTTGGAATACAATTCGCATATCATGGCTTAATGATAATGAATCCGCGGAGAATTGTTTGATGCATAAAGATGCGTACCTTTAGTTACTTCTTCGCGACTCAAGATGCTTGATCCAGCTCTTCGCCATATCACGGACTTTCTTCTCGTCATCTCTCAACTTTGCTTGAAGATAATGCATCACTTCAGGTTCATCGAAGTGTGCGAGGTAACTTGTAGCGACCAATCGAACTTCAGGATGGTCATCATCTATCAACTGCACAACTCCGTTAAAGGCACTCCTTCCTCCAATTTTGCCAAAGGCAGCTGCAACATTCACTCTTACCTGCCAATTCGTGTCCTTCATCGCATTTGATAGAGCTTCGACAGATCGTTCGTCTTTAAGCTCAGCAAGTGCCCACGCTGCATTGCATCTTACATCCTCGTGTGCATCATGCAATGCATCGATGAGAGCGTAGATCGCTCTGGTATCACCAATGTCTCCCAAAGTGGCAGCTGCTCCCATCCGGACTCTGTAATGTTGCTCTTTGTCAAGAAGCAACTTCATCATCTTATCATACGCGATATCTCCAAACTTGCTTATCTGAATCTGAGTTTCCCGTTGGACCTTTAGATCATCCTCCATGAAGAACGGAATAAGCTCTTCAATGGCTTTTGGATCACGAAGCAGATAGTATGCTCGTTCTGTATAGCTCCAACTAGCTCTATCATTATCCCCCCACTTTTCAATCTCTTCTACACCTATCTTTGCAAGATCCCTGAGCTCTTCATCCGGATCATCCCTTAGTGCCACGAGCGCTTTCTTCGCTTTCTTTCCCATGAAGAGGCGCAGTCCATCAACTGCGTTGTACCTTACTTCTTTCACGGGATCATCTAGTGCCGCAATCATTTTGTCTATGACCCTATTGTGAAATTCAGATTCCTTTGGGAGAATATGTGCCAGTCGAATAAACCCAAAACTAGCGTTTAGCCTAAATTCCTTGATAGGCTGATTCATTGCTTCAAAAAGCCAATTGATTGCTCTTTCATCCTCAAGGTTAGCTAATGAAAGGACTGCATTGGCACGAGCAGGCAAGTGGTCATCGCTATTCATAAGGCGTACCAGTGCTTCTATGACTTTTCCTTTGATTTCTACATACATCTCCTGGTTAAGATACAGTTTACCTAATGCCCAAGCTGCATTTTGGCGTACTATTTCATTCTTATCATCAAGTGCATTTAGAAGCGGTTCTGCGGCTTGTGCAAAGCGTAGTCTACCAAGAGCTTCAGCGGCTCCCATTCTGATTCTATAATCATCATTCTCGAGGGCGGTAATTGTGTTAACTATCGCCCCTACTCCAATGTTGTCAATTGCCCGAATAGCTTTGTCTCGAATGTACTGATGAGCATCACCCAGTGCTTTGATTAATGGCTCGATAGCTGATGGAAGATGATATTTGTCAATTGCCTCGATTGCTTTCTTTCTTACTTGAAATTCCGGTGCCGAGAAATCAGATCGAATCTGATCCAAGAGGAGCAATCCCGACACTAGGTCCACGATTTCCTTATCCCGTGTCCGCTGCTTTACTATTTCCATCAGAGGTACTAGCATCTTCAATTGTGACTGACTCAATGGCACAATGGTGAGAAGGCTCAGACCATATCGGATACCTTTTCCAATAGAACCCTCACTATTCATCTCCATTAGATTCGTAACCAATGAACCTGCGATTTCATTTCCAGAAAGCACAAGTTTCTCTATTATGTTGCTGATTTTTCTTCGAAAGTAATCTGTGTCTGGATTCATGTATTCCTTCACCAGGAAGGACATGACTTCCAAAGTTGGAGTGCAGGCAAGAGCTCCTAAGGCATCAACCTTCACGTACTCTTTTTGATTATCACTCCTGTAGATCTTGATGATAGCATCTGCTACCTTTGAGTTCAATAATGTGATACCTGAATTTGCTAATGGTGCAAGTATCTTTCCTTGATAGGAAGAGTCCTTTTCCTCAAGTGCTCTCAAGATTGCTTCTATTGCATCATCTCCTAATGCGAATAGACCTGCCCAATCCTCCTTGATATAGTACACCCAAGCATGGTACTCTCCCGTGGGGGTCCATCCCAATCTCTCAAGTGATTCGACTATGGTTTTACGAGTCATGTATTCACACGTGTAGAGCGCATCAACTAGAGCTTTGATAGAACGCTGGTCCATGAGGCTTCCGAGTGCCTTTGCAGCAGTCACTTGTATCCCCATATCAGCATCATGAAGGCAATCTGCAATTCTCTCCAAAGCCTCAATAGATTGCATATCCCCCAATGATTGGATGATTGTATGGAGTGTATGCATTGCTCGCTGGGCTCTTCTTTCATCAATCGCATCGATTAGAGCGTTAGCAGCTTCTCTTCCTCCGATGTTGGCAACCAATGCAGCCGCTGCATTGCTGGTGTGATCACTTTCTGCAGCAAGCATTGGTATTATCGACTCAAGTGCTGGCTCACCTATCTTGGCTAAGGCCTCTTGTGCTGCCTTATCTGGATATTCACTCTCACTTAGGATGGAACAGAGCTTTTGGATCGCTGCATCTCCTCCTATTTTCCCAAGCGCTTCTATCGCTGAAATCCGAACGTATTTCGCTTCATCATCAGTTGATAGGATCAAATGATCCACAGTCCAACTCTCTTTTGTACGCCCAAGAAGTTTCGCGGCAATCTCACGAATCAAGGAATTGGAATCGTGCAGAAGTAAGACCAATTCGTTCGTGGATTTGCTTTCGAAAAGGTTCAGGTCTACTCGAGCTCGTCCAGTGGTCGCTGAAGGTGGTACATCTTGGAATCTGCGATTTCCAACGACACTCACTATTACGAGTCCCTCTGATGTCACATCTTCAACGAAGCGGTCTTCATGTACACCCCATGAGCCAACATCTGTATACTCCCGTACATATCTGGTACTAAGCAATGCCCACTCATCTAGATCCCCTATATTTGATACCTGCTTTGGGGCTGACTTCATCTTTCCTATCCAATCACGAAAGACTTCTGCAGAGTACGGGTCTCCACTCAATCTGTCGGTCGACCAATCCCATTTCTTTCCTTCGTACTCTCCCTTTGAGGCTATCCAAAGCCACTCAGCTCTCTCGTTCGCGTCAAGCCTGAGATTGGCAGGATGGGTTTCTTCGAAGCTTGCATATTCACAACGTTCTTCTTGGATGGCAATGACTTCTTCTATCAATGATTGCTTCAAAGCTTCGCTGAATAGGATAAGGTGATATTCCTTCTTAGGTTTCTTTCGCACTTCGTTCATGAATCGGCCACGCTAATACAAACGGATGTTCTCTCGCAATGGTGCTTATGAGTATATCACTTTAAAGAAGTAATCAGGACGAAGATGTATCTGGATGTTCTCGCTCGGGAATCTCAACAGTGCAGAATCGATCCCATGTATTTCGAGGTATGTCTTCCTCCAGTTCCAATTGATGGAGAGCGAGTTTGGCAGCTTCAATTGACTCCTTGAGGTTCATGCTATCCGCAAGAGCCATCACAATTTTCCAAGTAGACTGGTCTTTAGGTCTTAGCTTAAGATATGCTATAAGACCCGTGTATGCTTCTTCTTGTCTTCCTTTTGTTGAAGCGAGTGTTAGTATTCGTATCGCATCGTCAGAATTGAAACCTGATCTCGGAAGGATGAAGGGCTCATGCACATTCCCTTCCTCACAAAGAAAGAATAGATCCATCAGTACATTGTTGACTAAGGCATCAAGCATCTCGTATGGATACACAAAGCTTGGACCTTCAGAGGTGTCAAGAGGTTGAATCTTATCTGATTCTTTAGTTGGTTCTTGTCCCTCAAAGATGGTGGGTGTGGTCCTAAGGCGGTCTGTGAATTTTGCCCATTCGGGTTTCAACTCAATTACATGATTGATGCATACATCCCTTTGATCCATGTTACCCTGAGTATGATGGACTTTTGCCAATTCATACCACGCTTCAGCATTCTCAGGATTACCTTCGATAACCTCATTGAGAACCTTGGTTGCGGCTTCGTATTCTCGTAAAGCTGAAAGTCGCTTCCCTTCTGTCAACAGTTTCCGTGCTTGATGGAACTCATTAATTTCCACGTAAATCACTATGTTCTCAGATAATGCTCCGATATTATGATTTATGGTTCATCTTCTGTTAGTCAAAATGCTCTCATATTGACATCTACAAATGGTAGAAAAGCCATTTTTTTGAACTAAAAGTTTAAAATCCTTCTATGTTTTTTTTGGGTATGAGTCGCGTTGGTTGGAGAGTTGGTACTATATTTCTCATCTTTCTACTTCTAGTCCAATTCAATAACTTTGGGGAGATTGCCAGCAATAGTTCGATACAACAGAATCAAGAAGTTACCGATGTCGAGGAGAGAGGCATCGAGATAGCTCCCACAAGCTTTGATTCTGCTGTAGAGGATCCAGGATTCTCATGGATCACAGGTGGGAGTGCAGATTGGTTGATTGATACAGGCACCTACAATGTTGGAAGCTCATCAATACGTAGTGGTGATATCAATAACAACCAAATTAGTTGGATTGAAACGACTATCGAAGCCCCTGCTCTAGTGAGTTTTGATTGGCGAGTCTCCTCTGAAGCGAACTATGATTATCTTCGTTTCTATATCAATGGAGCACAACAGAGTTCTATATCTGGCTTTACTTCTTGGGAGCATAGATCCATATCTTTCCTGTCATGGGGAATCTATACATTGAGATGGTCATATACAAAGGACTACTCGGTTTCCTCATACTCTGATTGTGGTTGGATTGATAATGTTCTAATTCAAGATATTGATTACACCGTGGAAGCCCCCGATTTGATTTGGTCATCAGGTGGCGATGCAAATTGGTTCATCACTTCGTCTACATATTCCAATGGAGGCTCATCGGTTCAAAGTGGTAGCATAAGCCATAATGACAATTCATGGATTGAAGCTTCCGTTGAAGGCCCTGCTATTGTTAGTTTTGATTGGCGAGTTTCCTCTGAATCGAATTATGATTACCTCCGTTTCTATATTGATGGCACCCAGCAAAGTGCGATATCAGGATATACTTCATGGGCTTCTCAGACATATATCGTCAACACTTGGGGTATTCATACTTTGAGATGGTCATACACCAAGGACTACTCTGTATCGAGAGGTTCTGATTGTGGCTGGATTGACAACTTGGAGATTCAAAGGATCGATGGTGTGATGGAAGATCCTGAAGTAGATTGGACTAGTGGTGGCAATGCGAACTGGTTGATTGATACCGGCATATCCAGCTCGGGTGGATCATCAATGCGTAGTGGTGACATTGGCAGCTTGAGTTCAACATGGTTCCAAACAACTGTCCAAGGTCCTGTAGCATTCAGTTTCGATTGGCGAGTTTCTTCGGAAGCAGGTAGTGATTACCTCCGCTTCTATATAGATGGCACTGAGATGAGTGCAATATCAGGAACGACCTCTTGGTCAACTAGAAGCTACTCAATTTCCTCTTGGGGTTCCCATACTCTAAGGTGGACATATTCCAAGGGATGGATTATCTCTCAGGGTTCTGATTGCGGCTGGATTGACAATCTTCAGATTCAAGATGTGGATTCTACACTAGAGAGCCCTGATTTGACTTGGGGCTCTGGTGGCGATGCGACATGGTATCGAACTTCCACAGCATCGGTTGGCGACTCATCTTATCGAAGCGGCAGTATTGGTAATTTGGATGACTCTTGGATTGAAACTAGTGTTCAAGGTCCTGGAAAAATCACTTTCGATTGGCGTGTATCATCTGAATCTGGCAATGACTACCTCCGTTTCTATATTGATGGAGTTCAGCAGGCTGCAATTTCAGGATATGTATATTGGAACACACAATCATTCGTCGTCAACTCATGGGGAACTCATACTCTGAGATGGACATATTCCAAAGGGTGGTTCTATTCTTCCGGTTCCGATTGTGGATGGATTGACAATATCAAGTTCAATCCCTTTGATGACGCAATCGAAATCGAATTACCTTCTGCACCACAAAACGCTCAGGCTACACTGGATTCTGATGAGGTGGATCTGTCTTGGAATGCACCTGCAATTCTTGGGGATTCACCATTCAATGGATACAACATCTATAGAGGAACTAGTTCAGGAGCTCTGTCGCTCTATGCATCTGTCACCGGTACATCATTCACAGACACTGGCATTGTGGAAACCAATGATTACTACTACCAGATTTGTGCGGTAAACAATGTTGGCAAAGGTCCTTTGACTAGTGAGTTGGTCGTTTCTATACCGGATGATGATACAACAGCTCCCACTATCATATGGCAGTATGTAGGTGATAAGGAAGACGGATCTCCAGGTTATATCTCTGTAACTGCATCTGATTCCTCAGGTCTCTCAGTAGACCCAAGCGGAACATACTACTTGACATCAACCTTAGGAGATCAGAATTTTGAATTCACTGCAGTTGATGCAGATAATGATCGACCAGACGATAGTCTGAGTACCACAGTATCAGTGACCATCAATATTCATGATGATGATACAACTGCTCCGACCATAACATGGGAGTATTTCGGCAGTTATGAGGATGGAGATGCAGGATATATTGAGGTCACCGCATCTGATGATTCAGGTCTTTCGCTGGATCCGAGTGGAACATACTACCTCTCATCGGATACGGGCATACAGACCTTTACATTCACTGCCATTGATGCAGATGACGATAGACCCAATGACAAACTGAATACCACTATCAGTGTGGATATTGAAATCGGAGATGATGATACAACTGCTCCAACGATTACATGGGAATACTTCGGAAGTAACACTGATGGAGACCCTGGTTACATACAGGTAACAGCAAGCGATGATTCTGGATTGTCTGTGGATCCGAGTGGAACGTATTATCTTACTTCGACGCTGGGAACACAGAGCTTCGAGTTTACTGCGGTCGATGCGGATAATGACAGGACCGGAGATAGCCTAAGCACTACCATCTCAGTGTCAATCGACATAGAGGATGATGATACAATTGCTCCTGAGATCACATGGGAGTACTTTGGTGGCTATACTGATGGAGAGCCCGGCTATATCGTCGTAACTGCATCCGATGCTTCAGGACTTGCTAGTGATCCCTCAGGAACATACTATCTTATCTTTGAGACAGGAGTTCAGACGTTTGAATTCACTGCAGTTGATGCTGATACGGATTATCCTGGTGATCAACTTAGTACGACCATCACAGTGTCTATCGAACTGACAGATGATGACACAACTGCGCCTGAGATTACATGGGAGTACTTTGG
>JBHLQH010000018.1:0-71586 GCA_048884965.1 Candidatus Thorarchaeota archaeon | reverse complement strand
AATATTGAACTAAAGCAAAAACCCGAAGGTAGCCTCTTCGCATCTACTGCTGAACTTAGAATTGATAGAGATGAAACGATCAGTTTTGCCCGTGATGCTAAAATTGGAGCTCATACTACGGCAGAGATTGTTCCAGGAAAGCTCTTGAAACGGGATGATTTGGGACGCGTTCATATCAAAATTATCTTCTATGGCCCCTCATTATCTGGCAAGACCACCGCACTTCGTTGGTTGTTTGGAAACGTGCGGTCCCTATCAAAGGGGCGGCTGGTGGAAATCGCCGATGATCTCGGGAGAACTACATTCTTCGATTTCGTCCCTGTGACAGCAAGCGAGAAGATTGTTTTTGATGTATTCACAGTGGCAGGGCAGCGGCGGCATGCACGTAGTAGAATAAGTGTGCTGAAGGATGCGGATGGTATCATCTTCATGGCTGATTCACGACCTGAGATGATGAATGAGAATCTTGCATCACTTGAGGAGCTTAGAATCGCACTTGGGACTGATCGATATGCAAGCATACCCATTGTGATTGCACTCAACAAGCGCGACCTTCCGAATGCACTTCCAGTCGACTACATGGTTCAAATGCTTGATTTGGAAGGGTATCCAGTCTTCGCAACAATCGCAATTAGTGGGAAGGATCTTCTTAGAATGTTTCAAAGAGTCCTACGAGATGCATTGATTTTCAAAGTGGGCATCTAGTACTTCTCAGTAACCAGAGGTAGGTTCCCTTTCTCTAGTTCTCCAATGAGTTGAACTAAATCCTCTACGGCTTGTTCCATTATCAGTTGTCCTTTCTCTTTGGTCGCTTTCCTAGGATCACCATAGCTTGCATTGGGGACTAGTTCCTTTCGATATTGACCAGAAACAATCCTGTATTTCGAGGAAACCTTTGCTGGTATCATCTTACCAATGTCTACTAGATGCGGTGCGACATACATCACTTCTGATGTTTCATCCTCTGCAGCATGACCTTCTGGTGTTTCTAGAACGATTGCCCTCGCACTTTCAGCCAGATCTCTCCACCAATTCACAATGACAACGACTCGTTCTCCTTCTGTAGTTGCATCCTTGGCTGCTGTTTCAATGTGACCTGAATTCCCTCCATGTCCATTCAACACCATGAGATATCTGATGCTATGTTTGAATACTCCTTTCATTATACTTGTATAGAACCTTACAAGGGCATCAGGATCAACTGATATTGTACCTTCGAATTGATTGAATATCCAGCTATCACCAAAGTTGATTGCGGGTAGGACAAGCGCATCAGTTCGTTCTACCACTGCTTTTGCTAAGAACTCAGGAAGGATATTATCTGTTCCCAAAGGAAGGTGTTCTCCGTGACCTTCAAGCGCTCCCGTAATCATGACGGCCACACGGGTCTTGTCAATTGCTTGAAGGAAATCACTATGAGATAATTCTTGCCAGAAGGGCATCGTCTGTCACTATGGCTGAATCACTACTGGCTAATTAATTAGCTCCTATTCTTTGTGAATCTCACCGAAAAGGTAATTAAAAGACTGAGCTTGGCGGAACATCAACAGCCCCGTGGTGTAGCGGTCCATCATCAGCGGTTCTGGTGCTCCAGAGCTGCATTCGCTCTTTGGCGGAAAACCCGCTGGACCCAGGTTCGAGTCCTGGCGGGGCTACCACTTTCCTTGTCTTTTATTGTGATGACGCGTTAGATAAGGATGAGAAAATCCTAACGTGAAAGAGTCCAATGTTCTTCTATCCGAAGTCTTCAATGGCTTCTTTCGAATTCAAGCCAGAGGGGGCAAAACTATTGAGCACTTGCACCGAAATCCTGAATGTACATTATCTTCGAGCTTGCTTTTTTGTACCCAATTCTGTGATTTTAGTTACGATTTTTGCTAGATAGCATTATTTGGAATAACTATCGATTTTTAGTCAATTTGCATTATTTTTACAGGTAACTATAGATTTATAGGTAACGCTTACTCAATACTGAGTGTGACAGGTGACCCGTCATAAGAAGCTCAAATTGAGCTTCCTGTTGTTTAGTCTGCGTCCCCCTCCCGGCGGCGAATGGCAGGATGCGGGTCCTGTCCACCCTTCTGCTTTTCTATTCTAGACTCCATATTCATCTGATGACAATCTTCATATCTCGCTTAGGACAGAATGAATATGGGACGGAAACACTATGGAACGAATAGAGCTGGGTTGGGATGATTTTTGGGCGAATCTCTTTAGAGTCAAGCACAGACGTTCAATTCCTGGGATTCAGCATTATGATGAAATCATCGTTACATTTTGTATCAAAGTACTCAACCTCAGCTCAGGTGATGAAATACTTGACATTGCGTGTGGAGCGGGTGACCATAGTGTACTATTCGCAAAGAAAGGTTTCACAGTATCCGGCTTTGATTTATCAAGATCCCTTATTCGTACAGCAATAGAACTTGCCCAAGAGAACAATGTCACAGTCAATTTCTATACTGGTGACATGCGAGAGATCAATTTTGTTCAAAGATTCAAAGGCGCAGTTCTTCTCAGCCATAGCTTTGGCTTCTTCAATCATGAAGAGAATAAACGAGTATTGGAAGGCACCTTCAACGCATTGATGAAAGGTGGGAAGCTCCTCTTGGATCTGATGAATCCCTACAATCTACCACGATTCCAGAAAACCTGGACAGAATTCAAAGATGGATATCTGATGAGCGAACCACATAATCTTGATGCACCTGCAGGCGTGCTAAGAGGACGACCAGCAACTTATATCGACATCGAGAAAGGAAGAATCATCCTGATGAATCAGGATGCACTCTCAAACAATGACATTCGAATGTACACTGCTCTTGAGATACATCAGATTCTGAAAGAGGTTGGCTTCAAAAAGATTGAGTTCTTTGGAGCCAACAAGCTGCCGCGTATGCCCTATGCTGCATCATCTGAGCGCATGATAGTTGTCGCAACTCGTTAGCTCCTCTGACGGAAATCTTTTAAACATCCAATAAAGCAATCGCGCAAGCCCCCAGTTGTTCTACTGGTGACCCCGACCGAGTTTTCTCGCGTTAACCTCGCAAGTTGGGGATAGACAATTACAATATTAGATTAGAAACGAGTGTGAAAGCAATGGTCAAGATCAAAGACCCAGATGCAATTAAGAGGCTCATTATGTCTGATGACTATGAGCATAAACGAATCATCAGCATCAGTGCGCATATCGACCATGGTAAGACTACTACTTCAGACTATCTCATGCGCCGAGCAGGTCTAATGAGTGATGCTGCAGCTGGTCAAGCCCTAATGACTGACAGTGATGAGGAAGAACAGGCCCGAGGAATTACAATCTTCACCTCAGTGGTCCTATTGAACTTCGAGGTTGAAGGCGAGGAATATCTTGTTCAATTATCTGATACTCCTGGACACCTTTCCTTTACAGGTGAGGTCTCCCGTGCACTTCGTGCAAGTGATGGAGCAGTTATTCTTGTTGACGCTCTTGAAGGAGTAATGACTCAGACCGAGACCAACATTCGACTAGCTGTCGGTGGCGAGGCGTGCAAGCCAGTGCTATTCATCAACAAAGTCGATCGCTTGATCAATGAGTTGAAGTTGCCTCCTGCTAAAGTGTACGAAAGAATAGACATTATTGTTGCCAAGGTGAACGAGCTCATCAAGAAGATCGCTCCAAAGGAATATGCCTCAGACTGGAGAGTAAAATTCCAAGAGGGAAGCGTAGCAATTGGTAGTGCAAAGACTGGTTGGGCTTTCACTATGAAGACCCTTGAGAAGAAAGGCATCAAGCCTGTTGTAGTATTCGAGAAATACAATGAGGGTGATGAGCGATGGCTTCGTGATAATCTACCTCTGGATGATGCACTTCTTGAGATGATTGTGAAGCACCTTCCAAATCCAAAGGACGCCCAGAAATACAAGATTCCAAGAATCTGGAAGGGTGACTTGGACAGCCCTGAAGGCAAGGCACTCTTGGATTGTGATCCAAATGGTCCTCTTCTCGGGATGATCACAAAGATTTTCGTGGACCCCAAGAGCAAACGTCCTACGCTGATTGGTCGAGTATTCTCAGGAACTGTCAGGTCTGGACAATCCATCCGTCTCGTTAACATGAGGCAGAATGTCCCGATAAAGCGACTTGGAGTACAAGAGATTACTGATATCTTGCCTATGGATGAAGTGCCTGCTGGCAACTTGTTCAGTGTCTTTGGTTTCATGTGTCCTTCTGGTGAATCATTCGTTGATGCAGACTCTAACATGACTGGATTCGAACCAATCGAGTATGCTAGTGAGCCTGTTGTCAGTAGAAGTATCCGACCCGTTGATCCACAGGATATCGCTAAGCTTGGTGATGTCGTATCAAAATGGATTATGGCCGATCCAACTGCAAGCTTCTACCACGATAAAGAATCTGGGGAGTACCGCTTGAATGGTATTGACCCTCTACAGATTGAGATTCTGACCAAACGGATAAACGAACAGGTCAAGATCCATGTATCAGAGCCAATTATCGTCTACCGTGAGAAGATCAGTCAACCCGGTGACGAATTCCACACAAAGAGCCCCAATGGTCACAATCGTATCCGAATGCACATTGAGCCACTTGATGATAAAACCGTGGAACTGATCAAGAAGAAGAAAGTCACTAATGAGATGAACGACCGCGACCGTGCTGCTATCCTTCGTGATGAGGCCGGTTGGGATGCTAAGCTTGCCCGAAAGATCCTTGATATCTACGAGAACTCGATTCTGGTTGATGCCATGAGTGGTGTTCAACGTTTTGACAGAATCTGGCCTTACGTACATTCTACCTGGCGTGAGTTTATCGATCAAGGACCGATTGCACGAGAGCCTGTTATGGGTGTCAAGGTAACAATCACTGATGCAACCATCCACAACGACCCCGCTCACACTGGATACAATGAGGTTGCTACGATGGTCAGCGCTGGGTTGAATATGAGCTTCCTCTCTGGAAGACCTTCCTTGTACGAACCTGTGCTGAATACCGATATCAAAACTCCCACCGATACCCAAGGTGGTGTGATCAAAGTATTGACTGGTCACAGGGGTCAGATTCTCACAATCGAAGCAGAAGAAGACAGCGTAACTGTTAAGGGTACTCTACCTACAGCTGAAACTATTGGTATCGCTGATGAGTTCAGAAGTGCTACTGCTGGAAGAAGCTTCTTTGGCTATGAGTTCCGAGGATTTGAGCAACTGCCAGGAAGCCTACAGGAAGAAAAGATCCTTGAAATTCGTGAGAGGAAGGGCATGCCAGCCGAGATGCCTAACATGAGCTCATGGAATAGGTGGATCTACAAGCGAACCTAAATCTGAAACAGCATATGAGGCGCTCTCAGCGCCTCTTGCTTCTCTTTTTATTCATTGCAAATCTATTTGTGTATCAGTCATCTCCAGAGATTTGACCCATCATGAAGATTGATGTAGCGAAAGAGCTAGCAACTCTAGTTGCCTATGATACTGTGAACGATCCCAGAGCTGAGAAGAGGCCTGATGATGGATGTGCAAAACACATCAACTCTCGACTAGAAGCCTTCGGTTTTATCACTGAACTTCTCGAATCTGAAGGCTATTTCACTTCATTCGGAAGAAAAGGACAGGGCAGATTCAAGATTCTCATTCTTGCACACTATGATGTTGTTCCGACAGGTGATGGTTGGAGAACTGAACCTTTCACCCTCAAAGTTGATGGTGACAAAGCATATGGTCGTGGAACGTGTGATAATAAGGGCAATATTGTGTCGATGTTGAAACTTGCAGAATCCTTCAATGATTTCCCTTTGGATTGTACATTGATGCTGGCTGCATCTGGTGATGAAGAAATAGGCGGCTCGAATGGAGCACGGCCTCTCATGGAATACCTTCAGAAGAATGGGCTCTTTCCTGACTATATCGTGATAGCGGATGGGATCAATCAGGTGATTATCCATAGAAGGAGGAATATCCTACCTGCAATCATCAAAGCGAAAGAGAAGATTACGACAATAAAGGGTACGTCTGAAACTATCAGGTTTGAAACCCTCATATTTGGTAGCGAGTCACGACACTCTGCATATCAGCGACCCGGTGTCGATAGACATGCACTATTGGCTGCATCAAAGTATCTTGATCTACATGGCTATTCAGTTGTAAGAGCACTTAGAGGAGCCTTCGTAAAGTCCAATGTCATTCCTGAATGGGTGGAGCTTGATGTTGTTCATCCTGATTCTACTGGAACAGAATACAACTATGATGCTGCACTCACTGGTCTCATACGAGGATTGCTACCACTTGCTTCCGCCTCATTCCCTACCGAGTATTCTGATCTGGGTACAGTAGTTTCTCCAAACCTTCTCGAACTCGAGGGCGATATGTGGACTCTCTATTGTGATATCCGCTCGATGACAAATGATGGGGAATCGATCGATCGAGCATTTGCCAAGGCCTTGAAGGATAGAGTGGATGTCTTCTCATTGAAAGTGCATGGGGGGATTGGTTACGTAAATTCCGATCCCAATTCCAAGCTAATCCGTGCTGCTGAATGGGCACTTCAGAAGGAGGGAATTAGCTACAAATTGATGGAGGGATATGGTGCCTCAGACTCAAGGTATTTTGCTGGCAAGGGTGCTGATCTATTTGACTTTGGTCCACGTGGTGATAATCTCCATGGTCCAAATGAATGGGTATCGCTCGTATCTCTTGAAGAGAATGCACGTTTCTTCCATTCCTTAATTGAAGTTCTAGCCCGAGACCCTAGCCCAATCAAGTGATTCATTTGGCCGTCATACCGACCTTTATGGTCAGGTCATCTATCTCCCATTCTTTTACATATGCATAGGTCTTGAAGTTAGGCTTGTCTTTTGGTCCGACTAGATTCATCAATTTCGCCCGAGTTTCGGTCGCAAGATATTCTTCATACATCTTTGCCAAGTCTAAGGATTCTAGCTCTGAGAACTGTATCATCAGGTCTATTGATTGATCGACACTCAAATCCTGTTCTTTTCGCATGACTTGTATCCGTCTAGTGACATCCCGAACCAGTCCCTCTGCTTCAAGCTCCTTTGTTCGTGTGATATCAACATAGACCTTGCCAACCCTACTATCCGCAGAGCTAAGATGGTCCGGCATTGTTTCTTCAAAATCTACATCGCCTGGTTCTATCTCAACTGCTGCAGATCCCACCTTGACCTTTGCTTTCCCTTTCTCAAGCTTGGACCTAAGAATTGTAGCGTCTTCTGCCTGAAGGACCTCTACAAGTTGCTTCATGAGGCCTTTTACTTTGGGGCCAAGTGTCTTGTAATTTGGTTTCACTGACAGCTGGGTGAACTCTGCCATGACATCTGTCCTTTGGACCTCGAATTCCCTTGTATTCAGGTCTCCGAGAAGGAGATCAGCTAAGCTTTCAGCACGCTTGGCATTCTCTTCAGTATCTGCTATGTATACCACCTTAGCGACAGGGTGTCGTAATTTGACGCCTTTCTTATTTCTTGCATGACTTGATGCCGATCGTAGTTCCTCGAGCACTTGAAAGGTCGCCTCTATCTCAGGATCAAGCATCTTCTGATTTACCTCAGGCATATCTGTAAAATTGATGGACTCCGGCTGCTTCCCAAATCGAGTCAGGAAGTTTCGATGCAGATGCTCTCCCAGAAATGGAGTGAATATGTTCAACGCTCGTATCATTGTCTGCATGGTATAGTACATCACGTCATATGCCATTATCTTCTGGGGATCTTCAGCATCCAACCACACCCTCTTCTTTACAAGAGGAAGGTAGATTCTGCTGAGATCTTCTGATATGAATTCCAATAACGCTCTTCCAGAATGATGCCAAAGATACTTGTCCATGTTGTCGTGGAATTCCTTCAGGACACTCTGGACTCTTGATAGAAGCCACTTGTCTTCCAATGACGCCTTTTTCAGACCCTTCTGAAGTCTCTTCTCATCATAGGAGAAGCCATCGAGCTCCATGTAGGTTTCAGCGAATAGTGCCACGTTCCACAGGATGTCCAGTTTCTTGCGTACTAGATCTATCTCCTTAGGAGCATAGTTCGTTCTCGTCCATGAAGCATTCTTGGTAAGGACAAAGAGTCTGAATGGATCTGCTCCTATCTCTTCCATGGCATCCTTTGCCCACACGACATTTCCTCTCGACTTGCTCATTTTGCCGCCGTCCGCATCAAGAACATGCTCTTGGCTCACGCATGCATTGAACGCTACGCTGTTATGAAGGACAACAGAAGTATAGAGCAAGCTATAGAACCATCCTCTAGATTGATCTACTGCTTCCGTGATGAAATCATATGGAAACAGCTCCTT
This sequence comes from Candidatus Thorarchaeota archaeon, assembly GCA_048884965.1. GTDB lineage: Archaea > Asgardarchaeota > Thorarchaeia > Thorarchaeales > Thorarchaeaceae > MP5-2226. The sequence goes on along the minus strand of JBHLQH010000018.1, from coordinate 63,285 downwards.
GAATAGGGCTGGCTGTCTGAGGAAATCGACACTTGCACTATGTGCTAGACCCGAATCCAACCAACAATCTATCACAAATGGTTCTCGAGTCATGTTTCCTTTGCACTTGGGACATGCGACTTCCACTTTATCGACCCAAGGTCTATGCATCTCGAAATCGTCTGGAAACTTCTTTGCCATCTTCTTTAGCTCGTCCCTAGAGCCTATGACAATCTCATGTTGACACTCGTCGCAAACCCAGACCGGCAATGGAGATCCCCATATTCGTGATCTTGAGATACACCAATCATCTGCATTGGCGACCCAATCACCAAATCTTCCACTTCCTGCCCAATCTGGTGTCCAATTCACTCTATTATTCTCAGTAACTAGTCTATCGCGAACGCCTTCCATTTTTAGGAACCACTGCGTGTTATCTGCTAGATAGACGAGAGGAGTATCGCAACGCCAGCAATGTGGATATTCGTGAGTTATTGTTTCCTCCTTGACTAGAAGTCCTTTCTTTTCAAGCATCTCTGGAACTATTGCATTAGTATCAAACACGAATTTTCCCTTGAACATTGGTACTTCATCAGTGAACTTACCATTGGTAGTTACAGGCGCGAAAACAGGCACATCATACTCTTTTCCAACACTGAAGTCATCTGGTCCAAATCCTGGTGCAGTATGGACTAGTCCTGTGCCATCCTCTATGGTGACATGTTTTCCAGTAACGACTGCATGCATATACTTCTCCGTATGCTCTTGATGGAATGGCACCTCCTCTCGGAATGGATGCACATACTTCCACCCTAGCATCTTCTTTCCAGTCAAGGATTCTACCTGCTCATATTTGGACACTCCTGCTTTCTGCATCACTGTCTCTACAAGATCTTCAACAATCCACCAGAGTTCCTTGCCAACCTTTACCTTGACATACTTGTACTTTGGATGAACCGAGACCATTTCGTTTGATATGAGGGTGAAGGGTGTCGTTGTCCATATGACTAGATACTCGTTCTCCTTTCCTTCGAGTTTGAACTTAACATATATTGAGGGATCATCCTTTGTCATATAGCCTTGAGATACCTCATGTCCAGACAGAGCTGTAACACATCTGGGACAAGTTGGATTCACGCGATAACCTCTGCCTAAGAGACCTCTCTCGCTTGCTGTCTTTAGAAAATACCATACATGCTCTATGTAGTCATCTCGTCTAGTCTGATATGCCTCAGGATAGTCAAGCCAAAGCCCAAGCCTAACAGAATCACTCACCCATCTATCCAGATAGAAGTCCACCAAATCCTTGCATTTCTGAACAAAGCCTTCCAAACCTATCGAGGATTCGATTTCCCCCTTTTCTGCAAGTCCTTCGTTCCTCTCAACTTCTAGCTCCACAGGAAGGCCCTGTGTATCCCAACCGCCTCGTCTCCAGACATTATATCCCTTCATGGTCATATATCGGATCTGGGCATCCTTCATTGCTCGACCTCTTGCATGACCAACATGCATGAACCCGTTTGTGGTTGGAGGTCCTTCTAGGAAATTCCAGCGTGGACCTTTGCTTCTAAAATCGACTGTCTTGTTGTAGGTGTCATGTTCTTCCCAGAATTTCAGTACAGCTTTCTCTACTGGGTCTGGATCATATCTCTTCGCTAATGGACTCATTATGGCATCCTCTCATGGAGTAGTTCTGTATCGTAATAAAGCAGAGAGCAATCGCTCAGACTTTCAGGTGAGAGGTAATTAGAGAATGGACTGGATCCATGACCATTGTTGCTAGATGATTTGGCAATCCATCCTTTCTCACCTATAATACTACTCTCACATCGTAGTCAGCTCCGTTAAAAACCTTAGGCTAAATGTCCTTGACCATTTTGTGTATTGATGTAGGTGCAACCAACACTTAATTGGCACTTGATTTCTAATCTATTGGGATAGAAACTGCAGCAACCGTGGTGATTCAACATGAGTTCTTTGGAAGATAGATCCTTGGATAATCTGGCTGATGTAATTTACAATGTAATGTGGCAGGACCTTCTGGAAATATTCCGAGTTATTCGAAAGAAGATGGATTCTGAGGGCATGGACGCAGTAAAGACAGCATTTGCAGATGCCGAGAACCGATTCTTGGAAGGTCCCTTTGCTGACCATATAGAAGTTCGATGGGGTATGAATCTGTGTGTGCACTGTAATGATGATAACATTGAGAAGAATGGCATTGGCTATGTGAAACCAAGTGGCGATGGACTTGAGTTCAATCAATGTCTTAACTGTCGCATTGGCATCCTTTATGATTTGGTTACAGCCAAAGCTACTATGGACAGCTATGTTATTGGGCTAGGGAATCCTGGACAATTCAATGGTATGTCCTTCTTTTGGTCTGCAATTGGGCCGAATGAGATGAGTGCCTTACGACCCATATATGAGATTGTGAAGAACGGACAGTGGATTGGTTCTATTTCCTTTGATAGGGATTTGAATACCAAGTATCTTCCATTCGATTCGATGACTGATTCCGTGAGTCGCGACTCTCCAGATCCTTGGACCGTGAGCATTCCTGAGGACTTGCAGGAAGCCATTCGCCAATTCATCACTGTTGCTAAAGAGCAGATTGAGGTTGCACTTGCAATAACCTAAGCAGGTGGGTGAGATCGATAACCGAGAAGTTAGTTCGAGATAGGATCCCTGAGATAATGGAGAAATCAGGGGGGTCACCAAAATATCGTATAGTAGAAGGGGAGGAGCTAGATAAGTTTCTCAGAAAGAAGATTGTTGAAGAAGCACAGGAGCTTTTGGAATCGGGCGATATTGAAGAGATCGTTGATATATACGAGGCGCTAGAATCCTTTGCACGGCACAGAAAGCTCGATAATGGACTCTTGGAAACGCAGAAACTTGCCAAGAACCTGGCGAGAGGTGGATTTACCCAAGGCTATATCCTTGAGATGGACTAATCTTACATTATCCATACCCCCTTCTCATACTCTGAAACATCGGATAAAGGTTATATTGTACTTTTCTCGGAATCATTGAAGAATACCACCCCGCTTAGTGGTGGTTCCATGTGGTCATGGAGTGAATGATAATGGCGACCGATAAAGTAAAGCCGATACCTGAGGTACCCGTCAAGCATGAGGATGGAGGTCCACTCTCACGGTATCATGTTGAGAAGTATCCCGTACGAGAACTACCCTACACCACTCAATCAATTTGTCCTGAGTGCCTTATGGGTGAAGATAAAGTCAATGTAATTGATGCCACTCTATATGAGGAAGATGGCAGGGTTATGTACAAGAAGACCTGCGAGAAGCATGGTGAATATGTCGATATCTACTGGGGCGATGCAGAAATGTTCAGAAAGGCTCAGAACTGGTGGTACAAATCTGTTGGCCTTGATAATCCCCGCACAGAAACGGTAAAGGGTTGTCCAGAGGATTGTGGTCAATGCCCCGATCATAAATCCCATACCGCTCTCGCCTTACTTGATGTGACAAACCGATGCAACTTGCGATGTCCGATTTGCTTCGCAGTTGCCGCAGAAGGCGGATCTGTCTATGAGCCTACTGAGGACGAAGTCCTTGATATGATGAAGAATCTCAGAGGGAATAAGCCCGTTCCTGCTCCAGCTTTGCAATTCGCTGGCGGTGAGCCTACTGTGAGTAAGAACTTACCAAAGTACATCCGCTGGGCAAAAGAGCTTGGGTTCAGACATGTACAGATTGCTAGCAACGGAATCAGAATCGGAAAGAGTAAGGAGTACCTTCAAGAGCTAAGGGACGCTGGTCTCTCAACCATCTATATGCAATTCGATGGTATTACACCAGAGCCTTACATTGAAGCAAGGGGTAGTAACCTGTTGCCCATCAAGAAGCAGGCTTTGCAGAATGCTCGTGAGGTTGGTATGGAGTCAATCGTACTTGTTCCAACTGTTGTCAGAGGTGTCAACCATGATCAGCTTGGTGGTATCATTGAGTTCGCAGTAAAGAACCACGATGTCATCCGATGTATCAACTTCCAGCCAGTTAGCATCACAGGTCGTATCGATCACTCTGAACGAAAACAGATGAGAATCACGATACCTGACGCTATCAAACTCATCGAGGAACAGACGAATGGTATTATCCCCAGGGATGCCTGGTACCCTGTGCCAGCGATGATGCCTGTCGGCCGAGCGCTCGGTCTTATGAAAGGAGGCCCCGAGTTGGAGCTAAGCTCACACTTCGCATGTGGTATGTCAACATTCCTTTACATCGAGGAAGATGGTACCTACAGACCGATTACAGAGCTCATCAATGTTGATGCTTTCCTAGAGCTTCTTGAAGAGATTGCGAATCTCATAGCTGATGAAAGTCGTGCTGCTACCAAGCGTGCCAAACTAAAATTGGCTGCAGGTGCACGTCACATCAAAAAGAAAGGTATCCTCAAGGATCTGCTAAGTGCTTTCTTAGATCGTGGTGACTATGACTCACTTGCGAAGTTTATGAGAAGGATAATCATGCTTGGTATGATGCACTTTCAAGATCCATACAACTTCGACCTTGAGCGAGTACAACACTGTGATGTGAACTATGCTGTACCTGACGGAAGGATCATACCCTTCTGCACGATGAATACGATACACAGGTCTCGTGTAGAGGATAAGTTCTCTCAACCAATCGATGCATGGCGAGGCAAACACAAGCCCACTGCAGTCGAGGAAGAGAGCATCACTACTCCCTTCGTAGCCGAGGATTAATACAATGATGGATGGTTCTTTGCAACCATCCTTCGCTACTCTTTTTTTTATGGCATTTCGAGTAAAAAAACCCACGTCCAACATACATCGTAGTTACAATATCTAACTTCGATACTTGAAAGGATACCGTTCTGCGGCACAATATAATATCTTTGTAAGTTATTTTCTTCTCTTAATTCACATCTGGTAACTAAGAATAGTGTGAAATTTGAGGTAAAGTAACAAATCATCCCCAAAAGAAAGAGTTAATAACATCCTTGAGAAGTTATAGTGAAGGCAATATCTGGTAGGGTGTCAGGGTACATTCCTACCTGCAAACATGGGTATAAAATGCAAGGCGGGTGCGTGGGCTAGTTTTTCGTTACATGCCCTCAATTACGAAACTCCCCCCTCCTACCACGATTTCCCACGAACCCGCCACCTACCGCGCATACAATTTCTCCTATGCCGAAGGACTGAAATGTATGATACTCACGCGGCTCTTGAGTATCATGACATCAGAGCGACTGACTAAACAACTTGAATTCATTCTCGAGATTGATAAGCTCAAGAGGATAATGCGACAGACCCTGCTCACTGTGGACCGTAGCCATGAGAATGATGCTGAGCATTCTTGGCATATTGCGTTAATGACCCTCCTTCTCTCTGAGTATTCTACTGAAAGCAATCTAGACATTCAAAAGGTCATCAAGATGGTCCTCATCCATGACATAATAGAGATCGATGCCGGTGATACTTTCTGTTATGATTATAAGGCTGGAAAGGACAAGAAGGAACGAGAGCTTGTCGCTGCAGAGAGAATATTCACCATCCTGCCGGAGGACCAGGCGCAGGACTTTCGCGATGTTTGGGATGAATTTGAAGAGATGCAATCCTCAGAAGCCAAATTTGCTGCCGCAATGGATCGCCTGCAACCACTCCTATTGAATTTTAATACTGAAGGTGAATCGTGGAGAAAGCACGGTGTTTCACGTTCCCAGGTGATACAACGAAATGAGCATATCAAGAATGGGTCTGCTGTATTGTGGGATTTCGCTTCATGGCTTATTGATGAATCCGTTAGAAGAGGATACCTGCAGGATAAGTAGGATGATCTTTTGTAGCATCTGAAATCTTACGGGTTCAATAACCCTTATCTAGAGCACAACGGTCCAAAACATAGTGAATCTTAATGCTAGATAATATGATTCAAGCCATTGATGGCGTAAAGGATTCAGATGTTTCTTTTGCAGATATTCGTCACCAAGATATTGCAATATCTTCGATCTCTGTTGTCAATGGTGTCCTACGACGCATGCAGAAATCTGGTAAAGCTGGAACTGTAGCTAGAGCTCTTGTTGGAGAATGCTGGGGACAAGCATCAACTACTGACCCAGTAACAACCGATACATTGTTTGAGCTACTCTCGCAGGCTACTAAAATGGCCAAGAATAGTGCGCGCCATTCGAGAAGGAAGATCGACCTTTCGAGCCTTGAATCATATGAAAAGAAAGTCTGGCAATCAGTGAAGGAAGATCCCTCTGATGTGCCTGAAGATGAGAAACTCAGTATCATCATGGATCTAGATGTAGCTCAAAAAGTAGACGAAAGAATCGTCAATACGAACAGCGGCTATTCTGATGTGAAGGTCATATATCGCCTCGTTAATACCATAGGTTCAAGATTGGAATGGAACGAGGTTCGGACAATGCTCTTTGTCAATCCTGTCGCTCGAAGTGAAACAAAAACTCACTTCGACTATGGTGTGAAGAGTGGTATGGCTGGCTTTGAGTTGATACGTTCAATCGATCCGAATGAGTTCTCATCAAAAGTTGGAGAAGGTGCTATTGCTTTACTCTCTGCTGAGAAGCCTCCTTCTGGAGAGATGACCGCTGTTGTAGATGGAGACATTGCTGGCTTGATCGCACATGAGGTGTGTGGACATGCTAGCGAAGCCGATGAGGTTGTGAAGGGCAGATCCTTCTTGACCGGGCTTGTTGGGAAAGAGGTTGGAACAGAGCACGTTTCAATGATTGATGACGGAAGTATATCTGGGCTTAGGGGTAGCTTTCCATTCGATTCCGAGGGTACTCCTTCCGGACCAACGACCATCATCGAGAATGGGATTTTCAAAGGATATCTCCACACACTTGAGACTGCTGCGATTATGGGCGTCAAGCCCACTGGAAATGGACGAGCTCAGGACTATAATCGTCGAATATTCGCAAGAATGAGCAATACTTTCTTTGATACTGGAGATTGGTCAGAGGAAGAAATCATTGAAGATACCAAAGATGGTATATATATCATGAAGGCACTTTCAGGAATGGAGGATGTCGTAGGAGGAGGCGTACAGGCAACAAGTCTGAAGGGCTATATCATCAAGAATGGCGAGCTTACAACTCTGGTGCGTAGTCTTGCCATAACAGGCAAGGTCCTTGAAATACTAAAGACTGTAGATGCAGTAGGTAACAAGCTTGATTTCTTTGGTGGCAACTGTGGGAAGGGAGAAGAAGATTATATTCCTGTTAGTTCTGGTGGTCCTAATATGAGAATGAAACTAGTTGTTGGAGGTGCATGAAATGAACATTCAAGACATTGCTCAAAGATTAGTTTCGCACTCCGAAAAGGCCGGTGCAACTCAGGCTGAAGCATATTCGATTTTGGTGAAGACCTCCAGTATCTATATTGATGATAATATTCCAAAAATAGCTGACACTAAAACAGAGTTGGGAGTTGGACTGAAACTCATAATTGACAAGAAGATTGGATTTACTAGCTCAACATTGTTGTCTGAGGATGCTAGTGATGTTGTATCACGAGCCAAAAGTCTCGCAGAGATAGCCAACGCTGATCAGAAATTCATCTCTCTACCTGACCCGAAGAAGGTTTCAGGCAAACGTGACAAATTTAGTGACAAAGACACAGCAGAGGCAGACAGCTCAGTTCTGATAGATCTCTGTATGGAATTGGTAAATGCAGCAAGCTCTTCAAAAGTTAGTGTTCCAAATGGTGTCTTGCGAGCGAGTTCGATTGATTTCCAGATTATCAACTCACTGGGAGTTGACACTGGATCTGAATCTACAATGGTATTCGGGTATTTCACAGCCAAGGCTGAGGATAATGGTTCTGTTGGCGAAGGCGTTCAGCGGATCTGGTCACGGTCACTCAAAGACACTGACTTCACCGCCAAAGGCGAGATACTACAAACCCAAGCTCTAGACGTAATCAAGTCTGAACCCTTCAAAGACAATTGGGATGATATTGTAGCCATATTGGCACCTAGTGAGGGTAGTGAGATGATGGGAAGTCTTTTGGGCGACGCTCTCTCAGCTGAGAATGTCAATAATCGATCAAGTCCCTGGACTGACAGAGTAGGTGATAAGGTCGCACATGAGTCTCTGAATGTCGTTGACAATGGTCTTTCTGAGAAGGGATTGCTAAGTGCGGCTGTAGATGATGAAGGTACGCCAACAGCAAAGACGATTGCCATTGAGAATGGAACGCTTCGCTCTTACCTGTTCGATAGTTATAATGCTCAACAACACGATCTTGAATCTACTGGAAATGGCCTTAGACGCGGGTATCGTGATGCCCATGGCGCCTTTACAGCATCTGTTTCCTGTCGTCCCACGACCATTGAGATTCCTGCAGGCAAGTATGATTTGGATTCAATGATATCTGAGATCAAACGTGGGATTTATGTAGAGCATTTTGCGTGGCCGCAGGTCGATTCCCTTTCTGGAGCATTCTCAAATGAGATACGAAATGCTTGCTTGATCGAGAATGGAGAGCTCACGACCAAGGTCAAGTATGCCCTACTTGCAGGAAATCTCTATGAATCCCTCAAGAAGGAAATACTGTTTGGGAATGACCTAGAAGTCAATTCAAGGTATGTTATGCCCACCATGGGTTTTGCAGGAGTCGAACTTGTCGGTCAATAAGCCTCGCTACAAGACACCTCGTCCTATAGACAATTATTAATTAGCGAATGCAGATGAAGTCATCATTAGCGGTGATTATCATGAATCTTGAGCTAAAATTTCTCCAAGTCGATGCCTTCACAGATGTGCCCTTCGGTGGAAATCCTGCAACAATAGTCCTTGGTGCAGATAACTTAAGTGACGAGAAAATACTCAAGATATCAAAGGAGTTCAATGTCAGAGAAATTGTGTTCGTGTCCGGATCCTATAAAGCCGATTTTCATTTCCGCTACATGAGTCCAAGGGGTGAATTCGCATTTTCAGGACATGCTACGGTCGCAGCGTTCCATGCTTTGGTTGAGGAGGGAATGATTGAGGTAGTAGAGGATGTGAGGATGGTCACTCTCGAAACACAGTCTGGTATTCTTCAGGTCGAAATCGTGAAGAATGAGCAGACCGGAATACCTGAGATCCAGATCACTCATGAAAGGCCGCAGTTTCTCGATACGTATGATTCGAAGGAGTATGCTGAAGCATTAGGGATAACCTTGGCAGATATCATGTCTTTGTATCCAATACAGACGGTCAGTACTGGAATTCCAAATCTAATGGTCCCTGTCATAAGTCTGGACGCTCTCAAACGCGTCAAACCGAATTGGGATATGCTGAACAGACTAGCTCAAGGTGCAGACTATCTAGCGATAGAAGTTTTCACCAAGGAAGCAAAAGATGTGACATCTGATGCTCACGCAAGACACTTTGCTCCCGCTCTCGGTGTCGAGGAAGACCCAGTTACTGGATCTGCAGCAGGTGGTCTTGGGTCCTATCTAATTCATCATGGTATTATTTCATCATCGAATACAGTGTCGACGATTGTCATAGAACAAGGACACTTCATGGACCGACCTGGAAAGGTCATCGTTGAGGTCACTGGTGGAAGGAATGAAATCAAGATGGTAAAGGTCAGTGGGACTGCTGTGACTGTGGCAAAAGGTAAGGTCTATGTCTAATTCACAAGGGATACTGTACACTTCTGATTTCGTCCATTTACCAACCTCTCTTCGACAGATTTAGAAACCCTAAAAAGGCGTGTGACTTCATTTGACTCCGAGAGTGGAGAACTATGTCCAACTTCGAGGAGATTTGGAATGAAGAACTTGATAATGTCAACAAGGCATTATCTCATTACTTTGATTATAAAATCAACCAAGCATCAAGACTGGGAGATTGGCATACCCAATTCTACGGGTACATGAAAGAATACTTGATGCGTGGTGGAAAAAGATTACGACCTGTATTAGTCGCAATCGGATACAAATCCATCAAGGATGACATTGATATCAAATACCTCTATCGTGCAGCCAACTCAATCGAGATTCTTCATAATGGTTCTCTTCTTCATGACGACCTGATTGATCATGATGAAACACGTCGGGGCGGCAAGACATTCCATGTGACCTACAGAGACCTGTTTCTTGAACGAACTAAGAATAAAGAGAAATCTGAGGATTTGGGTAGTACGATGGCAATTCTTGGCGGAGACCTCCTTCTTAACATGGGTGCCCAAGCCATCAATGATTCGGAACTCCCGCAGAATCTAGCGGCAGCATGTCTCAAACATTATCAAGATGCTTTCCAGTCCTTAGCTGACGGTGTCATGCTTGAGATGACCATGATTGATCGGGATGATATCACACCTGAAATATACCTGGAGATGATTGCACTAAAGACTGCTGTTCTCTTTGACAAATCCCTTGTAATGGGTGCTCTACTCGCTGGTGCCAACGAATCCCAAATAACGGCTCTTAGTGAGTATGGGGTAAAGGTCGGACAAGCCTTCCAGATTCAGGATGATGTTCTAGGTTCATTCGGTGATGAAGCAGTCACTGGAAAGTCTGCAGATGGTGACATTCATGAAGGCAAGAAGACCATGATCGTACTGAACGCATTCAAGTTGGCAACAACTGAACAGAAGAAACTGCTGGACGATCTATTAGGGAAGCATAACATGAATGACAATGAAGTCAATACCGTCAGAAATGTGTTCATCGAGTCTGGGGCTCTGGATGAAACTAGGAAGATGATGAATGAGCTTCTGTTGGAAGGACAAGCAGCACTTGAGAAAGCTAGTCCTGGGTTAAAACCAAAGTATAAGGAGTTCCTTCTCGCGCTATCAGAATTCTTAGTCAAGCGAGAATATTAGACCATGACACTCAACTGGTACTAACAATTCGCAATCCAAGCAAGACAACATTCTCGCCCTTCTCTCGAAGAATCTGTTCCATATCCTCTAGTAGTGATGGTACATTTTGTTTAATGTACTCGAGGAATTCTTCTGATGAACTGGTAAGAGCTTTTCTCATATGCTTTGCATGCATCTGAATATCTTGACTTTTACGTATGTCTAATGGCTTTCCTTCATAGAGTTTGGCGATCATTGCCTTTCTGATTGCATCAGCTACTGTAGATGAATCACTAACGATTCCCTTTGTGATAGGATGTGACCCACCTGAGGTTGCGATGATGGCTCTTTCTCGAAAGACTTGTTCGAACTCGTCAGGTGTGATTTCACGGGATTCAAGATCCTCCAGTACGACTTGTCGTTTCCAACAACGCATCTTATTGAATTCAGTCGGACTAATGTACCCCTTTGCATGCATATCATTGAGTAGTTTCCGGAACATCTTCTCTGAAATGAGCGAATGAGATGCTGAAAGAATTAGAAACTTCTGATACAGTATCGCTTCAAACTCAATAATGGAGGCTCCAAAAGCTCTAATGACATCTTGTTCTATTACTCTCTCATTTCCATCTGAGAATAGAATCCTAGACATCTCTCTGCACCCTTACAATCCGTCGTCTACAATTATTGGTAATATCATTATATGAACATTCGCGCAATGTGTAAAAACCGAAAAAAGCAAGTGCATGTCTATATTTCGACACCAGTATTGAAGATAAAATATGGGGAACAGATGTTCCCCAAAAGAGCTCTATCGTTTCTTGAGAATCAGAACGACCATGAGAAGAACGATGACAACTGCTATTCCTGCAGCGGCAAGCACCATGATGTCTATGTCTAGTGGGGGTGGCGGTGCTATGTCATCAATGGCTGTAGGTGTTGTGGTTTCTTCTGCCCAAGTAATGGTGTATACACCTCGTATAGCGGTATTTCCTAGAGTATCATTTGCGTAGACTGTGATCTCTATAGAGCCTTCCAAGATTCCTGGGATAACTGCACTGAATGTATCGCCGGATGCGCTCATTTCCACCTCTACAGTTTCTGAGCCATTGTCATAGACCATCCACGCAGTATCAACGCCGCTGATATCAATTATCTCTGCGCTTACTGTAACGTCCACATTTTCATCTGGTGCTATTGGACTCCATGAGAGATCATTGATTTGCGGTCCCATTTCATCCACATCATCGATCGTATCTTCTGATCTGTTCCCAGTGCTCCAATCGAGGAAATTCTCAAGAAGAATGATGTTACTGAAAATCGCAGTCTTTCCGTAATCGAAATCGCTGAAGAATGTCGTTCCAGCTGCAAGTAACCGTAGCTCCCCAATTTCCTCAACTGCAATCAAGGGAATTTGGTTTCCATTGATTCCATCCTGTGTATCATCATAGACCACTATGGGTTCAGGTGATTGTTGGTCTGTCTGGTATGCCGATTCGTCTCCATAGACTAGAGGCAGTACAGGACCTTCATCCAAGAAGTACAAGCTAGTTGGTGAATACAATGTAATGCTTGACATAGATGCCGTAAGCCCCATCGTATCTGATGGATCGGGAATGTCATAGATATCGTTGTACCATGGTTGATATGTCCCTAGCATGTAGACATTGTCGTCATTGAAACGAATGTCTGAACCAATCGCTTCTAGAATCGAGTTCGGTCTAGCGATATCCTCCGAGGTGCTAAAGTCACCTCTTGCTGTAAGAATCAAGGACTTGTTCCCGCTCGCTGCCCAGTTCGATATCGCTGTCAATTCATCTGCAGTATAGGCATTCAATGCACAAGTGATGACTAGAAGATCGACATCGGCTAGAGCAGCTGCTGTAATTGCAGAAGCATGATTCACCATTTGGAAATGGTTTCGGACAAGTGTTTGGTTTATAGAATTCAATGCATCTTGATCTGAGTAATCATTCGCATGAGCATAGTCAAACATTGCGACAAAGTCATAGGTGATGACTATCTCTGGAGCAGAAATTCCATTCGTCAATGTATAGAAGAGACTCAAGGTTCCATTTACGGCCCTTGACAGACACTCTTCAGTCGCGCTCATCACATTTGTTTGATCCAATGCGCGAGTATCATTGTCAGGATATGCTGCCACGATCAAATCATAGTAAACATGCGATCGTGTGGCTGCACTGACAACCTCTTGTGTCACGTTTGCTATGAGAGTCTCAGTTGGGTCCGTCAATTCGATAATGCTCAGATTGGAATTGATATCCGATTCGTAACCTGCATGTCCCGGATGCCCCGGACCTGTATGCAGGGGGATACACGGATCTGAGAAATAGTGACTCATAACTCCTGCTGCGAAGAATCCTTTCTCCCATTCCTCGGCAGTAAAGTTCGCTCTTGCATAATCATACCACTGTGCTGCTGCGGATGGTGCGTTATGCTCACCTGTGTCTGGATAATAGAGGTGATTATCCCAATCCTGCCATGCTTGGTCTGGTGTGGTTGAACCAGCCATGAGCTCGGGTAAATAGAACTCGAAAGCCTCTTTCCAATCTTCGTCAGTAATGCTAGCTGCTGCTTCATTGACAATGAACATATGCGTTTGTAGTCCCCATGCCTCCGCTGGTTGAGCCATAGGTAATGTTATTGCAAAAGGAATCATTGATACAAGAAGTATTACCAATATGATTTTTGACTTCTTCATAATCCCTTTCTTATGCTCCCTGTTGTATTAAATGATATGTCTTGAAAGGAGAAGCGAATCAAAAAAGGAAAGTGGAAGTAGATGGGATTGAGCCCATACTACTTCTAAATTTGTTTATACTATTTCTTCTTCATCACAGCAACGATGATGACTACGACGATAACTGCGCCAATAGCACCAATTGCTAGGATCAAGGTCATATCCATGGCCTGAGCCTGGTTCATACCGAAGTCAATTGCATTGCTGACGAAAGACATAGCTCCAGTCATGACAATGTCATAATATTCGGCTTCAGACATTGGTCTGTAGTCACCGTATGGTGAAGCACCAGATACGATGAGTACTCCGCTGCCTGCTGTACCAGCACCAACTTCTAGAGTCGCCATTACAAATGAACCCTCATCACCTTCATCATGGGCATAGCCATCAATAAGGTCAGCGTTCACAAGTACTGCGGCTTCACCAGTGTAGAGAAGTGGATATACATTTGGAATGCTTGTTGTTTCAAGAGCAACAGCGGTTACAAATGGAACTCCAGTTGTACTACCATAGAGCAGAGTTGGTCCATGGCAGAGGATTTTCTCGACACCTTGAACGATTGGTGCGATGAATGGATCAGTACCAGTTGTGTTGGCAATCACTCTGTAACCAGAGGCTGCGCTTGAGATTGGGTCCTCAACTGATAGGGGCTCACCGTAAACGTGTGAACCTACACCCTTCAGAATTTCTGACATGTTGGTCTGAATGTAGTTATAACCACCATAATCAGAGTCGTAGCCAATCCACATGAATTTCTTACCGGCATTGAACCAATCAGCAATGGCTGATATTTCTGCTGCAGTATATCCGTTGCTTGATCCGTAGATAGAGCCTGCGACAAAGCCAACTGCACCCTCAAGGTCTGCTGCTGTAATCCCATCGTCATCAAAGATAACTGTGTAACCCATAGCAGTCAGGTTGTTGTCCAACCATAGATCTGTTGTGTTCCACAAGTTGCTGTTGTACTGACCATGACCATAGTCAAAGACTATTGTGCCAGTACCCGCAGCTGCGACGGGGGCAGGACCAATGAGAAACGCTGCAAAAAGGGCAGTTAGAATGCCTACAGTAAATACTCTCTTCGCGAAAAGATTTGTTCTCATCTGAACATTGTCCTCCTTCTCATCTTCAGAGAAGATATAGAAGCCGTGTGTATTGCATGATAAAACCTTTTCGTGAGGTACCATCTCCCATTTCATGTGATGGTTATGGATAGGAATAGACTATAGAGAGTGCATATGCACCTTTTTCCTAGAAGTCCAATTATTCCTCATTGTTGGTAAACCTTAATATCGACGATTGGTACTTTCAACACTTGCTATAAGGATGAGAAAGGGTGCAAACACAAACAATGTATGCACCAACTAATCTGAGAGGACTGAAAATGAGCGAGTTTGAAACCACGCGAAATACCAAGACGATTATGATCGCTGTTGTTGTAATCGTAGTTGTTGGTGTTGGAGGAGTCGTTGGGCTTTCTCTACTTGGTGGTGGTGGAACCACTACAACGACTACTACAGATCCAACAGGGAATACACTTACTGTTCTAACGCGACATGATGTCGCTATTCATACCGTATTTGAACCAGCGTTCTTAGCCAGTGACTTGGCTCAGGAACTTGGGATTACTGACATTCTATGGAAGACACCGAGTGGCGAATTCTGGGACGACCTTCTAGAACTTGGTGAGATTGATGTCTGCTGGGGTGGTGGTCCCACTCTATTTGATCAGCTTATGCGTCAAGGTTACCTGAGTGATCTGAATGATACTTACATGCAGGAGGTTGCCGCACGCGTACCGGATTCGATCGCTGGTGCTGATATGAAACGTATCTATGAAGGTGATCTGGTATGGATTGCAGCTGCAATCTCTACTTTTGGGTTCACAGTAAATCACCAGTTCTTGGATGACTATGAGCTACCAACTCCATCATCATGGACCGACTTGGCAGGTCCTATCTATGGAAGTCTCCTCCCCAACATCCGCACAATTGCCATGGGGAATGCTCCAGATACGACCTCGAATACACGTATCTACGAGATTATTACACAAGGAATGGGTTGGAGTGAAGGATGGACCACGATTGCCAGGATGGCTGGAAGCTCCAATATCTACGGAGGATCTGTTGAGACTCAGCAAGCAGCCGAGCTGGGACAGGTCGGCATCTCTATGTCCATTGACTTCTACGGATATCTTTCACAATTCAATAACCCCGATTGTGAGTATATTCTTCCTGAAGGTCAGACAATAGTGAACGGAGATCCAATTGCCATCGCAGCATCGACCACCCATCCTGATTACGCAGAAGCATTCGTTGACTTCGTCCTTTCAGCGGAAGGTCAAGCTCTCTGGCTTGATGATTCCATCAGAAGGATGCCTATCATGGAAGAGGCTTTTCACGAGCCAAGTGCAGCTGGTGCCACAGATCTCTATTCTGTGTTCAATCAGACGAAGGCAACAACTGGAATTGACTTCAATGATACTCTGTCATTGGAACTAAATGCAGCTCTGATTAACTACTTTGAGTCTGTCTTCACAGGTGCGCACACAGAACTCCGAGCAGCATGGGGCGCTATCGTTCAAGCATACTATGACGATGTCATAAATGCGACAGAGTTAGATTACTACGCAGCCTTAATGGGTGCGCCAGTAACTGCAGAAGACCCAGATACTTCGGTCGATGAAGAATTCACAATGGAGTATGCAAAAGAAATCAATGATAAGATGATTAATGATGCTGACTTCGCGAATTCAATAAAATCCGCTTGGACCACTGCTGCAAAGGCACAATACAATGCTGTCTTGGCAATGATACAAGCACTATATCCATAGGAGCTAGATAAGTTTGTCAGGAGCAGGTTCACCTACTCCGCCTGACACTCGAGAGGACGCGCCGGAATTAATGCCGGCTGCCCCTCTTGAGCAGCTGAACTATTATCTTACAGGCGGAACTTCTGGAATTTCATTATTGGAGAGGATTTCCACCTTTGTTAAAACCAGATTGATTATATTGGTTTTCTTGATTTTGATTCTGGTTGGCGGCGGAACGGTATTCATAGTCTATGGTATAAATGCGATGCTGCAATTCGTGGTAGTCATTGGAGTCATCTATGTCTTTCGAAATTCTATAGTGAAAGGTGGTCGAACTCTCAAGAATTTCATCTTGCATCCGTCTGAAGGAACGAAATCAATCGGACCATCTTTCTGGGGTGGAGTGGCAAAGCTACGACAGGAGATGGATTCCCTTTCATGGGTTCAATTGATTGCAGTACTTGTTGCATTCGGCCTATTTCTGATTGCCCCTCTTCTTAGTGTGGTGATTACATCATTCGTAGATCCAAATACTGGGATGCCATCACTCTACCATTTTGTGAATCTCTTCTCTGACTCAAACTTCTGGCCTTGGCAATATAATGATAATACTGACACTTGGACGACCTACATCGATTGGCGTACAATCATTCCCCCAACTGGGAATAGTGATCTGTTGGTCATTCAGGGTTGGGATTTTGGTGCAGTTCTTAATTCGATTTACTCTGCAATCTTGGTAACCATCTTTTCGGTTATTTTGGGAGTTTTCTTGGCGTTTATTGTGGCAAGGTATGACTTTCCCGGAAAGCGGATTATTCGAACCGTCTTGATCTTCCCAATTCTAGCAACACCTTTCGTTGGTGCAATTGGTATCAAGACATTCATGGGTCGTGCTGGCTTCTTCAATAATTTGTTCTATACGACGATGGGCATCATCCCATTTCGAGTTGAGCTGCAAGGACTTGCAGCTATTATATTCGTTCAGTCTCTCTCGCTATTCTCACTAGTATATCTTAACGCCTATTCATCCTTTATGGGAATAGACCCCTCTCTTGAAGAACAAGCTGAGAATCTAGGTGCGACTGGATTCAAACTCTTTAGGTCGGTTACTCTTCCTCTCGCAATGCCTGGTATTCAAGCAGGAGCAATCCTGACCTTCATCCTCAGCATCGAGGACCTTGGGACGCCGATAGTGTTCTATGAGCATCAACAAGCTCAGAAGACCTTGGCATTTCAGGTATTTGACAGCATAGCATCTCAATCAGGTCAGATTGACCCGACAGGTCCTGCAGTTGGAATGATTCTGCTGATGTTTGCTGTCATAGGTTTCCTAACAATTCGAAAGTATGCATCCTTGAGGTCGTACGAATCGGGAACAAAAGGCGGGCAATGGAATCCCCGAACACGAAGATTGAGTTCTCGAACAACAATCGCACTATATGCGATTCTGATTCCCTTGCTCTTTGTTGCTCTCATCCCTCAGATCAGCGTAATTATCCTTTCACTATCTGGAGGTTGGTCAACTGATTCGATACTACCCGACATATGGACATTAAGCAATTTTGACGTATTGTGGGCTTTTGAAGACGTTGCAAGATCTATACAGTTCACACTGATATATGGGCTGATAGCAACGATCATCATAGTATTACTAGGTACAAGCGCCGCATATATTGTGGCTCGACGTAATATCCCTGGGAAGACAGCTTTTGATCTCTTAGTGACCTCTCCAATTGCTCTACCTGGTATCGTGATCGCAACCGGTTATTTCACATTGTTCTATGGCACTCCAATATTCCCATCAGAAATGCCATGGTTTCTGATAACAATGTCATACACAATCAGGAAATTTCCGTTTACTGTACGTGCAGCATATGCAGGTTTACAGTCCACTCCTGTAGTTTTGGAAGAAGCGTCCATGAACATGGGTGCGAATAGAAATCAGACCTTTACCAAGATTACGCTTCCACTAATCGGTGTGAGTGTACTAGCTGGGTCTCTATTATCATTTGTCTACTCAGTAAGTGAAGTCAGTACTAGCTTGATACTGGGTAGCGTGGGCCGACAACAAGCTCCCATGACATTCTGGACGAAGGAGGTCCTAGAAGGAACGGGTGTATATGGAGGTCCTGAATCTGCAGCGACCTTAGGTGTACTTATGATGGCACTTCAGATGGCTGTGATTACTATAACGAACAAGATACTTGGAACTCGCTCCTCAGCGATGACTGGAATTTGAGGTGAAATAGATGGTTGAAATAATACTTGAGAATCTCCGAAAAACCTTCGGAGATGTGATTGCTACAGATGAGGTGACCATGACTCTCAAGGAAGGAGAGCTTTCAACTCTCCTTGGTCCCTCTGGATGTGGTAAGACAACCCTTCTGCGTCTGATTGCAGGATTTTACAAACCTAACTCAGGTAAGATTTTCTTTGACGATCGAGAGGTGACTAATCTCCCTCCGCATCGACGCAATACGGGTATGTGCTTCCAGAACTATGCCCTGTGGCCGCATATGTCGGTGCATGATAACATTGCATATGGTTTGAAACTTAAACGGTTTGAAGGTCAGAAGTTTACCAAAGCTGCAATTGCAAAGAGAGTCAACAATGCACTTGGTCTTGTCCGACTTGAAGGCTTGGGCGAACGTAGAGTCCATCAATTATCAGGTGGTCAGCAACAACGAGTGGCTCTTGCAAGAGCTCTTGTTATCGAACCTGATGTGCTCCTCTTGGATGAACCTCTATCAAACCTCGATGCGAAGCTGAGGATTGAGATGCGTGAAGAAATCATTCGTATTCAGAAGGAGCTTTCAATAACCACTGTGTATGTGACGCATGATCAACATGAAGCGCTCAGTATCTCAGACAAGGTTGCAGTCATGGACCGTGGCTATGTGCAGCAATTCGCTCCACCAAGGGAAATCTATGCATTCCCACAGACCCTTTTCGTGGCAGATTTCATTGGACAATGTACATTCGTAGATGGAGAGATTACTGCTATTGGAGATTACATAACTGTAAAGATCCCAAATGACCAAGTCATCTCTGGCAAGACCACTGTGATTGGGTATCCATTTGATGTAGGAGAGGAAGTGAAGTGTGCCATACGTCCTGAGGACCTTCTTCTTTCGAAGACGAACCCTGATGACAATGAGATAACGGGAACGGTTACTAGAACCATCTACGTCGGAAACTCACTTGAAGTGTACTTCAGAGTCGGAGATATCGATGCACAGGCTCTATTAGAGCCAGATTTCCAAACTAGCCTTGGAAGTGATATCAATCTCTATGCTCCTCGTAATGATGTAATGGTGCTTCCAGTGGGTGGAGTTGAGTCGCTAAGGAAGATTCCTGGCCATCCTATGTTTGACGCTCCACAAAGATCCTCTAGTCCCTCGAATGCCTAGGTACTACTGCT
Source organism: Candidatus Thorarchaeota archaeon (assembly GCA_048884965.1). GTDB lineage: Archaea > Asgardarchaeota > Thorarchaeia > Thorarchaeales > Thorarchaeaceae > MP5-2226. The sequence goes on along the minus strand of JBHLQH010000018.1, from coordinate 43,490 downwards.
ACTCCTCTGCTAAAGGCGAGCATTTCGGGTCCTGTGAGAAGGGCCCGACCAGTACCTAATAGAGATGAGTTCCCGTCAATAATAAGGACCTCTTCCCCAGCGAGAAGGTTGGGTGAAGCTGCAGTCACAAACTTTGCAAGGGCTGATTTTCCCTTAGCCACGAATTCTGCAGCATCATCATCGACTTTGACCAAGTGATGTTCATTGATTCCTTCTTCCTGCAGTATTTTGCCGCCTTTGTATGTAGGTGTCAGGAGACCTGTGGTAGGGACAAGAGTGAACAAAATCTCTCCTGCCTTCTCTATGTATCGAATCTTTCCTGTACTTCGGGATACCTTGAATTGAATATCCATTGAGCTAAGGAATGATTTCGGATCCACTCCCCATTGGTATGCGAAGATAGCACCAAGCTTTCTTCTTTCCCACCCACTTGTTCCTGCGGGATAGGTTTCTATTCGTGCTATTGCTTTTTCGATGCCCTCAATAATCTCGATATTGAAAGCCTCAAGAAGGTCCTCATACACATCATTGAAAGATACTGATCGTGAAACCCATGCCACCTCTTGAGGATGAACTGCTTGTATGAAATCCGTCGTTCGAGATATGATGTTAGCAATTGATACTGGATCAAGAGTTGCTGGGAACACACACTGTTGAGCTGGATGAATGTGCTCCAGCTCCCATGGGATAACTCCGACAGGTGTGACAAAGGCTACCACCGCATCAGAAGGGTCCCTGAGTTTGATAGCATTGGTCAATGTCCCAAGAATTTCCGAGAAGGGGGTACTTGCCATATCAGGAATGAGAATGAGCGTCTTGGGATTCCTATAGGGATATGACTTTGTGATCTGACGATGGAATCTCTGGAATATTGGTAATCTGGAGGTTTCCGAACCTGTGTAAAGGATTGATTTTGTATTTCCTATCGGATCTGCTTTCATTATCTGCTCAACAGCATTCAACATGACTTGAAATGCTTCATAGAGCTCAGGATGACCTCTTGCACGGATCGCAGCTAGTTCCATGAGTTTTCCTTCGGAGATTGCTTGGCGAACCCTTCGTATCTCTGCAGCTGTTACAAATAGATTATGCTTCATTAGATGCAATGTTTGCTCTTTCTGTTTGAGATTCTTCAGTTCATCTGCTCTCATTGAGCTGCACACAGGACACTCGCAGGGCATTTCCGTGAGGTTCTCAAGGTGAACAGTACCTGTAGGTAAAAGCATACGTCCTGAATCTGCAAATTTTGCATAGGACGCAGAATCGAAGAAGTCGCACCCTAGAAGGGCCGATTGTGCGAAAATCATCGGGTGTCCACAGCCAAAGAGGTGGACTGGCTTCTCCACGGGAAGATGCCTTTTGGCAGCCAAGATTGCACGCACCATATCTGCATATCTGTAGCGTTCCATCATAGGAACGACGCCGCCGATGGGATAAACATCGAAGTCCAGCTTTGCCATAGCCTTGGCAGATTCCTCTCGCAAGTCTGGATAGATACCTCCCTGAATCGTACCAGCAAGTAACATATCTCCTTTCTCAGGTACAGAGATTCTCGCTCGCTCCAATGATAACTGAACATCTTCCTCTACTCTCTTCTTACCCACATCTGGGTCGGAGAATGCATCTAGGATTGTACCGATGTCTGAGCCAATTCGCTTTTGAAAATCGATGATCTCTAGGGGGTTGATTTCTTCTTTTGGTAGGTCATGGAAATACATCTGGAATGTTCCTGAGTCGGTCATGATAGGACCATCGAAATCAAGCAATCCATGAACACCTTGCTCCAGGGCTAGATCTTTGTACTTGTCTTGAGATTTTATGATGTATGAATTAGTAATGATCATCTGGAACCCAAAATCAGTGACTAGCTCTGATGGCTTGATTTCTGATTTTCCCGGATGTACAACAGGCATCAGCAATGGCGTTTTCACAGTTCCATGTTCTGTTGAGAACTTACCGAGTCTAGCCATACCATCCTTTGCTTTGATTTCGAATCTACTCATTGGTGCTCAAATGAAGCCCATTCTCTTCACCAATGAACCTTTTGCTGTGACTCATATCATATACCTTAATACCATCCCATACAGCTGGAGTCCAATGGAAAATCTCCAAGCGTTACTGGTGCAACGTCGAGCATATAACGAACCCGATCTCCTTTCGGAGTTCGAGCGAATTGCCACAACTGCTGGCTATTCCATACATAGCTCCTTCGATATAGTTAGTCCGCCGTCTGCTAGGTTTGGCATTAGCACTGGTAAGGTAGAAGAGATTGCAAATATCATTGAAGTTTCAGAAATTGATATTGTGCTTTTCACTCCGACCCTAAGGTCAAGTCAGATTTTCCGCCTAATGGAACGGTGGCAAGTTGAGGTTCGAGATAGAAATCAAGTGATTCTAGAGATATTCGACAGGCATGCAAAGACCCAACAAGCCAAGCTTCAAATCGAGCAGGCGCGTTTACAATACGAGCTTCCCTTTGAGAAGCATCAAATCCGGATGCGACTTCAGAAGGAACACACTGGAGACAGGCCAACGACTGATCAGGTTGGTGCTGGAGAAGACCTCCTCACAAAACGGATGTCGGAGATTCGTTATCGTATCGGTCTCATTGAGTCTAAGCTAAAGAAGATATCAGAAAGTCAAAGTTTGAAGAAGAAAAAACGTAGTAGTGAAGGCTTTCTTGAGGTGGCTTTAGCAGGATATACCAATGCAGGGAAAAGCACACTACATCATGCATTAACAGGCTCTCAAGTCGAGATCGCAGATAAGCTGTTTACAACCCTTTCAACCAAGACCGCCATACTACCTACTGAGGCTCGACAGGTCGTGATTTCAGACTCGGTCGGCTTCATTAGCGACCTTCCAGCTCATCTTCTAAGAGCATTCAATACAACCCTGATGGAAATCACTGAAGCGGATGTAATTGTCCTTGTTGTAGATGCCTCCGATTCACTTGAGGAAATTGATAGAAAGGTCAAAGCATGCATGGATACTTTCTCCGAGATTGGTGCTAACGGGATTCCAATTGTAGTAGCAATGAACAAGATTGATCTAATTACTGAAGAAGAGGCTAATAGAAGGATCAAGTGGTTCCAAGATGTTGGGAACTCTATCGTAGCAATCTCAGCTAAGGAGAATCTGGGATTGGATATTCTAGTAGATGTCATTGAGGATGAATTACCTGCCCTTGGACGATTTCAGATTCATTTACCGTATGGCGATGAAGGGATGTCTATCCTCTCCTGGCTCCATGATGTGGGATCCATTAAGAACGAGGCGTATCAGAAGAAGTACATAGAGATTGAAGCTGAGTTAGGGATGAATGATGCAGAGAAGCTCACGAGGATGAATATTGACGTTGAAGTCGTTCGCCTGCAGTGATAGACATACATTCAGCAAAGATGATATGGACTTCCACTCGCTAGGAACTTGGAAGTGTCATAACTGATTCACTCTCATCTAGAACACCTCTTGAAGGAAGGAGATTTCGTGGTCACTGCTGAAGTACGACCACCAAAGGGCACTGATAGAGAGCTTCTTACTGAGCGAATAAGGACAGTCAAGGACTATTGTGATGCCATCAACGTAACTGATAATCTGCGTGGAATACCACTTATGAGCAGTCTAGTTTGTGCTCACTACGTCTTGCAGGAAAATGCTGAGCCAATAATGCAAATGACCTCAAGAGACCGGAATCGCATCATGGTCCAAAGTGATCTATATGGCGCATATGCTTTAGGCGTTAGAAACGTTCTCTTCATGAAAGGTGACCATCCCTCCTTAGGTACTCATCCTGATGCTCAAGCAGTCTACGATTTGGACACTGTGGAGGCAGTCGCTTTAGCCAATATGCTGGAACTCGGATACGACATGGTTGGTGACGAGCTTGAAGGTACACCATCCTTCTTTGTAGGATCCACATTCAATCCGTGCGATTCCTCCGAGACCCAACTATCTCGATTGAGAAGAAAAGTGGATGCGGGAGCTAGGTTCTTTCAGACCCAAGCGATTTTCGATGTGCCCTCCTTTGGGAATTTCATGGAACGACTAGAAGATTTCCAAGTGAATACGTTAGTAGGCATAATTCCTCTTCGTAATCCTGAAATCGCTGAATTCATGGATGAGAAGGTACAAGGTATTGATATTCCCCCTGAACTGATTCAACGACTGAAGGAAGCTGGCGATGGTCTTGAAGAGGAGGAGCTGATAAAGGCGTATGAGGAAGAGGGGTTGAGGATTGCGCTAGAGATAATCGAAGATATTAAGAGAGTCAAGAGTGTGAGTGGCATCCATCTGATGGGTGTGGGATGGATTGAAAGCGTTCCTGCCCTTGTGAAAGAAGCTAAACTATACCCAAGACCAAAACGAGGTTAGTACTTTGTTCGTGTTCAAGACAAAACAACAGTCATTTGATTTCAAAGGAATCACCTTTGGTGGTGCTGCAGGAGAGAATCCAACAGTTCTTGTGGGAGGCTTATTCTTCACAGGCCAGGAGATAGTGGCAGATACAAAAACAGGTGCATTTGACAGAAGTCTTGCGAAGAATTGGATAGAGATTGCAGAAGCAGCATCCGCACGGACCGGTCATCCCCTCGTCCTACAGATATATGGGCGAACCCCTGAAGCCATGGAATCGCATATTTCTTGGATCGTTGAGAATTTCGATGGTCCCTTCATGTTCGAGTCAATCAATCCTCGTGCTCGAATTCAGGCAATCGAGCTATGCGAGGACCAAGGTCTTTTTGATAGAGCGATCTATAACGGTGTCAACATATCTTTGAAAGACGAAGAGAAGGAATCTCTACGTGGTTCTTCGCTTGATGTAGCTGTGGCTCTAGGCTGGTCTCCAAAAACAACCTCTCTACCGGAACGAATGAAGGTGATCCAACAGGTTCTTGATATGACAGATGAGCTTGGCTTCAAGAAGAAATTAGTCGATCCCGCTACTATGCCTGTAGGAGCAGGATATGGGCTGGACTATCGCACCATCGTGGCGATTAAATCCGAATTTGGTCTTCCTACCTGTCTTGGTTCTCACAACGCTCCATCTGCGTGGAAGTTTCTGAAAGAACATGAATATAGTGAGGAATCCTCCCATCTGTCCTCTATTGTTGCTTCAGCTGTCGCAGCACAACTATTTGCCACTGATTGTATCATGTTTGGATCGTTGAAGCGTAGCAGAGAGATATTCACAGCTGTATCGCTAATTGCCAATGCAACAAGCACAGGACTTGGAGAGTCCTATCGGACACTGGGACAAAAGCAAGACCTGTTCGAACCACCGACTTTTGAATAGGAGGCTGAAAAGATGGTGAATGAGGTAAAGACGGACTGGCCTCCGGTTCCAGGTGATTTTGAGATTGGAGATCTCACATCCTCAGTGGCGATATGCACTCTGGGTAAGAAGATAGATGTCCATACGAGATATGCAATAATTGGGACCTGTAAGACTGAGAATATTGGCATTGAGAGAGTCATTGTGAACGTCGTGTCCAATCCGATGATACGTTTCTTCATATTGGCAGGCCCAGAAGTACCTGGACATCATACTGGTGCATCTATGAAATCACTATATGACCATGGGATTGATGCTGATACTCGTCGTATCCTTGAAGCTACAGGAGCTATCCCATTCATAGAGAATATCCCAATTGAAGCCGTTACTCGATTTCGAGAGCAAATCGAGTTCATTGATATGATGAATGTGTCAGACCCTATACGGATTGCAGAGAAGGCTGAAGAGCTAAATCTATTGCCATTCCAACCCTACCCTGATGAGCCTATATGGATTGATTTCAAGAGCAGAACGAAGAAGAAGAAGGCTGCAAAGATGGTGGCTCCTGTATCATTAGTGCCTGAAGTCAGTCTATTCTACCATCCTGACACTTCTCTAGTATATGCTCAGACAACTGATGCTAGGGTCTCTGATAGTCCAACATCCATAGGGATTGAAGTACGTGAGAGTGAGGACGGGACGGTTCTCATCGGTAAGGAGTCGTGAAACAAGTGTTCATCTTTCAGAAAGAGCAGATAATCCATACGATTGGCGGCGTACGTATCGGAGGGAACCCCGGAGAGCTACCAACCGTTCTTGCTGGGAGCATCTTCTACAGCGGACACAAGGTTGTTAGTGATCCCCTCCGCGGCATTTTTGACCGATCGGAAGCAGAGGAGCTCATCAATATCCAAGATGAGATGTCTTCGACAACTGGTAATCCCTGTATGGTTCAAATTGTGTCAGAATCAGATGAGGCATTGAGGAAATTCATCGATTTCGCCGCAGAGCATTCTGACGCTCCACTCATCATAGATTCAACTAGTGCTGATGTTCGATGTGCAGGCCTGCGTTATGCTGAAGAAACGGGGCTTCTTGACCGAGTCATATACAATTCCTTGAACATCTCAGCTACTGAGGAAGAGATCGAATTCCTCAAGGAATTCCAACACGAATCCGCAATAATCCTTGCATTTAACCCACAAGATCCATCGATTGCTGGCCGACGCGCCATCCTTGAACAAGGCGCATTGAATCTGGATACAGGTCTCCTAACATTATGCGATGAATTGGGAATAACAAAACCACTCATCGACACTGCTACTACCGCAATGGGTGCAGGAGCTGGCTCATCACTTGCATTCACCTTTGTTTCCAAGTCGAAATATGGATTGCCAACAGGGTCTGGTATCCACAATGCGCCATCGTCATGGCCTTGGCTTAATGAGTATAAGAAGAAGAACAAGGAAGCATTCAAGGCATGTGATTTCTCCTCAAATCTAGCAGTACAGCTATTGGGTGGGGATTTTGTTCTGTACGGACCAATCAAAAATGCAAGCTCAGTGTTTCCAATAATTGCTATGGCAGATGTGTTTTCTGCAGAGTATGCGAATCTGGAATTCGGTATAGACGCTCCTGATGATCATCCACTGAAACGGCTCTTCTAGGTGATTCAGTTGACTCAACGTGTTAAGGTGATACAGCCTCGTTCTGTTGGTGTTTCAACTACGCGCTTAGGTCCTTTCTTCACGGTTGCTTCAGTTGAGCTAGGGAATACAACCACAAAATGCATTCTTTCAACCACTGATCTGAGGACTGCAGAAATATATCAAATCGCCAAGGAAGTCAGATTCACACGCGATGTGCGTTCTCCTAGACCTGAGGAAGAGGTTTTCGGAGAAACCCTTGTAGGAGTCAAACTAACTAGAGAATCCGTGTCAGAATTTGTATCAGATATCATCACTTCTGTATTGAGGTCTAGTGGGATGAGCATCGACACAGACCTGCATTTTGTAGTTCGTTCAACAGGCGTTACTGCTGGATTCATGCATCCCGAAGATGTAGGTGAGATGGTAAAGGCACTTGCAGAAGGATGTCTTATGGCAGGGATTCCTCCTAGGAAGATGACCGCCTCTCTTTCTCCCGAGAATCTGCCTCTTGGCTTGCAAGAATTCACCTGGTTGAAACAGGTCTACTTTGATGGTGCCATTACAAGTAGCCTACCTCCTGCGGATGCTAGTATTGTGGGTAATGAGATGGAAGGAGAGCTGGTAACAGCAGGCATCAAAGGCGCAGTCAAATCAACGGATATCGACTTCAGGAATCCTGTTTTGACACTTGATTTTGGGACCACATTAGCGGGTCGGGTTACTGATGATTCCTTTCCATATTCCCATACCATAGGGTCTTTTGTTGGATTAGCTGGGGCTATCCCCGACGCTCTGGTTGCAGGATCTGGTCTTGTTCAGCTTCCGCATGCGACTGCCCTAGATCTTCCCTTGAAGCGGGTTAGAAGATCCTTAGAAGTTCTCCCTTCCCTCATTGACACGATTCATTCCCTCATCAAGGTGGAAACCCTTGAGAGCGGTATCGAGCGATATGGTACTGTACCAGTGAATACTATAGCCGCTATGGAGTCTGGAGTCGTCGTGATGGGTGTTGATGTCGGTGAGAATGGATCAGATCTGCATCTCCTCCAAGAGAAAGGGAGAGAGATAGCCACTGAATTCGGACCTGAGGGGCTCCATGCGGTCATCGATTCTGTACAATCTGTCCTAGTTCAGCGTCTTGTTTCCCTTGTCGAGAAGAATGGTCTGGTGTTGACTGAAACATCTCTCGGTCTAACAGGTCGAGCCATAACAACTGGTGGCAAGCCACAAATCATTGTTTCAACCCTAAGCACTCACGATGGTTCTCCATGGATTGATAGCCATCAGATAGTATTCGTTGAGGATGGCCTAGCCTATGGCGCCGCAGTAGCTGCTCGCTGTATGAATTCGATGGGTACGCGCCATAATCCTATGGGAGGCCGTAGGGGTGACAAATGCATCATGGGTGCAAGAATGAAACAGCAAAGACCGGGTTGATCATGCGATAAGAAGTCTTTATGAACTGCACGAGTTCTTATCCAACCTGTGCTTTCTATGCAAGTCATTCCGATTAAGACTAGAATAATCACACAAGACGATGAATTCTTGGATGTGATACTCGAAGGCCTGGAACGAATTGGGCACTCGTTTGAAGATGGTGACATCTTGGGAATTGCTGAAACGCCTCTGGGTACGACCGAAGGACAGGTCGTGAGCCTTGAAAATGTGACAGTATCTCCAAAGGCGAAAGAACTGGCTGACAGATATACTATGCATCCTGCTGTGGCCCAGTTGGTCATAGATGAGGCTGATGAGATTCTTGGCGGAATCCCTCATGTTCTTCTCACCATCAAGAACAATACCCTCATGGCAAATGCAGGTGTAGACAAATCAAATGTTCCTCCCGGATACGCATCCCTTCTTCCAAAGGATTCCAGGAAGAGTGCTGAACGAATCAGATATCAAATTAAGGAACGATTTGGGAAGAACGTTGGTGTTCTTATTATTGACAGTAGGACTCAACCCCTTCGTCTAGGCAATATCGGTATGGCATTGGGTGTGGCAGGATTCAGACCTGTTGCTGACGATAGAGGTCGTACGGACTTGTTTGGAAATGTTATGAGAATCACTCGAAGAGCCATAGCAGATAATCTTTCATCCGCATGCACTGCGGTCATGGGAGAGTCTGATGAATCGATTCCTGCGGCATTGATTCGAAACGCCCCCGTGGAGATGATTGATGCATCCTTCGATTCATCTGAGATGTGGATCCATCCCCAAGAGTGCATGTATATGGCAATCTTTGAGCAGTGGCGACGGAAAGAAACCGCCATATAGGTCTAACGCAGTATGAATACGTGCTCGAAAGAAAGAAAAGGAGTTTCCTGTTTTTCCTTTCCAAAGAGAACATTCGGAGAATGGGCTGAGTGAGTAAGACTGTACTGATAGATGCATCAAAGGCTGGAGCATCAGGAGATATGATTCTCTCTGCTTTGATAGACCTTATTGGTGATAATGAGGCTATCGTTCCAGTCGCTGCAAGTCTTCTCATTTATGATCCCGCGATACGAGTGAAAATACATCAGGACACAATCGATGGAATCTCAGGAAAACGGTTAGAGGTTACAAAGGACAAGAACGTCCGTTTTAGCCCTAGTTCCCTTGAGGAGATTCTTTTGTCTGTTGCAGAAGAACTCGAGCTCTCAAAGAAGGCGATTAAATTCGCTCAAGAGGCTCTTAACGAGATTATACAAGCTGAGGTGCGAGCTCATGATACACCTGTTGAGAAACTACATCTCCATGAAACAGGAACCGTCGATACAATTCTCGACGTGATTGGCACCGCTTATCTTCTCGAAAAGTCTGGCTATCTCCACGATACTCGCTTCATTTGTACATCTGTGGCAGTCGGTAATGGTTCAATTCAGACTGAGCATGGATTACTTGAAGTACCAGTACCAGCAGTTGCAGAGATTATAGTTGCACGTGAAATTCCAAATCATCCTGGCAATGCCAACACAGAGGTACTAACTCCTACTGGTGCAGCATTGCTTGCAACTCTTGTTGATGAGTTTGTCGAGTCTGCTGACAACTTCATCATTGAAAAGCAAAGTGCCGGACTGGGAACCCGTGATCTTGGTGGTGTGCCCAATATTCTCCGACTCTCAGTTGGCGTGATAGAGGTTCCTGAAGGCACAGAAGCTAAAGCAACTCCTGTGAAACCAAAAGAGGAGCCAAAGAAGGAAGAAAAGCCCAAGAAAAAAGAAGTCCCCATAGAGCCTAAGAAAACCCTGAAGGAGCGAAAAGATATGTTGGATGATTGGAATGCTGACGAAGTTATGGTAATTGAAACAAATGTAGATGATGTTGATGGCGAAGTGATGGGGAATCTTTTTGAAATCCTGCTCTCTGAAGGTCTTGCCTATGATGTCATCATGATTCCTGCATATGGCAAGAAGAACCGTCCTTGTTATCTTGTAAAAGTCATAGCAGCAAAGGCTGGACTAAAAAGCATCGCTGAACTCATGATTAAGCATCTGGGAACTCTGGGTATTCGCTATACCGAATGGAATCGCCTCAAAGCTGAGCGCGATACCGTTGTCTGTCGCCTTGAGATTGATGATAAGGAGTTCATGGTTCGTGTCAAAGTATCCAGAGGTTCAGATGGTAGTATCATCAACATAAAGCCAGAAGCTGATGATGTGGCGAAGGTTGCCAAGGAAACTGGTATTCCCATCCGAGAGCTCAAGCCTCGTATCGTTCTTCAGGCACAAGCTGTCACTGAATGACCGCTAAACCAGTTTGGCCACAGCAAACCCTCTTTCTGATTCCTGCACGGAGGGATCAAGATGTTGAGCTGGTATAAGGTTTTCAAATGCACGGATACAGAGATCTGCATAGGCTTGAGGGTCATAGGGTGTTGATTCATCCAGTAGCTCAAGCGCCTTGACTCGTCTGAAAGGACTCGATGCATCCGAGTCCACCATTACATACTTGACTTTCTGTCCTGCATGAAGTTCCTTTCCTACTGCAACTAGTTGCTTGGCGACAACTGCAGCTCGTGAAGTGGCTCTGTACTCATGTGGCTCTCGAGTCAACCTAGAATGTAGGACGAGGTCTCGCATGTCCACATCTCCCTTGAATAGCCTGTCAATGAATGATTGACATACCGAGTATGCCTCTGGTATAAGATCGATGAACTCCTGTTTGTTGGCACCTCTAGCAAGGACCTCGATCATCTGCTTTTGGCAGTCTCCCACATACATACAGGTATCACGACGCCTCGTTTCAATGCCCCTAGTCTTTATCCCTCCATTTCGATAAACCCCGTAGTATCGATTGAGCGGAGCGATAGAAGGATGCATTCGCGAAGAAGGGATGACCATCCATTTGTAGACTCCCTTCAATGACATTTCTATATCGACCGCCTTGCTGACCCGTCTGCAAAACTCCTGGAGCTGTTCATAGTCAAGCGGCTCATCGGAGCTTATCCAAAGCGAATCTACGATTCCATGGACCGTGTGCAGTCCCATGGTTTCTCCAATCTCTTGGGTCTTAAGGAGGACATCTCGCGCAAACGCACATACTGCAGTATGTGCCTCAACCCTTCCAAATTTTGCATTTTTGAAGCCCAGATACCCAAAGCACGAAACGAGGATGCCTTTCAGTGTGTTCTGCTTGAGCTTGTACTTCTTCGTATCGTCGCCCCGAAGTATGAGGTCCTTGAATTCGTTCCGTTTTCGTACGACGACTTCCAATGACTTCGAAACTATTCCTCTCCTCCGATTGCAAATCTTGAAGCTCAGTTCGGGAATGTCGATACAGTACTGGTAGTTATACGGACATTGCTTCCTTGTACAGATAGTTTCTGGACTGATGTTCCGTGTGACCATGAGGGTTGGGTACATGGATGCAAAGTCCACTTCTGCGACATTCTCATAGATTCCTGGACGTGGTTGGAAGATCAGTCCCCCTCTATCAATTGTCGCAAGATCGTTCACAGTCTTGAGGAACTCGGGGTTTCGCTTCACAGGAGGAATGAGAATCCCCATCTTGTGCGCTGTATAGAACTGCGCTGACGCATTCGCTGTACCAATCGACATTCGTGCGACCTTCTGAGGACGCGCGAAAGCCATCCTACAGCCCTCTATCACACCCTCCATACCTGAGGGGGAGTAGTAAAGGCTCTCTTTCTTGTCGATATGCAAGCGTCCATTGAACATGACCTGATTTCCTGACTTGAAGACAATCTGGTTGTATTGCCAGAAGGAGTTTGGCTCTCTTTGTGCTACCTCAAGGGCTCCACCATCGCGTGAGAATATGAGCTGCACCTCATTGACCTTTGCCCGTAGTGACAGATATCTGAAGAGATGGTCATCCCCACCTCTGGTCACTATCACATCGGGGTCGATACGTTCCACTGCCTCCTGAAGCTGACGGAGCATCTCACGTTCGTCCTCCTCCTCGATCCGTATGATTCTTCCTTGGTCGTAGACCTCGATATAGCGTATCGGGTCCTCGAACTGAGGGAACAGTCCTTCTGCATCGATTACTACCTCAATACCCATCTCCACTAAATGAGGCGTATCATATTCTGCATCATCTCTACTATCGATGCAGGTGATTTCTGTGACCACACCATCCTTCTCTTCGAAGTCCACGCGACCAAAGGGGAAGATATCAGTGTCCATGAAGAACTGCTGTACTGGCTCAATCTCCTCATGGAACACGGTAGAATCCGGTAGTTTCTCGAGGTCTCTTGCTACCTCTCTCTGGGTCCCGATTTCGGTTGAAACACATAGCACCCGTCTTGGTTCATCATCGTAGACCGATGCGAATCGAGGGACAATCTCCACGCTAACGACATCTTGATGGCGCGAGATCATCTGGATGACGTTCCTGTCAGTCCATTCCGAATCTTCAAGCAAGCTCGTGGTCACGTAGAGGGACGGCTTGAACCCATCGTATGTATAGCCTCGCGTCTTTCCTTCTTCCTTTATCCATAGCGTGAACACTTGTTTCTCTTGGTCCACGCTGGCATCAAGGATCCAGCCTCTTCTTCTCATGCCGGTCCCTTCTCGGTCTCAAGATGCCTGACCTTCTCTCTAAGGTCCTGTATCTCTTGTAGCATCTCAAGTATGGTGGAGATCAAGACCACCTCGGTCACTCGTGGAGTCGACATCATGGTTCCAGCATCTGCACATAATCGTGCATAGTCGAAGATCTGATCTAGACTGGTTCTATGGGAGGGTTTCAATGTTCTTCTGAAGGGCTTCCATCGCGCCTCTTCAATATCAACTGCATTGCGAAATGTCCTAGCGGTACGTCCCAAGGGGATCACCTAGCATCATCATTCAGGATTTGGTGGCGGTAGTCTAGTGCAAAAGAAGTATGTCGCATCGAATTGTTATCTTTTCTCAAGCTTCTCATCCCTCTGGAAGTACACTTTGGGGGCGGAGTGGTGCCCGAAAGTAAGATACACTAGTGACAAAGAACTTTAATAACCAAGAATCACTCCACAATTCTAAGTGGTCGCGCACCAAACAGGTGGGTTTGAATAAATGGTAACTGCCCTCTTCAAAGTTGTACTCATGGGCGATGGGTCAGTCGGAAAGACGAGCTTGAGACGTACGTATATGGGTGAAGGCTTCAAGGCCCATTACCAGATCACCATTGGAGCTGACTTTGCCGTAAAGAAGATGCAATTGGCAGGTGGTCATGACGTGAGCATCCAGATTTGGGATCTGGCTGGTCAAGAGCACTTCAAGAATGTGCGCTCAACCTTCTACAAAGGTGCTCAAGGCGCAATGGCAGTCTTCTCTACTGTCGAGCGTTCATCCTTCGATAACATCAAGGATTGGCTGGAAGAGGCTTGGACGAACGCTGGGAAGAAGATTCCCGTTGTTCTCATTGGAAACAAGACCGATTTGAGAGATCAGTTCCAAGACAATCCTGTAATGAAACAGACAATCGTGACCACAGAAGAAGGCCAGAAACTTGCTGACAGTATCGTAAAGATGGGCACACACGCATCATACCTTGAGACCTCGGCAAAGACAGGCAAGAACGTTGAAGCGGCTTTCTTAGAGCTTGCCATTAAAATATTGGAGGCTGGCGGTCTAGCATAACACCGCTGAAATTGGCTCCTCTATGGAGCCATGAAGCGATATGAGGGTAAAACGTGAATACACTGGTGATTCATAATCTCGAGATTGATTTGTTGATTGACTTGCTAAGTAATAGATGCGCAGACATCCTATCCAAAGTATGGCGAGGGGATGACTTGGTGTCCGGAGTATTCATCTTGGAAGATGCTGAGTCTCGGGAGCTTGGTGTGAGTATCACAACTATTCTTGAGCACAAATCTAAGGAGAATTCTTGCACTGTTGTATTTCATGCAGCTCGTGTTTGTGATGAGAACGCAACTGCATTGGCTGCAGAAGCACAGCTTAGAAACACCTTGGTTGAATTCGCTGAAGAGAATGATTGGAGATGGGAGTAGAAACGAAAGGTGTCTACTTCTTTCACAAGCTTTTTAGCACTCCCTAGAGTCGATTTGGATGCTTACCTATGGTGAGGCAAATGGAGTCGAAAGAACTATCCTTATTTCTCAAGCCTGAAACACTGAAACCAGAAGCTGAATCGGGCGGCGATATTACACGAAGATTTGCCATGAACAGCGTAGGTAGGATGATAGCTGCAGCCCTTCAGGATCGAACCATCCGTCTGTATGACGCTCGTAATTGTGAGGAGATGCAGAGGATTCAAGATGATGTACTTTGTACATCCATGGCTTTCAGTCCAAAGGGGGACATACTTGCTACAGGCAGCGTGGGACGAGTAGTAAAGCTCTGGGATATTCGGCATGGTTCTTGTCTTGCCACCTTGGAAGGTCATACCTATCCTGTTCTATCTGTTGCGTTCTCTCCAGATGGGAATTATCTGGTGTCAGGGAGCGGTGATACGACATTGATAGTATGGGATGTTGACAATCTGAAGCAAATGCATCATTTGAAAGGTCACTCCCTCTACGTTCTTAGTGTTGACTGGGATCCGCAAGACAATCGCATTGTGTCATCCTCCGTCGATTCAACAGTACGGGAGTGGGACCCATACGCAGCCAAGGCACTGTCAGTCCACGAAGAGCATCGGACTGCAGTACAAGCTGTTCGTTTTTCCAACAGCGGACACCTTCTTGCATCCGCCTCATCAGATAATACGATAGTCCTATGGAATACTGATAGACCTCTGAGGATAGATGAAAGATTACAGGCACATAATGAGGAAGTGCGTGCAGTTGCATTCAGTCACGATGATAGATACCTTGCCTCTGGCTCAGCTGATAAGGACATCTTTGTGTGGGACCTTGAAACGAGATCTATTCAAGGTGAAGGAGTCGCTCCAAGCGAAATCGATGGGATTGAGTGGTACCCAGACCAACTTGCATTCCTTACGGCGGATGGGACTGGATCGATAGTCCGCTGGGAAGTTGCTGAACTCAATGCCATACTTGAGCCATTTCAGAGTCTCCTTCAAGAAATCGAATCCGATCCGTCCGAAGGGAGAAAAGAAGAATTCATCGCAAGATACGAATCGTTGGTTTCGAACTATGATGCTGAAGTACTTCGAGACAAGCGTCTATTCTATGTCAACTGGCAATGCAAGAAGGCGTTAGGGCTACTAAAAGGAGCAGTACGAAAGGTTACCTAGGTTCTGGTCTTGGACTCATTAATCATAGTCGTACACAAGGTAACGTAGGCTTCTTCCACATTCACTCCTGTAAGGGCACTTGATTCTACATAGAGATGACCATATTTCTCGGCCCATTGTCTGCCTTCTTCCTCTGAAACGATTCTACTATCATCAAGGTCAACTTTGTTTGCGACCACGACTAGAGGAATATCTCGAGTCAGATTCTTGAATGCTTCATCCTTCCAGTTCTGGATATTCAGGAACGTTCTCCTTCGAGTGACATCGTATACTAGGAGACCTCCGCGAGCCCCCCTATAGAATCCTTGCCTGACCACCTCGAAGCGTGGCTGTCCTGCAAGATCCCATACCTGCAATGTAACGTTTGCATCAATTTCTGGTATCTCCAGCTTTTTGATGGCAAAGTCTGACCCAATTGTCCGTTTGTAATCTGCATCAAAGAACTCCTGAGTGAAGCGAGTTGTGAGTGCAGTCTTTCCGACAGCACCATCTCCAAGCATCACCACTTTGAAGCGGTATTCTACGGGCACGGTATGACATCTCCACTGGAATGTGAGAGCTATATCACCTAAAAACCTACTGTCACTGTATCCCATGGGCATAGAGTACACTGAGATATTATTTAATAGGGAACTGCTGTGATTCAGTAGTGACGTCATAGGATGGAGACTACATATGGAGCGACCGGATTACCGTTCTTTGGTAACAATTTTGGAAACTATGAACAAGGAAGGTGGCTTCTATGCCTCAGTTCTCGCGAGGGATGATGGATTCCTGATCGCATCTGATGTTTCCCCAACGACACACCCTGATGTTGTTGCTGCAATGTCTGGCTTTATTGCCGATACAGTTGAGCGAGTAAGGAATGAGCTCAAGCTCGGTGCTATCAAGGACATCTCTGTGCGTTGTTATGCAGGTAAGGCAGTCTTTCGGAAGATCGCATCGCAGGACAAGCAGGGTCTTATTCTTGCTGCTATCATGCCGAAGCAAGTAAGATATCATGCACGTGCGATAGGCAAGGCCTCAACGAATATCCGCAAAGTCTTGGGCTATAGAAAGTAATGTTACACACTTTTTTTACTCAAAACATTCAAGTGCTTGTTGAAGCCAGTACTTGCTACATATACCTCACTCTAGGAGAATATCGGCGTGGACGAAGAGTTAGACTCAAGCACTAAAGATGCTGATGAGGATGACTCTCTCGTAGAGATAGTCCTGTTCAAATCAGACACTTGCGCGTTCTGCCCACGAGCTGAGGAAGTAGTAAGGGAGACTATTCGGGATTTTGGAGAAAGCGCATTCAAGCTAACTATTATCAATGTATCTGAGAATCCTGAATCTGCTGAGGAATATGGTGTATTCGCATTGCCAACGATCATGATAGGAGGCGTTTCCGTCACAGGTATTCCTGAACCGGAGATGATAATGAAGATGATACTGGGATACAAGGTATCGAAAAAGGGGTATGAAATGTGAGCAATTATGAAATTGACCGGGTTAAGACTGGGATTCCAGGCTTGGATGATCTCATTGAAGGTGGCTTTCCAAGAGGTGACACAATACTCGTTGCTGGAAAAGCTGGTACTGGTAAGACAATCCTTGCCAACCAATTCCTTTACAATGGTGCTGCCATGTATAATGAACCCGGAGTGCTGGTGACTCTAGAGGAATCCCCCCTAGCGATAAAGAGGAATATGTTACGCTTCAATATGGATTTGGACTCCCTGATTGAGAAGGGATTACTTTCTATTGCAGACCTTTCTCCTTCTCGGGAGATTGCCCGTGTGAAGATTGGAGAATATCCCAGCTTTGATCTTTCAGGGTTAGAGGCAATCATAATGAGTCATATCAAAAAAGTTGGCGCAAAACGTGTTGTAATTGATACTCTTTCAATAATGGCGTACAAGTTCCGAAGTAGGGATATTCTAAGAGAGGAATTCTTTAAGCTGGCTGCCAATATTACACGTAGTGGTGCAACCCTTCTCCTGACAAGTGAGATACCCGCCCAAGATTCTGGACTGGGCGTGTTCGACATTGAGGCTTTTCTCGCTTCGGGTGTCGTGGTACTGTACAACGAGAAAATCAGTGATACTTCACGTTCACGATCCATTGAGATTCTCAAGCTTCGAGGATCAAAACATAGCTCAAGAATCCATTCGATGAGAATCACTGATGAAGGGATTCGTGTATGGCCTGGCGAGATCACTCCCGGTCATTAAGAAAGTCTAGTGAGGCGTAATAATTGAGTGAAAAGAAAGTCTTCCGTTCGGAAACACGGAAGCCTGCAAAGGTTCATCCAATGATTGGAGACCTTGTGGATTTTGGTCAACTCACTCAACTATCTTTCATGCTTCTTGGTCCGCTCGGTTCTGGAAAGACAACGTATGCAGAATCTTTTCTAGCTGAAGGAATCGCTCTTGGCTTTCCTGCTGTATTTGTCACGACAGATGTATCCCCTCGCGTGATTCGGAATGATATGGCTCGTTATGGTTGGAACATTGATGAGTACGAGAAGGAAGGAAAATTCGTCTTCATCGATGGCTATTCGGAGCGGATGGGTGCTCCTCGGACAGGGTCAGCAAGGTCTCTCTCCAAAGTTGATGATGTATCAGAGCTAGGCATAGTCCTATCCGAGGTATTGGAGAAGCTCGTCGTAGCGCGAATCGTCATCGATAGTCTGTCCACACTGATTCTTCATTCCAATCCTGAAACCATGCCCCGTGCGATACAACGGATAAGTGGTAGGATAAAACAAGGGTCCCATAGTATAATGTTCATTCTTGAGGATGGAGTTCATGAGGAAAAGACCTATGCAACGTTCTCCTATCTGGCCGATGCAGTACTCCGTTTCAAGATCGATGATAGTGGGGAGAAACCTGCTCACAATCTTCGCATGGAACGAATGCGTGGTAGTGATACTTCTCGAACTTGGCATGATTTCACTATCTCCTAACTAGCTGGTTCCTTTCTGTGAAAGCTTAAATTGGATTCATTCTTCTCTTAGGCTCAAGTCAGAGGAGAGTTATGGTGGAATCCGCACTAAAAGCCGCATTGAGAGAAATTCTATATGCTTCTCTGTCCCTCGACGACGGTCTATCTACAATTCAGAATCTCGCTATCGCAAATGAGAAGGATTCAACTCTCTACTTTCATGTGGCCCGTGCTATCGAAGAGATTATCTTACGACGCCCCGGACTGGCGAGTGCTAAACTTACTGAGCTCTCCGTTCGACTCTCCTTTGATAAGGATGACGCGCTACGAAAGATGCTGATGCTCCTCGACGCCCGGTACAATACGGTTCATGTAATTGCAGAGTGTGAGCTTATACCTGACCTTGAGGCGTTACCGCGTCTGCTTGATGTACATGGTGAATTGATTCAGGCAATGATCGATGCGATTGAGCTTAATCTACGGCCCCTGCTTCCCTTCTTGACAGATGAAGTCCTAGCAACGCTCGATGGGATATATACGCGTGGACATGATGCTTCCACCAAAATGGCGATTTACGAGGCACATTATCTTACGACAAAGCTCTCAGAAGCAGGTGCTTTCGATTGCTCAGAGGCGATCCTGAATCGGCTAATGACCATGGCACGAGATGAGGGACTTGACGATTTAGCATTTGATATCACGCTTGATGAAGCATCAGTACTCACTGAAATCGGACTCTACAAGGAATCGCGTGATACTCTCCAGAAGCTACGAGATGATCCCGAAATCATCAAGGATCCAATAAAACTCGCAGCTTGCACCCTTCAGCTAGCTATCAATGAGACTAGGGACGATAGCATCCCTTTCGAGGTTGCCAGAGCGTTTGCGGATGAAGCCGCTCAAAGATTTGAGATGATTCTCGACTGTGAGGATTGTTCAAAGGACGGTCTTGGTCTCGCGCATCTTGTGATTGGCTCAAATATCCTCGCGAATGGGTGGCGAGAAGCTGTTCCAGAGGGTATCAAACGACTGGAAGCAGCGTTGAGTATCTTTGAGAATATAGAGAATCCTGACCATACTCAGACCCATCTGCTCTTTAAGTGCCTCACTGGACTGGGGTTCGCATACGGACTGATGCGTGGACATGGTAACGTGTCAACAAGCTTGGATTACTTGGATCGTGCTCAAAACCTTTTGAATAACCTTTCAGATTCTCAGGACCATGAGCAAGACATTGCACGTTCTTACAATGCAATTGGTTGGATATGCCTTTCATCAGACTCTGATGAGTATTGGGAACTTGGGATCGAATCCTTCGAGAAAGCTATTGAGATGCGAGAGACACTTCTCAAGAAAGGGAACGCAAGGGAACTTGAGGTGCTAAGTAGCAAGGTCGGACGTGCGCTTTCTCTCTTGAGGACTCCCGGTCCCAGCAGACCTGCAGCACTTGAAGAGCTGCAAGGTGTCCTATCCCAATATGTCCCCCTCTTTCCAACGGACAGCAGGTCCTTCATTGAGATAGCTATTGCGACTTACAATCTAGTATGGCTATCGATTCGTCATGGTATTGAGCTATCACCAAGAATGTCAAGGTTGTTAGAAGATGTGGATCGGATGCTAATCGATGCGAGATCCCAAGAGGACTCTATCTTTATCCATGGCGCATCTTTGGTCGTTCCTTATTTGACTGGGTCTTGGAAGGCATTGGAGAAACGATCCGCTAATCTACTGAAAGAGAATTCCCAGCTAGATGACACCTCAAAGTTGGTGAATGCGCTTGCTACTGCGAAACGAAATCTTGAGGCAATAAGTCTGGAAGTAGTGTCCTCAATCAGTGAAGATTTCGATGAGGATCTTATTAGGATTGATCCTCTTCTAGCACAGTATTGGAAAGGACAGGCGGCCCTTGCGAACACAATTAGGTCCTACTATGAGAACAAGGATTTTTCATCTCTTGCCACAGGTCTATACAAATCAGCTCATGCACTTGGTCTGATAGAGGAGGTCGATACTGACTATGGTGAGTCTGCTGAGTTCATTCGAGCCACTGCACTATCTCTATCAAAGTCCTTGATGAAATTCGCCCTAGTTCTTGAAGATCAATACTCTGCCTATATTGACAGAAGTGAAATCAAAGAATCTAAAATTGCGTCGGACAATGAACAATACTCTTTCCTGCTCGCAGAGGATTGGTTGGGATTGTTGAAGATTTCAGATTCCTATCTTCATTTGGTTGAGGATTCCGAGCTTGTGGAAGCGCAACCATATCTGAATGCTGTCTTCTCTAATACTACTCGTGCCCTGCGCATGATGGATACCGTATCCATGATTGAGCGACGCGTATTCTCGCATCTTGGGAATATGATGAATAAACGCTACTACCTTAGAAGATAGTACTAGTATTCTTCCTCAAGGTCAATCTTTCTTATTTCTCGATATTCTCCAGGTTTTGCACCCCATGTTGCCCAACCTGAGGTCTCAGTTCGTATCTCATTAGCAAGTCCAAAGGACTCCTCAATTGGAATCTCGGCCTGAATCCTATACAGGGATCTATCCGAGTCTATCTCCAAGATGTCTCCCTTTCGTTTCGCGAGGATTGAAGATAGGACACCAACATGCTCTTCTGGAGCGCTTATCTCAAGCCTCAGCCATGGCTCGAGAAGCACTGGCGTCCCTGAGAGGATGCTTCTCCTGATAGCAGATACAAGGGGCTGCGTGATATCTCTCCAAGAAGTTTCTGGTGACTCATATTTGATCAGTGCTTCCTTGATGAGGATAGTGACACCTCTCATCCTCTCATTATGTACTGGACCGTTTCTGATTACAACCCTGAATGCCTCTTGTACCCATTGTGCCTCTTCGCTGGTAGGATTGATCTTGCCTGTTTGGTCTAGGAGATAGCATTCTGACATCTCGTTGGAATCAAGTACCTTGCCAAGTTCTGTTGGAATGTCTTTAGGAGAGATGATTGCCTGCACAGTGAATTGACTTGTGCCCTCATCACTTACGGTTGTATCAATTCCATTCTCTGACATCTGCTCCTTTAGCAGAACCATTGGTTTTCCTAGAATCACATGAGTGCCCGTTCTCTCAAGCTTCTCTACACTAATCTCAACGTGAAGTTCTCCTGCTCCCGACAAGAGCATCTCCCCAGTTTCTGCATTCATCTCAAAATCCAAGGCTGGATCTGTCATCACGTACTCAGCTATAGCCGTCTGCACCTCACTTAGCTCTGACAACTTCTTAGGTTCTATGGTATACGTCACCACTGGTTCCATTGGATATTGCAATCCTTTCATTGGGATGACTGCTTCCATACCTGCTTCGACCAATGTATCCCCAGTAGACAGATCTTTGATTCCGGAGATAAATGCAAGATTACCTGCCTGAATCTCATCATGTGGTACTCTTGTCTTCGACATGAAGAGACCTATCTGCAACGTCTTCCCTTCTTTGTTTGTTCTCAGATTCACTAATGGTTTTGCTCTTACCAGAGTTCCTGAGAATATCCGTACGGCAGCTACTAGCCCCGCATGACGATCTGGTTGTACATCCCCTACCAACAGCAACAAGGGGCCATCACTATTGCATCCTAGCAGACTCTTTCCAAGACTCGAATCCATCTCGCCATCCCAGAATACTGGGATTCGGTACTTCTGGGCATTCATCGGATTTGGTACTGTCCTTACAACCGCATCAAGCACACGCTCAGCCACAGGAAATTCTTTTGTCAATGATCCTTCTTCGCTCTTCGAATACCGGTCGACGATTTCTGAAATCAATTGGAGGAATGCCTTAGATAAGTCTGCAGGACTCGTTCTTCCTTCTGTTCGTTTCAAAAGGTCTCCAATACCAATAGCCCATTTATCCAGAGCTGATCCAATGCAGAGAGACCCCCTGAGGAATGATACTTCCCACTCCTCTAGTCTTTCATCGTCCAGGTACTTTCCAAGCATAGCATTGAATTCTCTTACTACCTTGGAGATCTCCTCCGCGACCTTCTTTGTACCAAATCTCTTCTCAGAGATGAGCCTGTCGACCTTGTTGACGAAGAGGACAGGTCTGACTAATTCCTTCATTGCTTGACGCGTCACTGTTTCAGTCTGAACCATCAAGCCCTCGATCGCATCGACAACGACGATAGCACCATCTGTCAATCTCAAGCCTCTTGTGACGTGGCTTGAGAAATCAATGTGGCCCGGTGTGTCTATCAGGTGAATAAGATTCTCTACGTCTTCATATGAATGAATGAGAGAGATTCCAGAAGCCTTGATGGTTATTCCCCTTTGCTGTTCAATCAAATCATAGTCAAGAAGACGCGCTGTTGCAGCAATCTCTTTTGAGAGCAATCCAGATGCTGCGATTAACGAATCTGTCAATGTCGTCTTTCCATGATCTATATGAGCTATGACAGTGCAATTCCTGATGTTCTCTGTTCTAGCAATCATGGAGATGATTCGTTCGCTGACGAACTTCTTGTAGAGGTGGGACAATATCTCACTACCTTTCTTTTAGATCATAAATATCTCTTGGAATCGAAACTACTTCCTGACATTTGCTGCATTTGTAGGTAATCTCATCATCAGTTTTTGATATCTCAGTTTTGAGGGGTTGACCGCATGTACAGACAAATCCGATTATGCGAGCTGGATTTCCAACGACAAGGCAATGGTTTGGAACATCTTTCGTCACCACGGATCCTGAACCAACCATGCAATATTCGCCTAGTGTTGTATCGCATATGATGACTGCGTGTGCACCGATAGATGCACCTTTCTTGACCAAGGTCTTTGACACCTCGAATGTATCTCCAAACGCTCTGGGATACATATCATTTGTAAAGGTCATGTGAGGGCCACAGAACACATCATCCTCGATGGTTACGCCATGATAGACAGAAACGCCATTCTGGATCTTGACATTGTCTCCTATGACCACATCTGCATCAACATAGACGCCCTTTCCGATGTTGCAATGTTTCCCAATCTTTGCAGTACTCCTGATGTGCGCGAAGTGCCAGATCCTAGTTCCTTCTCCAATCTGGGCCCCATCATCTACTACTGCCTTCTCATGAATGAATATATTGCTCATATGTGCCACGAAACTCAGATAGAGGTTGAGGAGTTAACTCTTACTACTTGCAGGCTTTCCTCTTTGCTTTCGCTCTGTTTCATCGGAAGCATAGACGGTCCCTGCATAGCCCTCTGAAGTGGGACAGCCAACGCATTTGTTGCTAGTGTATCGCTTGCAGTCCGAACAGTTTTGATGGCAAGTCGCTTTCACCTTCTTTCCAGGGCTCAAATTAACTGGCATGTATTCTGGATATGCGGGTGAGTTGCCAAACCAGGTCTCTGACCTTCTTATCCCAGATTCTGTTCTAATTGAGCAGGTTCCAAGAATTGATTCTAGGGAAAAGGTGTCCTCCGCAACCATAACAGCAAACAGATTGTATCTTCCAGTCACTGGGGCTAGCATCAGTAGTCTTGGGCATGCCGAATACTTCTTGATGATTCTGTCAGTGACTTCCATATTCTCTGTCTCTAAACCAAGGAATAGGACTTTCATATCTAGCTGTTCAAGATTGATACCAGCACTAATCTTCACGAGGGGCTTCTTTCCATTCTCTTCGGTAACAAGCTTCTCCAATCTCTTGCTAACTGCAACATGGGACATCCCTCCATCTACTACCTGTTTACCGATTTCAGAGAGACTCGTCCGTCCATCTTCCATCAGGATGGAGATCAATTTCTTGTCAACATTATCCACTTTCAATCACTCCGCAAATGTCAGAGTATTAAGTTACTTTCAGTAACAAACAAGTTACTGACTGTAACCGATATTAAGTTTTGGGGAAAAACCTGTATATGAATCTCTCGTTCATGCTTACTAAACGTCGGAGGCCTTCTCCCAATCGTGATTATAGATGTGGGCGTTGATTGATACGGTTGTTATTCTTCCTGGCCTTAGACCGGTCTCTGTTGCAACATGACGTAGAAGCTCGGTAAGTCCATATACATTGGCGAGCCATGCGCCATACATATCGTTTGAGCGGATCATCACGGACATATCGACAATATCCTCTCGTGTCATGAACACGAAATGATTGAGACAGGGAACTTCATCATGGACTGTATCTTTTCTTGGGTCCCAAGTCGTGGCGACTGCTCGGCGTGTCTTGGGACTCTCCTTCAACTTGTTGATGACATACTCTATTTGATTGACCTCACCATCTCCCCATGCATTAAGTCGTTCTCCATAGGTGTAGTCGAAATTCATCCTGTCAGGGTTGAGCAGCTGCGTGGCATATTTCTCCTTCAGGACCTTCTCGCTGAACGGATAGAGCGAGGTGACTCTATTCTCGAAAGGATTGCAGATATGGATCATGACATTGTCACACCAACGAGTTTCGATTCCTCTCTCGTCCTGCCTTTTCATTCCCGTTTGCATGATTTTCCTTATCACACGTGTCCATCCATCGACGGGATCCTTTGCATTAATGTATACTGGCATCGTTCTTCTCTCGACAGGCTCTCATGTACAATTCAGTTCCTTGTGACTTAATGTCCACTATTCTAACTTTGTGGCTGCCTCTCGATGGATATGCAGAACCCTTCCTGAAGGTGACCGAGCCTACTTTTTATCGATAGCATTCCGCGCGAATCAGGAGTGATCCTTCTCGAGGTAGAAATGTTAGAGAGTGCTGAATGTTTCATACCTTGGTATTCTTTACTAGAATTTTGAGCGACTTAACATAGTTCAGTTGTACAAAACAAGGCAAACTCGACCATACTGGCATAGGAAAATGTGTGGACTATAAGTAGTGAATTTCGATACCCGAGCGTGTGTCCTATGTCGAAAAAATCCCCTTCAATGGCTTCGCAAGAATCAATAATTCTAAAGCTAGACGCCTTCTCCGAACAGGACAAGTATTTTATACCTCCCCAACAGAATGTTACTGGCCCCAAGGGGATGGGGTGTGTTGGGTCATATAATAGTCGCCGGGAGGACTAGCGATGTCAGATAGTACTTTGTATGTTATTACACAGGAGAATTGTGCGAACTGTCCCGCCGCCAAGGCAGTCGTGCAAGAAGCTATCGAAGGCAGTCCAGTTCCTATGAAGATTGTAGACCTACAAGAGATGGATCCTGACTTTGAGTTTAGACTTCTCGAGAATCAGGTGTTCATCGCATCAACTCCGAGCATCATCCTAGAGAATAATGGTTCACTGAAGATGCTCTACGCCGGAACTGTACCCTCCGTTGAAGAGGTACGCGAGCAGCTGGGGATGAGCTAGACTTGACAGATATACGACCATCAATCACAGACGAGACTGAGGACCTCCACGCACGGGAGAAGAAGCTGCCGAAGGTCCGTTCCACATCTGGGACCATGATGTCCTTCGAGGCAGATAGGATTATCACCAGTCTCCAACAGGAAGCGAACCTTACTCATGCAGACGCACATCTAGTAGCCACCAGGGTCATGGATAGAATCGCCGCTTCCGGAATCAAGTTCCTCTCAGGTCCACTCATCCGAGAGATGTGTAACAGCGTTCTTGCTGAGTTCGGTATGGAAACTGAACGTATCCGATATACCAGAGTCGGTGTCCCCATGTACGACCTGGACCAGCTCATCAACGCTCCAGCTGATTTCACGAATAATGCTAATCTAATGAGAAACCCAGAGACCATCGCAAAGCTAGTTCACGACCAGGTGATGGAACAGCACACCTATCTCTCTATCCCTCCACACTTGGCTGATGCACATCTTCGCGGTGATATCTACATCAAGGACCGTGAGTACTTCTCAACCAGGGACTACTGTGCCACTTGGGATCTGAGACAGGTTCTGAAGCTTGGTATCGCTCCTGACGGTCTTGGAGGCGTCCACTCAAGCGCTGCTGGTCCTGCCCAGCACTTGCATGTCGCTGTCAATCATTCGGCCATCTGGCTTGCAGCGGCACAGAGCTCCTTCGCTGGTGGTCAGGGTTTCTTCTTCTATAACACCTTCCTTGCACCCTTCTTGAAGGGACAGCCATACAAGAAGATCAAGCAGGCTGCACAGCAACTCATCTTCACCTTGACCCAGCAATACGTGGCAAGAGGTGGTCAGGTCATCTTCTCGAGTGTCGATCTTACACCGGGAATCCCGAACATCATGAAGGATGTTCCAGCAGTCCTCCCCGGTGGAAAGGAAACTGAGACGACCTATGGTGACTTCGAGGACGAGGCCAACCAGTTCTTCAACGCCTTCATGGACGTCATGCTTCAGGGAGATGTGAAGGGCAAGGGATTCAACTTCCCCAAGCCGAACATCGTCCTCAAGAAGGAGTTCATGAAGCCAGAGTTCGAGGAGTCCTGGCACAAGGTGGCAGAGCTCACTGCCAAGTTCGGCTCTCCCTACTTTGAGAACTACCTCAACTGGCGCTCCACTATCGAGGCTGGCTGTAGTAGCTGCTGCTCTCACTTATGGACTGCTAGCTCCGACGAGGAGCTTGAGGAGTTCTTGACAGGCAACATGGTCTTTGGTGCATCCCAGATGGTGACACCAAACTTCGGTCGGGCGGCGTACGTTGGTCGTACTGATGAGGACAGATTCTTTGCCAAGGTCGATGAGTACATTGAGCTGAGCAAGGAAGTCATCCTAGAGAAGAAACGACTCATGGACAAGCTCATCGCTTCTGGATCGGTTCCCTTCTACACTCAGCCCAAGCCTAATGGTGACCCTCTCATTGACATGGAGAAACGCGAATTTTTGCTGGGAACTGTGGGATTTGAGGAGATGGCGCTGATAATGACCGATAGTCATCTTCATGACCGCGAGGGTACCCGCTTCGGTATCAAGGTCCTCAAGTACCTGAAGGAGAAGGCTGCAGAGTTCGAGGAGCAGACCGGATTGCACTTTGGCGTTACCCGTACACCTGCCGAGAGTGCCGCTGGTCGACTTGCTGCAAAGGACTATCGTGCCTATCCAGGTATCAGGAAGTACCTCAAGGGCGAATCACCCAATGTCTATTACACGAACAGCACCGCAATCGATGTTGCCGCTGATCTCTCATTGAGTGACCGTATCCGGAAGGAAGGGATGTTCCATCCCTATATGGACGGTGGTGCACTGACGCACATCTATCTCGGTGAAGCCAATCCTGACCCTGATGCTCTGTGGAATCTAACCTTGAAGATTGCCAAGGAAACCCTAAGCAGCTACTGGTCCTTCACCAAGGACATTCTAGTCTGCAGTGCCTGCGGATATCAGACCGGCATCGATTGGAGACACGCCAATTTCGCGACCATCGCAGACTTGGATAGCATTCGCTGTCCTAAGTGTGGTTTCGTTGGGTGCGATATTGTGAGTAGGATAACCGGTTACATGCAGTCCTTATCGAGTTTTAACAGGGCGAAGCGACAGGAATTCCTTGACAGATATCGATACAGTCTCTAGTATGATAGTAGTACGAAACTTCATTGGGATAAGTTCCCAGTGTTGAGTATGGATCAATCTGGAACTAGAGCACAAATGATATTCCGAGAAGGAGTCCATACGCTACTGATGTTCCTTATTTCCCTCCCCTTCTATCTCTACGGAGGGGATGTGCTCTATGGTCATCGCCTTTTCGATGAAGTTGCAGAGGTCCTGCTATTCACCTCGAGAGTTGGACTTGCAGTACTCTTCGTCGAGGCTGCCTTCTTCTGGTTGCCTTACTATGGTCTTGGTTTGATGTCTTGGCGAGATCGGTGGGAACTCATCCTACTATCCAGTATAGTGTTTGGTCTTCTCTCATATTGGGTCGTTTCACCAATGTACTTTGAAGGTGAAGCAGTATATGGAATGGCAGGAGTGTGGATGATAGCTCTATTGCTCCTCAGGCGTCTTTTCAAGGCACAAGTACGTTCAGCAAAGTGAAAGAACAATGCCCTGCAGCATCTAACCTTATGTGATTAGGTATGTAAAATGCGAAATCTACTCGTTGTTGAATGTCAGGATGAGTATTATTTGCACTGTGAGCGTCCTCCAAGGACAGGGCCCCAATGAACCCGTCTTTTCTTTATCTTGCTTCTTTCAGACCTAATCGTGATCTGAATATCTTACGTTGTTGTGTTGGTTTATATCTCTCACAAATTCAAACTCATCCTGTGATTTGACAATGATTCAAGAACGATGTGTCGAAAACGCGAGGCATCTTTTTTCTTCGAGCTATAATTGCGCTCAAGCGGTCCTGATGTCGCTTCTTCGCGAGAGCTGTATCGAATTTGATTCTGCATCCTACATCATGGCTGGTTTCGGAGGTGGTATTGGCGGGTATGGTAGTCTCTGTGGAGCTGTCGTAGGTGCAATTGCAGCACTCGGTCAAATTTTGCGAGAGTCCATCGATGACAGGTTTGACCACAAACTCGAAACAGGAGGATTTGCTCACGAGTTCGCAGAACGATTTGCTAGTGAATTTGAAACGCTAATTTGCAAGGACCTGCTTGACTCCAAGAAGAACGTTAAAGCAGCAGAGTCCAACTCGATTTGCATGGAAGTAGTTGAAGCATCAGTTCGTATCGTTTGTGAATTGCTCTCCCCAAGAAGTATACCGTATTGCACACAATCGGAGCACGAGTAGACAAATAGCCCCGTCGTGATCGCTCATACTCTCAGTTGGATTCTGATCTTTGCGCTAGCCACGCTTCGATCTGTTTCCCGTGGTTTTCAGCATGCTTGACTCTCCAAGTGACCACCTGCCACCCTTGGATCGAATCAGGTATCCACTCGAATCTGAATGTCCTGTTTAGGTCTTCTTCTGCGAGTCCTTCGACGGTGGTCATCAATGCTCTCCATGATTCACTGTGCTCATTGAGGACCTCCTTGACACTCTTCTTGAGGCTCTCCTTGTGTATCTCCTCGTTCAAGCTGTCAAATACCTGAGGACGTTCCTCAATCGAATGTCCTTCCATAGGCAGGATTGGCTTCTCGTCTTTTGCGATTGATTCTATCCATTTGATGCCATTCCAATTCCATGCAGTGATATGAGCCAGGATATCCTTCACAGATCTGTCCTTATGGACAATAGATTCAGAGATATCGATATCAGACATCTTGGAGATCATGCGCTCTATCCAAGAATAGGTCAAATCGAGCTGCTCCATAAGCATCTGTTTATTCATCGGGTCTCACTCATCCATGGAGCATTTCAATCTAGATATTTCAGCATGTTGATTCTGTTTCATTGATTTGCTGTCTGCGGTAACTCACCAGTATGTTTCCTCGTTTCGCACCTTTCGCATGCTATGTCCGATTCTTATGCGATGACCAATCATCAGCGCCGCAATACTTAGCAGAAAAAGGATTGCTGCTAGCTCCAGCCAATAGTCAGGATTCGGGAGGATAATGAGAATATCGATTGACACCACTATGATGATGAATATCAGTGAACCCACATATGACCAATACCTGCTTGCAGTTTTGCAATCTGGCGAACAGTAGTTGCCATAATAGGCCCGGACGGTTTTCGTTGTCGATTTGCCGCACCAGTCACACTGACTGACGATTTCCCCGTATTTGTTCATTTCTCGAGTTGGTGAGCCCCTAGACACGATTACTCCTTCTGGGGTATGATTCTTTTGAAGGAATATAGGTCTATCCACCCTCTAGACTGAATCACTCCGTCGTATCCTTTTTCCAATGAAATATCTCCCTATCATCAGTTCTTCCAAAAAGCCTGCCCCCACAAGCTCAAATATGGCAACCTTTGTCGAATTGCTGAGTGATCCCTTCTCTTGCATACTTTCGATTATTTGCGATCTAGTTACTTCCTCATTCGAGGGGATTTCTCTGACAAAATCAAGTATGTTGTGATGGAGAGGTGTAAGGTCGTCCTCACTCTCAATAACCTCTACATGTGGATAGGTTTCTTCAGTTGTTTTTCTTATGTTCCTTCCATGATTGAAACTAACTAAGTAATATACCAAAGCTGGGATTATGAATACAGCAACGATTACTGGCATTGGCCATGAGGGCACTGGGATGTGAGAAAATGCAATTGCGCTGTATATAGCGAATGCGATCATGAAAATCTCACCTGCAGAGAGCATTACCACTATGCAAAACAGTTGTTCATATCGTCCAGCGCTGCTACAATCAAATGAGCAGTAATTCCCGCCTGTTAGAGGTGCTTCTCCAGGGAGATTCTTCCCACACCATCCACACCGCACCTCGGGAGTTCCATACTCTCCTTGTCTTGGATACTTCCTCCTTTCAGACACCCATCCTGACCTCTTGATTGTCTTCTCTTGTAACGTTATTAGTATATCCAATATCCAAAGGTTTCAAGAGTCAATTGCTTTGACAGTTATCGTCACTTGTTCCATATTTCTGGTTTCTACCATCTTTCTTAGTTTCCTTGAGTTTCTCTCGATACCAAGGAGGTAGAGTGTGTATGATATCGATATTGGAGCTAGTGCGATTGCTGGAGAAACCATGATCACAAGTACGGGAATGAGATACAACCAAATTGGGACTTCTACGCCATATGTGGGTAGTATCTGATACCAATTTACCATATCTACCGAGGTGAAGATATATGCCAAAATCGTGGAGATTCCTGCAAAACCCTTGAGTAAGGCAAGATACCAGTTGCCTACTCCTTCGATGTACGCAGTCGCTTCATCTCCCTTCCTCCTACATATGATACCAAGATCCTCAAGCAGCCATGCTGGAGCGAATACAAATGAGATGATGGTAGCAATGAGCAAGAGAATGAAGAACAAAGGCATGCTAGAAAGCAGTGGTTCCCTAACACCCTCCGGGAGCCCGTCGAAGCTCTCTACCACGAAGATGGTTGCAACTATGTTTGAGATATTGGTTATGGTGAATGAAAGCCCGAGTGCTACAAAGGACGGCACCAGCAACTGCCCGGTCGACCGAGATCCTTCTTTCGATTCTAGGCTTTGGAGATGATACTCATAGCCTCCACCTGTCATTATCCGATGCAATCCAAGATACACACCAGATAGGTATGGAGTCAGGAGGAATAGCAGCACCCCCATTATTATCGCGATGATCCATACCCACAAGAAATCAATTAGGATGTTCCCAGGCAGAATGCGATACACCCCTAATGGTCCTTCGAACGGAAAGATTCCCGAAAGTGATAGAATCACCGTTGAAGCTGCAGCGACAATCGCTATGATGTTCGTAAGGATCACTACCCTGACAGGAAAGATGGCTTTCTTCGGTGAAGAGTCCTCTGACATACTATCGAGCTCCTTCTCGACTGATAATACTGGCTCTGTACAATGGTATCATGCAATTTAAGCTCTCTTGGCTCAAATGGATTCTCCTTGACCTTATCAGTTAAGTACTCTTGAGCGTAGGAATTGTGTCCGACTCAGGAGAATGTGTAGCGTGATATACTCCCGAGCTTTGTTCATACTCCTATTGAGTACTTGTATGATTCTGCCAGGTCCGATACAAAACACACAATTCGATGAGAAGAATCTCATTGTTGAGAATGAGCTCACACCTTTACTCTGGAACCGAACCTATGGTGGAGAGGAGAATGATTCTGGGTATGATATCATTGCTGTGAGTGGTGGGGGATTTGCGGTCACAGGCATTACTGATCACCCTGAGGGATGTGTCTGGCTTCTCAGAACTGATAGCGAGGGCAATTCTCTCTGGAATCAAACATACGATGTGGGCACTCAAGGCATTTCTTTGATTGAGGTCGACTCAGGGGGCTTTGCAATAGCTACTGCTGATGGTTGGCTCATTCGCACTGACACAGATGGAGCTGTGCTATGGAACAGAACGTATACTAATGAAGTCGAGGACATTCATTTCTCCACCTTGCTTGAAACACGTGCAGGAGACTTTGCCATAATTGGCTATCAACCTGGCCAAAATTATGACCTTTCCTTTTGGCTCATTGATTCATCTGGTGATATTATCAATTGGAGAACATTCTCAGGTCCTAGAGACCTTATGGATGGAACTTGGGGCATTGATAGAGGCTATGATATCATTGAGCATAGCACAGGCGGCTTTGCAATTTCTGCCTCCCTAGATGGCAAAATGGCATTAGTTCGTCTTGATGTTTCAGGCAATCATTTATGGCGTCGAATCTTCTCTGCTGAATATTCTGGCTATGGCACATCATTAGTGGAAGTAAGCCAAGGTTCTATGCTGCTTGCAGGTGTAGTAAACGGTGATGCTCAGGTTATCAAGACGGATAGTAATGGAGATGTAATCTGGCAGGAGCGTTATGGGGCAGTAGATGAGGACGTTCATATGGTCTTGAGGAATGATGAAAGCTTTGCATTGGCTGGAACAAGGAATGATTCAATGTGGATAGCTCGCATTGCGGCGAATGGAACCAAGATCTGGGAACAGAGGCTTTCAATGACAGATCAGGTCTCGATGGCACATTCAATCATTGATGTAAGTGAGAACAGTCTGGTCATAACTGGCTCAATCACTTCAAACGCTCCAGATGGACCTCAGACCCAACTACTGATAGTCGCGTTTTCAGATGTTTTGGTATACAGAGAATCTTCACTCCCCACATTGCTATCTGTAGCAGCTATTGGTCTTATCTTCACTAACATTGCAATCCTGGAAACATTGCGAAGGAGAAGGTCCAGAAATTAGATTATGTTTTCTCTACGCCAAACCTGATCGTAGATTCTCCAATATCTCTCTTGGTTTATCTCCGGCATGTGAAAGCCACTCTTCAAGAGTGTCGCATCCATAGTCGGGGCAATGTGCACATGTCTCTACACCTTTCTGGCTTGCACATTTCCTTACTGAACAGGTGCCACAGAATTTGAAGAGCGCACCACCGGAGCTCTTGCAGCCATCACAGTTGATATCGTCCTTTGTCAACGGATATTCTGGTGATCCCCATTTCTTCAACGTATCCTCTCGGAGTGTATCGTCATTTGTTCGCTTTGCGATGAATGCAGGACATTCATCACAATTCAATCCACAATAAGCCTGATTTGATATCATTCTCGTTCTCTCCTGAGTAGTGGAGTGACCACTTCTTTGCCCAGATAATATTCATTTGCTCGGCGCATCCGAGTGATATGGGCCGTTAGGATGGTGAGTCGACTTCCACGATATCTATCCGTACATGTTTGAAGCCTTTCTCAATGAGCATCGCATTCAGCTCTTCTCTATTTTTCGCCTCGGTCTTATTATAGAAATAATAGGAAATTGACACTGGTGCGAAGGCAATCAGCGGAGAGAGGATTACCATGAGTACGAGCATGAAATAGTACCATCCAGGTATCTCAACAGTATAGGTTGGGAGCGCTTGATACCACGAGAACATTTGAACAATGATGAAGAAGTACGCGAGCATAGCTGAGATGCCTGCGAAACCTTTCAATAGTGCAACATACCAGTTTCCAACTCCTTCGATATCTACAGTCATTCCTGTTCCTTCGTTCCTCCTAACACATATGATTCCGAGATCCTCAAGGAGCCACGAAGCGGCAAAGATGATTGAAATAACGGAGGCAAAGAGAAGTACTCCAAAGAAGAGTGGAATGCTTGTAGAAAGAGGTTCTGCTATCGCATCCGGAAGCGACTCAAAGTTCTCAAGGATGAACAGGACATCCATTAGGCCTGCCATATTAGTGACTGTGAATGCCAATCCAAGTGTAGTCAAGGCGGGGATGATCATCTTCCCGAAATGTCTTGAATTCTCTCTTTGTTTATCGCGTTCTTGAAAATAGTAATCATAGATACCTCCTGATAGTCTGCGATGGAACTCAATGACCAAGGTTGCGACTTTCGGAGCCACATAGTAGATACCCACTGCTACAATTATTGAGATTACCCATATCAGAAGCATATCAAGAAGTATATTCCCCGGAAGAATCCTGTAAAGACCACTAGGGCTTTGGAATGGGAACACTCCCAGATAGGTTAGAACTACAACGATGACTGCTATAGCCCCTGCAGCTGCATTTGAAACGATTGCAATCCGCTTGGGTATAGTATTATCTTGGAACAGATCACCTTCAGACATTTCCGGCAACGACTCCAACGAACGGACATCAATCCTGTTTTTAGATGTTATTTGTCTTGATAGTTCACGTCTTGGAGATGGTTCTTCTGCTCACAACAAAGAAGATGACTATAACCCCAAGGATACCACCTGTGAATCCAATTACTAGATTGCCTAGAAATACGGGATTGGAGTCATTAGTGAAAGACGTTGTGTATGTTATCGTGGATAGGGGAGTACTTGCTGAGGTGTCCGGCGATATTCCCGTTGCGGTCACATCAAAGGAAATTGCATATTCCGGACGTATCGCGGTTTCGTTTACATACATGTCTACCGCCACTGATACGGTGAGGTCGGTAAACGCATCCAAGGTACTGAGGAGATCATCTTGTGAGAGTCCTAGAGGTATTTGATTCATTAGTCTATCATATTGTTCGAAAGTATAATCCTCCGCGGCAAAAGCGTATTCCTGAATCTGCGCTACACGAGTTGGATTATATGCAGAAGTTCCTCCTGTGGCATATGCTCTCTTTTCTGATGTGTACTCGACCATGTCATCTAGGATTGTTGGAGGCTGTCCACAGGCCACAAATGTGGGGACAAAGACGCCTATCATGGGAACTTGCCCGTATTCACACCACATGGTGTTCAATGAGCCATTATATCTCGCATCGCCGCTCACAGCTACCATAGCTGAAACAGTACTTGGATTGCAGACTTCACCATTTATCGAGAACGAAGATGTTCCTTCCTCTTTATCTTGCACATATCTAGAAACCTCTTGTGCAACATCCTGCCATGATATGACACCTTTTTCATCGAATATACGATCAAGAGCATCGAGAGCATATTGATCCCGGCCATTAGGTCCACTTGCCAATCCATCATATGTTCTAGGGTGATTTGCTCTGGATTGATATCCATTGACAACATACTCAACTGAAACAGCAGTATTACTGACTTCAAGAAAAGCTCCGGCACCATGTCTATCAATAACTCCAACACAGGATGCCACAACTGCTTCGAATTCGGTTGGGATTAGAGGATCATTCTTAGCAAATAGTCTGGAGATGACCTCGCTAACATTCTGACACTGCTCTAAGATCACTTTGTTAAGCGGTCCATTGAATGAACCAAAATCTGGTCCCTCTGAGAGATCCGGCATCGCAGTATTCATCACTGCCAGACCCATCTCGTTGATGCCCATCCACATGGAGTTTACTGCAACAAAGGCATAGGTATCGTTGGTTGCGGCATGATATACGGGTACATTATGAGTTTCATACGAGTCACGGTTTTTCATCAGTATCGCTCTCCCGTCCTTTGCCGCGGTTCCAGTTACGATGATTGATGTGCACTCTTCAAGAGGCTGCTCTTCAATAGAGGATGTAGATTTACCAAATTGAGTAGGGCATGTCGAGTGCGGCGAATTGCTGGAGATTGATAACCCTGCAATGATAACCGCTACAACTAAACAAGTGAAGGTCTTTCTTTGGAGCTTCAATTGAAACATCACATCTGAAACATAGCTTGGCTTAGTGGTATTTTATAGTACTGACCAGAGCAGCATGAGTTTCCAGAATGGCATTGATGATAATCTCAAGCCCTCATCTTTACTCTGACTGCTCTTTCTTCAGTTCTTGCTCCCGTTTCTGTCGAGCCTTTTCAGCATCCTTAATCCGCTTGGTTTGAGAATCGATTCTTCTTTGAGCCTCATTGATTTCCTTCTTCATCCGATTCTCGGCATTCTGGAGTTCTTTCTTGGCCTCACCTAGCTCATCCTTCGCCTTCTTTAGATCCTCTTCAAGTGATTCAACACGAATCCTTTTTGTTTCAGTGACCGTGTTTAGCCATCTTCTCTCAGCGTCATGATCCAACTTCAATGATTCAAGCTCAGACTCTAACTGCTGCATCTGCTGCTGGTAATGTGTAATATCTGCTGTCAGTTCTCTAACGATGCTATCTTCGCCTGGTGTTCTGACAGGCATCTCTGGCTTTGTTGGCATTCCTGTGATCTCAGTAGGACGTAGAACTGAAGATTCTGCACTTGAGTGATCACTGTCTTCTTGAGGAGGTTGCTTTGGTTCAGGTGTTGAGGGAAAAGCACTTGGTGGCAAGGATGGTTTTGTCTGTTCCTTTGGAGTGATTGGGGATGTAGCTGGTTTCACCATTTCAGGTGGAACGCTACTAATAGACGCCGGGACCGATTTGGCAATTGGAGTCATTGTTGGTGGTTCTCTTTCCATCGTCTTTGTTTCATGGCCTTTCTCTGTTGGGACAGCTTGAGGAGGTACAGATCTTTCTATAGATACTGCTTTTGGGGATTCGCTCACCTCCGGAACATGCCTCTGAGTACTAACAGGTTGAGCCGTATCTTCATGCGTTTCTGTCATCAATTCGCGGATTTCACTAGCCCTAAGCATTCTCTCATCCCCTTCGGAACTCTTATCCTTTGAGAATGCCTCCTGTGCCTTTTCGAATTCTGTCTTCTCGATATGCCTTTCTGCTGCTCTTACTCTATCACGTTCTACTTGGCTTGGGCGAACCCATTTATCTCCAGTAGTAGGTGATGGAACTCCTTTCGACTTGCTTTCCAACGCAAATTTGTTGGCTGTATCTTCTACCTTGACTGATTGATTTTGTGCTTCTTGACCAAGCTCGTCAACTTCAATGAGTGACGCTCCACATCGTATGCAGTATTTCCGTGTAGGTTGATTTGCCTTCCCACATTTACACATCTTCACACTGAAAACCTCACAAATTAGCGAACCGTTATCGCATAGTATGGTTCATACCTTCTTATGCATTTGGCAAAAAGAGCTGGGTTCTTTAATCCAATCAAAAATCTTTAGTGTCTATTTGACTAAACATCGTGCAGTAGATAATATCTATTGGAGGAGATGATATGCCGATCAGATTCATTGCCCGTACGTCAAAATATGATGCGAAACATATGGGATTCTATGTGCCAAAATATGTGATGGATTTCTATGGACTTCAACCTGGGGATTACAAAGGTGGAGTTAGTCCAAAGCATGGCGAAGTGAACAGTTGTCCGATTAAGCTAATCAAGTTTCGACATACTTTGAGAGGCCGATTACCGCCCCATGTAGGAAATGAGGGTGCTATTGGCGAAATTTGGATATATCGCGATACGTGGAAACCTGCTAAGACAAAGCAGTAGTCCTCTTGTAGGGCTTTAATACTTTGAGCCCTATACTTTTTCTGAAATCTCCTTTCATTCTTGGCATTGCGCCAAAATGAGTCTTATTTACCAAATTGTGAATTGGAATCTGATAGGTTTCATTTGATTCCGCGTGAGAATCAATGGGGGAAAGAAGATGAACATTAGAGTAATTATGATTATTCTCCTTCTATTTAGTCTAGCTGTGCCAGGGACCTCTCGGGCATCTCTTGATGCATCAAAGAGTGTCAATTACGTACTTGCTGATGATCTTTCAGGTGTAAAGGTAGCTATCTTCAATGGTAGTACAACCGAGATATCCGCATCCTGTAAGAATGCATCAGAGGCTATGTTCGAATGGATGAATGCAACAGTGGAATTCATCACCGAAGATGATATTTCTGATAATCGATTGTACTTCTACGATATTCTTGTATTTCCGCCTGGGGATTTGGCGGAGTACTCGATAAAGTTGGGATCCAGCGGAAAAGCGAAGATTCGTGAGTATATCACCAACGGGGGCTCCTATATTGGGATTAGTCGAGGTGCGCATTTCGCTTGTGAGGTGGCAAATGTATATGGTGTTCAGAATGAGTGGGGTCTGAATCTCTTCAGCGGCACCGGTATTGGTCCTGTAGATGGCTATCTTGATCAACATATGTATGAGGTCGATATCAACAAGACCATTCCCGGATTGGACCTATCAAGCATTCCAGATACACTCACGATGATGGGTTGGGAAAGCATCAGGTTCGCTCCGGATGAGAATCCGCCACTGAATGTGATAGCGACATTCCCATCAAACGATCAACCGGGTATGATCTCATATCAATATGGAAGTGGTTGTGTCTTCCTCTCTGGCATCCACCCCGAGTTTGAGGAGGATGGTGACCGTGACAATACCTACTATTTCGACGCTCATGAGGACCCTGAAACTGACTGGCCTTTAATGAATGAGATATCGCAGTGGCTTGTCGCTACATCGACTTGGGACAACGCTTCGATTCCAACGACTAGTTCTACGACCACTACCACAGCAACCACATCTACAAACACAACAACTAATGGTCAACCAATGGCCATAGAACCTCTATTGCTTGCAGGTGGCATTGGGGTAGTTGTCATCCTACTAATCGCTGTTGCTATATTCAAGAAACGCTAACCCCTTTTTCATGAAGGAGGAGATTCGCTCC
Organism: Candidatus Thorarchaeota archaeon; assembly: GCA_048884965.1. Lineage (GTDB taxonomy): Archaea > Asgardarchaeota > Thorarchaeia > Thorarchaeales > Thorarchaeaceae > MP5-2226. The sequence goes on along the minus strand of JBHLQH010000018.1, from coordinate 4,611 downwards.
CTCCTTCATGCTATTCTTTATACGTTCTCTTACTAGAATCTGAATAGTGGTTATCGTGAGTGAAAATGTAGTTGGTCGAGTGCTCTTGATTGTCATCTTGAGCATTGCATTACCTATGGGTTTGATCATATTCATTTTTGAAATGGTTGGAATTGGTGAATTTGTCTTTCCGATCCTCTTCCCGATATTCGGCCTAACATTCACGGTCATTGTAGCCATTCTAGGGTGCATCCTGCTAATTGCCAGAGGCACCTCTGGTTCGATGGCTGTTCAATCTCAACCAACTATTGTTTCCTATTCCCCTCCGCAGAGGGACTCGATGCGTATGTATATGATCCCTATTCACTGCACAAGCTGCAATAGAGAATTACGTTTGAGTCAGGTGGAGTGGAGGGATGACTATACATTGGTTTGCCCAAGTTGCTTTGCAGATGTCCGCATCTCTAGATCAAACTAGGTTCATCGATATGGTTAGAATAAGATGTCATCACTTAGTTTGACTTTGCCCTCTTTAATAGGGATGCCTTCTTCCTTGACGAGGATGCGACGTCCTGCGCTATCCTTAGTGCCCCCGGTGAAGCTGCCATCAGATCGAACGACCCTATGGGCAGGGATGGTTGGGTAGAATGGACAATTCTTTAGGGCATTTGCTACCGCTCGTGAAGCCTTCGGATTTCCTGCCATCTTTGCTATTCTACTATATGTGCTGACCTTCCCCTTTGGAATCCTAAATGTGGCGACATACACCTCAATCTGAAAGTCTGTGTATCCTTGAAGTGCATCTCGAAGGTCTTCCTCAGTCTTGATTCTGGTGTGGTCAATCATGCATATCTCGGCAACCAAGATGAATATAGATGATTTCAATGACGCTATTTCTTAGAAAATGCTAAATCCCCGAGCATATCTGACATGTCGGTGATTTCATGACACCTCAAGAGAAGCGCCTTTATCGATCCCGTACCGATCATGTAATCAGTGGGGTTTGCGGTGGTATTGCCAAGTATACTGGTATCGACACAATTATTGTTCGAGTCATCTGGATCGTTTTTTCATTGTTCTATCTCATCGGACTCATCGTTTACATAATTCTCTGGCTATTGGTGCCCTTGGAGCCATAAGTGCAATCTTGAACTCCAGTGCCGACATCTAGTCCAAAGATTGTGTGATATGTTCGTATTCATTCCTGCTTTGTTTATTCAAGCGCTCCTTGACCTTAGGATCAAGAAAGGAAGTATCAATTGTATCTAATGAAATTCGGAATAAATCATCAAGAGAAAAACCAAGAACTGAACTTAGTTGCAGAAACTCGTTATTCATATCCGTATTGAAAAATGAAGGGTCATCACTGTTGACTGAAATCGAAATACCTGCATCGAAGAACGCTCTTATCGGGTGATTCTCCATGCTTTCTACAACCTTGGTTCTAATGTTACTCACAGGACACGTTTCAATGGTGATGCCTCTATCTCTGAGATTCTCCATAAGAACTCGGTCTCTGATTGCAGATACTCCATGGCCAATTCGTTCCACGCCAAGATTCCTCAGTGCGCTCCAGATAGATTCAGGGCCGACAGCTTCACCTGCATGTGCAACTAAATGCAGCCCCATCTCTTTTGCTCTTCTATAGGCATCTATGTAAATATCGGGAGGATACTCTTTCTCTGGCCCTCCGAGATCTATCGATACGATTCCCTCAGGACGTTCCTCGATTAGATCCAGGACTCCCATGGCATTCTCTAGTCCGAATCCTCGAACCAAATCGATTCGGATATCAGATATCACTCCAAAGGCCTTCTTTCCACGTTCAATTCCCTTTTCAATCGCCTTCATCATTCTCTCGAAATCCAACCCCATCTCAATGTGGTCCGCTGCTGAGAAGCTCATTTCGACATACTTTACATTGCATTGTTTGCTGGTCTCTAGGAGTTCGAATACCATGGTTTCAAAGTACTTCTCACGTCTTACAGCTTGAATTGCCTGAAGGTATACGGATAGGAAGTGCTGAAAATCTCGGAAGATGAATTGCTTCTCTAGTTCCTCTAGGGAGGAGAATTCCGATTCGATTCCTGATTCATCTAGTGCCCTCATTAAGGTTGCAGGGCGTATTGACCCAAGAATGTGCACATGCTGCTCGACCTTTGGAAGCAAACGGATAGCTTCTGAGATATCCATACACACTCATTGGGGTAGGTCGTTATCTGTATTGTTGTTCTCTTCTGATGATTGAATCATATACTTACTCAGCTTTTGATGGGGGATTCCGGATGTTTACTTTTCTCTTCACCAAGGACCAATAACTGTAGAAGAGAATCCAAGCTGTATGAAGAATGATTACTACGAGTATCGCAAGAAGAGGCGCACCTTGAACATACAATACGCTCATGAAGAGCACCATCAGTAGATAGGTACAGATGTGAATGAAGAAGGATCTTCGTTGCCAGCCATATTTCGAAACCACATCAACTGCCTGCAGGGCAGCGTACCCCTGTTCATTGAGGGCATAGTTACCATCCTTATCTGTTGTAAGGAGTCCATCCATCTTCTTCAAATGAAAATCCAGAAGGCCACTACTCTTGATCTTCAATCTGCGCTTGAGATCCGCAAATCGTGTGGGCTTTGTTGCTAGGATTTTCAGTATGTCTACACGCATCGGATGAGAGATCGCTTCGAAGAGCTCATCGTCTTTCATTTCAATCAATCCATACTAGTAATTGAGGGAATATTATTCTATCAACCTTGACCAACTGGTCAAGTGTTATTGACCTCAGAATACTTTTTTCTTCACGAATGCAGCAACTTGTGGACAATCCTTAGTAAACAATTGGGATTCTCTTATCTCATATGGGACATCATCCAAATCAATTCCCTTGAAGCCTTTATCCCAGAAGAATTGGGGTGCTTTTGCGGCACAGACGTACACTGTTTCAGATCCCGCATCAAATGCATCGTCCAACAATCTCTTGATTAGACTTGAGCCCATTTCGTCTCCTTGGAATTCAGGCTCTACAGCAAATGACCTAAGCAATGCCGTGCCTGTGAATAGTTCTAATCCCACACATGCTATGATTCTTTTCTCTGTTTCATGCCTAATGATATAGAATCTTGTGAAATCAGGGTCGATATCATCCGTAGGCACTTCAACGGATTCTAGCAGTCTGATGATGTCCTCTAAATCCTCAAACTCGGCAATTTCTATCTTTGAAGAGTGTGGCATAGCAATTACAATATCAATCATTTCTCCAAGTTAAATCCTCTGATTATCCCTTGCGAATTATGGATAGGTTGGGACCGATTCCCTTTTTGTCAACGAGAATGATGTATTGCATTCCATGGCAATACATAGAATGCCAAAGACTCCTTACAAGCTCGATATTCGAACCCAATAGATATCCAATTTATTTCTAGCAGGTAACTCTCACATACTTTCGCAATACTGGGGAATGCATGAGTACACAACCTTCAAAGGTTACAATCCCCAACTCTACCGAGAGAAGCTGAAGCAGAATATTGAGATGTTTTTTTGATAGCAGGAAGAAAGTTCTGGTATTATTAGAACAATATTGATGTTTCACCACATCCTCTCACTTATTTGCACTCGTGCAGGATGATTGGAAATGCCTAAAGAGAATCTCCCAGAATATCTCATTCACAGATGCCCCGATTGGAAGAATCTCAAGATACTCAATCTACAAAACATTACTTCAGGTTGGGAAACTGAGATTCTGTCTTTCGATGCTCAGTATACTCTCCACGGAGATGATAGGGTAGATCACTTGATTGCTAGAATATATCCCGGTAGTCCAGGAGCGTATCGGGCGAATTTTGAGTATACTCTTCTAAGAGACCTTCATGATCTAGGATTTCCAGTTCCACGAGTGCTACTAGTTGATGTAGATTCGAATGTCTTTGATCGACCGTTTATCATCATGGATCGCATAGTTGGAAAGACATTGATGGAACATATGCTAGATGGCAGTGCTGAGAGATATGCTGAGTCGATCAGGCTATTTTGTAGAGTGTTTGTACAGCTTCACAAAATCGATTGGAAAAAGATTTCCCTTGTCCCCGAGAGCTATCTTACCTCGGATTTTCCGACTCTATTCAGAAACCATCTCAATGGCTCTAGGAATCATGCTATAGACAACGGAGTGCCCTACCTCACTACGATTGTCACTTGGCTAGAGAATCACTTGAATGAGATCGAACCACTACCACTATCCCTACTGCACCGGGACTTTCATCCATCAAATATCCTCCTTGATGAATCTGGCAATCCCTATGTTATCGATTGGACTGCTGCTACAATTGGTGATCCCCGGATGGATATCGCTTGGTCTCTTCTGTTAGCTAAACTTCATTTCAATGAGGATTTGGCAGATGTGATATTGTCAGGCTATGAGGAAGTCATTGGGAAACAGCTAGAGAATATGGACTTCTTCATTGTTGATGCCTGTTTGAGGCGCTTATCGGATATCACTATCATGCTGCATAAAGGCGCAGAGGAACTTGGTATGAGAGAAGCCACTACTGGGGCGATTAAGGAGGGAATACATCTCCTCTTGACCATGCAGGATATGGTCTATCGGCGAACGGGTCTGAAGATTGATGAAA
>JBHLQH010000017.1:7257-76501 GCA_048884965.1 Candidatus Thorarchaeota archaeon | reverse complement strand
GACGCCCTTCTTCACCGCACTTATCCGGCACTTAGGGACCTTAACCATACTCTCGGTTCTCCCCATCTCGGCCTGCCGGGCTTACCCCAGGCACCCGTCTCCCACCGTCTTCAGTCCATGCAGCTTCGGAGTTTTCGGGAAGGTGAAGGGCTTGACGCCCCCCGGGCACTTCCAAAAGTGCTCTACACCACATGGTACCTCGAGTGGGGCTTGGCTGCGACCAACTTCGCGGAGAACGAGCAATCACCAGTCTAGATAAGCCTTTTACCCCTTCGCGCAGGTCAACGGAAAGAGTTGCACGTCATAACCCTATCGGGCCTCCACCGAGCTTTCGCCCGGCTTCACCCTGCCCACGCCAAGATCGACTGGTTTCTCGTGTCACGGCTGTGACTACAGGCACTTATCACACCTCGCCCCTCACCCGAAGGTTGCGGGCTTGTTGGTTTCCCTTCGCTTACGACTTAATGTCTTATTCTCGCCACGTCCGTGAACTCCCTGGCCCGTGTTTCAAGACGGATGATGCTGACCCGATCGTCTCGACTCCTACACACAGATCACTCTGCTTTCGTTCATCGAGAGTCTAGTCTTTTAATCAGCATCCTTTGACTAGATCGCTGGTTTCAAGTGCTTTTCACCCCGCTTCCGCGGCACTTTTCAACTTTCGCTCGCGCTACATAGTTTACTATCGGTTTGGCATAATATTTAGGCTTCCCAGATTGCGCCTGGGACGTTCACGCGAAAGGACCAATCCGCGCTACTCGGGAATACAGAAAACGCCCTAACTTTGCAACTACGGGGGTTTCACCCTCTCTGCCACCTCGTTCCAGAGGACTTCGTCTTAGGTTCGTCGGCGATAAATTCCGTACCCACACACCACATCTCTCATTACTCTTCGCAATGGGATTCGGTTTGGCCTACTCCCCGTTCGCTCGCTGTTACTAGGGGAATCTCTATTGATTTCTTTTCCTGCTCTTACTAAGATGCTTCAGTTCGGAGCGTTCCCACTCCAGTTGCGACACTGGAGCCATATGGGGTATTAGCCCATATGAGGAAGTCCCATTCGGGAACCCCCGGATCAATGGCTTCATGCGCCTACCCGGGGCATATCGCTGCTTGTCACGCCCTTCATCGGTTTGCCAACCAAGTTATCCACCAGCGACCGTACAGCATTAGCAGATCTACTCATGCACCCGGCACAGTAATACCTGCTGTGTAGCTTGATGCTACTACCAAGGATTGTATACAGTTTATTTTACCTCAAGTGTACGATCGTACGTAGAATTTCTTCTACGCAGATAATCATCCTCTGCAGTCTCGTGAATCAACATAGGGATGATGCACATCGTGCATCCAGCATGGGTCGATGGGTAATCGAGCCATGATGACACAGCATCCTGTTGAGATACGAATGACCCGTCCTCCATTGTGAATGACTCTCCGAGCCTGCTCGCAATGGATCTTATGGACATGCACACCAGTTACACCGGTGCGCGCTCCGGCAGCCAGTTTAGCTCCGGATTTAAAGCTTGCTATGCGTCGAGGGTTCGTCAATACGATTTTCAGTCACGACCTTCCTGAAGCCGTGATAATAAGATTCTACTCGACGAGAGCATAGGTAAGCGCGAAGAATTTCTAATTAAACCTTACGCAAGGACACAAAGTCTTGAGAATGTGGTGATAGCGTCCCAATGGCTCACAAGGACGCTATCGGGGTGGATGTGAGAAGAGATGATGGATAGGACCTATTCGTAATGACGAAGGGGTGGAAGATCTAGGAATTGCTTGACGATTTTGGGTCCTATCATAAGATGATACCTCGGACTACGCATGTCTTGCAGGTCAATTACCTTCCTCACCAGCTTCTGACCTCTGAGGCGCTTGAGAGCATAGCTTACTGTCCTCATAGGTATTTGACAGTGTTCCGAGAGACGTTGAGGGCTAGTAGGACCATTCTTTGAGATATAGCGAATGATCTCCCGAGATGACTGGGGGAGAGGGTGGATCTGTATGGTTTCCATTATTCGACGCTCCTGGGTATGAATCCTGCTTTTTCCGAAGAGGTAATAATACCCAGAAACTATGTCCTTTGTTAGTATAAAAAGCGCTCATTTCAATGTAATCGAATAAAATTACATGATATCAGTGTGCGGTGATAGTATATGGATAATATTGACAAAGCGATTATCTCTGAGTTGCATTCTAATTGTAGGATCTCATATGATGAGCTTGGACAGAAGGTTGGATTATCCTCATCCGCAGTCTGGCGCCGCGTGACAGAACTCGAAGAGAACGGCGTCATTGAAAGATATATTCTTACTTTGAATCCATCAATCATCAGAGCAGAATTTGTCAATGCTGTAATCTCTTTAGATGGGGTATATTCAGAGGATGAGATCATGGAATCCCTCGTTCAGCACGAGGCGATTATTGCAGCCACATCCATCATCAATAGACTCTGCATGGTTTCGTATGAGGCCAATTCACCATCTGAACAGGAATCAATTTCGGAGTATCTCAGGTCAATCCCAGGAGTCGTAGCAGTTGACATCTATAACATCCAAGGGTTTGAAAACAATGAGAGAACCAATATCGATGTTGAGTTTTCTGCAGATGAGAAGGAAGTTCTTCAGCTGTTGATTGACAATCCGCGTGCCTCTATCAATGAGATTGTTGAAGACATTGGAAAACCATATAGAAAGATCAAGAAGACACTCGAGGATATCATGGAAAGCGAGAAGGTCCGGTTTGGCCTCCAATGGAATCCAAACGCAAAGGGGAATGAGATGTTCATCCTGAAGATTGACCTAAAGAAAGGAATCACATTGGATAACATTTGCAGCTGGCTAGAAATGGAATTCCCAAAGAACTATTGGTGGAGCTTTCCTGTAGTCAATCGAGGATGTATACTCTCGAATTTCATCTTTGAGCGAATAGATTATGCTATCGATGCAAAGAGAAGAGTGTCTGACAATGAGATGGTACATTCTGTGGAACTATTCTTCGTTGTATCTCGATTCAAGAGAGCTCGACTTCCTGAAAGGCTCCTTCGAAAGAGCATCTGCAGCTAACCAATATGCTGAGTTGCAATCTCATCCTTCTAACGCGCTAAGCTGGCGTTTTATCAGTTCAGCTATACCTTTCTTGCCAAGGTCTAGTAGTTCGTCCAGGATTTCTCTGCTGAAAGTTGAGTTCTCGCCAGTGCCCTGCACCTCGACATATTCATCATCGAGCATCACGATATTCATGTCTACCTGTGCAGCAGAGTCTTCTATGTAGCACAGATCCAGCACGCACTCATCGTCAATCAACCCAACACTAACCGCAGCTATATTGCCCTTTAGTGGCATATCGGGAATGAGGCCTAGGTCGATCATGTATGAGAGCGCATCAACCATTGCTACATATGCTCCCGTGATTGAAGCGGTTCTTGTGCCGCCATCTGCTTGTATCACATCACAATCGATCTTGATAGTATTCTCGCCCATTCGATTCATATCCACAGCGGCGCGAAGGGACCTACCTATCAATCGTTGGATCTCTTGATCTCGTCCACTGACCTTGTAACGATTGGTGCGGTCGTTGGTTGCTCGAGGAAGCATTGCATATTCTGCTGTAACCCAACCCTGACCACTTCCATTGAGCCAGCCTGGAACGTTCTCCTCAACAGTTGCCGTGCAAATCACCTTTGTATCACCAGTAGCAATGAGAACAGAGCCTTCAGGGTACTTGAGATACTTGCGAGTTATGGTCACAGGTCTGAGTTCATTGTTTGCTCTACCATCAGTTCTAGCCATGACTGCTACCTCTACTGAAGGGGAGAAAATTCCTCTATTAAGAGGTGTCGGAAGTAAGAATTTTCCAAAAGAAGACCTCTAAGGGGTTGTATTTCATAAAAGGAGTGTATGGAACGCTGCAACTCCACGGGTGTCAGAGTCGCAGCGCTCCGGATTTCTCATTTGGAGAGAGAAGTTAGAGATGGAGAGAGTCTGAATTGTAATTATCTTACAAAGGATCCAGCATGGCGAACGTAGGTTTCATTGATTGAAACTTCTCGCTGCTTGGATTCGACGCACTCCCATTTGCCTTGTGACTTTCGTTTGATAATGCTAAATGCCATTTTTGTTACCTCTTTTGATGGTGTGCGTCATGGTTTACACCACGCACATTTTCCGTCATATAGTGTAAGCATTACACTTTCTTATAAACTTATCTATGAAAGTGTATTAGTTACACTTCTATCTCAATTTGGTATAACCGGTGCAATAATAAGCATGTGATGATATTGGTAATGCGGTGATTCAATGGAGTCTGATGGCGTTGCTGATCCAAAAACCAAGCTATCCGAATATCCACCTATGCTCCCAAATTCGAAGGTTCGGAGCTATGTAACAATATCAGACCCAGAGCTTGTAGATTCTTTCCTCGATCCAGTAAGAAGAGCTATTCTTGTAGCTTTACGCAAAGGGATTGATAGTCTTAGGAAAGAGAAGAGAGAAGAAGTCGTTCAGAGAGAAGATGGAACTAAGGTCACGACCACGATTCTTGAGGAAAAGAAAGTGAAGCGGTTTTGGATGACTGTACCAGAAATAGTTCAGGAGAACTTGGGAGAGGTAGAGCTTTCGACCTACAACTGTTATTATCACCTCCCGAAACTCATTGAGCAGGGATTGGTCGAGGAATTCATTCCTGAAGGGAAGGAAAGCACAACAAAAAGGGGAATATACTATCGACGTACAGCAAAGGTATTCGTTGTGTCGAGTACCAAGATGAGCGGGAATTTAGTGCAGCAATACATGACTCTTTTCGAGAAAGGATTCGATGTAAGAATGGATACAGAGTTTCGAAACCGTTTGGAAGATCTTCTAATCAAACATGTTCAGATGGTTGATGAGGCGATTGAGTATCTTGCTGTCCATCTGAAGGAGGTGGATATGGACTCTACTGTGCTCAATGAACTTTTGACAGAGGTCTCATTCATCTTCCTTTCGGATAACGAGGCTTTCTTAGCAATACAAAAGGAACTCAAGCAACTTGTTTTGACCCCCTGCTGTGGTCCTTCAGCGGACATGACTGGCGTTTGTTCATACTGTGGGGATGCATTGAGCCAGAATCAGATGTACATCAGTATGATTGATGGAAAAAGCTATACCTTCTGTGACGAGAGGTGTTCGACTAGCTTTCTAACAGAATGCACCCAAAAAAGCGCTTAATGGTTAGTCGGATGTACATTCATATTCAGGGATGTATTCTCTTGAAATACGTACAAGGATTGGGCAAAAATGATGGACCTTCATCGTAGATTTGATTCAGCTCTTAGGGATACCGTTGATGAATGGAAAAAGCGAGACGAAGTCGAAGGGATATTCACATACGGTTCAGTTGTTAGAGGTACTGCTACAGCCAATTCCGACTTAGATCTTGTAATCCTCTGGAAGAGCGAAGAAGCCCCAGCAAGATTGATGGCAGAGCATAAAGGGGTCTTGGTAGATATGGACTTTATACCAGTGACGAAGCTTGGAGAGATCTTTGACGAGATAGAAGATCATGCGTTCACTGTAGCGGGAGTCATAAGTAGACTGAAAGGAGCGAGGGTAGAGTTTGACAGAGAGGGGGAAGTGAAGAAATGGGTGGAAAAAGCTAGAGCATATAGATGGCCAGAATCGACAATGCGAAAGGTGAAACAAGTTGCTCTTGATGAGCTCACGATGGCTGAGAAGTACCTTGCAGATGAGGAGATTGTGTCAGCAGTCCATGAGATGAGAGGTGGGATATTCGACCTCAGCAGATTGATTATCATGCGAAACAACGTCTTTGATATCATAAAGCCATCTGAGGTCTTGTCTAACCTTCGAATGCTTGATCCAATGATGTATCAGCTCTTTTTAAGAACATTCAGATTGAAGGGCTTCGGAGAAGGAAATCTCCTTGAGATTCTTGAGATTGTACGAAATTGGCTGAAGAAGGCTGTTGATAGATTCGAATCTAATGAGAAAGTCACCGCGGATAGTCCAGTTGGAGCCCATCTGACTCAAGCTCAGAGAAATTACTATGGTGCGCAAACACTGACATTGAACGGTGACTATGAGCTGGCTATTCTGGAGATGCGCAGGTCAATCACAATGATTGGATTAGCATTTCTGACTCTTGAGAACGCATACAGTGCGGGAGATTCGGTGATGGGAAAGCTTAGAGAGCATGAGCCTACATTCTATCAGGAAGTCATTCTAGAGTATGGTGCCTTTGATCTTCTTCCCAAAGGAGTGCAAAGAGGTATTGCAGAAGCAAAGTTCATTGCGGAAAGACTGTAGATTCTCTAAAAGGACTAAATTGATTAGGTGACAATAGTACGCCCCTTTCAAGTGAAGGATATGTCTGATGTGCCTGTGGAAATCATCAAACTGCTCAGTGTCACTCTTTCGCGAGAGAAGCAACTGTTGATAGAGCAAGATTTCAAAACGTATTCAGATGCAACAAATTATGCCATCAAATCAATTCTGAAGCGACGCATCCCTAATGTGGCAAAAGCTGAAGAGATTCTTTTTGATGATATCACAAACCGATTCGTGATCAAGGCGGAAGGGGATACTACAGAAAGTGAGCAGTCGGCCTTTGGTAGACGGTTCAAATATAGCATGATCGCTGAACATGTACCACAACAGGTCAAGGTGGCAACAGAAGAACAGGGTATGAGAGTTATCAGCAGGACTCCTGATGAAGTTCGACAGGTGTTCGTACATCAGTTCTCCAAGCAGTATGTTAGGGACATTGTACGATCAGCAGCAGCAGAAATTAGCAGGCATCGAAAGCTAGCAAAGACCTTGGTCAATATCAGAGGAAAGATTCCTCACTTCAAACACGGAACTATCATTCTATCAGGCATGCTGGTCAAGGTCGATGAAAAAGCTGTTGAAATGCTAACATTGTCTGGTGAGCCAGTACCAATCCCCTTTGACAAGCGTAGTAGGAACAGAGAGATAGATATCCTACAAGAGTTGGCTGAACAAAAGCGGAGATATGAGAGAGTCCGAATAACTCTCAACAAAGAAGGATTCCTCAATATTGATATCAGGGTTAAGAAATAGTCCCTGTTCAATTCAGATCCCATGCAATCAATGTGCCTGAGAAATCTGTGGAGTAAAGGATGTTATCAGAAGGACTCCATGCTAGAGAAGAGATTCCTGTGCCAGTCTTCACTATATGAACAGGAGAGTATTTCGTGAGGTCCCAAACTCGCAAAGTTCGGTCCCAACTGCCAGAAGCAAGAAGAGTGCCAGCGGAATTAATGGCTAATGCACCGACAATATCGGTATGGCCTTTTAGCTCTTCAACATCTCGGGCGTTATCCAATGAAACAGAACGTATCACCCCATTATGCAATCCTAGATACACACGAGAGTCATCAGGTGACAACACTGTTGATCTGATACGTTCCTTCTGGCGCATCACATTCTTGATGATATCATAGGTACTCAGATCCCATATCTTGACCCAGCCATCCCATGATGAAGTAATCAAGCGATTTCCATCAGAAGTAAAGGCAAGTCCGGAGATATCTCGATTGTGCGCAGGAACATTCCTGATGCATTTCATAGACGGAATGGAGAATATCTTGACCAATCCATCTCGGGTGCCAACAGCCCCTCTAGAGGTATCCCCATGAACTGCAAGAGCTTTGATCTCGGAAGTGTGAGTAAGAATTGATTCGTTCTGAGTGCCCTTGGTGCTGCTCCAAGACCTTGTAGTGCTGTCCCAGCTTGAGGATATGATATTGGAACCACCGTGCGTGAATACCAGTGCTGAAATCATTGATTGATGACCGGTAAGAGAACGAAGAGGCTTTCCAGTACTGAGATTGATGAGAACGATGCGGGCATCACTTGTGCCACAGGCTATCCTGTTACCTTTCGGACTCACTGCCATATTCACAAGAGGGAGTGGTTTGGTACCTGTTAGCCTGTAGAGCACTTGTTTCTCCAAATTTATTCACCGGACTACAGCATATCATAGGATTTCTAGCGTTAAAAAGTGTGTAACATCTACTTCTGACGATAGAATAGATATGCGAGAGTCATAACAGCTGGTACAAGAACTAGTACCACGATAATGATGTCCAGAGAAGTGTCAACTGTGTATGAGCCTGAGTTGGTCACAAGAAAGGTTTCTACGACCTCACCTACGACTTGAAGGCTTGATGGCGCACAGTTCTCTGGAGTGTCGTGAAGAGTATGCCAAGTCCAGGGAAATGGGGTATGAATCAAGTCCACTGCAGGGATTCCAGCATCCAAGAATGGACGGTGATCATCAAGTACTGAGGAACCAGTCCTATCGACAAAGACTTCACTATGCCCAAGGTCTTCTGCGATGTCCCAGATATCATCTTGTAGATTATCAGTAGAGCTGGACTCCTTTGGAATCACAAGGTTTGCATCTCCTACCATATCAAGAAGGATCATACCAGTAATATTCGTACGTTGTGATTCTGTCAATTGTGCAACATAGTGAGTAGACCCAACAATCCAGTTCCACCCAGCGATATTTCCAGAGTCTTCTGCATCGAAGAACACAAGCTCGGCCTTTGGGCGAGAACTCTCAGGAAGAACTCGTGCAAGCTCAAGAAGAACCCCCACACCGCTACCTGCATCATTCGCACCAAGTACGGGGAGAGTTCTGTTGAATGAGTCTGACTCTTGATCCGCATAAGGACGAGTATCATAATGCGCCCCTAGGACGAAATGGACTGGATCCTGCGAAGACCAGCTTGCGATAATATTGGCACACTGTGTATTCAGATATGTGAAAGTTTGCAGCGTCACAATCCAACCAAGCGCTTCAAGCTCATCTACTACGTATTCCCTACAGTTAGTCAAGTTCTGGGAACCGGGGGGTCTAGGCCCAAAATCACACTGTGCAACTAGATGATCATATGCTCTCTCGCCATCGAACAGGGGGGAATAATCTGTTTGAGCTGAGTGATAGATCATAGGCGTGGTGAGCAGCATCACCACAAGGAAGAGTGTGATTCGCATCTTCTTGGTCACGACCGATGTGTTGGAAGAATAAACGGCCTAATAGTCTTTTCAATGATTGTTTTGGATGCGGCTTTGCACTGCGCGTTGAATTAGCCGAGGTATCTCACGGGGGAGCTTCCGTAGCACGATAGGAGGAATCTGGGAATAGCCAATCTCACCGCGTGCGAGAGCAGCCAAGATCTCTGAGGACATCTCAAGGTCTTGTGCACGAGATAGCACCGTTTCTGCGAATGAGGTGCCTTTTAGCCCAGCCCACTCAGCCATTTCGAAGTTAGCAGCAAACTCATCATGACACAACCGTTGGTAATCCAGAAGAGCTTTCTCGTCATATCGATTATTCTCTATACAGGAATTAATTACAGTCGCGGCAATCTGACCAGATCGCATCGCATATGCAATGCCCTCCCCCATCATTGGATCAACAAAACCTGCAGCGTCTCCAATCAAGAGGGTTCTATTTGCATAGTTTGTGCCAAGAATTCCATCGCCGCCTAGGAAATAGGTTCTCTTTTTATCAGGTATCAATGAGAGGCCGGTGCGAGCCTCCAGTTTCAAACGAAATGATTCGAAGAGGGGACGCAAAGGATGCATATGCACGCTTGCGCCAGCTATGCCAATCGCAAGGTGCTCTTTCTTAGGGAACATCCAGCCATAACTGACTCGTCCATCTACAGGGATGATCTCCAAAATGGAGGGGTCGTTTCTCATGGCTTTCATCACACCATCATGCCCTACATGAAAGTCTGCTTCCATTCCTAAGCCAATCCTGTAGGGATTCTTACGCTCTGGACGAAGACCAACTGAACGGCTGACGATCGAATTCACACCATCCGCACCAATAAGGAACTTTGATTCGAAGTCCCTTCCATCACTTAGCTGCACTTGGGCACCATGGTCGCTAACTGATACTTTGACTACTCGTGCATTCTCATGCAGTTCAGCTCCCGCTTGTTCAGCTCGACGAGCAAGATACTCATCAAACAGACTTCTGAAGACCGTGATACCTATAATCTTGTTAGATTTGAAATTGGCTTCCTTTCCATCGGACAATATGAAACGTAGACCATAGATCTTCTGTTCTATTATATTGGAGGGGATTTTTCCACGTACGATATGGATTCCGCGGTACATGACTGCTCCACCACAGGGCTTGTCTCGGGGAAGTGTGAATTTCTCAAGTAGCAAAGTCTTCAAGCCAAGATTGGCTGCCTCATATGCTGCTATTGCACCAGCAGGACCAGCGCCTACTACAATCACATCGTACTTCAAATCTACCAAGTTCCTCCAATGCTCCAATCCTTAGTTGAGCACCACACATAGCATCAGGTAGCGAATTAATTTAGATTTGATGGTTCTAACATGAAGGATTCAGATTGTGCGACATGCATCATGATCCTCTAGAGGACGAAGACCTAAGCGTCGCATTATCTTCCCTCTGGGAGCAGCATCTTCATCGGTTGCGTCATCAGGACCTGTAGTTCCTGTGACGCCAGGAATCCTCCTCTTCCCAACCTCAATGAACCCATATGCTTGTATCAGCATCAAAGAAGGACTGTTTTCTTCAAATACCTCACAGTATACCTCTTCAACCCCCGCATCGATAAAGTACTCCGATGCACTTCGTATGAGGGCAGTGGCAACTCCTTTTCTTCGCCTGCTAGGGAGAACTCCTATCCCAGTTATTTCCCCATAGATGGATTCTTCGTCTTCCTCTATGAAACACGCTATGAAACCGGACAATGCGTCCCACATCTCTGCGACGAAAACTCCCTCAAAGTCCAGCTTTTGTGATTCCTCAATCGTCAAAGGACAGAAAGGGTCAGGAGAAGTGAGGAAGCATTTGTTATAGAGCTCGACAAACTCTGGAAGATCATCTCGTTCCAATCCTCTTACATGAACATACTTTGGAACCTCTTTATTCTCCCACCAGTCTGCTGCGAGTGCCAATGCTTGCTCAGCATGCGCTTTCATAATTATATAGGCTTTCTCTCCAATGGCAGGTTGACTGATATTCTTCTTAGATTTCGTAATGAATCGCCTCCTGTCAATCTATCTTCGACAAATCACTTCTACTTCCACAATCTATCTATTGCGCGAACAGTGGCTTCGATTTCTTTCTCTACAGCCTCTATTAGAAGGGGATCTTGTTCTCCGCTTTTCTCAGATTCATCTTGCTGTTCGGCCTTCTGGCCACTATGAAGGTTCCCGTCGCATGCCACAATTGTTGCTGCTTCAAGTCCTCGCGTCTGTGCGAATACGAAAAGCAACGAACTTTCCATTTCAACGCACTTCACATTTGCGCGAGTCCAGATATCTAGCTGGCTGGTTTCGGGAGTAGAATAGTAAACATCGCTTGTCCAACAGATGCCAGTATCAACTCGCTCAGGAGGCAGAAGTTGCCGAATCTCATCATAGAGCGCATTGTACCAACGTGGCGTTGCTATGGAGGGATACTCCATTGGGGCATAATTCAGGCTTGTTCGTTCATCACGGACACAACCTGTTGGTACTACCACATCACCTGTCTTCAGGTTTGGGTCAATTCCTCCACAAGTACCAATTCGAATGAAGACCTTTGCTCCGAGATTCGCAAATTCCTCTATGCAAATGTGAGTTGTTGGCGTCCCCATTCCAGTACCGGATATTGTAACAGGTATACCTGCAGGGGTGTATGCACGATATGTAAGAATTCCACGATAGTGAGCTACTTCCTCAGCATCCTTCATTTTAGAGCCAATTATCGGAACACGATCAGGGTTCCCCGCGACAAGAACGATTTCATGGACATCGCCTTCGCCAACTCGAACATGGGGTTGTATTCTTCGTTTCAGGGAAATCACCACATTGTGAGTAGCATGAATTGCTTTTCACTGTTAGGCT
This sequence comes from Candidatus Thorarchaeota archaeon, assembly GCA_048884965.1. Classification (GTDB taxonomy): domain Archaea; phylum Asgardarchaeota; class Thorarchaeia; order Thorarchaeales; family Thorarchaeaceae; genus MP5-2226. The sequence goes on along the minus strand of JBHLQH010000017.1, from coordinate 64,592 downwards.
TTACTCTATTTTCCCTCTATTCGGTTGAGGATGCAATCTACACATATCCACTTTGGACCATGCCGGCTATGTGTGAGAAAGGTCTTGCCAAAGTTGGGTGAGGGAGTTCCACAAACTTCACAGGGACCATGCCGATTCTCGTAGTTCTCAGATAAGAAAACCAGTAATAATGAGAACAACTTTGTCATTCTTGACGTGACCTGCAACAGTAGCTCACTCCAAATATTGCCTTGGATTTCTCCTTATTAGCTCCCCCAATATCCAAGGGCACACACACAAGACCTATTTTGACTAATCAAGAAAGAAACAGACTAATGCTAACCTACATCAGGTTGGCGAAATGAAAGGAAGCGATAAAGACGGTCGATTTTAGCTACTATTGTTACCGATGTGGTGCTCAGAACAAGCTTGATCTGCCAGCACCGGATGCTCCCGATTATCATCACACTGATTTGACATGTGGTGCTTGTGGAGATGGGACGAGAGTCCTGCTTTCCTCATGCCCCAATCCAGATTGTACTCACTATGTATACTGGATTAATGACATCTCTATCCCTGATGTAGTTGTCGGATTTGCCAAGTATATGGTTCACAACATGCAAACCATGATTGATAAGGCAGCAATTCAAGGGGCATCGATTTCAATTGATACTCCGAGCAAATATCCAATCAATGCGAGCTGTCCATGTGGAACTGATTTCTCTGTCGAGATAAACATACCAGACTTGGATTGAGAAACATTGGTTGTACTTGAGCTCGAGGCGTTCTCGAGCTCCAGATCAACCCGATTAGAACTGATAGGAGTACAGGTAACTGTCTTGTTTTGGAAACAACGTTTCAAGGAAGTGCTTTCTTCCAGGACGTACGATGAAATCGATATTCTGGGTCCCCAGTTCGTGGATGGAATAGTCACCCAGAATTAATCGGACTAGGTCTTGCGGTGGCATCCTAATCCCGTATCTTGACCTTGTGGGTTGCATCCCAAGATCCTCTATCGGTTCTAAGGTTCCCTCTATGAACTTGAGGAGGTAGCAATTACGGTATGTACTGATAGCTATCTCGCGAGTAATTCCTTCATACATAGTGCTCTTCAATCGCATTTCCAATACTGGACGTATTTTGTTGAGAAAATTGAGGAGATTTGGAATCCTTATCTGGTATTTCCAACCTCGTTGCATGATTCCACCATAGTCCAATGCGATTTGCCCTAGGTTTGAGATTCGATTCCCTGGTATCTCAATGACTGATGTGTTTGCAGCTTGAGCTGCGTCCTTTAGGAAATGGAGCGTACGCATCACTGAGTCGTAGGACAGAATACTCGACTCCTTCACAATGATTGCTTCAACAGTATCCTTTACACGGTCCCTTCGTTCGCCTACTCGAAAATAGCCTTCTATCCTGTCATTATTATCGAGCAATAGTGTTCGAATCGGTTTGTCCTCACTCATTCGGATTGATTCTTGAGCTCTCCAAAGACGTTCATCACGCACTGCGGTAACTAATAGACGGGCTTGCGATATTGAGTATAGCTCCATGAGCTTGGGAATGTCTTCTGCCGTGGATTCTCTCAATGTGATGTCCATGAAAGAGGGGATAGAATCAGGAGCGAGGGAAGGAATCGATGCTTGATCTAAGGTTATGGTTCGATCCAAAGGCAGGATAAAGTCATACCCATACTTGCGGTAGAAAAAGGGGATGCCCTGAATGCTGGAGAGGTCATATTGACCTTCAATCAATAGATGTTCGAAGTAATTGTACAGGATGTTGAAGAAACCCCTTCTCTGATACTCGGGGAGTGTGCCAACAAACCCCATCTCCAGATTCCGAAGTGGAATTCCTGCATATGTCCAAGTACAGGGTATCGCGTTCATTGATGAAACTATCATCCCATTTTCTGTATCCCGAATGTAGAAATTCAAATCACGTCTAAAATCCGGTAGATGCTCGATGAATCTTCGTAACAGATCACCATCCCAAGGGTCATGAAGGTCGCGATTGAATCGTATGATTTCTTCGAGCTCATCATCAGTTTCCACGGCGCAGAACTCGAAACCTTCAGGTAGTACCAGCCAAGGAACATCAAGTTTCATTTTGAGGGACCTCTACGAATAAGTGTGGGATAAGCCTCTATTTCTCTCTTCAGATTCAACATAGAATACCATTCAGGTCATCCATCAACTTTGATAATTCTCTTGATTGCAGGAAAGATATGCTCAGGAGATGGCACGACTGTGACTCCTTCCATTTGTCGTAGCATCTCTGCATTACGCAAGTCTACTTCGCGAGTTCGGATGGTGTACTGCATTCCGTCGGGGGCAGTAGTTTCCACTGTTCCGGGATTTTGATCGACAGGGTAGAGAAGGACAGGAGTGTTTCCCTTGAGGGTTTGCGCTACAGCATTTGTAACTAGAGTGTCAGCTATGCCAAGAGCGATTTTAGCTGTGGAGTTAGCTGTCAGAGGCGCGACCACAAGAAGTGCATAGTGACCGACTTGTAAAGGCCCAGCTACAAAAGGGACGTTGGAATTCACTTCCCGAGTTACTTTTCGAAACGAGGACTCTATCTTCTCCCAAAGAGAATAGCGCCTTAGCATCTGCTCTCCGGCTTTAGAAATGATGATATTGAGCTTGATGCCCTCCATCGCATTGACTTGATCCATAATGCCAACAATCTCATCAATCCTATCTCCAGACCCAGTGATACCCCAAAGTATTCGCTTCAAATTAGTTCATGCTCTATCATGACTGGTTGTACAAATATCTAGTCATTATCTTCGTTACATGTGAAATCATTCTTTAGTGCGAATAGCAATCACATTCAGGGATAGAATGTTGTATCATGCAAGTGTCGGCATAACTACTAATATGAAAGTCCAAGCAACCAAATGGATTGCAGAAAACGCTGATTCAATGGGAGTGCACTCTATCTGGATTGGGGAGGATATCGGTATTGGTCAAGACCCATTCATACTATCAGCTGCTTCACTGATGCATACCCAAAAAACGAGAGTAGGAACTGGAATAGTTCCTATCAGCGTTCATAATATCACTACCTTAGCAAGAGCGGCGCTTAGTTTACAAGAGATCGGTAGCGGTCGTTTTGTTTTTGGCACAGGCATTGGTGGAATTCAAGATTTGAAGAAGCTAGGAATTGAATTGAAGAAACCAGTCACTCTATTGCGTCAGACTGTGAAATGTTTGCGATCTCTTTGGGAGGGAAGGAAGATCACTGTCAAGAATGAGCTGTTCGAGCTTGATGAGTATGAATTGAGAACAGCGGATACAAGAATTCCTGTTTTTCTTGGGGTCAGAGGACCTCAAATGCTCAAACTCGTAGGAGAAGAAGCGGATGGTGCGATTCTTTCAGGGCCTATTGAATATCTTAGATATGCGGTCAAAGAGATTAATGAAGCCGCCCTGAAATCAGGTCGCAAGTCAAATGATGTAGAAAAAATCGCGTGGCTACCAACAATTCCAACATTCAAAGGGGGCAAAGAAAAGTTAGCCAAAAAGGTTGTAGCAATTGTGGTCGCAGATATGCCAGTAAGTATCATCGATATGTTGGCTGTGGACAAAGAGAGAATCGACAAAATTAGAGAAGTAGTTGCATCAGAAGGACCTGATGTAGGGTCAAACCTGATTGATGACGATATTATGGATACTTTTGCCATTGCTGGGACCCTAACACACATGGTAGACATGTTCGAGCAGGTTGCATCCGTAGGAATCACGGAAGTGGTTTTGGGACCTCCATTCTCTGGAGACTGGCGAGGTGCGATGCAGGACATTTTCAATGAAATACAGATTAGGAGAACACAGATGTGAAATTAGCAGCTGCGCTAAATGTCTACGAATCCTTTAGTAACACGCTCGAGATTGCAACCTTTTTCGACAATGCTCATTTTGATGAGATTTGGGTTGTCGATTTTCCAGCCCCTAGATTCGCACCCACAGTGGCACTCAAACTTGCATCGACAATCAACTGTCGTATTGGACTTGGGCTTATCTCATCAATGATCTATGATTGTGATTATGTGATTAGGTGGCTTGATACACTCGTAGAGGAGTTCGGTCCGCGATTCGATTTACTCATCGGACCGGGAGACAAAATGGCACTCGTACGGATTGGACAAAGAACATGGGTTCCAAAACGGGTCATGGAGCACACCATTAAGGTTGCATCTGATATCAAGCAGATGGTAAAGGAACGTGACCTCGGTTGTGCGGTCATGCTAGGAGCTCAAGGACCTCGTATGATAAAAGAATCTTCAACACTTGATGGAGTGCTTCTCAATCTATCTGAACCTGAAATGATCAAATGGGCGCAGGATATCATTGAGCCCCATCACGAAGATTTCACGTTTGGCGTATTTGTACCGACTGAGATTGTAGATAGCCCAAATCAAGAAACATCGAGTGAGTTCAATTACACTACCGCTGTAGTCGCAATTGGCGCACCAAAGGCACTTCTTCAGGAGTTTGGCTTAGAGGATTCAGTGCTAAGAGCTAGGGAACTTCATGCGATGAATGGAAAAGTGAATGAGGAGGTCGTAGCAGCAATAGGAGAGAAATCTCTGACTCGTTGGGGGCTTTTTACATCCTTTGAGGGAATAAAAGACTACATGTCCCTTCTTGAAGTTCATGGCGTGAATCACATAGTGTTTGGACCACCATTGAGTCATAACAAAAAATCTATGCAATTGCTGGTAAAAGGTCTACAAGCAATTTAGTGAACAATTGCCTTAGAGGTCATCTGGTAGATATTCTGAGAGATTAAACTCCTCTGAGGGTACTGAATATCCATTGCGTGTATATCTCCAAGATTCAACGAAATCGTCTATCACCCTTGAGCCTTTCATGTTGATGGTCATTAGCGATCGAACCGATTTCACACCTGAGTGTTCTTCTAGAAGTCTGAATAGCTGATAGTATTCGACCTGTTGAACCCCTGGAGAAGCAGCCCAGATGATGACACCATTTGGCGAGAAATAGGACATTGTGTAAGGTAGAAGAGGAAGAACAGACATAATGCGCTGTTTCCAAAACTCGTTACATACTATCTCAAAACAGAAGTCAGATGTAAGTCCCAAGGCAAAAACTGTGTATGGAAGAACTATAGATCTATCATACAGTTTTCTCACTACTGTAGAGATTTGCTTTGGATCTACATCGATGCCTTTCCTGAGGAGGTTTCTAGCAATTTCGCTTGGTGATGCCCTTGATGATTGCTTTACAGCCAATGCTATCTTATAGTCAATCTCCCTGAAGCTAGAAACATCCTCGCTGCAGGTCAAGATTCTAGGAGTAGTTTCAGGATTAGGTAGATCCTCATTCTCGAATAGCAACTTGGCAGCATCAGGGAATTTCCATATTCCATTTTGATACAACGACAGATTTCTATCAGCACCTACGATATCCTGAGTGTGTATGCTCACATAATCGAAAATGGTTTTGGATAATTTCTTGATACTATTATGAAGTGAAGTGTAATTTTCCTTGTACCCTGGAACAATAAATGAGAGATATCCTAAATCACTTACAGATGTTTTGAGAATTGTTTTAAGATAGGGAAATGTCATCAATGCCTCTTCCACTCGAGGCCAATCTATATCCTTACGAGGGGTAAAGAAGACTAGACTCGTATTAATTCCCCATGGAGTGTTGTCAAGGTATGCACGATTTCTCAATAGGTGCCTTTCTTTTAATCGCTCAAAGGATCTGGACACAGTTCTAGGAGATATTCCCAGATTTATGGCAAGAGAGGATATCGATGCTCTTGGAGTCTCTACTATACCTTGCAGCACTCGAAAATCAATATTGTTGATTGAGGCTTCTTCTGAGATGAAGACGAAACTGTATGCGGATCTTATAGAATCGCGAGTGAAGAGATTGAACTTCTTCAGAATTTTCAGGTTCTCAAGAATCTTGTTTGTGTAATGCTGATTGATTGGAACTTGTGTTGGATTGGTTGGAGACCTTGCATACTCGGGATTTTTCTTGAGAGCTTCTGCAGCTTCAATTCCTTCGTCAAAGCTGATTGTTCCACTGCTCAATGCCAGGTATATCCTCATTGCATCGACGTAAAACCTAGCAGACGGTTCCTCAACTTTAGGGATTTCATCATCGAATGGCGTTTGAATACGAGCCAAAATGTTCAATGTTGATTCCAACTTAGCATGGTCCCCTTAATATATACTATAGTATCTTTTCTTGGTAATTCTCATCTTACTCTAGATGGCGAAGGTGTTCTAATCTGTAACTGATTACATCCTCGAACCATCTTCTAAAAGGTAGTTCCTCTGCTATAAATGTACACATATTTGATGATGGACCTAGCACATTGGACATGATACTGGACAGGTGAAACCAATCTGAGGTCTGAGGGATAGTAAGTATCAATGCTAGAGAATCAGAACTAGTTAGAACCCTGACCTTTGGGAGGGTTGTTGACTGAGCTTGTAGCAATTTATAGTTGTCATGATCTTGTGAGTCTTCCAATGTGATAATTACTGTCTTAGTTAGGCCGATATTATCCAAATCGATGTGTGCTAGTGCTAGTGACTTCCTATACTCATATAATCTGCGACGAAGAGTCCGCTCTGATGGAGCGTCAATGTGATGTTTGTCAAAAAGACCGATGAGTGAGGTTGCTGAATGATGATAGTCAGTCTCTAAAGCTGACCCGATAAGACTAGGAATTATATCAAAATCTGAATACTTTGTTTGAGCTATGGCTTTCACCTCGGGTAGTACCGAAGCATATCTTTTCGCAGCATCTATGGATGCCTCAAACCTATATCCACTGTCGAAACTCCAATCGATTCCATCAAAATACCCGAAGTTCAAATAATTGGCTAGTGCTGATGCAGAATAGCATGATGCGTTAAGGGAATAGGGTCTTTTCTCAAATCGTTCAATAGATTGAAGATAGCTTTGAATTGCCTTTCCATTGGGAACTATTGCTTGGAAAAAGACTCTGAAATCCATTCTTGAGCTCATCAAGGACCTGTGAATACTGGTAGTAAAGGGATTTCGAACCAACCACTTCTGAAATTGATCTAGTGACGCCTCATCTCCAGATACACACCAACCAAATACAAACTGAAATCCCAGAGCTCCATAATCCAAGTTGCTCCGGACTCGCAAGTGATGTTGGGACTCCATGTTATTCCAATGTTGATTTATCGCGGATCGTGAAACGGACAGATATTTCGCTAGCTGTGCTTGAGTTGCTGAAGGTTCAATTGCCAACCTATTGAGAATTCGAACGATCCCTGAGCCAATATTTACCACGGAACATCCCCAGTTCAAATAGTATTTCTATGCTAATATAGTTGTCCGAAAGTTAAGCCATATTTCTATCAAATGTCTTGCTTTGGAATAGTGAGTTCTCTATACAAAAAATAGTATTGAGAAATGGTCTAGATTCTCATTTTAAGCCATTTTTAAGATGCTTTTCCAAAACAGTTCGTATTATTATGGGGGCGAATGAAAACTCTACTATAGAGATTGGTCACAGGATTCAAAAAGGAGTATGACTAAGAATACTCTGACAAATAGATGATATTCTATCATCCAGTCAAAACTGAACCCGTGTCACCATCTTAAAGATATCAAATAACCATATCGGAGGTGAAAGGGATTAACAAAGATTGGATGAGAGCAATCGCAGAGAGTATGACTAAGAATCATGTTTCTCTTGAATTGTTATCAAATGGTCTCTCGTCTGTAGTACAACCACCCTGTGAAAGTCCAGAGCCGTTCTAGTTATTCTAGTTCTGAGCAGATGAGAGGACTTTCTAGTGGCCATAGCTGCAGGAGCACCTCTTAGAATATGGTGGTTTGGTGCAGGACATATCAACTTTGATTCAATTCAAAGGAGGAGAGAGAAAATGAACCCTGGCGCAGCAAACCCATCAGACGAACCATTCTAAGAATAATCCCGCGGTTGAAAACCGCAAAGGAGGTAACAACGAAAAATGATACGAAGTGGACTAGAAACAACATTCGCAAACGTCATAGGTCCAGAAGTAGGACGAGAGGTTGATCCATACAACGATCCGGAAACAGTCAGACTGGTTGCATTGAATTTGGAACTAGCAGTCCGGAACTTGATAGGATCATCAACACCACCTGAGTGCATCGTTCTATCTGCGGATATTTGCACACATCGATTGATCGCCATGCCAACTTCAGATGGTGATGTCAGTGTGTTGGTATTTGACGTTTGAGAAGACCAGAATAGGAATTATGGCGTGTGTATCTCGGGACTTCATCTCCCGAGAGTACCAGCGTCACCAGTTTAGAAAGGAGTCTATATACCGAATCTCTTACGTGCTATTATAGGATGCTAGCTTCTAGATCCCATATAGGCACTACAGGGTGATGGATTGACAGAACTCCTCCAAGAAACGGCATTATCTGAAGAAAACAACAAACATCGAGCAACTCAGGAGACAGCTATGTCAGATATTCAGGATAATCCCTTGCTTATTGTGGAGGAAGCCGTTGACCAAGGTGTTCGAAGCTCGTTGAATTCAATTTTCTCCAACAGGAATTATGTGGTCTTTCTTATCACAGGCTGGATGTTTAATTGCTACAATCACCTTGGATCATATCTCAATCTCTATCTCAAAGTGATGGGATGGAGCTTGATCACTATCGGTTTGGTCCTATCCATTGTCAATGCCTTTAGTAGTATAGCAAGACTCATTGGAGGTTATGTAGGAGATATCGCAAATAGAAAAGGTGTTGCAGTTGCAGCGTACCTTATCCTCGGAATATATTACGTCTATGTGGGTATTTTCGTGGATTTCTGGCTGATTTTCATTGGATTAATGATATACTCGGTCCATGATCTATTTAGAAGTGGGTCTTCTTCCTACATAATGGAAAATGTACCAAGAGACCATAGTGGATTTGCACTTTCATTATTCACAGCAGGTAGGGTGTTCAGTGTCGCCGGACTACTTGTCTTTGGCTTTCTTGAACCAATTCTTGGATTTCCAGTAGCATTCAGATTCATGTATTTCATCACCGGACTCAGTCTAATTCTTGCTTCAGCAATTCGAGCAGTCTTGTTAGAATCTCCTAAGCGCGAGTACAAGAGCTCGGACAAGCCCATCCTCTCAGAGTTTATGTCTGAAAACATCCGGGCAGCCAAGCTTCTACTTGTGGCGATCCCCGGGCTCATATTCATTGTAATCCTTGATACCCTGAGTGACTCGTTCTTTGGTTTCGCAGCACTCATCTATACATATGAAGAGCTATCAGTTGATATCGCAGGCATCAATCTAATCCTACTGGCTCAATTGGCGATATCATTCCCCTTACTGCTGAAAATAGGGCGGGTCAGTGATAGGAAAGGAGTCAAGAGAGCAGCAGTAGTCGTGTACAGCATCATGCCCGTAAGTGCAGCTTTCCTCTTAATCGCTCCAATAGTTCCATATATTGTACCGTCTTCAGTGGTGTCATCCGTGGACAGTGTCCTTCCAGGGTTAGGAATCATCTTTTCGACTCCGTTCATAGGGATTGTTATGAAATATGTGAACGATTCATTATGGTGGACTCTGATCATTATCTTGATTAGAAAGCGACTGCCAAAGACGGATACATCAAAGATACTCTCGATTTTCTGGGTCACTGTGTATGTGCTATCTTCGATTGGACCCATCATTGCAAGCCTCATCTACACTTTTATGACTCCGCCAATTCTCTTCCTCACAATCATCCTACTGAATCTCATAATCTTGATTGCTATTGGAAAAGGACCCTTTGGAAATGGTCCAAAGGATTCTGAGGCAATGGAGATACTGGAATAGCATCGAAAATCGCTGGTATTAAATTCGATTGCTAGATTGAAATTAGTGGGAGTTTAGTTTCATGGAAGATACCCAAAAAAACGCAACGCGAATTCTCAGCATCTTGAAGAAACTTCATGCAGATGCTCCAGTGACCTATCTGAACCATAGAAATCCCTTTGAGATGCTGGTGGCAACAATTCTTTCAGCTCGTACTACTGATGCTTTTGTCAATAAGATCACACCAGAGTTGTTCAAAAGATATCCAACTCCTGCAAAGCTTGCAAAGGCCGATCTTGATGACATAAGGACTCTGATTCATGGTGTTGGCGCGTACAACAACAAGTCGGTATTTCTGAAGGATACAGCACAAATGCTGGTCGACAAGTTTAGTGGTGAGGTGCCAAGGAATCTTGAGGACCTTGTGAAACTGAAGGGAGTGAGCAGAAAGACTGCTAATGTGGTCCTTCAAGTCGCATTTGCTATCAATGAAGGCGTTGTGGTAGATACGCATATTGGACGTGTTAGTAAAAGACTAGGACTAACGAAGGAGGAAAAGCCAGACAAGGTCGAGCAAGATCTAATGGAGCTTTTCCCTCAAAAAGAATGGGCAAACTATGCGAGGTATGCAGGAGCGCATGGCAGAAGAATATGCCCTTCAAGGAAGCCAAAGTGTTCGGAGTGCGCCTTGAATGATGTATGTCCATCATCAGAGCTGTAAGCGGATGATATGCCAATGCCTTGAAAAGGAAAGCATCTTTCCTTCCAAAAGCAATCAAAGGTGATCTCAATGCTTGATATTCGGTTTATCCGAGAGAATATTGATCTTATCCGTAAGAACCTGGAAAGAAGGCGTGATCAGGCAAAGCTTGAGGAATTTGACAGGCTTCTTGATCTCGATAACAAACTAAGGAACCTGAGAAGAAAGATACAGGACTTGAGGACTGATCGGAATAAGTACTCAAGACAGGTGGGAGAACTAAAGAAAGGTGGAGAAGATGCCTCCGAGATCATCGAGAAAGTGAATCAGGTTAATGACAGTATAAGTAAGACCGAGGAAAAAGCTGGAAAAGTAGAGGAACAAATGAAAAGAATTCAAATGAGCATTCCAAATATCCTGCACGAAACAGTTCCTTTCGGAAAAGGGGAAGAGGATAACGAGGTAATGAAGGAATGGGGAGGAAGACCAGAACCTCCTTTTCAAATCCAGAGTCATGTGGATCTTATTGAGAAGCTCGACCTCGCAGATATTCCCCGTGCAGCCAAGATTGCTGGAGCCCGATTCTATTTCCTAAAGAACGAGCTTGTTTTTCTAGATCTTGCGATGCAAAGGTTAGCTCTTGACATGCTCTTGAAGAAGGGATTCACAGCAGTCTACCCGCCATTCATGATGCGGAGAGAGCCATATGAGGGAGTAACTGACCTAGCAGACTTTGAGAATGTCATGTATAAGATAGACGATGAGGATCTGTATCTTATAGCAACCTCGGAGCATCCTATTGCTGCTATGTTTGCGAATGAAATCTTTGAGCCAACTGATCTGCCGCTGAAGTTTGCAGGAATAAGTACGTGTTTCAGAAAAGAAGCAGGATCTCACGGAAAGGATACTAAGGGTATCTTTCGAGTCCATCAGTTCAACAAGGTAGAGCAATTTGTGTTTAGTCATCCGGATGAGTCGTGGAAGATACATGAGGAACTGAATAGAAATATCGAGGAGTACTTTCAGGCACTTGAACTTCCATATCGTATCGTGAATGTTTGCACAGGGGACATAGGCATTGTCGCCGCAAAGAAGTACGATTTGGAAACATGGGTTCCAGGACAGGATACCTACAGAGAGAGAGGCTCATGTAGCAACTGCACGGCCTATCAGGCCACACGTCTGAATATCAAATACAGACTAAAGAAGGGCGGAACGGAGAAGGACTATCTACATACATTGAATAGCACGATGATGGCAAATCCAAGGGCAATCGTTGCCATACTTGAGAATTTCCAACAGGAAGACGGAAGTGTAAGGATACCAAAAGCCCTCCATCGATATCTACCAGATGGAATGAAGGAAATTGTGCCCAAGAAGTTCTAGAGAAGGGCTTCGGATTCCATTAACGCTGCGATTCGCTCTGTGCTCCACTGCACATAGTCATTGCAACGTTTCTTGATTGAGGGGTTCTCCGCTCTAATTGTACCCATAGGGGGAACTTGCCCCTTGTCCATAGCTATCAGAACAGAGCATCGCCGAGAGCCCCATTTCTCCACAAAGTCCTCGACGAACTGCTGTCCTAACTCTCGCGTCCCTTTTCGGAGTCGATCGAATTCTATAGGTTCTTCTGTTCCATCGGTCCCCATTACTAGGCCAAGATACATGAGTGCTCCAGTAACGGCTCCACACATTTCGCCAGTTCCAACAATGCCGCCTCCGAACATAGAAGCTATTCTTACTGCTACTGAATGATAGTGCTTTGATTGGACTGAACGGTTAGCCGCGATGATAACGCTCTCAGCACAATTAAAGAAACGACCATTATCTTGCTCCATCGTGTGTCAAAAATCTCCAACGTGTGCATATCAAAAGTCTTTGGGAGTGTCTAAAGAGGTATCATCACCCTTAAATCGAACAATATCTAGCGTTTGCACGGTAATTGCTATGTCGGTTCAAAATTCATTCGAGCAATTGATTTCCTTGGCAATCCAACGGGAGGAGGAAGCCTACGAGTTCTACAATCAAGCCGCTGAGGAGGCTACGCTTCAGGCCTCAGGAAAGCTACTATTGGAACTCGCCAAACAGGAAGTCGGACATAAGGAAAAGTTGATGCAAGCACTTGATGCGGATGTATGTACAACATTCACCTGCACAACTATCGCAGAAGTAGAGGATGCTGGTTTGAGCAAGTATCTTGTGGACATTCCTCTTAAATCGGATTCAACTCCTCAAGAGATCCTTGTCGTGGCAATAAAGAGAGAAGAGGGTGCAAATGCATTCTATAAGGCTCTCTCAGAGCTCACTGGGGTTGCAAATCACAGAACGGTTTTTGAAACCTTGGCAAAGGAAGAACAACGACATAAAGAGATTCTTCAACAGCTCTATGATGACCATTTCCAACCAGATAATTAGTACAATACAATGGAGATAGAGAGAGGTGATTCGCCTCTCTCTAAATTCTAATGCTTCTAGCTCTTATGAAGAGCAGGCGCTGCAATGAATGCAAGTCCTCTCTTGGTAAGCTCTTCTGCAGTCCTATTCAATGCATGATGTTTGTCAAGATAGTTTTGGAGTAGATGAGGCATATCGCCACTCTCTTCAACTTCGGACTTGGCTCTGAAATAGTCCAAGATATCACTAGGATGCTCACGGGTTTGATCGATCTCGGGGATACCACCTTCATGTTTCGCGCTAATATTGCGTACATGGTTCGCAAGCTCAACGAGCTCCATTGTGCGATCATACGGTTGCCTAACGATACTCTTGTAGGTCTCTGTGATATGGTGTTCTATTCGTACAACATCCTCAAAACCAAAGTCCTCTCTAACATATGCTGCAAGCTCTATTGTAGCGTTATCGACGCTATTCGAGAGATTGAATCCTATAAGTGGTGAAGTTCCATCATCTCGACTGAAGAGTTTTGCAGTAAGAAGCGTCCATAGACACGCATATGGATTATCATTCCCCATGAATACAGAGATTTTGAATTCCATATCAATACCAAGTTTATGCATCATATAGCCAAGTAGAACACTTCCTGGATTGATATTCAGTACTTGCTTGACACCATAGGTAGTGTAATAGTGCAGGTATTCATTAGCCCACTTCAATGGAAAGTCATTTGGCATACCAACACCACCAAAATAACCTGTAATTGTTGCTGGGCCACCAAGATGAACATTTGTGGGAAGACCCTCTTCATTTGGATAGGTCCCCTTTGTATCAAGAGTTTCCACATATGATGAACCGAGTATTTGCATGCCTGCCGCAAAGGCGATTACATCATCGTCAGCCGATTGTTCCTTCATATTTCTGACACGGATGAATCGACCAGGCATTAGCTCCTGCTTGTCAATAGCCAGTTTCGCTTCCTCGATTAGCCAAGGGAAGTACTGGCACGCACTGATCTCAAGAGTTACGGCAAATGACTCATCAAATGTCATTGTATCAGCTTTATCTCCCAGGATATTCCGTCTGTAGTCAGCCACACTAATGAATGCGGCATTGTCTCGTTGCTCCTGCAACCATTCTAAATCCTTGACATAGGTAGAGTTCTTCCGCTCCAACTGACCTAAGAGATTCTCCAATTTCCTGGCCTCGTTGGCTCGACGGTTTATCTCATCGACACCACCATACTTGTCAATCAGATCAAAGAGACCTGTGACTAAGGGATTGTCCGCTTTCATAAAGAAATCATTGATTTCATTCAATCGCTTCGCATCGATTCTGAGTTTGTTTCGCTCAGTCATTTTTGTAACTCCCAATAGATCCCATATTCTCGGGAAAGCATTGACCTTTCCAAATCCAGCTCCCTAAAAAGGGATTCTGACAGAGGGGGATGGTGATTTCTGATTCATAGGAAGTATCACATAATTCCCTTGGTGTAGCTTTGAAGGAATCCACGGAGCATAGGACCTATTGTGATTGATATGATTCCTCCCGCGATGACCTGTATCGAGTTGAATGCTACCAATTCAAGAAGAGCTGCCATTGGAGAGATTCCAAGGAATACAACTTCAGCGATATAATATCCCGATAGCATCACAATGGCACCAAGGATGACTGCCAGAAGGTCCCATGGACGGGGTATCTGAGAGCCATTTGAATAGCGACCTATCATCCCGACTATCAGGCCTTCACCTCCCTTAATGAGGAAGGTAAAAGGAGCAAATGCGAAATAGCCAAGGGCTACATCACCCATCGCGGATCCAATACCACCAGCTATGAAACCTCCAACCGGACCAAGGAGGATACCTGATAGCATGACCAAAGCATCACCCAAATTGAAATACCCAAAGGTCGAAGGTATTGGGATAATGAACATGATGGTTGCCACAGTGGTCAATGCACAAAAGATTGCTAATAACGCGATGTATAAGGCTGTGCTCATCTTACCCGTATCAGCGGTACTATCGAATACGACTGTGTCGTCAGAATTTTCCTCCAAATCTATCACCAAACGCTGCTAACCCGTCATGGTGCCCAAAATTCATTCGCATATAATATTGATGTTTGGTATTTCGAAGGTGTTTTAACTTTGGAATGCAAATTGCTAAGCATAGGCAGAAAATCCTGTCTAGAGAACAAGAAGGATTTGAGAGAATGTCAAAAAGTTGGATTCAGACAGCTGACTGGAAGAATGAGAAGCATGTTCCAGCAATCGAGATTGAGAAGAAAGGTGCAGGGTTGTTTCATATCCATGTATCGGTGGGAAAAGAGATACCGCATCCAAATACCACAGCACATCACATAAAGTGGGCAGATCTATTCTTCTGGCCAGAAGGAGAGAAATTCCCAGTGGAAGTAGGATATTGTACTTTCGATCATCATGGTGAATCAGCACAGGGAGCAGACACAAGCAAGATGTGCTCCGAACCATATGCCATTTTTGCGTTCAAGACAGAGAAATCTGGAACTTTGATGGCGACATCATATTGTAATATCCACGGTCTCTGGAAAAGTGAAACAGACCTCAAGATATAGTATATTCGAGATATATGTTGGGACTTGCCGCTTCTTGGCATGCTCCCTTCCATTCTATTTTCTCTGAGAGAATTGAATCCAGTTCCCTTCTGGATCCTGGGTTGTGGCAACTAACGTGGGTCCTACATCATGGATTTTTGGAGTGCCATAGAATTCGATACCTTTCTTTTCTAGCATATCGACCAATTGATAGATGTCGTCCACTCCAAATGATATCATAATATGCTGTGATTCTACACTTGACAGGTCATCTCCGACCCAATCAAGTCCGAATCTGGTTATTGTTCCCTTAGACGGTAGGCCCAATTCCTGCCAATGCAAATCCTCAGTTTGAAAGCCCATCTCGACGCCCAAGACTCCTCGATACCATTCTGCCATCTTTGTTGGGCTTTTGACATGAAGATATACAACATCTATTCCTGTTATCATCTCGAATCACTGCCTTCTATCGAGTTATGGTGACAAGAACCAGTTGGTCTTATGGGTAGTGGATTAAATCTATACAATTCTATGATTTCACAATCCACTGTACTAACTCTGCGTTCATTGAGTTCTCTTCCATGAAAGCATCACGGTAGTCGGGTCTAGCGAATTCTAACCAGACATTCATCAGTCCTGAATCGAAACCGATAATCCTCACAGAGGAGGCAAGCGGACCGCTTCTGAAGGCAAAGATTGTAGCTAGAATGGATAAAGGCAGACTTAGAACAACAAGATAAAGAACAGGGTCGACAGGGAGCCCAATCCATAGACGATTGCCTATCATCAATGATGCGAACACAAATGCTGCAGCCAATATAGCATTGACAAGAAGACAAAGCACTTTGTAGTTCGTATCACCCTCATCAGATTTGAAGTGATCTTCACAAACCTGTAGGAGGAGGGTTTTAACCTCGGGAACCTTCAGCCCCATAGATCTCCTTACTGCAGGAGAGAAGGCAGGATCCCATTGAGGACGAAGATACTGCTTCTTCGCAGGAGCTGTCGATATTCTAGCGGGTTTCGTGGCTGGAGAACCACAGATAGGACATAGTTTTGGAAAACGTATCTTCTCCATTTGAACTCTCACAACTGGCTCTTTGAACACAATTCTCTGAGGATTCACAGTAAGACCCCTGATTTTGGTATAGTTGTGAGCAAATTAGTATGTCGAAACATGTAAGAATCAAGTAGAGGGCGGGAGTTCCTCCGGCAGCAAGAATCCATTATTGATATAATCGCACAGGATATCCCTGAATCCTGGGCACTTGCCCCATCTCATCTTGTACTCACATGCCTCACATTCCTTTTGCATCTCAAGTAATCGCTTTGCGCTCAGGAGACCGATTACTGGTAGATACACGATGATGATCAAAAGTGCTTTCATATCAAGTTGAACAAGAATATCCCCTCCGGCTATGAGGATAGATACCACGACGAGAGAAAAAGAGGTTCCCAGAATCAGCTTGGAAATTGCCTTGAGTTTCTTGTTTTCTGTCAGACCAGCTGCACTGAACACGAAGGAAATGATAACTCCAATTATCCCTCCATAGAGCATGAGCCCTCTATCAAACTGGAAAGGACTGAAGAACCATAGAAGCAACAGAATGAAGAGCGATGAGAAGAAGGATAATGTGTTAAAGAAACAACCGACGCACCATTTCCTACCAAGAAATGAGAAAATATGTCCTTCATATTGGGAACAAAATGGATGGTGGGCAGTAAGGAGTGGACCAGAAACCCGTAGGAATCTTATCGGTCTGCGGGAAACAGCACGCCAGTCAAAGACCAGCTTTCCACGCTCAGGATCCAAGAGGATCTCTTCACAGGGTCTATGTTGCTCCCCACTACCGATATCGTCCATTACTGCCTCACATACATCCTTGATTTCTTCTTTTCTAAGATCTGTCTGATTAGAGCATTAGAATTGCCAAGAGTCCTGGGAAGGCTAGGAAGACGATTGCAAAGAGTACTATAGCCTCAATGATGAAGGTAAGTATCCAAGCAGCAATAGCTCCACCCCAACCTAGTTCGTGCCGGGTCTTGATGAAATACCATGCCAGAATACATCCTAGACAGGGTATGACTGTAACAATTGCAGATAGCAGAGCAGTTACGAAAGTCGTTCCTAGCTCTCTATTCTCACCGTTAACAAAGCCTAGTGCTATTCCGAGAAATAGTGCATTAATGATGATACCAATAACGACCACTAAAACTATGATTAGTCCTAGACTTCCTAACAATAGAGCGAAGTCGAGTTGCATTTTTCAAATTTCCTCCAAATGCGAAGTTATGTATTCTGAATAACAGGGACAATAAAAGGATAACGACTTTTGGCGAACCCATCATCGACGTTGGTAGAGGGGCTAGTTTTGCCTCGTACCGATTAAATTATCTTGTTTTTTGACAGTTTTTGGTTCATGTATTCTGGAGCTCACATATATCTTAGGGCACTTGAGATGGAAGACCTAGATTCTCTCATGAAGTTCATCAATAATGTCGAAACTCGTCAATACCTTGGAAGTCTGCTCCCGAATTCACGACTCTCGGAGGAGAAGTGGCTGGAAGGAGCGTCTACAGCAGACCCATGGAAGGATGGAAAAATAGTCTTTGCGATCGTGGAGAAGACTTCCCAAGAGTTACTAGGTACAGCTAGCTTATTTAGTATCTCGAAGGCGCATGGTCACGCGGAATTCGGCATCTCCATCTGGAATCCAGAAGGGCGAGATAAAGGGTATGGAACTGATGCGGCATTGGTAACTCTCTGGGTAGGTTTTCATGTTCTAGGATTGAACAATATCTATCTCTATGCATTGGAGCATAATACGAGAGCCATCAGGACCTATGAGAAAGCGGGATTCAAGAAGATCGGAGTATTTCGAGAACACATGTATTCTATGGGCAAGTTTCAAAATGCTATCGCGATGGACATCTTGAAAGACGAGTTCATGAAGAAATATCCACCGGGAACCATGATCTCTGATCAAAAAAAGGAGTAAGGGGACATATCGTCCCCAAGTTCTGTACTCTAACTATGTTACTTACTTCTGACGCATCAGGACATAACCACCAACAAGGATGATTACAGCCGCGCCAACTGCACCTGCAACGATAGCCAAGGTAAGGTCACCAATTGGAGGTGGATTGGTATCTGTTGTTGAAGCGGTAGACCTGTCAGGTCCGAAGAAGTAGTTTGGATTGTAGGTAAGTTCTGTGAACTCGCCAGCTACATACTCTGACACATTGAATGGACCAGAGGTAACCATAACCTCGTTCGGTGGGTCAGGATTCCAGAGGTTCCAATTGTCAGCTCCAAGGGTCTCAAAGATATGCTTTGGAATGATAGGCTTGTAGCCAACTGTGTGCAGATGCCAGAAAGACTCTGTACCAAACTCAACTATTACAGTGTATGGAGTTGGTGCGTAGGCAGCCACCATATCTGTAAGATCAGATCCGTATTGGTTGCCAGGGGCATCCTTGTAGTAGTTGAGAGTGAATGCTACATCCTCACCTGTGAGAGGCGTTCCATCTGTCCAGGTTGCGTTCTGAACCATATCGAAAGTGAAACGTGTGTATCCATCAGGAATTGCTGGATTATCAGCATGGGTTTCAGTCGTAATGGATTCTGCAAGCCAATTGACATCTATACCATCAGGACCTACTGTGATTAGCGAGTCCCAGAGCATCTGGTTGATGTTGTTAGCATAGGCAGATGTGCTTGCCATGAAGTTGAAGGTATCAATATCCAGAGAGTTGCTCCATACAAATGTACCTCCGAAGGGACCACCAAGAGAGTCCTTTAGGTGCACCTTCATATTAGTCCACCAGCTTGGAACACCATCTGTAACTGTGTTGATGAAGCCTTCAAACTTATCAGTTCTGTAAGCTGAAAGCACAAGGTTCTCATAACAGATGATCATAGGAGAATCATAGACCCAGATCTTCTGCATCTCGATAGCTGCCTCGTAGATATCATCGTAGTCAGTCGCATGGAGGAGCTGATCACGCCAGCTGTCATAGGTAGCGTTTCGCCAATTGGGGAAGTTCCAGTAGGGCTCGTCTGCATACTCGGACCAGTACTCGTAGGCAATCCAGTCTACATCAAAAGTACTGAATCCACCACCAAGGAATACAATATCATAGTCTCCATGGAAGTAGAGCCTATTGAGATATTCGTAGAAGTCGGTTGGGACCGAATCCGCATCAACTCCAAGAGCTGTAAGCGCATCAGCAATAACCTGACCAACTTCAATTGCGATGTTTGAGCTTTGTGCACATTCTACAAGAATGTCAAAGTCAGAGCCATCGGGAGCTTCTCTGAAACCATCTTCATCGATGTCTGCAAATCCTGCTGCATCAAGAAGAGCGTTTCCTTGTGCAACGTTAGCTTCATAGTAAGTATATGGAAGCTGACCCTCGATTGAGAAGGGATTGGTAGCAGGAATCATAGAGTCCAGTGGCTGTGAGAGACCATCCCAGACATCATCTGAGATTGCTTCCTTGTCAGTAGCAAATGCTAGAGCTCTGCGGAAAGCAGTGATATTCAGTGGGTATTTGTCACAGTTTATTGTAACATATCCATAACCATTCCTTAGAATACTATCAACCTGTACGTTCTCAGATTCTTCGAGAGTTTCTAAGTAGGTAGGATCGAGTTGTTGATCGATGATATCAATCTCTCCATCCTGTAGCGCTATTACTTGCTGATCTTCCTGAGTTATAACATCGAAGACAATTTTCTCGACGTAAGGACCTGCCTTCAAGAAATCAGTGACAGTTTGGGCTTTGGTGAGTGCCGGCGAAACTGCCATCAGCAGAAATGCTACAGCTAGAGAAAGAGCTATCATTCTCTTTGTAGATTTATTCAATTCTCTTCTGTCTCCATCACCGAGTCGAAAATCGAAGCTAGTTCGATATCGGATGGCTTCTGTACGTTCATTAGCTAAAATAAGAACGAATGCTTCCAAAGCTATAGGTGAGATTGGGTATATCTATAAACTATAGTTAATGTCCATGGTGTCATCGAATCAAACTATGAGATAAGGAAATTGGAGAGGACTTTCGCCCTCTCCAAAAAGAGATAGAGAGGAGGGGAGTATTTGTGTCCCCTTACACCCTATCAGACGATTATTCGCTATTAAGGAGGAATCCACAGGTAGCTAGTTGTGAAAGTGTATATAGTAACTGAGTATAGCTTCAATTACGCTGAACATACGGCTTTTAGCAGAATTTTTCATGTTATTTTTTGGAGATCTTCGATCATTGAGAGAGAGTAGAGAGTGGATTCGAAATCGAATTCTACTTGTATTGGATAATGGTCCATGTCATGGATATGATATACTCCGCTCTCTCAATGAGCATGTTTCGAACCTGAGACTTACAACTCTGTACCGTTGGCTTCATACTATGGAAGCTGAAGGCCTTGTGGAGAGCATCGTGCAGCCAGGGCCTCATGGACCAGATAGGCGCGTATATCGGCTGGGAGCCAGAGGAGAGAATCAACTCCGAGAGATGCTAAAGGATTCTATTGAAGTCATCATGCACTTCTATGATGCATATAGGCATTCAATCACAGGTAGTATGCATCAGAAGCTGGATGAGGAAGTCAAGGTGCCAAAAGGACGTGTTCTTTTTGCTGCAGTACCAAGGGTTAGAGAGATTGACATCAATACTGTTCAATATCTCATGGATGGGAATGGATCTCAAACTTTGGACGTGCTTGGAGACTCTACAATTCTAACAACAATGGGAATTCGTCACAAGATATTGAAGGGAGACCTCGTAGATATCCCATCGCCAAATGAGAGATACGCCCAAATCTGGGTCAGCGGAATTCCAAATAGAGATGAGCTTCACGGCTCAGTTGCTGAGTTCAAGAGAGTTTTGATTGATGGTGGAATAGTCAGGATTCTTGCACCCTTCGTGTATTTTGATCGACCAGAACAACCAGATCTTGGTGAGTTTCTACGTGTGACTGCAATTCAGCTCTTCCCTGAGCTTGGGATGGCTAATGGTGATGACGTGGGCACTGTCCTAGAAGCAGTATTTCCTGATTGTGGAGCACTTGATCTCTTTCCAGGACTGGTGATTTTTTGGGCCAGAAAGACAGCAATTGCCTAGAGATGATAGCGTTGTTTGGTGTCTTTTAAGGTTTCATAAAGTTTGGATTCGATGAAAAGACTGGGATAACTCCTTTGGAACCATCGTACTCAACACCCTTTCTAATGGTCATTATAAATACAAAATCACGATTCGTAGTCGGTGATAAAATGACTACCGAAAAAGGATTTGTAATGACAGCACTTGCGATTTTCATACTTGTACTAGGAGTTCCTTTTGCAGCCGCGCAAAGCAATGGACTTCAATATCATGAATCTGCAGGAATTGTGACACTTTCAACTGAAGATATCGATATTCGGATTACAGGAGTCAGTGAAGTTCCGCACTTTCATTGGTGGGATCCTAATACTCCTACCGTCGATTATCATGTAATGTTCGTTTCCATATTCGAAGCTAATGATACTAATTCAGACGGTGTCTTCGAGAATGGCGTTGACCATATTATTGGCGCTCGATTTGCACTACCAACAACAGATTGGGAGTTCAGCGGATTTGATGAGGAAACTGATGGAGAGAATGTGACTGCAATCCACTTCAATTTCACATCAACTGAAACATTTGATCCACGACCTACTGGCGGAGGGGATTTTGGTAATATCCCGAACCTTCCGGAGTTTGATGTCACCATCCAGCTACGCGTTCACTTGAACCTGGACAATCCAGGAGAATTCAAGTTTGATGTAATCATTGAAGGATGGGAATGGACCTATGAGGATTCTATCTTGGTCATGCAATACACAGTAACTCAAAGTACTCATGGACAGGCACAAGGCAATGACGATCCTGAAGGATTCCATAGAGCAGGAACCAAATTCGAGTTTGCTAATGGATACATGCAATATAACGAAACAGCTCTTGCTGCACAGAATACACTCGAGGTTAAGGCAAGCTATGGAGAAGGAGTAGGCCAAGAGGCTGGAGAGTCAATCTATCTCGCTTTTGAGAACTTTGGGAATGAAACCCTTGAGTATGACCCCATAATTGGGATATCTTCGACTGATTCGCTCCTACTGGATGCAAACACACTCCTAATAATTGGAGGAGTTGTGGTTGTAGTTGTCGTACTTGCTTTAGTGTTCAAGATGAAGAAATAGAAGAAGCCACAGAGCGGTAGTCTTGCCGCTCGCTTCATTCTTTTTAGTTTGTATGAGCCTAGTTTTCTTTTCAAAGATCCTTCCTCATCGACAAGTATCTAGTATCTGTCTTGAGAAAAGCGTAACAACCAAAAGAGAGTAGGTTTCCGATTTGTCAGTCCTATCTTGCGGATTTAAATAATCCACTGGAGAGATTTACACCTAATGACACCCCTGACATCACTCCAAGAGCGAGCAATCAATACAATTCGTTTTCTATCAGCAGATGCGATAGAAGATGCAAAATCTGGACATCCGGGAATGCCAATGGGAGCAGCAGCAATGGCATATACCCTCTGGACACGACACTTGAAGTTCAATCCTGTCAGGCCAGATTGGCCAAATAGAGATCGATTTGTGCTTTCAGGTGGACACGGATCAATGCTACTCTACTCTTTGCTTCACCTTACCGGATACAGCCTTCCCATAGATCAAATCAAAGGATTTCGACAATGGGAGAGCAAAACTCCTGGACATCCGGAATCATTCTGCACGCCAGGTGTTGAAGTCACAACGGGACCATTAGGACAGGGAATCAGCAATGCCGTAGGTCTAGCAATCGCAGAGGCTAACCTTGCAGCGGTATACAATAGACCGAATCTTGAGATCATCGATCACTTTACCTATGTTATTGCAACAGATGGGGATATGATGGAAGGAGTCGCATCTGAAGCCGCATCTCTTGCAGGGCATTTTGGTCTTGGAAAGCTGATTGTTCTTTATGATGATAACAAAATTTCAATTGATGGAAGCACAGATCTAACCTTCACAGAAAACACTGCCATGAAATATGATGCACTGGGCTGGCATATTCAGAAGGTGGATGATGGTAATGATATCGATGCAATTGATGAAGCGATAAAGAAAGCGAAACTTGAGAGAAGACCCTCGCTAATTATGTGCAAAACTGTAATTGGCTATGGTCTTCCCACCAAGCAAGGCACAGAAAAATCCCATGGGGAACCAGCTGGGACAGTAGAACTTAGCGGAGCTAAAGAAGCCCTGGGATGGCCGCTTGAGCCAAAGTATCTTGTGCCTGATGACGTGTTGGCCCACTTTAGAGAAGCTGTTCCGCGGGGACAGAAATCTCAAGAAGAATGGGAATCGTTGTTCAACAAGTACAAGGAGCAGTTCAAAGAACTAGGGAGTGAACTTGAAAGAAGGTTGAATGGGCAATTAATAGAGGACTGGGACCATGATTTGGCCCCCTTCGCCGCTGATGAGAAGGGCATTGCGACAAGAGTTGCTTCAGGAAAGGTTCTGAACATTATTGCTAAGAAACTACCAGAGCTGATAGGAGGGTCGGCGGATCTAACAGGTTCGAACAAAACATGGATTGATGGTGATTCAGCATTCCAAAAAGATAGTCCAAATGGACGTAACATATTCTTTGGTGTGAGGGAACATGCAATGGGAGCGATTGTCAATGGACTAGCTGTTCATGGTGGATTCATCCCTTACTCAGGTACTTTCTTCATATTCTCAGATTATATGAGACCTGCGATTCGTCTTTCAGCACTTTCGGGATACCCTAGCATCTGGGTCTTCACCCATGATAGTATCGGATTAGGAGAAGACGGTCCGACCCACCAGCCAATTGAGCAGCTTTCGTCCCTGCGTGCAATGCCAAATCTTGTTATAATCAGGCCTGCAGACGCAAACGAGGTAATAGAGGCGTGGAGAATTGCCATAAATAGAAGACATGGACCAACCGTTATCGTTCTAACCCGTCAGAACCTACCAGTCTTGGATCGCTCCGAGAATGCAAGTGCACGAGGCACCAGTAGAGGAGCATATGTTCTTGTGGACTATTCTGATGATACTCCAGAGTTGATACTACTAGCATCTGGATCAGAAGTGGCGCCTTCATTAGATGCCGCGAAGCAGCTTGGTCAAGAAGGCATCGGGGTTAGAGTAGTCTCGTTCCCAAGTTGGAAGCTCTTTGAGGCTCAGGAAAAGGAATATCGGGACTCGGTACTTCCACCTTCAGTAAAGGCACGTCTTGCTGTTGAGGCAGGCGTTAGACATGGCTGGGAAAGATGGATTGGTCCTGAGGGAGATATGATATCGATAGACCGGTTTGGTGCATCTGCTCCATCCAGTGTGCTATTCGAAAAATTTGGCTTCTCGGTCGAAAATATCGTAAAGCGAGCGAAAGCTCTTCTACATTAGATAGTAGGTCATCTGAACGTTTTTCAGGTACGGTCTGTAGTAGTGTGCAGGGGTTTAGAGATGTCCAAGTATGACCTTGAAGGGAAGATTACTATCATTACTGGAGCTTCCGCTGGATTGGGAGAACAATTCGCCTACGGATTCGCAGAGTCTGGATCCAACCTAGTTCTAGCAGCTAGGCGTATCGAGCTTCTAAAGGAGATAGCAAGGAAATTACACGATGAATATGGCATCACTGCCATTCCAGTGAAGACAGACGTTAGAATAGAGGCTGATGTTATCAATCTGGTCGAAACAACGGTTCGTGAATTTGGTACAGTTGATACTCTGATCAACAATGCAGGAATGTATATCGTCAAACCTCTAGTAGAGCAGACATTAGAAGACTGGCACACGGTAATGGATGTGAACCTTACGTCCGCGTTCTTGGCATCTCGAGAGGTCGCACGAGTCATGATTCCTAAGAAATCTGGATCTATCATCAACATATCATCAACCTTCGGACTACGAGGCACAAAGTTTCCAGAAGTGGGGTATTACACATCAAAAGGAGGGATGCTCACTATGACTAGAGCACTTGCCATTGAGCTTGGTAAGCACAATATTCGCGTGAATGCGATTGCACCCGGCTTCTTCCCCACTGATATGTCAGCTGATGCATTCAGGGATGATGAGATAAGAACGACGATGATAGAACCAAGAACTGCATTGCCAACATTCGCAGAGAACGAATGGATTCGTGGTGCGGCATGTTTTCTCGCCAGCGAAGATTCGAGGTACATCACTGGGCAGACATTAGCTGTGGATGGTGGCTATCTTGCGTACTGAATGATTGAATACTAGCAGGAAAAAGATGATAACCAGTGATACTTGGCACATTGTCCATGGCCGAATCCTTTGACACTATAAGAATCCTAGATAACTTCTATCAGACGAGCTCCTTCTTTCCGATGCCGGTAGTTTTGGTTAGCACACTCTCCGAATCGGGAAAAACGAACTTGGGTCCATACTCACTGGTCTTTCCGTATGTCATTGCTGATGAATGTAAACATGCAATGATGCTAATAGCCCGTTCAGATAGCAATACAGCAACGAATATTCGAAGGACTGGCGTGTGCGCCTTGAATTTCATTCCCGATGAGAAGAAGTATCTTGAGAACTGTGTTGAACTTGGGTTCCCAGGGGAAACTACGGAAGAGAAAATGGCAAATAGCATATTCACGCTCATTCCCTCTAGTAGGAAGAATGGAGTTGAGAATGGAAGATTCCCAGATATTGTTGAGGAGTCTGTGCAAGTGATGGAATGCACATGGGAAGATAAATTCCCTCTGAATCTTTGTAATGGTGGTGACAACTTTGTCCTACGTGTTGATAGCATTCTACTAAAGAGCAAGTACAAGGATGCGCTACTAAGGGGGATGGACGCAAAAGACTTCCCTCGATTGCCAATTGATTATGGTTTCAGGGATAATCTGAACTTCTGGTTTACCAAGGGAGACAAACCATTCCCAGTTCCTATTCCAAAGTCAAAGGGACAGAACTTGAACACTATTACATTTGCTGCCAAGAGATTCGATCCAAGTATCGAATGGACAGAGGAAGCCTGTGCGAAACTGGTCAACGTGCCGCGAATATTCTTGAAAAAGGTCTTTGCAGGAGTTGTTGATGCCGCAAAAGCGGAGGGCATCACAGTCATCACTCCCGAGTTCTTGGATAAGGTTCGAGACAAGAGAAGTGACGAGAAGAATAATTGAACAAGATAGGTCATTTTCGTGCATAGAAAGCTATGACGCGTTGTTCAGCCCGTCGTAGCCTTTCTTGCATTGCAACTCTTTTGATGCCTAGCTTCTCCCCGAGCTCCTCAATGGTACACTTTCTGGGAATATTGTAGTATCCTGATTCCACAGCCAAGTCAATGGCGTCTCTCTGCTTGGACGTCAAATCTATATCTAATAGACCAGAGGGAGTGGGACGTATTCGTTTGATTCTTACAAAAGAGAAGCGATCCCGTAGCATATGTAGCATGTTGCTAAGAACCTCTCTTGATGGAGCTAGGACTACATGGGTCTGTATCCCGTTTTCGACTACTATAGGTAGATACGTCATGCAGCCACTTTGGAGAATTGTTTCATAGATCGATGGCCCTTCCACCTTGTGGACGACTCTCGTCCAATACGCTTGAGGTGCCTTGTGTGTCACAGTCACGCTCTTGATACTTTCAGATTTGGAAAGCTCGTCAACATATTGCTGAATTGATCGCTCCTCATGTTTCAAGGATTCGATGATGCCAAAACCAGTATCACCATTTATGGTGACAATGCTGACTCGAACCGGAATCATCCGTGTTAGCTTACAGGAATAATAATGTTCGGAACTGATCTCTATGATGCAATTTATCGCCATTATATACACCCGTCTTATGACGGCAATAACTAATTCTTTGATTAATCCTTCGAAGGACTAGGTGTCATAATGTCAGGAATACCTTCCAAAGATACTGGTGAGAGAATTGAGTCTTCAGAGGCTCTATCAAGGGAGCATATAAAATCCGTACTGATAGCTCTATTCGTGACTGTGCTTTGGGCATCATCGTGGGTCATAATCAAGTTCGGATTGGAGGAGATTCCACCACTTACTTTTGCTGGGTTCAGATACACAATAGCAGCAGGAATCCTAATGGCGGTTCTAATGGGAAAGCAAGATTCACGGAGTTCCATCAGGAGATTGACAAGGCGCGATATAGGAGTCTTAGCTGGATATGGTACTGTGTTTGTTGCAGTGACTCAGGGAGCGCAATTTGTTGGACTTGACTTACTTGATGCGATTGCGGTATCGCTGCTGTTGAATCTGACTCCTCTCTTGGTACTTGTAATTGGCATCATAGTTCTGAAGGAGATTCCAACCGCCAAACAAATCGGATTGATACTTATCGGAATTGGAGGTGTACTGATCTATTTCTACCCCATGGAGTTCGAATCCCTACAGTTGATTGGAATCCTTGTAGTCCTAGGGGGTGTCGTTGCAAATGCCTTTTCATCCATAATCGGAAGGAGTATCAACAGACGCCGAGAACTTCCACCAATCATCGTAACTGGAATCAGTATGCTGATAGGTTCACTCCTTCTGTTAGTAGCGGGTCTGATGGTGGAGGGCGTTCAAACCATCGGTCCTCTCTCGATGGTGTATATCCTTTGGTTGAGTATTGTCAATACTGCGTTTGCATTCACTCTTTGGAACAAGGCGATGCAGACACTTCGAGCTATTGACATCTCAATAATCAATGGAACAATGTTCCCTCAAATAGTACTGCTATCGGTCGTCTTTCTTGGTGAGATGCCGGATATCATTGACTGGATAGGATTAGCGCTTATTGGGACTAGCGTAGTAGCAGTTCAGATTACTGAAGCAAGAAGAAAAACGAAAATAGAGCAGTCCCCCAAGGATTTGCAATGATTTATGGGGAGAGAAATCCCTAGGATACGATGCGGGTTAGAGATGGTAGAATACGATGTGATAATTGTAGGTGGAGGTCCTGCAGGGTCTACTGCGGCTAGACGCGCTGCACTCTCAGGACTCTCCGTTTTACTTCTAGACAAGAACGAGTTTCCAAGAAATAAGCCCTGTGCGGGTGGAGCGCGATTCTTTGTTGGTGAACTTCTTGATTTCAGTTTGAATGATGTAGCCCATAGGAAAATCAGCGGATTATCGATATTTGCACCGTCTGGATTTCGAGTTGACTGTATTCCAGAAGATCGTTCGAAGCCGGGCATCACAGTGATGCGAGAGGAGTTTGATCATCTGCTCTTAAAGAAGGCCATTGAAGCTGGGGCAGAAATACTTGAGAATAAAGAGGTCATCGACATTCAGGAGAGCACCTCAAACGTATCAGTCACAACTATGGATGGGGATATCTACACGGGTCAATTTGTCATCGGAGCAGATGGCGTCAATAGCAGAGTAGCAAAGCAGCTTGGATTCTATTCAGGATGGAAGACCGATTCTGCAAGTGTAGCTCTTGAAATCGAGCTAGAAGTTGGAGCCAAAAAGGTTCGCGAGATTTGTGGAGAGCCAGGGGGATATGATGCAGATCTGCTGCTTTTGTACTTTGGAGAGTATGCACACGGCTACACTTGGTGCTTCCCTAAGAGATCAGTACTCAGTGTAGGGGCGTGTTGCAGACAAGATAGGGTACGAGATCTTCGAGCTGGATACGAACGATGGTTTTCGAAGTTCAAGGACGAGTATGACATCGAACCTGAGGTTCTATCTGATACCTCTGCTCGTTTTCCAGTCAGGCCAGCAGAGCGATTGGTCAAGGGAAGATCGCTTCTGATTGGGGACGCTGCGGGTTTGGTCGACGCATTTACAGGTGAGGGAATCCCAGAGGCTATTCAATCGGGTATAATTGCTGCCTCTGTAATGAAAGAAGCAGTAAAGGGTTCGAATCCGATGGCATTGTTCGAGTATGAGAAGGAATGTAAGAAAGCCATTCTTAGCGAGCTAAAAGTGACACAATCACTTGCGAAGCTGTTCTACAAGAGTATGAGGAATATGGAAACGCTCTGTACTTTCTTTAGAGATGACTACTACTCAAGTCAACTCATTGGAAGTGCTATTGGGGGCCTGCTTTCTCAAAAGGAGGTCAAACGAAAACTGACCCTTAGGATGATGCGTAAGAATCCAAAGGCAGCACTATCATTGTATTCCTGAATTTGACTCACTCTCTCATCACTCTGCTTCAGAAAAAAGAGTTAAATAGTTCGAATATGAATAGTTCTAATTAGAACTATTATGTGGTAACAATACGATGACGTCAAGTATCGATAGTGACCGGGATATGGCGCTTGAATTGACACATTCAGCTCCAGCTGCAATTGTAACCTCTGTTGATTCGGAGGGCTATCCTCAGACGCGTGCGATGTTCAATCTTCGAAATAAGGAGCAATGGCCAAGACTTGTGCCCCTCTTCCATGCACATGATGAAGATTTCATGCTATTATTCACGACTAACACTTCATCGTCAAAAGTCAGAGATTTGAAGGAAAATCCGAAGGTATCAATATATTACACCATACCTTCTGAGGCGAGGGGATTAATGCTTGGAGGCGATATCGAAATCGTTCATGATATTGAGATAAAGCAAGGAATCTGGCATGATGGCTGGGAGAGATACTATCCGAAAGGATTTGACGATCCAGATCACACTGTTCTTAGATTATACCCGACTATGGGTCGTGGATGGAATCAAAGCCACACATACCGCTTTGAGATTGGTGTGAAGAAATGAAACCTGAGAGTGAAGGTGGATTCCTCATCACAAAGATTCACCATTTGAGCGGAAGGATATTCTCTAAAAAGCTTCAAGAACATGAGATAGAGATTGGTGCTGGACAAGGGAGAGTCATCTTTGCCCTATGGCAAGAGGATGGCGTTCCGATTTCAGATCTTGCACAGAGGACATCGCTAGGAAAGTCGACCCTTACAGATTTGCTAGACCGTTTGGAAAATGTCGGGCTAGTAGCAAGATTGCAAAATCCAATGGATCGAAGAAGTCTATTGATTGTTCTAACAGAGAAAGCAAAAGAGATGCAAGAGGAGTATGTGAAAGTATCCAGAGAGATGACACATCTTTTCTATGAAGGATTCACTTCGCAAGAAATAGAAACGTTTGAAGGATATCTGCGCCGACTTCTTGTAAATTTGGAATCTATCGATGGTCAAGATATCTGATTTAGGAAGGAAGAACGGAGTGGGGGATTAAACATCCCCCAGACACGATGTTTCATATCTTTCCTTCATTCTTCAGATGAGCCAGTTTCTCCTTGGCTTGAGGATACTCTGGATTCAATTCCAATGCCTTTCGATAGAGGTCTGCTGCGCCTTCGAAGTTTCCCATTCGTTCCTCAATTATACCTAGCAGATAGTATCCTCCTTCAGATGTAGGATAGAGCTCGACTAGTTTTTCGATGAAGGGTCGACCATGTTCGGCCTCCTCTTTGAGAATCCATTGGATACCAATATCTGAGAGAACTTCGCTAGGTATCTTCACGTCAATCGAGTATCTTGCTGAAAGAGAAGCATAAAAGCTCTCAACGCCCTCCATTCCCAATTCCATTCCCTTCTCGGTTGAAACCTGCCACTCAGGAAAAATCATCGATAATCCATTGTATAAGACAGTAATAGGACCATGTCCTACGTTCTTCAGTACCTTCGAAGACCAGACAAGGTCTTTTGGTGCCATCTTGTCTAATAACTTGGCGAAATCAGGTACCGTTTCACATACTCGATCATAGTCATTCTCACCATATTCCATGTACAAATAGCGCGAGAGGGAATCTCTTGAGGAGAATAATGCCTGGGCCTTTTCATGAAAGACTTCGGTTGCCCATCCGAGCATTGGACTTCCGGCAATATACCCATTGAACGCATCAGGATGCGTCAAGAGTGTATAAACTGTGAACATGCCACTATTTGATACGCCGTATAGGATACTAAAATCATTAGTCCGAAAGCTGTTGGCAATCAAGGGTCGAATTTCGGTCAGAATGAACTCCAGAAATAGATCTGCCTTTCCACTATCAGGAATTCTCGGATGTGGCACAGGGAAGAAGTCCTTTGCATGGTCCTTAGTATGTACTCCAACAACAATCATTGGAGGGATGCAACCTCTATCGAACAGGAGTTGCGCCACGGATGCAGCATGAACGAAGTATGCTTGGTAATCCGCGTTTACAACAAATAGGACAGAATATCGTTCATCTGATTTTTCGTAATCTTCAGGAAGATATATCGTATACTTGCGCTCCTCGCCCAAGATCTTACTTTCAATTGAGTAGTTTTCACCCATTGTTAGTTTTTCATTCACTTTATATGTCCACCATTGACATTATATGAGATTGGTTGTCAATGTTGGTTATTAGTGTTTCTTTCAACGTCATCAGTAACACTAATCTGTAGATGCCCCTTCTTTCAACACCTCGAAAAGAACCTAGAGCGATGTGATATGACTGATCATACTTCTGATAGGGAGAACGTCTACGAGGATTTTGTCACAATCAAGCCAGATGCCGTAAAACTCCTTACCAAAGAGCAAATGGATCTCGCTATGGAGAACAATGTAATCTTAGGTGCGCTCCTAGATGGAAACATGACGGTCAAAGAGATTCACAATCTTTTCTGGGATAACAAGAAAAATGAATACTCTAAGACGATAAAGACAATTTATCGGTATTTAGACAATCTAGAAGAGAATGGACTAGTCAAGGTTGCAGGGCATAGAAAACCAAAAGATAGTAGATTGACAGAGAAACTGTATTGTAGAAGCGCAAAGGTGTTCATGGGGCGTGAAACGAAAGATTCACCCAAATGGTACGAAACGGAAGAGGGCGAGGAACAACTTCTGAATATCATTCGTTTCCTTTGGATATTCTTTGATGCAAAAAGCGAGAATCAAGAGGAATTTACTTCCTTGATCAAGGAGTACTATTCTGAGAGAGATGCTGTGATACGAAGGCTTCTAGAAACGCTTGCTAATAATGAGCAACTGGCTGACTTGATGGATAGAATTGGCCTCGATCAGATAAAGAGTGTAGCGCAATTTGTTGGCATGATTGGCTCGATGCTCTCTATGCCTGGTTTCCAAGACTCGATTCGTAGGTACTTCAAAGAGAACTAATCACCTGCAATGGTCTTATAGAGAGTCAAAGCCTCCGCTTCATTCTTTACTCCTTTTATGACGGCTGCGCCTGTGGACATCAAAGTCATGCTCGCACCCGACTCAAATTTGACAAGAATAGAAGAATTCCTCTTCAGGGTTTTGTGTTTGTCTCGTAGTCGTATATCTAGATCTGCAAGATTCAATTCCTTTCGTTTGGCCGGAGATATGCTAAAACTTTGAGTGCAAAGCTGCGTGATGCTAATCTCTTTGGATTCGGAGGGTTCAGGGATATCTGATAACGAACACACGGGACATTTTTCAGATCTAGCAATTTCAAACGAGTCAAATCCCAGAGTCTGGATATCTATATGCATCAATCTACCCGCTAGCTTTGGATTTCTTCCTGTGGCAAGTGCTACCGCTTCCTGTACTTCAATGGATGCAGCAACAGAAAGGAGAACTGGTGATACTCCAACATTTGCACAAGTATTCGCAGGATTGTCCTTCAAGTCACCAACCAAGCAATAAAGACAACCGGTTTCATTGGGTATGAAGGTCGAGATGTTTGCATAGTACTCAATGGCACCTGCATAGACATAGGGGATTTTCAAGGCATAGCTGGCTGTATTCACAGCTCGCCTAGCAGTCATTGAATCAAGACCATCAATTAGAAGATCACTACCTCGAAGCAATTCAAGAGCATTATCTTCATTGATAGACATCCCCACAGGTTCGAACTTGATGAAAGGATTATGTTTTGCTAGATTCGTAACCGCTGCTTCAACCTTTGGTAGTCCAATATCAGAATAGGTGTATATAGTCTGGCGCTGGAGATTCGAAAGTTCGACTATATCATGATCAATGACTCGGACTTTCCCGAAGCCAATTGCAGTAAGAAGTCGAAGGACAGGGCTACCGAGACCTCCGGCTCCGACAACCGTGACAGTAGTATTCTCAATTGCATCAAGATCTTCCTCTGTGAAATCACGTAGAGCAAGCATCCGAGAATACATCTCAATCTTGTCAATATCACGGTCCATCTCAAATACCTCCAATAGCTCTCTCTATCATGATTTGCGCAATGTGTGATTAAGATATCCTTTGTAAAAGCGATTTCTTTTTGAGGTGTTTGGAAGTAAAGGTATCTTCCTAAAGAAGTGTGAGTATTTTGCAAATTGGAACTGGGAATTATGCCATGGGAATACTCACAGCATTGATTGCAGCGCTTCTTTTTGCCACTACAAACATCATCTACAAGAAGTATGATCGAGAGGTTTCTGTGCTGGAGATAGTCATTACCCGAATGTGGGTCAGCTTCCCCCTTGCCACGCTTCTCATCCTACCTCCCTTCAATACCGATGGGGTGAATGTTTCTTTTGAAGGATTCTTGGTACTGGCTTTTTCAATGGTAACCGGAGCACTCCTTGGAGATGGTTGCTATTTTGCTAGTCAAGCGATGATAGGGGTTTCAAAGGCATATCCGATAGTGATGAGTTATCCACTGGTTGTATATGCCCTAGCTGCATTGTATCTCTCAGAGCCAGTTATTGTATCTAGACTCGTCGGAGCAGTTCTCATTATTATAGGAATAGGATTGATTGCTCAGGACACTCATGAGGAGAACAATGATGAAGTTTCCAGTCCTCGAGTTCTGCTATTTGGTCTTCTCTTTGCTGCCCTTACGATTGTATTCTGGGCTCTAAGCGACTTTACACTTCAGGTAGGTCTCGTGGGTGTTGACCCACTCGATGCGAATTTCGTAAGATTCGCAACAGGGTCATTACTCCTCCTTCCAATAGCGCCATTCTCAAAAGCCGGAAGAGGAGGGCTAGTAAATCGCAGACTGTTGCTGCTCATTCTCCTCACAGGCATAATCGGATTTGGAGTTCCTATAGTTCTCATGACTTATTCTGTCAGCTTCATTGGTGCAACTGTCATGTCGATAATAATGGCATCTTCCCCCTTGTTTGGTACTCCTCTTTCAATTATATACCTAAAGGAAAAGGTCACGAGACTTGTTGGAGCTGGGACTATCTTGATCTTCGTAGGGATTGTACTTGTGATAATAGCAATTTGAAATGTGATCTCAAATGGGGTTCGCTCGCGATGCATGATTTTAGGTAATATGTTAACATTTATAAGTAACATGTTACCTTTTTAGGTAATGTGTTACCTACAAAGGTGCTAAAGATGAATGAAAGAAGAAATATCAATGAAGAATCAATTCTTGGACCAAGATATGTGACATTTGAAAGATACGCAATTGCGCTTGTGGCATTTATTGCAGCAGGTACATTGATCATTATTGCTCTCTGGGGACCTGCAGGTTTGAATGTCATTCAATACCGAACTTCGCAATCAGGAATATACCAAACTATTGCTCAAGATATTGTCAATGTGCTTCTAATAGTGCCTCTGCTTCTAGTTGGTGGAGCCCTCCTTGCATTGGAGAGAGATGGCGCAAAGTACTTCCTCATACTTCCACCAATTACTCTGTTCTACAATGGTCTTGCTTATGGTATTGGACAGGAATGGAGTAATTCGCTATATACTGGGAATGTGGAAAGATACTCAGTGCTGTTTCTTGTCATCATTATCAGTGGTCTTATTCTGGGAATGGGTAGTCTATCCCTATTCTCAGAACATGATGCTCCATCCTTCAACGCACGTAGCCTCAAAATCTATGTGAGCGTACTCAGTGTGTTTCTACTATTCTTCGCGGTCATGTGGTTATCCGAACTCGTAGAAGTAGCAGCAACCGGTACGACAAGTAGTGGTGCATACGATACTGCTCCAACAGCTTTTTGGGTGGTGCGTTATTTCGACCTTGGAATCTCAATCCCGGTTGGTTTCATATCACTCTATATGCTAATGACCAGACCGAAGAGCGCATATCCGATCATTTTGTTATTCTTTGGTTTCTTCATCACACTGGGGACATCTGTCAATGCTATGGCAATTGTACAGCTCCTTAGTGGAGATCCTGAAGTTGCAGGAGCTGTTGTTGCAGGATTGGTCATCTTTCCAATATTGGGGATTCTCGCCTGGGGAGGACTACTCTATTTACTGAAGGAAAAGATTCCATTCTTAAGGAGAAGTGAGAACTAGTTGGAATCTTCAATCTCTCGAAATGCGTTGGATTCAGAGATAGAGCAAAACAGATTGCTGCTCGAAGAAGAGGAGATGTGCAAGTTGTGGAACTAGATCAAGATACGATGCGGAAATTATCAGAGTCTTTTGGCCTCCTTTTTCTCTTGAGTCAAAGATTCGAGTATATGACAGACTCTGTACTTAGAGACGATAATCTAACAACAAAGCAGCTTCTTACGCTAATATCTATCGGGAGTGTTTTCGATCATGTCCCATCGATAAGCGAAGTAGCAGAAGTGATGAGTACATCACATCAGAACATCAAGAAAATTGCAGTTCAGCTTCAAAGGAGAAGGTTTGTGGAAATCATTGACGATGATAAGGATAGGAGAAAGAAACGTCTAAGGACTACGAAGGAGAATGATGATTTTTGGAGCCAGCGTGCACAGGATCATACGAATAGTCTGATGCAACTATTCTCGTCCCTGACAAAGCAGGAACTATTTACATTCCACAGCTTAGTGACAAAGCTGATAGACTCTACAGATACTCTCTATAGGGAAACAAGGAATGGCTAGTAGAAAGGTAATAAGATGGCAGGGAGGTTTGACTAATCAGATGCATGGCGAGTCCAAGATCTCTTTCGAGGAGGAATTAGCGGAGATAGAGAATCACATCGAAAAACGATCTCGCCAAGGACTTGTTATTCTACTTCCCATGATGCTCCTTCTTGTTGTAATCTTAGTCCTCCGCGATAGTATCCAAGCTGTCACACTTGGCATGCTAACAACTAGCTTCTTCGTAATCGTGATTGGAGGGTTCATCTTCTCAATACATTGGGGACGGAATGGAAGAAGATTCATCTATAACTTGAAGGTCCTGAATCAAATATCCCCGCCATATCCAACAATCCTTACAAGATGCGCAGTTGTGAGCAGACCACCAATATATGCTATAGTACGTTGGGGAAAGCCCGTTCTATTCTTCGTTCGTCTATTGGAGCCAGAGGATTCAACAAGGAGCGGAATTCGAATCCCAAATGTCACATGGCGAAGACACTATGAATACGATATGGAGGGAGTTGCTATTGGAAGGAGTGAGGGCTTCTTTGTGATCCCATCCGGACCAAACTCATTTATCGAAGGCAATGGGGTTTTGTATATTGTCCCGCTTGAGAGAGATTTTTGGTTACCAAGGAAGAATCCTATCTCAGGAGATATTCTACTCAATCTGATACGACAGCTGAATCTGGATTTGGTGAGGAAGAAGTAACATCCTCAGAACTATGTTATAATAACTCAGCTTCACCATTTGATTTGATTACAAGAGTTCCAGAACGACGGACTGTATCCATTCGACTGACGACAAGGCTTGATTTGACGTGGCCTTCAGCTTCCCATTCAATTAATGTGTCACCATCTGTGTTCTTTGATTGTGAGAGAATCTTGAAGCCGGAGGGATCAATCTCGATTGTATCTTGATTTATGATGTTCGCGCGACCGCCAAAGCGGAGCCTATCAGTCCACCTGCGTCTTCTTTCTTCCTCCAACTTCAGCTCGAGTAGCTCTTTGACCAGCATGGCAATCTCATACTTGCTTTTCTTCATTGATGGTGCTCCTTAGTTCAATACTAACTCAACTTCGAGCGTACTTGAGTGCTACGCTTTTGTATTCTGAATCTATATCTTTCGCCAGTGTGAATGCGGATAATGATAGATGTAATCGACTTCAACCTCCCACTCAGTGCCGCAAATCTTGCATCGCACATCGAAGACATCGAATGAACAAGCTCCTTCATCTCGTTTTCTCTCGACTAGGATATCCAGATCATCCTGATACGGTGGAACATTGAATTTTCCATCTTGGTATACAGAGCAGTTGCAAATCGCTCCATTCAATCCATTAGTGAAGAGAGCAAGAAGATAGTCGTATTGACTCAAGTATGTATCCTGCCATTGCTCTCTGAGTAGCTTGAAGCCATATAGGTGCTCTGTAACTCGATAGTGAGCAAGATTGGTATATGCTGCTTTGAGTAGTTCTGGATGGTCAGCATACGAGAAAGTCGACACGATCCAGGACATCAGATCAATGACCTCCTCGATGTTCTCGCCCTTCAAAGAATCGAAAAAATAACGAAATCTGACTTTCCCAGACAATACCTTCTCTTGGAAGATATCGCGAAGCGTTTGATTCATGACTAAGTGATGATACAAACAAGCCTTTTTTATCGATTGGAATCGAGCTCCTTGGTGGACCTTGCAATGAAACACAAAATCCTCTCAATACTTCTGCTAGGAGCCATTCTCGCACTTATTGCCTCGTTCCCTGTGACTCCAGTAAGTGCGTTGGAGATGGAATACTTTCCACTCGCTCCTGGTGGCAGTTTGATCTATAACTCAACGAATGACGACGGCACCTGGATGACAAAACGATATATTGATGACGAATGGGAATTCCTTGGTGGTCCATATGGCACCTTTACCATTCTCTGGGCAGAGGCACAGATGATGCCCATGGATACAGAGTATACTTGGGTGAATTACATGTGGCTCTCAAAGACAGCGGATACCTTGCTATGGTGGGGCTTTGAGGATGCTAATGCTAAAATCGTATGTTCTAGCCCCTTGAGCTATGTTACCGAGCCAGTCGTTGTCGGAGCAGTTCATAGAGGGGAAACGGCTGGAACCTTGACCTTGAAGGGAGATGGAACGACAATTCCAAACATCGCCTTCGCGGCGAACTATACGATTGAAGCAAAAGAAACGGTAACGACCCCGGCAGGTACCTTTGAGAACTGTATAAAGATCCATGAGGAGGAAATAACTCCAGATGGTCAAATCAGCTTCTGGGTCTGGTATGCGCCAGATGTAGGAGCGATTCAGTATTACTACCCCCAGAATGGAGATAGATGGGATGTCCTTGTTGAGTATACTGTAGACCCAGAGAACGATCCTTGGAACAGTTGGTTCCTACCTCAAGTGCCTACTGTGCTACTTGTCACAACCATCGCAGTTGTGGCTATCATCGCAGTTGTTGCACTACGAGTGATTATGAAAAAACGCACGTAGGATGGGAGGCCTCTCATCCTACTCTTCTTCTTTTTCAAGTTTGACACATCCAAAGAAATTGGACTAGAACTGCCATCAAACATAGTCATTTATACCCCCAATTTTGACACTACTTGATTCTGCAAATAGGTGGCCAATTGTGTCAAAACATGAAAACCTCTCTGATGAGAATGTGAACCTAGATGAAATAGTAACGCTAGACAAGA
This sequence comes from Candidatus Thorarchaeota archaeon, assembly GCA_048884965.1. Lineage (GTDB taxonomy): Archaea > Asgardarchaeota > Thorarchaeia > Thorarchaeales > Thorarchaeaceae > MP5-2226. The sequence goes on along the minus strand of JBHLQH010000017.1, from coordinate 25,683 downwards.
TAACACAACTCCTTGAAGAAGAGGTTGCTGCTAACAAGAATCTATCACAAGATGACCTTGCCAAAATTGCAGTTGTAGAGTTCAAGATAACAGACGAGGACCTACTGAATTATACCTATATCGAAGCTGGAAATATCTTGAATCGCGGAGCCTATTCACATATCCCAATGGAGGGGAGAATTCTGCTAATCCCTCATTGCCTCCGCGACCATGAGAATTGTTCTGCTCCAGTGGATGATGAAGGATATCACTGCCAGAAATGTGGCAGGTGTGTGATCAATGATATTACATTGAAAGCAGAATCCAGAGGCATTAAATGGTATATGGTGGGAGGTGGGTCTCACGCCATCCGAATCGTTAAGAATGCACGACCAAGGGCGGTTCTTGGTATCGCTTGCTTTAATGATGCCAAGATTGCGACTGAGAAGATAGGGGAATATGGCATTCCCACTCAAGCCATCCTGCTTTCAAAGGATGGATGTGTGAACACCGAAGTAGATTTTGAGAGAGTATCCAATGGTCTAGAAAGGTAACCTTGCGAAATACTCTTAACGGTGGAATCCCATTACATCTATGACTAAGGAAGATAGACACTTAGAATTCGTTGCTTTCGGTCAGTAGTATGCCGATTGATTTCATAAATGCAATCAAACATCCCTAGACTTTGCTAAATGTCTAGCAACAGCTCTTGTCCAATTTGATAGGACGCTGTCGTCGTATTCGCCGAGTGTCAGGCGAGAGCGAGTACTATCTAGGGTACTAGCAATGCCCTCGAAACGACGAATGTTATACAGAGGTGAAAAGAATGCAAGATACACAGATTCACTCAACCATTACAGAAGCTTGGAATAACAATATGCCACCGATAGGGTTCTCAGTTGAAAGATTGGAATCGTTATTTAACATCGCAAAGTTCCCCGCTCCAGGCTACTATCTTACTATGTCTGGAAAGCCAAGCAGCGATGAGAAGTTTGTGGTTCGAGGGTACAAATCAGAAACTCATGACTATGAGACCCTTGACAAACTGATACATCGCGCATTCTATGATCCCAAGCATATTCCACTTCGATTGCGACAGAAGTTATCTGTAAGACTCTCAGGAGAGGACCGAATCGCCAGAGAGTTCACCACGTCAAGATCAGCTTCCAAGAGACGATGGTGTGCTGCATTAGTTCCAGCACCAAATGGAGAGTCGTATGGACTTCTAGTCATCTTTGGAGTTGCTGTTGGGATAAAGGGAAGACGGAGAGGAACAGTCCTTGATAACCCAGTACATACAGCGATAGCAAAGAGCTTCACCCTTGCCCAAGGTGGAATGGCGCAATAGCAATACGTTGTCATGGTTTATCCTTTACCTGAATCTCACAGAATAGGCTCGATTCATCCACCTCGATGAATTGTCCTCGAACCCCAAGTGCTTCTAATATCACTTTGAAATCATGTTCGGTATATGTTCTTGCAGTAAAGCCATCCCTGCATACTATGATTCCATCATTTGTAAGATTCCAATCAATTTCACCAAGGAGCCCAGCTTCAGATTGTAGTCTAAACCACTCCAATCGAGAATCCCAGAACTTGGAAGCATATGTTGAGAATATGCAAATTCCATCAGGTCTAGCAACTCTATATGCTTCCCTAACCAGATCATATGAGTCCACTTTGAATGCAGATATGCCATTCTGGATACATATTACTGCATCAAAGGAAGAATCTGGAAAGCAGAGGTCAATCGCATTCATTAGAGAGAGCTCGATTGTACTATATTCAGATAGGTACGATTGTGCCATTTTCAGGCTCTCATAGGAAGTGTCTATGCCTATGAGGAACGAGCATCTACTCGCTATTTGGGACAAGACTCGCCCATACCCGCATCCTAGCTCAAGGACTATGTCGTCCTCAGAAATGTGTTTCAATACATGATCAATCTCGGCAGCAAGATATTGTCTGGTACGCGCTGGAGCGATATCATAGCATTTCCTCAGGTTCTCGGCTGCCAGTTTGCTGGAATAGTAATTATCCATGATTGTACGTATTATTGTATAGTTCGATGGTATGAGCTTTTCGTATTGCGATCTGTCCAAATCTCAATCAATGCTTCAGAGACAATTCTCAAATCAGGGATTAGTCGAGGTAATTCCCTGTGATGTGACAATGACCAGTGAACCCTATCCAGATTGTATCAAGAATCTTCCAAAAGCCAAGATTCCATTCGATGGCGTCAAGGCATATATCGTTCAAGGAGAGAGTACCCAAGTAGGTTTCTTTGAAATTGAACCTATTGGAATCGTACCACCACATAGTCACGGCGCCCAGTATGGATTTGTAATCGAGGGAGAGATGCTCCTTACTATCGGTAATGAGACAAAACTCTATAGAAAGGGTGATTCGTACTTCATACAAGCAGGAGTGATACACTCAGCTGAATTCAAGACTTTCTGCAGGGTCATGGACTTCTTTAGTGAACCTCAAAGATACGAAACTGAATGACCCAGACCCTAGATTCAGAATTATGAGAGCATCCCTTCATTCTCTCTAGCTCTATGCCATATTGTGGCTTGGAATCGTGAAGGTGGAATAGGGAGAACTCCTCTATCCTCAAGCTTCTCAATAGCGCAAGCATATGCAATATGGGCATACCAACAGAAGAATTCACCTAGACTGTGAGGTGCATACTCTCCTGATTTCAAATCATTATGTAGCGATTTGATCGAGTCTGCATGGCCTTCAAAACACTGACAAAGCTGTTCTGCGTAGAGGGCGGCAATATCTTCCCACTTCGCGGAATCAGAGGGGCCTATAATGGGTATTCCCAAGACATTCCCAACCTCCTCAGCACTTTTCCAAGTTCCTGATTCTATCAGATTCGCATATCGTTCCTCCAACTGCCTACGATCTGGATTTGCGTGCCCATCGATAAGATTCTGTCCAAAAGTTATGAAGTGCCACGACGGCCAAGGCATAGTGGAATCATCCTGTCCATATGCGCCTAATTGGACAGGGGTTCCTTCTACCATAAAGAAATAGTACCGGGCATCTGGGCGATTAGGACTGGGCCGTGATGGTGCTGGCGGCATGACTCGATTTCCTTCGGAGAGCTTCTCAAGCAGTTTTATGTCGAGTATTCGCCCACCGACCAAGAAAAGTGCGATATCGTCAAATCCGTACTTGGTCCTGAGTTCTAAGTACTCATAGGCTTTCTTGATTTCTTCATAGTTGTCTTGGATAATATCAGCTAGGTTCGAACTGAATGTACATGCATGGTCAAACACAATTTTACTTTCGACTTCATCTGCAACCAAGAAGCTGGGTCGAAAACCACCATCTGATTCAAAGATCAAACTAGCTTCTTGCATCGGTTTAATCTCTGCCTGCAAATCAACAGTATCCATCTGAAGTAAAGAGGCTATCTCAATGAGGTCAGGCGTGTCATGTAATTCTCTAAGGATTCGTTTTCTCAAACTTGTCAATGAACTCCATGGGTCACCACTACCAGCTAATGAGAGATACACTTTACTTCCATCATAACCTGTCTTCATTGGCATTAGAAACCTCATACTGGAGTGTCGTTAGTTCCTATATAATTAGAAGCAAGAGAGCAGCTTTCTACAACCAGACCAAGTACTTAGATTGAATACTCACTATACATCAGAGCGCCTTGACAGTCCGTGTCGCGTACAGATATCTCGACGAAATCCCTTGGCTCAGAGATGCTCATCTTTGATATACCCAGAGAGTTGGTCGTACGACCATAGATAAGGAAATCCTTCTGAAAAATCTGATTGACCATGTCAATGACAACATGGTAGAAGGAATAATTATATCATTTAATAATAGTATAGGTTGAGTTAGGCTGTTTACTAACCGAATGTACGCTTCAGTATCCTAGAAACGTAGAAGGTAGTCCAAGGAGACCACTCCTTCTTCTGACCGATGGACCAATCCTTGAAGTCACGATACACAGACTCCGGAGTGAATAGTCCGTTCTCATCAGCTTTCGTCAGTAAAATCGAGATCATATCTTTGAATGCAGTGTGCTCTGTGAGTGAAGGATAACGGCTAGTTGTGTCAAGCACTTCGCCTATGTTGTACCAGAAGAAAGGCGGACGTAATTTCTTGAACCCAGATCCGTGTCCAAACATGTATGGACGATGTCGGTCCTCGGCAGAATAGCAGTCTAAGAGTGTGTTTCCAGCTGATAGTAAAGTGGAAGGATGCATATCATCGGGAAAATGAGAGTAGAAACGAAGAGCCTCAACAGTTGCCTGAGGGCAGATATCATCTTTCCTTCCCGGACCTCGAGCCTTACTAACGCTATTCGGCTCGCATTTCCAGGCGATGCCTTGACTGGTTTCTTTTAGATTGGCTTCCAAGTAAGCCATTGCCTTCTCGACCTCATGTGTTTTACCATGTCCAAGTGCAATAGCTTCAGAGATGATATGGGTATCACAAGGGCTCGAGCCAATAACTGGATCGCTCTTTGGAAACTGTGCTAAGGATAGAAATCGCCCTTCCTCGTCATGGAGGACTCTCATCTGGTCCAAGAGTGTCTGAATTTCTGGAAAGTCGCTTGATTTAACTCCAAAATCGAATAATAATAGCAAAATGGAAGGTGGGTAATCCACCTTATCATGCCCTTTGACAAGATAACTTTCCCAGTCTGAAGGCAGTCTTGCGACCAACTGATTCACCAGTTTGTCCTTCAGTACTAGAGACCTCATCTCCATGGCTGCAGAATAGGTAGGAGGTAACTCAAAGATATCTGTCAGCGTTCGGTAGATAGTATAGGGTTCTTCACATTCTAGAAGGAACCTTCTAGGGTCGCCAGGAAGTTTTCTCACCCATCTGGGACTCTCTTCAAGCTTCTGTACGATTTCAGGAAGTGACGCTATACCATTCATTTGTGTTGATCCCCCTGTCATGAAAATTGGAAATGATATGTAGGATAAAAACCTGATACTCCGAAAATCTGAGTGTTCATCTGCAATAAGTGATTTACCATATCCATCTACGGAGCACCGATTTCGATGGACTTGTATTGAATCATGATGCATTATAATAATGAATATGGTTTCGATATAATTGAGGGCGAAGATGACAATGATATGTGTATCATCATCGGGAATAGATTTGGATGCTCCTGTTAATCCAAGATCTGGTAGATGCAATTACTTCATGATGGTTGATTCATAGTCGATGAAGTTCTAAGCTGTTCCGAATGAAGCAATGACAGCTTCTGGTGATCATGAATTGAAATTATAATGAGGGAGGATGACTAGAACCTGATGTTTCGCTCTATGACCGGTCCCATCTTTGCCAGCGAATCTTTAGTGAATTGCATTTGGGACAGGATCGACCGTCATCCTTCTTCATGTCCAAGCGATACCCACACTCGGTGCACTGAAGGCCACCCGACCCGTCGGATAGGATGTATCTTCCACCTTCAATACGGAGGACATGCCCTTCTACAATCCCTTGTGCTATTTTCCTTCTAGCAGACGCTAGAACTCGATTGAATGTCGATTGGCTAATCTGCATACTTACGCATGCATCTCTCTGATTCATGCCCTCAAAATCGGCCAATCGTACTGCCTCGTACTCATCCAATGTGACTAGTATCTCATCAAGTTCCTTAATTAGAATGCCAGCTGGTTTGCAAACGGATATAGGAGGCTCTTGATGCACATATCGATGCCGTTTTCGTCAAGGCATGAGTGACAGTAACAATCGACACTCAAAAAGAATTCCTTTTTCAAAGTTCAGAGAAGGATGCTAAAGGAAACTAAGCAGTAACAGCATGACAGTCCATTTTCTCCTCATTTTGCTGAAATGTATGCATCACTTTGTGCATCGAGATTCTCTTTGATGTCTATGGAACTCACGTCACAAACCAAGCAGTTTCTCTATCTCATCTTCAGTTGGGACACGCCCTGAGATCTTGACTTTTCCATCGATTGCCACCGCAGGTGTCATCAGGACTCCTCTAGCAACGATATCATCGATCTCATTGACCTCCAAGATTTCAGCAGAGAAGTTATGCCGCTCTAGAACTTCTTTGATGATGTTCTTTGTATTCTTACATTTTGCACAACCAGAACCAAATACCTCAATTTTCATTGTTGTAATCTCCTTTAAATCCACATACCATAAAGGAAGCCAGCTGCGACACTAAAAAGCATTAGTAGTAGACCATATGCTGCAGTTCGCGCAGGCTTCATAATCCGATTTACCACAAGAAGTGTTTGAATAGATATTGCAGGGTCAGCAATCAAGTACGCCATGAGAGGACCAGGATGCATTCCGAGCTGTAGAAACATATCAGCGATAGGGACCTCAACAAGAGTGGGGAAGTATGCGATCGTTCCGAAGAGAACAGCAAAGACATTCCCCCCTATACTGTTCGTGCCTGCTAATGCAACAATCAGCTCAGGTGGTACGATAGGTTGAATCATCCCGGATATGAACACACCAACCAAGAGAATTGGAAAGATCATTTTGATGAAACGATAGGTTTCTTTCATCCACAAACCGAGTTCATTCCGATCATACACGTAAATTGCAATGAGTGTCGTTGCAAGGGTTCCAAGAAGGACCAGTAGAATCTTGAGAAGCAAATCAATGGGTGCTGTTCCAAATATCATTACCAAAGTCAACGACACAAAGAATGTAGATGACTTGACTGTACTGCGTTTGGGCTTCTCTGAAGTTTCGGAATCGACGCCAACTGATAGGTCTGATGGCGTGGCAGACCTCTTCTCACGGAACAGGAGTTCCATCGACACTCCAATAGCAATAGCTATGACGATAGAGAAAATGAGCTTGATGATTGCAAACTCTACACCAATCACCATTGCTGTTAGTGGAGTGGAGAGAAGGGTGATCCCAGGACCTGCGAATAGGAAGGTAATAGCTGGTCCGAACCCAGCACCTTTCTTCCATATCCCTGCGAACAAGGGGAGAATAGTGCACGAGCATACCTCAAGTACAAGACCACTCATTGCTGCAAAGATATATGCCATAGTCAATCGTTTCCTATCCCTTGTGCCCCCCATATACTTCAGAATCGTATTTGTGGGAATAAGGGCGCTAAAGGCTCCAGATATGAAAAAGGCAGGGATAAGACAGAGCAAAACATGTGCTGAAAGATACTCCCATAAAGTGTTCAGACCTGAGCCAATTATTGCGCCAAGTATATCCTGCATCTGAACACCTTCTGGAGAGGAATAATATCGAATTTTTTCGATATTTCGATGTATTTAAGAGTTCTGTTCCAACGCCATCTGTATCGCAGACTCGATTTCGTCAATTGTGGGATTCGAGCCAATGGATCGATTCCCAACAACAACACCCCGGTATCGGATTCCATATTCCTTTGCGCGCTCATCTGCTGCAGAATACACACTGTATTCTATTTCATTCTCGAATTTCTGAATGGCCTTTTGGATCCTTTCTAAGAAACCAGTCTGACTACAGGAACATACTCCTGCAGCCAAAAACGCTCGTACTTGCACCTTCTGATTCATTACATCAACATCCATTGTGGCGATTTATGATATTGCGTACCATCAGATGCGGTCCTCTTCCTTCCAATAGCCCTTACCTCGTAGATATTTTCCTAGATAGACAAGTCCAAGCATGATAGGAACTTCCCAGAAAAGTCCCATTGTGGTTCCAAGTGCAGCCAGAGATCCTACTCCATAAATGGAGATTGCTGTTGCGATTGCAATTTCGAAATGACTTGAAGAACCGATGATCACTGTAATCACGCCTTCTCTATATGCTAGATGCACTATTCGTGTAATCAGAAGGTTGTAGCCCACGACGATTGCAAATCCAATAAGGAGTGGAATCGAAATCAATACCAAGAGGTCAGGATTCTCCAACATGACCTGCCCATTCAGTGAGAAAAGCACAATCAGTGTCGTTAGTAAAGCTATCAAGGCGATCTTTCCAACTGCGGGGCGATATCTATTCTCGAACCAGTCCAATCCCTTCCAATTGATTAGCGTTTTTCTACTAATGAGTCCTAGTATCAGAGGAATACCAATGAATACAAGAACCGAAATGAATAGCGCCCATCTGTCTAAGGGGATGTCTGATATCCCGGTTAGAAGTGCCACAACTGGTGCATACAGGAAGAGGATGGTTGCTGTATTCAGACTTGTATTGATGATGTTCTGCTCTTGATTTCCTTCTGCAAGGTATCCCCAAACGAGGACCATGGCAGTACAAGGACTTGAGGAGAGGAGAATGATTGCTACAATCAACTGCTCGTACCCAGGCAGGAACAGGTTGGCAAGGGCGAATCCAACGATCGGCGAGATGATCCAGTTCGAGAGGATAGTCAGAATGATGGGCTTCGGATTCTTCCCGAGGCGCCTCAGCTCAGAAGATTGAATGTTAAGCATTGCGGGATACATCATGAGAAAAAGGCAGATGCCAATTGGGATGGAAATCTGACCGATTTTCCAAGAGTCTATTGCTTCACTGATTCCAGGAATCACTATTGAAAAGATGATTCCAACAATCATACAGACTGCCACCCAGAGTGGTAGATATTTCTCAAAGCTGCTTAGCTTCTTACCGCTGCTAGTAGTGCTTTCATTCAATTTCCGCTTCACCTTTTCAGGATAACACTGCTCTATTTATCGAATTATCGAGAAATATAAATATATTCGAATATGAAGGATTGGTCATATTTCCTCTTTTGCACAGTGACTTTTTTAGTAATCATCTAGGATAATGCCATAGTAAATCCGAAGAAGGACTTCTCAAGGATTGAGTAGCAGTGACCGAGGTTCGAATGGCGAAAGAATCTACATCACACCGATTGATCAATGGAGATGCACTTGAGATTCTACCAACACTTGAGTCAGATTCCGTGGATTTGATCTTCGTGGACCCTCCATACAATATTGGCAAGGACTTTGGGGAAGGGTCAGTGATAATGGACCCGGACAGATATCTGAAATGGTGTGCGCGATGGCTAGATCACCTCGTACGCATTCTTCGGCCCACAGGCAGTTTATACATAATGAATGCGACACAGAATATGCCGTACATCGATATTATGACAAGTGAAAGACTCCATATCGTGAGCAGAATTGTTTGGCATTATGATAGCTCAGGAGTACAAGCAAAACAACACTACGGCTCTATGTATGAGCCGATTCTACATTGTGTAAAGGATGAGCAGAAGTACACGTTCAATTTAGAGGATGTTCTTATCCCGGCCCGTACAGGGTCTGTTCGAAAATTGATAGACTATCGAAAAACACCTCCAGAACCCTATAACACAGTTAGAAATCCAGGGAATGTCTGGTATTTCCCACGGGTCAGATATCGAATGCCTGAATACATGAAACATCCCTCTCAAAAGCCAGAACTCCTCTTAGAGCGCATTATATTAGCATCCTCAAATGTTGGAGAAGTGATTCTCGATCCATTTGCAGGAACATTCACAACAAGTGTTGTTGCGGCAAAGACTAGGAGAAATAGCATCTCAATCGAAATATCCAAGGAGTTCTTTGAAAAAGGTGTGAGTCGATTGGCACAAGCTTCCGAAGGAGAGGAGATTGCTAACAAACACAACTATGGATAATCGCTAAAGACTGTCAAAATGAAACTTCAACAGCTACTTGCACTTGTTTCATAGGCGACTACTGGTAAAAAGACTAATCAGCATGTAATGGAATAGAGAATGATCGAACCAAAGGAGGTCGGATGACGCTTGGTGGATGAGATTAACTATGATGCAGAATGGGCATACTGGATTGATATCAAGGTGTTTATCCTTCATAGGTTAAAAAAAGCCATTCCGATAGGATCACTCGTACTAACTAAAACAAGAGGAGTATCAGAACAAGGAATCAAGTATGTGGAAACTGATTATGGAATCGCGAAAGAAGATGGCGTCAAAGATATCTCAAAGAGAGAGGCTAGTAAGATACTGGTAGAGCGAGCTGTCGAGTATATGAAACAGAATAAACGATGGCCTCCTAATATGACCATAAAGGACTCGTTCAAGGATGGGGATGTTGAGATAGTATTTGCACCAAGTGAATATGATATCTTCAACCTAAAGTTCACCTCTGAACTTGTAGGTCAGAAACCTCTTGATTTTTTGGAGAGGCTCAAGCCCAGTGCAAAGGAAGCAGAACCTGCATGGATGATTGAAATTGCCAAATCGGGACGATCTAAATGTCGTGTATGTGGACAGCAAATCGAGGAGGGACGATTTAGAATTGGAGAGTCCTATCTCTATGAAGAACATCTTTCATATAGATGGCATCATCCTAAATGTATTGCATCCACCTTGTACACGCCTTTGGAAAAACTTGATGGCTTCCGATTGCTGTCACCAGATGAGAAGATAAGACTAAGGAAACTTCTTCAAAAGTAATCTGAATCGATTTTGCACTTTGATATCAATATACTCGCAATCATTATACCAAGAACATGCTATGCATCTTTAGCACGTCTTAGCGAATACAGAGACTCATCTCAAAGAATTTTAACCCCTTTCTGGAACGACTTTCAATACCTAGAAGGCCATTGATTGTGTTAGCAGACTCGGAAACAAATAATTCATTTCGACAGCGCTTGAGAGAGCAAGGGCAATTGTTGAACGTGTTCAATCTATCCTCCGTTTCCTTTCTAGTCCTACTTGGATTGAGTATGGTCGCACCTATTCTCCCAAGTTACGCAGAGAGTTTCCAAGTTTCCTATGCGATGGTAGGACTTGTTATATCATCATTTGCGGTAGCTAGAGTGTTCATAGACATTCCTGCAGGTTTTCTTGGAAGAAAGTATGACAAAAAGGCGATAATGATCTTCGGGTTGCTTCTGATTGTAATTTCATCAATCCTTGCAGGAATTGCTCCTACTTACGGCATTCTCATTATCGCTAGAATCATAGAAGGAGCTGGGTCAGCACTGTATGTGACTTCAGCAACGGTGTTCCTAGCACAGATTACCGGAACTGAGAAACGAGGGCAGCTAATGAGCATATACTCTGGAATGCTACTTCTTGGTAGTATATTTGGACCGACCTTTGGGGGTGTTATAGCAGCAATCTATGATATCCGAGCGCCTTTCTTCGCATATGCATTAGTCGCAGCCTTTGGAATAATCCCTACTTTGATACTTCCGAAATTGAATAACTCAGAACACAACTCAGAGGGAAAACTACCAAAAATCTCACTTCAAGATATGGGAGCTGTTCTAAGATACCCATCGTTCCTTTTGGGCACTCTTGCAACCTTTACCCTCTTCTTCATACGAACGGGAGTAAGAAGCACTCTGACACCTCTCTATGCAGCAAACAACCTTGGACTTGAAACAGATACCATTGGTCTGTTGCTAACATTTGCAGCAATAGCTACTGCATCTACGATGGTCCCTATGGGAAGTATCTCTGACAGAATCGGGAGAAGAAATCCTCTGATTGCAGCACTTCTCCTCTCTGCAGTAGTAACTGTTGCTATTCCCATCTCCAACGACCTAGTAGGTCTTTCGATTTGCATGATAGCGTATGGAGCAGCTGTAGGGCTCTCTGGTCCGATCGCCGCATATATCACTGATGTTTCTCCTCAGGATAAGCTGGAAATCTCGATGGGACTCTATCGAACAATCAGCGATCTCGGATTCATCGCAGGTCCCTTACTACTTGGCTACTTAGCAGATATTTCAATCGCAAGCTCGTCAGGTGATCTCGGAACTGCTCCGATTGGCAGTCTTCCCTTTTTTGTAGCCTCGATAATCATGATACTAGCTGGCATCATCTTATTCAAAGCAGATGATCCAGTGAAGCAGCGGAAAAAGCAGCTGAAGGAACAAGATATCAGATTAGATGAATAGTCATATCATCTAAGAGCCTTCAATGAATTCAACAGAGTCTACTAAGGTTGGTGAATCCCTGCAATTTCCGTTTCCATTACCGACCTCACCAGCTTGTGTAAGACCCCACTTCGCTGCAATAGGACCAACAATCTCAAGGATGATAGTTGACAGTGCCACTACGCTCAAGATAATCGAACCAAAAATGGCAGCCTCTCCTCCTAGAACTGAGAACTCACTTTCAATTAACACGCTCAGTCCTAAAGCCACACCAGCTTGACTCAGAAGGCAGATGCCAAGATATTTCTTGACGGTGGGTTCAGATGCAGTAACAGAAGACCCAATACGCGCGCCTAAGACTTTTCCAAATGTTCTTCCACCGATATACAAGACTGCAAGCAGGATGACAATCCCACCAAGCTCACTGACAAATAATGATAGATCAGTTTTGGCACCAGCTAGCACAAAGAAAAGCATTACAATTGGAGCCATGATTATCTCTAACAAGTGTGGACCTTGTTGTTTCTCATCTGGTACGGCATTTCCCACAATCACACCAAATGCAATTGCAGCCAGAATATCATTGAAGCCAAAGAAATCAACGATACCGATGAGGAGAATGATAAGAGCGAGCTCAAGCTCCACAATCACAGCCTTGCTTTTTTCTCGCATCGTAAACATCGTAAATATGGCTCCGAATATTCCCCCAATAACAACTGAACCAACAGTCAGGATGATAGGACTGAGAAGTGCCATGAAGAATCCGTTAGATGCAGGTGTCAGTACAAATAATGCATAGGCTATCGCAGCATTGGTCAGTACAACTGCAATAATATCATCCATTGCCAAAATGAACATTAGGGATTCCGTTACAGGCCCCTTACATTCGTGATCCCAGATGACATCTGCTGTTGCCGCAGGAGCTGTTGCACTGGCAATAGATCCGAGAATCAATGCGACATATAGCTGTTGTGTCACTGCAAGAACCAGTAGTGTGACAATCCAAAAGGCGCCAGTCGCTTCAAGAATTACAATCAGCAATATCCTCCGAATCCGCCCCCTCAGTATCTTCATCCTTAGTTCAAGACCTATATTGTATCCGATCAAGCCAAGAGCCAAAGAGAAAATCACACCTAAAGTGTTCACATCATCAGTAGTGATTATTCCGAAGACACGAAGTAGGATTCCTGCAACCATGAATCCAACAACTTGAGGAATGCCTACTTTCTTGAAGATTTTTGACGCCAAGAAGGCCATTACCAAACCTATACCAATGATGATGGGGATATTCTCCAAGTAGAAACACTCCTTTCTCTATAAACTGGGCCCAAGAAACTGTGGCAAAAAGCTCGTTTTGGTCAGAGTAGGACTGATACTGTTTCCTTGAGGTATGGCAGTCTTCCTAGTTAGGTAAGTCCTCAATTTGGTCAGAACCAGTGATATCGCTACAGCGAAAAACATGAGAAATAGAGAAACTATCATCTCTTCTATCAGTTCCAATTCTAATACCAGCATCATTACACCACCTTTGATAAGCAAAGATTGGATTGCCATGGTTTTAAATCATCGACAGCCTATAAAAATCGCTTATTAACTATTCTATATGAATAATGTATATAAAAACATAATATTATTTAAATAGGATTATGCTTATATAAAACTAAAATGATTTGCTTGCTATTTTATCAATATCCTTAATCTAGAGGCGTCTTAAGAGCAGAATCCCTTTGAACCTGAAAAACAAGAAGCTTACATGCGAGTTTTCTAATAGTCTCAATGTAGAAGCAGTCCGATTTGTCAATGATCATGCTGATATGGCAAAAATCTTCATTGAAGCAATTTCAATTGACGCTGGAAGCACTGTAAATAATGAAAGAGAGGAGAGTTTCCTCGAAGAGAGTGCTCCATAATCGAGTGATATGATCTGGTCATCAAGCAGGAGTATAGTAGCAATTCTTGGGTGATACTAATTTCCCATCCTTCTTCAGGTCTTTTATTATCTTAGATACTTGATCCTTCTCGATTCCAGTTGCTTCAGCGACTTCGCCAGCTTTTAGCGGTTTTCCAGCCTTGACAAATGCTTGGTATACAGATTCCTTTTCGTCCATAATCTTCACTCCGAGATTTGATGAATCTACTAGAGGAAATGGTAACTGTGAATGTATTTGAATACGATTATGTGTTTCAGAGTCAACACAGGATTCACACTGATGCATTTGATGAATACAGAAAGATTGCTCGGCTGCGTATTAAAGTAGGACTCTTTCGAACAATTCTCGATGCGATTATTCATTCGATTGGTGTTGCCCTGTATCACTACGAAGAAGGATGGCAGCTACTATAATCAAAATTACTCTCTAACAAGCATTGCAAATCAATAATGGTGCTCAGCATCTAATTCTGAGAACACTTTTTCGCTATTCTCCGTTCTCCCAGACCAGTTCACTTGAATTACTCAAACATGCTATGATAACGATACCTTGGATTGCTTTGTTGCGTGCCGTGTGATCGCAAGATTGCAGGACTTGTGCTCTACGCACCATTCCTCACATTTCTTGGCCCAATATTCATCCTCGTAGAATAGATGGCATTCCTCGCATTCATAGAGGTCATTTATCTTCTTCATAGTTCAAATTTCGTGTCCATGGATATGATTGCGATGGTAGAGGAAAATGATGAAGATATGTATTGAGAAAGCAGACCTAGGGTCCACTCAAGTGAATGTATCGTTGTAAAAATGAAAAAGGATGCTCAACAGCGTGAGAAGGGTAAGTCCCTCGTAGGGCACCCATGTTATACGATTGCACTTCCGTCGTCACCTGCACCCCCTGTCAGAAGACAGGACATACAAGTATCCTAATTATGACACTCTGGTTGTCAATTATCGGTAGAGCTGTCAATGACATCATTCATTGATCCTGTTCGGTAGCCTTGAATATCGAGTGTGACGTAGATGAAGCCTACTTCCTTTGCCTTTTCGTTTAGTAAATCAAGCAATGCCAAATCAAACATCTTAGACCGCTCATTTGATGCAACTTCAATGCGTACTATGTCATCATGATATCGAGCTCGAACACAATCAATACCAAATAGGTCACGGACTGTTTGCTCAACCTCATCGACCATGCGAATCCGTTTCTCAGTGATTTCAGTGCCATAGGGAAATCGACTCGAAAGACATGCCATTGATGGACGTTCTGCAACAGAGAGATCCATACTTCTGGCAAACTCTCTAATCTCATCCTTTGTAATTCCTGCCATCCTGAGGGGCGACAATACTCCTGCCTCTTCAAGAGCCTTGGCTCCTGGACGATGCCCCTCGATATCAGTTGCGCTGGTCCCGTCTGCAACAATCTCGTATGAGATTTTATTTGAATGGGCAAGCCATACACTTGCTAGTTCTTTCTTGCAATGATAACATCGATTCACTGGGTTTGATACTAAATCTTCATTTGCGAGCTCGTCGACTTGGATTATTTCGAGGGGGATACCTAACTCCTTGGCAACTTCTTGAGCGGCTACCAACTCCCTTCTAGGGAATGTGATACTATCTACAGTAAGGAGTCTTGTTTCAATTGCACTCTGTTTAGCAAGAACTGCAAGAACAGTACTATCAACACCACCACTAAACGCGACTAGAACACGTTTATTTCGGAACATCTCTCGTACTCTATCGAACTTTGATTCTGCAGACGTATACATTGAAATCTCTTAGGAGAAAATCCAGACTGACTTAATTGTTGTCATATGTCTATCCATAGGAGAAGTTTATGCCATATGATAAACTCAAAAGAGCAATCCAGACACTACATTTGTATTCGGAACCACCTAATCGAAGTTACTTTCAGAGAGGTCTCCTATTGAAATCCGTAAAAGCTACAGTAATAATTCACCCTAACATACCTGATAGAACCACCGTAGATGATAGAATGAGATTTCTACACTTTCTTGAGAGAAACCTGAGAGATTCTTTTGGTGAAACCGGAATAGAATATTCAAGAATTCAGATTGTCAAGCAGCAAATAATTGTAGAAACTCATGCCGTGGAAAATATCATGAAAATGGCCTCCAATGTTTTTGGAGTCGTAGCGGTATCGGTAGGAGAGGAAATTGATGCTGATACCAATATTCATTCAGCATCAATAATCCGTGGAATTGGAGGTTTGCCAACTGGTTATGAAGGCAGAGTTGTTTGTATGATTTCTAGTGGTCTTGATTCTCCAGTTGCTTCATTCAAAGCCATGAGAAGAGGCTGTGTCCCAATCTTTGTCTATTTTGATAATTCACCTTTCTCAGATGATTCCAACAAGAAGATTGCAATTGAGCAGGCAAAACGACTTTCTCAGTACATCCATGGCTCAGAGGTCAAGATGTACATTGTTCCTCATGGAGAAGATTTGGTTGAGGTTTTGAAGCATGCACCTCGAAGAATGACATGTATATTCTGCAGAAGAAATATGTACAGACTCGCACAGGAAGTAGCTATTCGAGAAGAAGCTAATGCGATTATTACAGGTGAAATCATAGGAGAACAAGCATCCCAAACAACTAGCAATCTCTTTGCAGAAAATAGTGCTGTCGATAAGATACCTATTATTAGACCATGTATAGGAGATGACAAAGATGAGATTGTTAAGAAAGCCAGAGAGATAGGAACTTATCACTTTGCTGAGGAGGCAGCATCCTGTTGCTCTTTACCTCCGAAATTTCCCACAATCAATGCAAGAACCAGTGAGATTCCTGTTGTAGAAGAAAAGATCAGAGAAGGATGGGTCAAATATGCAGTTGATGATGCTGAAATCATCATTTTAAAGGAGGAATTTAAAACTGGTTGATACATTTCAGCTCAAGATCTGTTCTGAAAAGACAGGCTACGAAGTCAAGCCAAGTAGACGAACTAAACTTGATTTAATGACACTACAGAGCAAAATTGTTGAACTCAGTAAGATGCGCGTTAAAGTAGGAATACCAGCTCTGCTACTTCTTGAAGGAGATAATGGTCAAGTTATCAATATCTTTCCTTCGGGCAGAATGTTGCTTAGAAATTTCTCCACTCAGGAAGAAGCAGAAAAACTGGTTAGTATTCTTGCATCTATTCTGTTTTCCTAAAATCCAACAGGTTGTCTTCCTGAAGTGATTATCAAATTGATGGTGGACCTCTTTTCAATCGGCGAATCTGTTTTTCAAAGGATTGCTTACCCCAAGATTCGATGTACCATGTTGCACATATATCGTTGAACTCACTGACCAATTCATTTCGTTTATTGCTAGGCATGTATCCTGATGAACATACCCGATCGAAGTGGTGTTTAGGATTACCGTATTTGTTAGTAAAATTCATCATGTCCATGAATTTCTGCCCATCTTGAGGACCTTGGGGAACTATTCCATTGTATTTTGCAGCTCTTCTAAATTCTGGGATCTGAAGCTACACCAAAATTTGCAATTGATATGTGTCGTCGCTTGCACCACCTATCCGAAGACAGGACAAGCAATTGATATGCGACTAAAGTCGTTTATCCGTACGTGCTCTTCAAAGTTCTACGGGGGATTTCTAGAGATGACTATGCAGACTATCTTTCAATGTTTCACAAAGTTCAAAGATTGATTTCATAACCTCAGGTCTATTCGCAGCTCCTTTCCAACCCTGTATCTTTAGCCATGCTACAGCCCGCCGTTCCTCGACCAGAAACTTGGAGCAGTCCATTACCTGATCATGTCCTGAGCTGCCGATAATGATGATTGCTACGACTTGAGGTTTCCAATACCACTCATAATGACCAAGTGGTTGAGCACGGTCGAAGAAGCATTTCAGGAGACCTGGAACCCCATTTCCATATATTGGGACCCCCCATATGATACAGTCAAACCCGATGATTTCTTCCCATAATGATACAACATCATCCTCTGATATCAAGGGGCAGATAGGGTCTTCGATACATTCGATGTTACATCCATGACAGGGTATTATGCTATATGATGATAATTCAATTAGATTGGTTGAAAATCCACAACTCTCCAGCCTCTCTAATGCAATTCGAAGACATGCAGATGTGTTCCCATCAATCCGTGCACTTGCCGAAATGGCTGCAATTTTCATCACATTGACCTCAAATAGCACTCCAGCTTTCGATGCTGATAAGTAAAGTGTTTCATCGTTTCTCATATATCAGAAGCCTTCAACGTTAGCCATAGCTGACTCAAACTTTGGAAAATTGATGCATATGATGAAAAGGGATGCTCAACAGTGTAGGAACAGAAAATCCCTCTTTTATGACCCGCATAATACGATTACGCATCCCATCATTTCTTACGCTTATCAGAATCTGCAGGGAGTTTCCGGTGATTCTGTTTCTACGACCAGAGATATCGGATACGGAGCACACTCCCAACAGCAGCAGGAGTGTGCCATATCCTTCTTGTATATTAGGAATACAATCTTCGCTTCATAGTTTACCCTGATTGTCGTTTTCGCAGAAGCATGAGTACAAGAAGCAAAGCCAAGATGCCTCCGCCTGCACCAGCTATTAGCATGATTTGACCTAAGCTGTCATCGGTTGGGGTAGTAGTATCTGTTGTTGTGCTTGATGT